>CAOKHZ010000062.1 GCA_948468385.1 uncultured Faecalicatena sp. | reverse complement strand
GGACTGCCGAAACCTCTTATCCACTCGTGTATAAGGTGTATATATAGGCGTTCCGATTGCATACGCGATTGGCATTTCGTCCTTGGTCACGATTCTGGGAACCGTGTCGTTGGACGTCGCGGTGGTCACGGCGGCACAGAGGACGTTTGTCGGGATGAGCAAATTTAGCCTGACCGCAATTCCGTTTTTTATCCTGGCGGGCAATTTGATGAACCAAGGGGGAATCGCGAAGCGTCTGGTGGATTTTGTCATGGCAATCCTGGGCAGGTTCCCGGGGGCGTTGTTGGTGACGAATGTCGGGGCAAACGCGCTGTTTGGAGCGATTTCCGGGTCGGCGGCAGCGGCAGCGGCGGCGGTGGGCAGCATGGTCAAGGAGGGCGAGGAACGAGAGGGGTATGACCAGGCGTTGTGTGCCGCCACGAATGGCGCGTCCGCGCCGTCGGGGCTTCTGATTCCACCGTCGAACGCGCTGATTACCTATTCGCTGGCTTCCGGCGGAACGTCCGTGGCGGCATTGTTCCTCGGCGGTTACGTGCCGGGTCTTTTGTGGGCGGTCTGTTGCATGATAGTGGGAATCATCATCGCGACGCGCAAAGGATATACGGGAGGCGCGGGTAAATTTGATTGGAAAAATCTTGGCGTTTGCACGTTGCGGGCAATTCCGGCATTGTCGTTGATTATCGTCGTGATTGGCGGCATCGTGGGCGGCATCTTTACCGCGACGGAGGGCTCGGCAATCGCGGTCGTCTACGCGCTGGTGCTGGGTATTTGCTACCGCAACATCACGCCGAAGTCATTTTGGAACATTGTCGTGGATAGTGCCAAAACGAGCGGCATGGTGGTGTTCCTGATTGGCGTTTCCAACATACTTGGCTGGATTATGGCGTTTACGCAGATTCCCCAGGCCGTGTCTGCCGCGCTTTTAGGGATTACGGGCAACAAAATCATCATTTTGTTCATCATGAACGTGATTTTGCTGGTGGCGGGAACGTTTATGGACGTGACCCCGGCCATCTTGATTTTTACGCCGCTCTTTTTGCCCATCGTGCAGAACTTTGGCATGGATCCGATTCATTTCGGCCTGGTGTTGGTATATAACCTTTGCATTGGCAATATAACGCCGCCGGTTGGAAACACGCTGTTCGTGGCAATCAAGGTCGGACGCTCTTCGCTCGCGAAGACATTGCCATATATGGCGTGGTATTATATCGCCATCCTGGCGGGTTTGTTGCTCGTGACCTATGTGCCGTTTATCAGCATGGGGCTTCCCAGATTGGCGGGACTCGTTTGACGTTCTGGAAGGAATACGGATTGATTTTGACGGAGGCGCATATGTGTCGCGTATGGGAGCCGTGAAACGCATTGACGAGTATGGATTTAACAATACTTTTCGGGATGCCACAGGGATGATTCGGAAGGCTTACTTATCCGGGCTTTTTATATGTGTTTCAAGATAAAAAATGATAAAATCAACAACTTTAAACCAGCAGTTCAATGACAATCCTCTCATTTTCGTGTAAGATGAACTCAGTAAGGAAAATGAAGTGAAACAAAGTTGTCTTGCAGGCGGGGGCAAGGTGTGTAACCCGAAGTTTCCACATGGCTGTATTGTAGGCGGTGAGATGGGGCATATGCTCCATGAATGGCGCAGGCGGCAGGTTTGCTTTCCTGCCGCTTGCGTTTTTGTGTTATAGGAAATTTCTGCGATTTCAATGGAACCAGGATTTGTTCCATGGGTATTTCAAACAATGCCCCAAGTGCGTAAAGATTGTCGACCGAGGGAAGGCTTTTTCCGCGCTGCCATTTGTAGATTGCCTGAGGCTCTTCAAATCCGAAATAGCCTTGCAGGTCGCGGACGGTGAGGCTTCGTTCCTTGCGCAGTCTGAGAATGTTTTCTCCGGTCGCAACCGGGTCGATGACGGGAAAGATTTTTTCACTCATGGTGCACCTCCTGAAAAAGAGGCAATGGTTGACGGGTGGTTCTATAGAATACCATGAAAGATGCATTTGGGCAAGAGTCTTTTTCCGGCGTTGCGTTATGAAAGAGAAAGGGATATAATGGTAGTGGAAAATTAAGATGGGGACATGATATAGGTAAAATAGTTGTAGAGAGCGAATAAGTGTAACGGTGAGGATGCCGAACGGTTAAAGAGAAAGAGAGGGTTCCGTGTTGAAAAGTTTTAATATAAATGGAGTGTGTTATCCCGAAAAGCATTATATGGTAGATTTGAGAGGGCGTTTGGCAAAGATGAAATCTTTGGTGGATAATGGAGATTATTTTGTGGTGAATCGCGCCAGACAGTATGGAAAGACAACGACCCTGCGTGCGTTGAAAGCATATCTCCAACCAGAGTATATTGTGATTTTTATGAGTTTTCAGAAGTTGAGTTCAGCGAAGTTTTGCAGTGAACATACATTTTCCAGAGCATTTGCCAGTGAATTTATAAAACGAGCGAAAAATGAAACGGAGAGCGGGAGGATAAATGGAGAATCGCTTCAAAAATTGGAACGGTGTCGGGAAGCTGCGGACTTTGATTTGACAGAACTATTTGAGGAGCTTAGCTGTATATGCCAACAGGCAACGAAAAGAATCGTACTTATGGTGGATGAGGTGGATCAAGCTTCGGATAATCAAATTTTTCTTGATTTTTTGGGACAGATTCGGGAATATTATCTTGAGAGGGAAGAAACGCCGACATTTTATTCCGTAATTTTGGCAGGAGTGTACGATGTTAAAAATTTAAAATTAAAAATAAGACCAGATGAAGTTCATCGGTACAATAGCCCATGGAACATTTCCGTTCCGTTTGATGTGGATATGAGTTTTTGTGTTGCCGACATTGTGACGATGTTGGAAGATTATGAGAAAGATCATCATACGGTCATGGACAAAGAAGAGATGGCAAATCACTTGTACGGATATACGGGAGGATATCCATATTTAGTGAGTTGTTTATGCAAAAGGCTGGACGAAAGGGCGACTGCGTGGAATGAAGAAAATCTTCGAAATATCGTGAGGGATTTGCTAAAAGAGCAAAATACGTTGTTTGAGGATGTCATAAAAAATATTCGCAATAATCAGGAATTTGCAAATTTGATGGAGCAGTTGCTGGTAAATGGAGCAAATGTGGTTTTTGAACGAAGTAATCCGACGATTGATTTGGGTGTGATGTTTGGCATTCTGAAAGAAAGGGATGGGCGGACAGTTGTTTCAAATGTGATATTTGAAACTTTGATTTTAAATTACTTTACATCTGTACGGGCAACAGATGCATTGCTGAATTCGGAATATGTCGAAAAATCGCAATATATCCATGAGGGAAAGCTGGATATGGAGTGCGTGGTGCGTCGTTTTGCGGCGTTCATGAAAGCGGAATATCGCAATGAGGATGCAGGGTATCTTGAGGGCAAGGATTTAAAAAAAGGATATTTGGTTAGCTTTTGTAGAAATATAAAGAAACCAAAGGAGGATGGATGGTTTCGTTATAAGGGATTTGATATATGTGAAGTGATTGTAGAGAGTGGAGGGAATTCGTATTAATATGTCGGCTAGAACCAACACGTTTTTAAGTCGGTTCCAAATAGATGAAAATCATGTGGAATGCCTTATCCCCGTTCGCGATATTTTTTGGGCGTCATATGGTAATATTGGTCAAATACTTTATAAAAATGTGTTCGGTTGGAGAAGTGCAGTTCTTCCGCAATCTGGGACACATTTTTTTTCGTGTTTTTCAACATGTCTGCCGCGGCCGCCATGGTAAACGTCATGCTATAGTCAAACAAGCTTTTGCCGGTAAATTTTTTCACGATTCGGCCAAGGTAGGAGCCGTCATAATTGAGGATCTGTGATAATTCGCTGTTGGTGACGCGTCCGTTTCGTTCTTCGAGAAGCTGGTCGATACGGGCAAACAAGAGCGAGTCCATATTGGATCTGGTTGTGACGTGCTGCACGTTGTAATACCTTGTGTCGGAGAGGATGTCAATCAATTGGCAGAACAAGTCCTGCAGTCGATAAGTCGCGCCATAATAAGGCGTAAGCAGTGTCTTCATCATCTGCTCAAAAATATCATGCACCATGATTTTTTGCTGCGTTTCACTGATGCGCGGCACGAAGTCAAGGAAGTCTTTTGTGTTTTCATGCGTTTCCCCAATATTGTTTTCCAGAAAATGAAAAATCAAATTGTCGGAAGGCTTAATAGTGACAAGTAACTATTTGCCGCAGAGGGCGGCGTGACCGAGTG
>CAOKHZ010000061.1 GCA_948468385.1 uncultured Faecalicatena sp. | reverse complement strand
GATGCTCGACCTTCATTTGCAGTATGCCCTCCACACGACGAGCTTTCCCGAGCAGACCGTCGTGGAAGGAGGGGGACGGAGGCTGCGTGCCAAGAAGGATGGCGGGTTGGATTCCCGCGTGCTCCAGAACCCTTCGGATCCAGAAGCGACGTTCCGGGAAAAGGACGGGAAGGAATATCGCGGCTATGTCGCGAACATGGAAGAGACCGTCAGCCCGGAAGGCTCCGTCATCACGGATTACCAGTACGAGCAAAACACCGGTAGCGACAGCGGCATGCGCCAAAATCCTGTTGTTACCGAAACTCAAATGGGAAATGCCACATTTCCTTTCCGGTTTCGTGCTGCGAGCAATGCCCGCATAGGGAAAAATGTAACCCACACATACACAAACGAACCGCCAGTCTGGACATTTCCCTGAAAGGACGGAACCGGGCAAGAACCCAGCGCGCCATGAAAGAAGATGTTTACAAGGATTATGCCAGGTTGCGGAACGGGGTCGAGACCGTTCCCTCGAACTTGAGGAGGAACTTCCATCTGAAAAAGTTGCCCCGCGGGATGCAACGTGGTAAGTTCTTCTTCGGGGCAAAGATAGACGCATTAAACTTCCGCAAGCTTTTCAATTATCGAAAAGGCTTTGGACGTTATGTCCAAAATCCGGTTTTAACATAAAACTGAAAAGGGGCATGATCCACCGAACCCACACTACTATCGTCATGTTAATTATCTTACGGCTGATGGAAAAAAAGGAGCAATACGGATTCAGGAGATAGGAGGAAAGTAAATGAAATTAGAAGATTTTAAAAATAAAGTGAAAGTGTTGAGGAAAGAGGAAGGGGACGGATTACGAGAAAAATATATAGAGCAATTTATAAATCGTTCTGATCCTTTTTGGGAGAGAATAGAGGATATACATGAATTCAAGGATGGTTATTGTTATGAAGGATACTTGTGGGATTGCATGAAAGCCCCCGTACTTATTAAAGAATCGTACGTGGAGCTAAAAGCTAATAACATAGATAAGGTATATGTATTTTGGGACATAAACACTTGTGAAAGAATCTTTATAAAGGATTATTGGAAATTTGATAAAGATGCCGTACTTAAATTGAAGTTTTCCGATTTGCTAGAAGGACAAGAGCATTTGCCAGAGGATATATATATATTTGATGATAGCTTTTCGTGGACCCTTATATTGACACATGAAGATATAGACGGAGAGCGATATTGTCTAAAAAGTGGTGATATTTAAAGCATGGTAAAAAGGCTCTTATGATATGGTAAATTGGAAAATGGTAGTTTGTCATCTAATCGTCTTAAGGATGGTTAGATGACAAATGTATAAAAATAAGAGATTTTTCGGAGATTACCTGAATCAGTGAAATTCAACGGCTTTGAACTTTGACAACTGCATGTTTAGTCAGCATTTACAGAATTTTTTCTACCGTTTTATTTCTCACATACTAGGTGGTGGACTGGCTACAGAAGTCATTTCCTAAAATTCTTACGCCTATGACAAGACCGAAAACCACATGAAGACGACGTACCCGACCGGCGACGTGCTGTCCATGGAATATGGCGAGGAGGAATGTCGTTCAGCCAGGTCTGCGCATTTGCTGCGCTGACCGTGCGAAAACGTGATGGGGAATAAGGTATATGGCCATCGCGAAGCAATTTTAATGCCATATGCCGCCATGTAACGGTTCGGCTTTGGCTGGACTGTTACATGGGGAGAGGGACGGCTTACCAAGATGACCGACGTGCAGGGCTTGTCCGTAGAATATACTTACGACGGCCTGGGGCGGACTTTGAGTGCGAAGGACAGCGAGGGACATTCGACCGCCTGGACGTATGACGCGGCGGGTAACGTGACGAGCCAGACCAACGCCCTGGGACGTACCACGACCTACGCTTATGATGTATATGGTCACCTGCTGCAGGTGACGGAAGTCGATGAGAGTGTCACGACGTATGAGTGCGACGTGATGGATCGCCTGGCGGCGGTGACCGACGCGGAAGGCCGGCGTACGGCATTTGCTTATGACAAGGCGGGCAATTTGACCTCCGTGACCGACCCAATGGGCTACGCCTGGCAGGCCATTTATGACAAGCTGAACAATCTGCTGGAGAAGTCGTATGAGGATGCCAAGGAGAGCGATGGAAGCGGCGACGCGGGAAGTGACGGAAACGCCAGTGGACATATGAGTATAATGACAATTGGGAGCTGACCCGCTGCACGGAGAAGTTGGACGGCGACAAGACTGTCGTTCACAATTATGAGTATAACAAGGTGGGCAACCGCACGGTTTACGAGCGTCTGGAAAATGGCGTGACGAAGGAGCGGTACAAGTATGACGGCGACGGCAACCTGATTTAGGAGCAGGATTGTACGAATAATGCCGACCCGGTGAAATACGAATACACGGCGGAGAACCGTCTGGCGGTCGTAAGCCAGGGGGCGGCACGGTCTTGATGGCGGCGATGTACGACGGCGACAACAACCGCGTCTTTCAGATAGACAACACTTACAAGTGGGAAGATTGCTATGGCGACGACGTGCTGATTCCGAAGTCCGAACGGACGGAGAACGGCGACAGCCCGATGCGCCAGGCTTATACCTACGAGGAAAGCGGGGAATCAAGCTATTATATGTATGACGGGCGCGGCAGCGTGACCGGGCTTGTGACGGATAGTGGACATGGTACTACGACCCGGAGAATGGCAACTTTATCTCGGAGGATGCGGAGGATGGCGAGTTACCATTCCCGCTGACGAGGAATCGGTATGTTTACGCATTGAACAATCCGTTGAATTATAAGGATCCGACCGGACATAAGAGCAAGGCGGTAGAAAGGGGGCTGGTGCTGTATCAGGTGCCGTCGGCGGCGTGATGGGCTCGATTTGGGGTAGCACGAAGACGGTGAAAAAGGTTGACAAATTGGTGAAGAACATTGCCTCGTCGCTGAAGAGGGCGATACAACGGGAGACTGGCAATAAATCAGGCGCGGCGAACGGACATTCCAAGGGCGGGAATGCACAGAAAGCAGGTTCCATAGACGGCAAGGCCGGGAACATGGCGGCCGGGGATACGGGAAAACTGGCAGGAATGTCGGGAGTGACCGAAAACCAGAGACCGGGTTATAAGGAACAGATGGTAAAGGTGCGGCTGGAACAGTCCAAACGGGTGACGTGCGTGGCAGGGTGGATGAATGCCACTGTAGCGGTATTACCGTTGGCATTACCATGGTTATTTGAAGGGGTAACTCTTGGCGCGAAGATTTTATTGGATTTAATAATTAGTCTCGGAGTCACCGTAATGGCTATGGATGCGTTGACATCGCTTTTTGGAGAGAAACGGCTTCAAAAAATAGAAAAAGGAGATAATGAAGAACATAAGTTAGAAAGATTTGGACAGAATAAGCCAGAACTGGGAAATAGCAGAATACCAGGGCGTCCAGAACGCTATACCTCACCAAAAGGTGGTGGGGCAGAACAGATATAATTAAAGTAAATGGAACAGAAGTATGGTTTGGACATGGCGGAAGGCATATTGAAACGATAGGACTATCCATACATAAGGTTAATCAGGCTCTTGCAAATGAAGTGGTAACTAAAATTAGCAGGGTGGGACGATTCTACAAAGGGAGAATAGTTATTGATGGAATTACAATAGAATATACTTGCTTTGGCGTTTCGGAAGGGGTGATTAGTGTTGGAACATACTATGTACCAGGTAAGTAATTTCTAATAGTTCTCTTGGTATGAAAAAACAATATATAGTAAAGGAATGAAAATATAGTTGAAAGAGAACATCTAAATTGCTTCGTTGTGGTTGAATTGACTAATGGGAAATAGGATTTTACAGTTGATTCAATCACGGAAAATTCATGACGGTTCCAAAGGAAAGTTTATGACAAGAATTTATAATCCAAGATATGGATGCAAAAGTATTGGTATTTTTGAAGGATAATGACTAGATGAGGTGAGAAGCAATGATAGAAAATAGAAAGTTGACAACTAATGAAAAGCAGTGGCTGGAAAAAATGTTATCGATAGATTTTGAGTATAGAGAGGAACTAATTAAGCAAATAAATTGTGCTGAAATTTTGAGGGAAAATACGAATTATTATATAAATTTGATATTCCAAAAAATTCAAGTAGGAAAAAAAATCCCATTAATTAGTGGTGCGCCTATAGAAATGCGTGCATACCCGGATGGTCAAGTACCAATACAATTTTTTTTATTTGTTTCAGAAGGAATTGTTTCTGAATTAGAGGTTTTTAATGCGGATTTGTCGGAGATTAATAATGATATGGAGTTAGAAAACATAAAAATCGAAATATTGATTGATTCGGTGTTAAAATAATTTTAGTATCACTTTAGATGTGATGCGTTTGTTGGGAGTAGGAAGTCGAAGTTGGATGACAACAAGACCATCGTTCACAATTATGAGTATGACAAGGTGGGCAACCGCACGGTTTACGAGCGTCTGGAAAACGGCGTGACGAAGGAGCGGTACAAGTACGGGTACAACGATGCCAACCAGTTTGTGAAATGTAAAAACATGATTATAGTTTAATCAGGTCTGCGCAGTTTACTGCGCTGACCGTGAAAAGACGTGATGGGGATAAGGCATATAGCCCATCGCGAAGCGATTTTAATGGCCATATGCCGTTGCCGTTCGGTCAAGGCTGAACGGCAACGGAACACGCGCATCTGGGGCGACCCGGGAACGACGTATCAGTATGACGGCGACGGCAACCTGGTTCAGGAGCAAGATTGCACGAACAACGCCGACCCGGTGAAGTACGAGTACCTGGCGGAGAACCGATTGGCGGTCGTGAGCCAGGGCGGCACGGTCTTGATGGCGACGATGTACGACGGTGACAGCAACCGCGTGTTCCAGATAGACAACACCTACAAGTAGGAAGACTGCTACGGCGACGAGATGATGATTCTGGAGTCCGAGCGAACGGAGAACGGCGACAGCCCGCAGGAGGAGCTTGCCTCGCTCGTAAAGGGCGGCGCGAATGCCAAGGGCTATACCCTGACGGAGTACGTCGACGACGTGAACTATTACGGTTACAACGCGGAATCGACGAACACCAAGACCGGCCTACAATATTTACGGGCGAGGTATTATGAGCCGGAGAATGGTAATTTCACCTCGGAGGATATGGAGGACGGCGAGTTACCGTTCCCATTGACGAGGAATCGGTATGTTTATGCGTTGAACAATCCGTTGAATT
>CAOKHZ010000060.1 GCA_948468385.1 uncultured Faecalicatena sp. | reverse complement strand
TTCAAGGATTGTTGTTGTCTATTGTTCAGTTGTCAAGGTTCTTTCTTGGTGTTGTTATCTCTTTTCACCTTGCTGTTCGCTCTCAAGCGACAGCTTGTATATATTACCACATCACTCTGACATTTGTCAACAACTTTTTTCAAGTTTTTTTGACTTTATTTTCTGTCATTTCCCGACTTGACTTTCGTCTTGTAAGCATCCCGCCAAGGATTGTCCTTTCCAAAACTTGCCAGTCTTGCGAGCGACAAGTGATATATTAACACTCTTATCGCAAATTGTCAACAATTTTTTTACTTTTTATTTTTTTCGCACAATTCAGATTATTTTGTCGATTTTCAGATATTTTTATTCCATACTAATCCCTCTGCCATAAGGACGGTTTCATCCCCGTTTTTGCCATATCCCATACGCCATGCATACGCTAAGACTTCTCTTTTTGCATCGACCAATGACAGTATTCTCCGACAAATTGTATCCATGTGGCATGAAATGCCTTGTCCGACGGGTTATGTTTCGATGGATACAAGTAATAACAACAGTCCGTCGTGGAAAGCACGATACATTCCCCTCTCTTGCGGTAGTCATATTCCGTCTGTACTGATTCCCTGACATGATGCAGGAACACAACTCTTTTTTCTTTTATTTTCAGGGTAAAGGCATCCTCGTCCAACGTAAGCCGCCCTTCTCCCAAAGGTACGAATCCCTTGGCATTGGGCAGAGCCTCCACGCGCACGGAAAAGCAAAGCGGCTTTTTTATTTCGCGCCATTCGCAAACCGCCTCCCGCCTCTGCCATTCGTACCAATCGGAAATCCTTAACACCGCCCGCTTCCCTTGCAATTCGCCATATTCAGTCATTTTCCACGACGTGCCACATTTTTTACAAATCAGCATGTCCTTATACGTGGCCATGGACTCTTCGTCCATGCAACAACGACATTTATATAATGCCTTATGTAATCCCTCCGCCCTTCCCGGCTTCGTGATTTTAATTCCCCGCGCCTTTTGCCAAGCATACTCATCATATTGTAGCGCCTGATACAGCCGCTTTTGAATCTGCTCCCCACTGGCATTTTGCAATTCTTCTTTTGTATATACACATTCCATCCGCGCTTCCATTGGCACGATCCTCGTGTGTTCCTCGTCCCAAAACGGATTTGCCAGATAACTTCCGTGCACTACAAGCGTCACTACCGGCACTCCCATCACCTTGGCAAGCTTTCCCAAGTTTCCCGATATATAGGAAGTCGTTCCCACGTTGGAATGCCGAGACTCTGGAAACAATACAACCGAATCGCCCCTCTCCAAACAATATTTCATGTTTCGCACGACACTGACGTCCGGCACATAACGACGTTTCCCAATGCATCCGACCTGGCGGTACAGCCATTCGCCAAATGCCGCAAATCCTTCCATGTCCGAAACATAATTCGCCCGATGCGGAAAGCACGCCAATGGGGCTATGTAATAATCGGAAAACCCCTGATGGGTGGAAATGACCAGGTACGGCGGTTTTACGCCTCTCAAATCTTTGGAAATCTTCAAGCGAAACCTTCTGGTCATCAAATAGGATGCACCCCAAATGAACGGCAGCAAAAAAGGATTCTGTCGAACCGGCCTTCTGGCGAGGTCAAACGGGGTCATGTCTCTTCTTTTGTTTTCTAACAACTTGTTCTCCTCCATGATTCAATCAAAATTCGTCATTGCCATTCACGATGGCATTGACGGACGGTGGCGTCAGCGCATAGATGGCAGGATTTATCAGCAAAAAAATTTAACCGGCTCGTAAAGCGACCGTTCTGGCCTGAACTTGTCATGATAAAACGCTACAAATATCTCTTTTAATTCATCCTCTCCACATAATTTGGAATACAGCTTCGTCGCCTCTTTGTCTTCCACGCCGATTTCCACCTCGATTCCTTCGTCCACGAGACAAGCTTGGACGTAACGTATCCCGCCTAATGCCTTCGGCGCGCAGAGCGTGACAAACTGATCCGCGTCATCCAGCATGAGTTCAACGTATTTATATAAGTCTTCGTCATTTGCCACGATTTTGCATCCGTTCTGGTTTTCAATGGTGAAGTCCATGCTTTCACTCATTTTTTCAAATTCCACGTCCGTCGTCAAATTTTTCATTTCCATTCCCGGCTCCATGCCTTCCTTTTTCAAAAAATCAAATAGTCCCATCCTTCGTCCTCGCCTTTCCTCTTTCGTGGTTACAAAGTAACTCCTCTCGTAGCAAAAACGGCTTCAGACACTTTTTCATCTGAAACCGTTTTTCACATCTTTTTTGAACATTTCCGCTTAAGGTTGTCCCTCCTTTTTTCAACCCAACATCCCCAAAACCGCGTTCTTTGGCTTTGCCCCCATGTCTTTCTGTACGGCCTCCCCGTTTTTAAACACGATAAAGGTCGGAATACTCATTACCCCATATTTCTGGGCGACTTCCATCTCCTCGTCGATGTTAAGTTTTCCAACCTTTATATCCGTCCGCTCTTTCGCGATTTCATCAATGACCGGGGACATCATCTTACACGGCCCGCACCAGTCCGCATAAAAGTCGACCAGCACCGTCTGACTCGATTGCAAAACCTCCTGCTCAAAGTTTTCCGTTGTCAATTTTACCACAGACATTTTTCATTAACCTCCTCGTTATGAGCACTTAGTGCCTGTCCTTTGGGCACTTACGTGCGATACATCCCACCGCCGTTAGTGAGCCGCATGGCGAACTTACCAGGTGGGGCGTTATGAGCACTTAGTGCCTGTTCTTTAGGCACTTACGTGCGATACATCCCACCGCCGTTAGTGAGCCGCATGGCGAACTTACCAGGTGGGGCGTTATGAGCACTCAGTGCCTATTCTTTAGGCACTTACGTGCGAATGCACTCCATACTTTGTTTTATACTACATGTCAGGTGGTTTCGTCAAGTCCTATTTTATGAAACATGCGTCTCGAAAAATCGTATCGTGTCTAATAAGACCTCGTAGCTTTCCGGCGTACCCCGCCCGGTCGTGGCAAATGCGTGGAAACAGTCCGGATAAGATTTATAAGTAACCTCGATTCCCTGCCTCTTTAATTTATCCACGATTAATTTCTGATCAACCGCCAGTGATTCCGATTCGTCCCATGCCAAAAGCATGGGCGCGAGCCCATGAAAATCATCCAAATATGGATGACAATATGGATTCTGGTCGTTTTTCTGCCCCGGATCATACAGTTCCCCCAACTGTAGCAATCCCTCCGGCGGAACGGTAAAATCTTTATTCCCTTCAAAATTTCTGTCAATACGGTTCGAAAACTCAATGGGTGCCGAATATGGGACGATTCCTGCCGGCATTTTCACCCCCTCGTCCCTCGCTTTCATTGCCGTCGTAATGGACAAATATGCCCCGCCGCTCTCTCCGATTAAAAAAATCGGCTTGTCCGGATTTTCCCCCACCAATTCCCGGTAATAGGCAAAACAGTCTTCCACCGCCGCCGGGAACGGATTTTCCGGTGCCAGACGGTATGTCAGCGTGTATACCAGAAATTTGGACTCGCCCGCCAGCATGGAGGCGTATCCCCTGGAAGAAAACGCGTTTCCGCATATCAGCCCGCCTCCGTGGATGTATAATACGATCGCGTCCTCCCGCGCATTTAAAGGCACGTTGACCTCACCTTCGACCCCTCCATATTTGACTGTTCGAAACTCGACTCCCGGTTCATTTGCCATACGTTCCTGAGCCGCCTGGACAACGCCCCTCAAGTGCAACGGATCCATCGTTCCGTCAAATTTGGGCGCAAAACCCTTTTCCATCATCATTTTCATTCCCATTTTCAATTGTTCCATTTCTGCACTTGCCATAACATTCATTCTCCTATCTGCTTTTTTAGCTTTTCTTTTCTAGCTTTATCCTATCAGCTATTCTACCTGTCGTACAGAAACACCTCTCCATAAAAATCGGATAAACGGACATTTTACATCTTTTATCTTTTTATCAAACATTTTGTTGGATTTATTTGCTTTTCGTAATATAATGAAACAAGAGCCAAAAGAAAGGAGCAACCCCACAATGAAACGAACAAACCAATTCGAGCGGACGGACAGGGATATTATTCAGGCTTTTCTTATCGTATTAGATAAAAAGGCATTCGAAAAAGTCACCATTGCCGACATCATCGAAGAAGCCATGATTAACCGCTCCACTTTTTATCAGCATTTTACGGATAAGTATGCCATTCTGGAACGACTTATCGAAAAATATGCCGCCGAACTGCTCTCCGTCATGAATTCACTTGCCGAAAGGGAAAAAATTTCTTCCTTTCAGGAAATGGATTATATGTTTGAAACTTACTTCACAAAAAACAAACGGGAACTTTGCAAACTGCTCCGTATTCGAACAGAGCATATAGACTTGCAGAAAACGATGCAGAATCTCATCTGCCAGCACTTCAAAACCACTTTTTGCGCCTTTTCCGAACTGGAATTAGAAATGCTGTCCAACCTTTGGATGACATTCTTTCTTTATTATTTAGAACATGATATTGCGGGTAAAAATTTTCCAGAAACCTTTTTTCACAGCTATTTCAACATCACCCTGAGCTTCTTTCAAATGAACGATGACCCGAAAGCCAGGGAGGAATTCCTACGCTTGATTGGAAAACATACTGGTGACACAGAATGAAATAACGCGCGACTAATATACCATTGATTTCTGACAAGAGATCGTAATTTCTGATAAAACACCGTAGAATGATTTTCCATCGACAATCGGCCGAACAAGGCAATGAAAGGGCGACAACGTATGGAGGCCATATTGCCATCCATACGCTGTCGCCCCGCACTCTAAGCCTCAAAATCTTTTCCGGCCGTGCAAGCCACGTCCAGTTCCATGTCCACATGCACGACACCCGATTCCACATATTCGCCCGACACGGTTTGAAATCCAAATTTGCCATAAAACCCTTCCGCATATTTCTGGGCATCCACGCATATTTTCTCACAAGGCATTCTTTCTTGAATCTCCCTTAAGCCCTCCTCCATCAACCTTCTCCCGAGCCCGTTTCCATGGGCAAGGGTCAGTACCCTTCCGGCCTGGACGGCTTTCCTGCCGTCATCTTTATAAAATGCCCGCAGGTATGCGACGACCTTGGCCCCCTCCTTGTAAAAACAATGGAGGCTTTTGTAATCCATGTCATCCATGTCTTGATAGTTGATGTTTTGCTCCATGATGAAGATTTCCGCCCTTGCCTTTAAAATCTCATACAATTCAGTCGTGGTCAATTCTTTAAATTCCTTTGCAACCCATTCCATGGCTTGTTCCGTCCCTCGCATTTTCTCAAGATATTTTTTGTCAATGTTACCACCCGTGCCCGCTTTCGTCAATCCTTCTCAATCAATTCGCAATAGAAATTGGCATAGTCGGTTCTTTTCCGCTCTGTAAATTCAATCGCCGTGCGGGGATGCTGGTTCAAAATCCCCGTCATCAAATACTGGACGTCATATCCCCAGACCGTCCCCTCTTCTTTCAACTTCACCATCTGGTTTTGCACGAACTGGAATACCGGGTAGGCATTATATTTCGGGTTTTTGAGGAAACTTAACAACAATTCCATCGCGCAGTTCCCCGCCCCGCGTCCCATGCCGTTGTACGTGGCATCGAGGAAGTTCGCGCCGTCGCCCACCGCCTCGATCGTATTGGCAAATGCCAGCTGTTGGTTGTTGTGCGCGTGAATGCCGACTTCCTTCCCGTACTTCGCGGCAATTTCCATGTACATGTCCACCACCCGCGCCAGCTGCTCCGGGTACATCGCCCCAAAACTATCCACGATGTAAAGCGCCTTGACGTCGGTCCTGGCGACCAAGTCCATCGCAATCTGCAAATCCTTCTCCTGGGTATTGGAGAGCGCCATCAAATTACAAGTTGTCTCGTACCCCTTCGACACCGCATTTTCAATCATGTCGATGGCCGCCGGAATCGTGTGGATGTAAGTCGCCACGCGAATCATGTCAATCGGGCTCTCCTCTTTTGGCAAAATGTCGTTTTTATAATCGCAGCGACCCACGTCCGCCATGACGGCGATTTTCAAATCCGTCGCGTTGTCCCCCACGATGGCACGGATGTCCTCGTCCTTGCAAAACTTCCACTTGCCAAACTTGCCCTCGTCAAACATTTCCCTTGAAGCTTTATAACCAAATTCCATATAGTCGACGCCGGCCCGCAAGTTTGTCAGATACAGCGCACGCACGAACTCGTCCGTAAAATGAAACTTGTTCACCAACCCGCCGTCGCGCAACGTCGCGTCCACCACCCGAATCTCCGGACGATAATTCATCAGTTTTTCTATTTCTTTCATAACAAAAACGCCTCCCTTGCCATTGTGTCGGTATGCGAAGCGCGGCGACACGTGCCATGCCGTCCGCGTCTCCCGCTTTTGTGCTTTAAACTTTAACGCTTTAAAGTTTAAAATTCCGAATGGCAACAGTATACGGCGCATCGCTTGAAATGTCAAGCATTTTTTTACTTGTATTCCGTTATTATTGCCTGCTGCTCGCCTTGTCGAAATTGGCCGTGATGGTGGTATTGTTTCCATCGTCCAAAGTCAACGTGTTATCTTCGTTCAAATGGAGGGCTAGCTTGAAACCGTATCCGCCCAAGGCCACCTCTTTGTCCCAATTCGTCTTGTCTGCGGCCACGAACGTCAGCACCTCGCCGTTTTGTTGCTGTTCTTGTTTCGTGTTGTCCTTTGCACCCTTGCCCGCGTCGTCCGTACCGCCACATCCCGTCATCATGGACATGGAGCACGCAAGCGACATCGCCAGCAAGCACGCCATCACTTTTTTGTTTTTCATGAGTTTTTCCTCCTACAATGAGCACTTGGCACCCGTATTCCGGGTACTCAACATCCGATATTTCCGCGCGCTTCTATCTGATACGGCCATTTTACGGCACAAAAAAAGGGCATGCAACTGGTGCATGCCACACAACGTTTTCCCATGGACGAACAACATCCATAATGGTACGAACGACGCAAATTCAAGGACGAACGACACGATGGTTCATCTTTACGCCTCGTCTATTGCCTTTCCAATGTCATGGCGCATATATTTATTCCCAAACGAAACCCACTCCGTCGCCGCGTAGGCGTTTTTCCGCGCCTCCTTCAAGGTGTCGCCCTTCGCCGTCACGCCGAGCACGCGCCCGCCGTTCGTCACGATTTTCCCATCGTCGAACTTCGTTCCGGCATGGAAACAATAATAGCCTTCATGCTTCTTAAACTC
This sequence comes from uncultured Faecalicatena sp., assembly GCA_948468385.1. Lineage (GTDB taxonomy): Bacteria > Bacillota > Clostridia > Lachnospirales > Lachnospiraceae > Schaedlerella. The sequence goes on along the minus strand of CAOKHZ010000060.1, from coordinate 744 downwards.
GTCAAGCCCTTCAATCGGGTAACCTTTCTCATAGCTGACCGGATACCCTTTGCTTGCCAATACCACGCAGACCGCCGCATTGTCCTCGAACTGCAAGTCAACCGCATCGAGCGTGCCGTCAATGCAGGCTTCCGCCACCTCGATCAAATCATTTTTCATGCGCGGCAATACAACCTGCGCCTCCGGGTCGCCAAACCGGGCATTGTACTCGAGCACCTTTGGTCCTTCCGCCGTCAGCATCAGCCCGAAGAAAATAATGCCTTTAAATTCGCGTCCCTCGGCCGCCATCGCGTCAACCGTTGGTTGGTAAATATATTTCTGACAGAACTTATCCACTTCCTCGGTATAGAACGGACTCGGGGAAAACGTGCCCATGCCGCCGGTATTTAAGCCCGTGTCGCCATCACCCGCACGTTTATGATCCTGCGCGGAAGTCATCGTCTTTATCGTCTTCCCGTCCACGAACGAAAGCACAGACACCTCGCGCCCCGTCATAAATTCCTCAATCACCATCTCATTTCCTGCGGAACCGAACTTCTTGTCCAGCATGATGGTCTTGACGCCTTCCTTCGCCTCCTCAAGGTTTTGACAAATCAACACGCCCTTGCCAAGTGCCAGCCCGTCCGCCTTGAGCACGATGGGAAATTTCGCCGCCTCAAGGTAGGCAAGTGCCGCCTCCGGGTCAGTGAAATTCTCATACGCCGCCGTCGGGATATGGTACTTTTTCATCAAATCTTTGGAAAA
>CAOKHZ010000059.1 GCA_948468385.1 uncultured Faecalicatena sp. | reverse complement strand
TTATCCGAACCACAGCGTTCTATTTATTTTATTTCCCCACCCCGTGAAAAGTAACGTTACTTTTCACGGCCTACGGCCGCGATAGTAACGGCATTCGGCCATTTAAAATCGCCTACGGCGGTCCTAAGTGCCAGTGGCACTTGTTTAGGACGGACCGAAGCAAAGCTTGCAAAAGGTGGGCTACCAAACAGTTTGTGGGAAACCTACTCGTCTTTCGCAAATACTTTTGGCGGTACTATTTCACTTGGCGTTGATGAAAACAAGGAAACAAGTTTGATAGCCACATCCCCCACTCTTGCCGGATTGGTTTTCTTCGGAGATTTTAATACGATTACAGATGAACTGCCAAACTATTTTTTGGACTACAGAGAACGGCTGTCCGGTGAAACCCGCTGGTCGGATTGGGTCTGTTCCGGTGATGGTGATTGGAGCGGCAATATTTTTGACTTCTACTATAAAATCATTGACCGCTGATGTAAAACGGCCTTTCACGCTCGATAAAGACCTGACCCGGATTGATGACACGCCAATACACGCATCCCTGCGCGAATGTTTGGCGAATTCTCTAATCCATGCCGACTACCATGACCGCCGCGGCATTGTAATCGATAAAGAATTCCGAAAAGTGACGATTTCAAATCCTGGAACTTTTCGCATCGGCATCGACGAAGCAATCGCCGGGGGTATCAGCGATGCCAGAAATGGGAAGATTTTCAATATGTTTGCCCTCATCAATGTTGGCGAACGCTACGGATTGAAATTGATGGCAATACATTCACTAAAGCAGAAAGGATACATTCAAAGAGAGGGTTCTACCCGTGGCAAATGGATAATCCTAAAGTAAAGGTGGCGATTTCTATGATGCTACCACAGATTTCGTCAGGCATACATGCGCCATCAGGCAATCGAGTAGGGGGGATTTTTTTCCTACCCGCCGCGCCGGGGCAGGCTGCATATGCAACACATACCCTTCTGCCCCGTGTGTGCAACAAGCACGTGCTTTCCAGCGTCGGCTCCGCCGACCTGCCGCACACTTGCACGAAATCGTAGCGGCCAAGCCGCTCCGAAAGAATGTCAATGCTAATGTTCATGGCCAACCTCCTCGAATTTTACCCGGTAATGCCCTTGGGTTGGAACGAGTCCGGCCTGCCGGACTCTCGCGCCGGAGCGCGGCTGCGTCAGTAGCCATTTTCCTTAGGCGCGAAGTGCGCATCCCCCAGAGGGTTTTATATCATAGGGAACGAAGTTTCCTATGATATAAGAAAGCTGTTCTAAACCCCTGCTGACACATGCCGCTATGCCGGAATCCCGCCATGCTGATACGTATCAAAAATCGTCTGCGGATTTTCATAATAAAAGCTCCCGTTGTAATCCTCTATCAGGTCGCTCGTCCTCGAATTATATGCCGCAACCAACGCGTCGATCACGCCGATATTTTCGCTCTTCGCCACCATGAGGACAAGGCGTTTGTACACCTTTCCAATGTCCCAATGAGTCGGAACGGCATATTCACATTCCGCGACATTGTCAAACGTCCCTCGGACAATTCCCTTTTCCTCTATAAAATCGTCGCTCACCCTATCTATATTGTCACTATGATAAACATCCGCCAAATCATATATTTTTTCAAGCGTTTCCCTTCCAAGGCAATTCACGACATCCACCGACTTGTTCTTTGTTTTTCTCGCAATATATCCAATCAGGCTACAGACAAAAAATAAATCATTTGATTTCTTATCCTCCCTGCCGTTCATCATTTCAGCACCCCCTCACACCTTTATTACCGTACAGTAAAATCCGATTCCAAAATCTTTCGTATTTCGTCCCTTTATAATCCTTGGTTCTTGGACCTTCGTATAGCTCCCGTGATACACCAACATCCTGCCCATTTTGCTCCCTCGCTTCCGAAAATGTAGGAATCAAACAGTATTCTGCCCTCACAATACCATGGCTTGATTGAAGATTACGTAAAATATCATATCATGGGACATACAAGAATGCAACAAACAAAATTCAATCATATTTTTTTGTGCAATCTACCACATACGTCACGTATTCATGGTCAAAATGATAGCCCAACTTTTCCGCCAAGGCCACCGACCACTTATTCTGGGCATCCCAACTGGGATACCACCCTCGCTCCAGACATTCCAATATCAGCTTCGCCCCGCATATGTAGGCAAGCCCCCGCCTTCTATAATCTTCCCTCGTGTCAATCTCAATTTCGATGCCGCCAACATAACCGGAATAAGACGAAGCTCCGGAAACGATTTCACCATCCTTTTCCATGACCACGCCCAATCCCCACTTTCGATACATCTCATAATCCTCATACTGCAGCACCCAGTCCCGGCACCATTCTATCTCCCTGCATTTGGAAAATAACACCTTGTCCATCATTTTCAACGCGTACCCATCCGGCAAACCCGCCACCACGGCCTTGAGCTTTTCCTTGTCAAAAACATCCCGTTCCTTCTTTATCGCATACCGAACCAGCTTTTTCGCCTTTTCCCCATAGCATTCCAAAATCAGCCTCGCCCACTCGTCGTTTTGGGGAATCAAAAGCGTCCATCCCTTCTCCGGCTTACGCAAGACCAACTCCCTGTCCGGTTTTCCCGCCAGAAAGCAGAAGTCCCCCAACACCGCAGCAGCAGAAACCGGCAGCTCCAAAGAAGTCACATAAACCTTTCCCATCACTCCTTGCAGGCATGACCATATCAAAGTCTCCTGCCATCCCTCGAATAGTGAGGCCGCCTTTTCCAATTGATTCAATTCAAATACCATATCTCGCACCACCTTCCATTTTTAGAATACACGAAAACGACACGAAGCGCAACATAAATGCGAATCAAATTGACTGAGTAAGGCACGACGAGTGCACATGTGCGGTGAAGTGTCCGTGAATAGTAACAGCATGAAACAAAAACGGGAGCCCCCATATATAAAGCCGGAAGACTCCCAAAATATTATTCTATATCACATGTCATGCCTTTTCCTCAAACTCATATTTCCGCAATATTTTTCCGAAAATCAGGCAAATCGTCGTTCCCGCGATCCCCAAAACGAACATGACCATCGCCGCCCCGGATCCCTTCCCACTGCCAAAGAGCTCCGACAACATGCTCCCTGCGGAAACATTTTTCATAATCGGCTCGCATATTTCATCGACCATGTACCCGCCCAGGAAGAAGCCGATGGGAATGGTAAAAAACTGCAACGTATTTCTACAAGAATACACCCTTCCCTGCATGCTTTCTGGAATCGTCGTTCTCAAAACCACGTCCAAATTCGCGCTCATGACCGGCACCAGCAGCCATCCGATTACCTGCCCCAAGCACCACAAGAACGGAGTCCTGGTAAATGCCAGCAAAAAATTCTCCGTGCTGAGAGATATCAACATCGTGATGTAAATCACCCGCACGCGATTTTTTGGCGCGGGCAGCACCGTCACGATGGCACTTCCAACCAATGTCGCGACACCCGCACAAGACGTCACGATTCCAAGCACCGTCTCCCCGCCGTTTTCCCGCGGAAGGACAAACGCGGGCAAGACCGCGTCAAATGCGGATGCCACGAGATTTACCCCGGCAAGAAACAGTATCAGGACAAGTATCAACCGGTTATCCCGCAGATAGCGCAACCCTACTTTTACCGATTCCAGGAATGGTTCCCGCTTGCTTTCGTTTGCCACTTGCGGAATCCTGACGAATAAAAAGAGCGTGATAAAAGCCACCCCAAACGTCGCCAAATCCGTATAAATCACCACGTCCATCCCGCCAAATGAAAACAAGGCGGTGGCAATCACCGGATTCAATATCGTCACGAGCGAGTTGGAAAAAGAGCGCAAGCCGCTCGTCCTCTGATAATGTTTCTTCGGCGTAATCAACGTCATGGCAACGTCGCTCGCCGGCTGCTGAACCGTATTCATTAGGCCATTTACCGCGTTCAGCAAATACATGTGCCACGGCTCGAGCAAATCATTTTTCAGCAAAATCAAAACCGTAACCGTGCAGCATGCCGCAAACGTGTCACACGCAAGCATTACTTTCCTTTTGTCCCACCTATCACTCAGCGCACCGGCAAATATGCTCATACAAACATACGGCGCGTAAGAACAAATGGACAAAAACGCCGTTTGCAGTGCCGAGCCCGTCCGCTGATAAAGCCACAAGGTCAGCGCAAAATTCGTCATCGCACTCCCTAACTGGGACAACGACTGCGTACTCCATAAAATAAAAAACATCCTTAGTTCTTTCATTAAATTTTTCATCATTACTTTGCTCCTTTGATCTCTATTTTTCACAAACGCTACGAAAAAATCAAAAAGCAAAGCTTGAGGACTTCCCGCTACCATTCACAAGGCCGCGCGTCAACCGCACGGCTTATGACATGAAATAGCACGAGCTAACCCCCTCCATGCATCGTCCTCAAACCCTGCATGGAGCAATTGCAATACACATTACCATGGTGTAACCTCCTTTTCTGCTTCGACATAGACATCGACCCGCGAATCAACGTCTTAGAAGAATTGCGTGGCTCATCTCATCATCATTTGGTACTTGAATACCGACACATTCCTCCAAAAAATCAAAATATCCATTACTTCCCCGCTCTTTAATCCAACATTCAACGGACTCCTTTATACGCAAAATACATATTACCGGCGCACGATAATACTCCCGCAATACCTCTTTATCCTCCAAGTTCATGCCGGCCTTTTCCTCCAAGGCTTTCCGTACACTTTCATTGGAAAACGGATCAAATGCCGCCAGCAACGCGTCCCGCAACCTGATATTGGCCAACGACTCAAACCTGCCCGCATTCACACACTCCGCGTCCGTATTATTTTTTATCGCATGAAGCACGAGTAAAATCGCTTCCTCCAACCGCCTACTGTTCGAATCTGGATATTTTCTCCATACTTTTAGCAGATTGCTTTCCATCGCTAAAAGCAATGTCATAAATTCATCCTCGCCGCCCTTCTCCATCTTCCCATAACGACGCTCCATTTCCCTCGAAATCTGTTCAAATTGATACTGGTTCATAAGATTCTTCTCCTTTTTAATCAAATATAATGCTGACGGCTGCGTGATTCCAAGATAATTTCCGGTGAGAATCCTTACCCTTACGCCCCGCGCCAAAGCCGCTCTTAAATCCTTTAAAATCATCCGCACCCCGGATTCCATAAGAAATGAGACAATCATGTCAATCCGATTCGCCTTCCCCATGCTCCGCTTTAGCTGGTAATATAAAAAACGATTCCTATTTTTGTCACCGGTCATCACGTCCGTATATTCAATTTGCAAGCCGTCAATCCGTAAAGCATCCGCCAGTTCCCCGTTTTGCGCTTGCCTGCTCCTTGCCTCGCCACCCTCTATTTTTTCCGCAAAATCAGATTGAGCCATTTCTCCTCACCTCTTCCCGGCCGCACGTCCGAAGTCATCCACTGCTCCTCCACTTCCAGCCCCTCTATCCCGCTTAAAAATTTCGCAAATGACTCCTCCGTCATATCCGTAAAAAACCGTCCATTCCTCTCGCCCGAAAAAGCCCCATACTTAAAAGACGTATAAATAATCCCATTTGCCCTCAATGCCACTGCCATTTTTCGCATCACGTCCGCCAATTCGTCAACCGGCAAATGCAATATGGACGAACACGCCCAGATACCGTCATACTTGTCCACTTCCGCCAGCTCCTGAAAAAACATGTTCTTCACTTCGATTCCGGCGTGTTCGCTAGCAAGCTCGCACAACCTGGCCGAACCGTCCATCGCGTCTACGACGTATCCGCGCTCCAAAAAATACTTCGCATCGCGCCCGGAACCGCAACCAAAATCAAGAATGCGGGAGCCCTCTTTCAACTTGGACAAAAAACGTTCCTGCATGGTAGCAAAATCAACATCCACTGTGGTTTTATAAAATTCCCTCGCGTGATTATCATAATAATCAAGAGTGCGAGTGCCCAAACACTTTTGTCTTAAATCCTCAAACGTCTTACTAATAGCCGCAACCCTCCCATGCTTCACGTCACCTTCCGATTCGGAAAGGACTTCCAACAACGTTGTAATACGGAATCAAAATATCATTGTCCTGGCTGTGTTCGACAATTCCTCCGAATCCAGTACTGCCCATATTGCAATATGTGTATCCAGCAAAATCTTCATCTATCATCCACCTCAAATAATCTGGCAATTTCATCATTACACTCGTCTATATCGTGACCGTCTGCAATAAATTTCTGCCCTTTCATACTTCCAAGCCTGCGTTTTTTCCCTTGTATGGCAGCATCACAATTTACACTCATATTCTTTGATTCTGACGGTAGCACAAATCGCTGTATCAAATCAAGAATAAAGCGCAAGCTGTCATCCGAAAGCCCTTCTAGAGATTGTGTAACCTGATTCTTTAATGTTGACATAACAGACACCACCTTCCTACATGACATATGGCAGACATATACCCAGTGAACTAGCCATTGTCTAGGCCAATGGGCTTCTTGCTTCAACACCCTCGTTTCTCCGTTCCACTCTGGTCTGAGCAGAACAGACGTCCAGCGCCCGCCGGAGGCATATCAGATGGGGGATTGACCCATTATCTAAAGCTGAAAAACTAATAATAAAAAGCAGCAATAATCGGATTCTTCAGATTTGGCTCTAAATTATCCGGCGTGATACATCCGCTATTGGACGCACGGTTTGCATCTTCCTCACAAAAAATCCTCATAATCCCTCAATGCCCTTGCTGCATAATCAAGTGCGCGCGGAATACTTTGCGCCTTTGCCAGCACATTCCTATAATGCTTCATCTTTTCAACAAACTCCGCATTATCACATGAGACAATCCCATTCGCAGCCACCGTACTTAGCCCAAACCGCTTTGTTCCCTGCTCCGGCAGAAAACGAATCCATATATAATCTTTATTGATTTGCTCAATCCTTCCATTTCCAAATTTCTTATGCTTGACAATCGTTCCCTCGGTTAATACAGCCATTAGATACTCCAATGCCTCTTCCAGAAATTCAAAATCAAATTTTGCAAGCTCATAAGTTTCTTGCAATTTTTTCACCTTGCTCCTCTGCTCCAAAATCAACTGCTTTTCCTTTGTATTTGGTCTTGCAAAAGGAATGATCCCAAACAAATCATAAGCCTTGCAGCAATAGATAATGTCAAACAGCAGAATATGCTTGTTCCTATCCGGATGTAGCAAGCCTGGTTTCAATTTAAGCGTTCCGTCATACCTGCTTTCGTTCGTTTTCAACAATTCCGGACATTGGTTCATCTGCTCCAACATCTCGTCACACATTCTATAGAACACGTCCAACTTGATATTGTCCCCCGTTCCCCAAGAGTCATAAAAGCCGATGCAATCTGCCATGGTTGTGCATTCGCTCGCCTTGTACATATAATGTTGTTCTGGATCATACAAAAACAAATAAGATGACACGGAGTGGGAATTCTGTTTATAAAGATAACTACCTGGGTAATATTTTTCCAACAATTCATTGCTTTTGTCAAAAAAGACTTCAATTTTCTTCATCCGAAACATTAAATCACCATTATCTGGCGCATACAAATCCAAAAACATTTGCCGTACCGTATCTGGTTCCTCCTCGGCAAGTTTTACCAATCCATAAAATGGCTGTGTAAAACTGTCAATGATATTGCAACTGCAGACTTTTGCCTTATACAAGGCAGAGGGAAATTCTTCATCCGAAGCCCCCAACGCCTTATCCATCAATTTGGGAAACTCATAACAAATCTGCCATTTATAATACTCCTCATGCACTTCATCATTTATTTTTGCAAAATTATCAATATAATGGGCAAATACCTGAGCCATATTATTTTTATTCATTGCGCATCCCTCATCTCATTTAGAAAACATATTAAAATTTTTTTACACATTACGGAGCATGTTTTGATAGAGATGGACGACTAGTACATTAATGCATTAATTTTCGAGTAATATTGATGTAGAAAAAAATCTCGATATATGGCATAATGAAAAGAAAACACAAGGAGACCATTCATATGCCATTTGTTGCAGCCCCTGTTATAATACCTGAAGCCATCCACCCTATCCTTTCTAAATTCGCCAAAAGCAGGACCTTTCCAGCCCGTCAGGTACAGCGTGCGAAGATAATCCTTT
>CAOKHZ010000058.1 GCA_948468385.1 uncultured Faecalicatena sp. | reverse complement strand
CCACAAGAGTCCCTTATTATCGTGTCTTATTTCCCCACCCCGTGAAAAGTAACAATTTTTCATGAAATTTTGGCCGTTGTTTGATTCGCAGAAAATCAACAAACAATTTTAATTAAGCCAGGAACCTTCCGTTTATATATGTACGAAAAGTTCCTGGCTTTCCCTCAATTGACTTTCGCTTATTCCACGACGACCCTCACCCGCGCCAGGTTCTTTACCTGCGTATAAAGCTTGCTCGCATCACCCTCACGGTTTGCGCACACCCGCACCGACGCGAAATACGTTCCTGGCTTTTCATATACGTGGCTTATGGAAGAGTTCGCCCCATACAACCCATTTTCCAACGTGTGCCTGATTTCGCCTTTATGTGGGAACGCCCACTCCAGATCATTTTCCTTAAACGCATGGGATGCTTCAAACGAAAACGCCATCGAAGTAATTTCCCCGGCATTTTCCGGCACCTGCGCCACGGCGGTAAACCGTACTTCCTCGCCTGCTTTTACATGAGCACAAGTCTCACCGTTGGCCAAAAGCGACACCGTCGGCTGGATGCCTTTGCGCTCTGCCGCCGTCTTAGCCGGATAAATCTGGTTGTCAACCATCTCGTACACCGTCGACCGCCTTGGTTCAATTCCTCTCTCCACCCAGTCACTGACATCCAAAAGTGCCTGGTCGACCGCGCCGCGGTAGCTCGTCACCATGTTATTTTCAAACTGATCCCCGTGCATGCACCGCTCCATATAATAAATGCGAAACGCCTCTTCATTTCCCATCGTCTTCTTCACGGTCTGCCGATACCAGTCACCGCACCACGGGCACGTCGACTCATCCAGCAAAGACTGTACCAGGATGACCTTTCCTTGCAGATTTCCGTCCTGCACGGTTCCCGTCCCCGTAAATCCATATCCCATGAAATTACGCTGCGGCGTTTTCGGAGTCCCGTCCTCGTTCCGGAACTGATCCCATGCGTGAAATGACGTGTCTACCGGCACCTGGTGACGATAATAATGCTGGATTGCAATGTAATCGGAGTTGTCAAGCGTGACCACGTCGCCCGGTTTCACCAGTGACAGCACGCCAGGCAAATCATCCATCCCATAGCACATGCCAATCACCGCATAGTGCCCTTTCAGTTCGCCCAAAAGCAACAGCTTTCCAACCGCGTTCCCGGTCTCAAAACCGATATTTACGCCTTCCAGATACAAGTCGTCCCCGGTCGGCACCTCTTCTAATTCAATCCACGCCCCGTTTCCGTCCGCCATCATCTTTTTCCAAGCATCGTCAACCCCGTTTAAGCCTTCTTTTTCTTCCGCCTCATCTCCCGGAATGTGCACGCTTTTCACAACGGTCTTAAATTGTAGGCGGTCACGCACGGCATTGCTCGTCGGATCCGCCCCCGCGTAGCCTTCCTTCTCCCAGAACTCTTTGAAATATACGGCATCCGACATCTTCACGCCCGGAGTCAGCACTGGGAGGGAACCCGGATCCACGTTTCCATCCGCCTCCAAGTACCATGCCTGCGGCGGAAATCCCATCGCGGTCACTTCCTTTAACATCTTCTGCTCGTCCTCGGTCAACCCCTCATACATGTTGCCGCTGCCGCCCGCGTCCAGCGCGTCCACGATTTTTCCAAATACATGGCGAAGCGTCCTCTGCCCTTGCACGTGCAATGTAATCGTATTTGGCAGGGATGCCGGAGAACCGATGACGAACGGCACCGCCCCGTCCCAGGCGTTCGTATTTTCTATGCACGCCATCGTCTTATATCCGCCGCCGCTGCCGCCATGTACATAGCCAAACGGCCTGTCACAGCCGTAAATTTCCATCGCCTTCTCCCGCGAATACTCGGCCACTGCCGCGCTGGACTTCCACACCATCTGCGGGTCGGACTTGGCTCCGAACATGGCCGTGGAACCCATGTTGCTCTCTACGAAATAGGCGCCATTCATCAGGCAAAATGCAATCCTATCAAGTTCCCCCTCGTGCACCAGCGAGGCCACTTCCTCGTCCGGCCCCGGAAACGGCGACAAATAGTGGAAAAACCTTCCCTTGAATTCGTCTTGTTCCGGAAAACAAAACAAGAATTTTACCCCCGTGTCCTCAAACCCACCATGCACGTAACGGTAAGGCACCTTCGTCCCGTCCGGGAGCAAGCGCTCCCTCCACTCGTCCACGTCGACGTACGGCTTTTGAAACGCCGGGTCTTTCTTTGCCTCGTAAATTTCCTTCCCATGAAGTCCTTTTTTCATTTCCATCACAATTCCTCCTCGTCCTTCCATTACTGTTTGCCCCTCCGCCAATCACCACATGGATTAGTAGAAAAGATGTACATAAATCCGGCCAATGCATAATTCGCTTTATCATGTACCGTTTCTATAATATATTGTAAATTCTTTTCCTCTATTTTCATCCTGCAAAAACGACCTTTACTATCAGAAATCCGACCTTTTGACCCCTCTTTTGCCTCTTTATTATCTCAGGGCAGAAAAAAACACCAGAAGCCGTTGATTTTACGGCATCTGGTGCTCTTCGCCCAATGCGGATAACAGGACTCGAACCTGCACGGTCGCCCACCAGATCCTAAATCTGGCGCGTCTTCCAATTCCGCCATATCCGCTTAACGAAAAATGCAGCAAGCTTGAAAGTTTCTCTCCTGCAACCTCGCTATAATGGATTCTATCACATAGTGAAAAAAATTACAACAATTTTTTAATGTAACTCGGCCGTTTCCTTTCGCCGCGGTTTGGACATCCCCCGTGAAAAGTAGCCGCCGCAAAGCTCCCACGGCCAATCCGCGGGAGCTTGTGACGCTTGTACCATATTATCCGTCTTATATCACTTCCACACGCTTATAACGCTCCGGGTGCTTCTTTTCATCCTTCGTGCGCAGCACCATCCATATCACGCCCCCCATGACGAGAATCCCAACAATGATGTCTCCGGTGATTAATCCAACTTCCCACGGGGACATGTCGTAATACGCACTGGCTCCCGATGCCATGTTCTGCATTAAATTGCTATTTACATAAGAATACAGTATATTGTGAATCGCGTTTCGCATCGCCGTTTGCGCCGTGGCCGACTCCATATCGTACGCGCAGGCATTTCCCATGTTCGCGCCCATCCACATGTCATTGCCCGAGCGCACCATCCGGTCGAAGCTCGTCGCGTAACCCGTGGCATTATCTGTCACGATACAGCCCAAAAATCCCCATTCGCCTCGTACCACCTCGGTAAGCAGGTTGTAGTGGGATCCCGCCCACGTCGCGCCCACGTGGTTGTGGGCGGTCATGATGCCCATCGTCGCGCGCGTCGTCTTGCTCGCATTTTGCCCGTTCGCCGTGAACTTAAGCTCCATCTCGGACTCTTTTACCACGATTTCGTACGCTTTCAAATAAATTTCCCGCAACGTCTGTTCCGTACACCACGTATAAGTACACTTCTGCATCAATTCCTTGTCATTCAACACGAAATGCTTCATATATGTCACAAGCCCCTTGTTGGCGGCTCCGGTAACGACCGCCGCTCCCATCTTGCCCGAGAGCACCGGGTCTTCCGAATAATACTCGAAATTCCGTCCGTTGAACGGGGAACGATGCATATCCAATCCCGGGGCATACCATCCGTTTGTGTACACGCCTTCGCCAGACTGGAACTGGAACGCCTCCTCGCCGATGGCCTCGCCCATCCTCCGCGTCAAATCCGTGTTAAACGTGGAAGCCACCACCACCTCTGACGGCCACGCGCAAGCGCCCGCGCCTGCAATGGACGTTCCCGCGCCGAACGTCTTCGTCAGCCCCACCGGACCGTCAAAATTCTTGGCCTCCTGGAATCCCACGCTGTCAAGCGCGCCCGTGTTGTAATTGTGATTGAACAGCATCTGGCGAACCTGCTCGCCATCCTCGGAAAAGTCAATCTGGTCAAGCAGTTGATCCCACATGGGATCATAGTAATCCAACCCCCGAAGGTCGGCCGCGCGCAATCCATTGTCCTTGCCCTGCACTGGCGCTTCCGCGGCATAAATCTTGCTGCCTTCCGCATTTCCCAGTTCCGGGTCATTCTCATAATCATAGGCGTCCCCGCCCAGGGCGACGCTCGCCTCGTCGATGACCTCCTGCGACATTTCCTTGTCCGTAACGGCCACCGGAATGTTGGAAATCGGCCCCTCCCTGTCAATCATGATATTCTCCACCACGTTCGGCGTCGTGGGAAAAGAACCCTCGTCAACCTCGCTTCCCCAATCGGCACGGGTCAGGTTCGTCACCGAATCGTCCGCCATATACTCGTTCATATTCTCAAACTTGTTATTTACCACCATGTAGCCCGCTTCCGAGTCATACTGCCCTCTCGCCGCGATTTCCGTAACCGTTCCGTCCTCGTTCATCATGGATTGGGACTCCTTGTCAGAGGTTCTAAGGTTCTCGCCCTCGAACACCACCGTGGACGCGACTTTGTAAACCTCCTCGCAGCCATTTTCCCCATATAAGCTGTGCGCGCCATTCCGGCAGCTAATCACGTAGTCCCCTTCTTCCAAAATGTATGCGCCATTCGTCCCGTCCTCGTTTTTATGCAAATAAGAATACGAGGCCATGTCGTCGCGCCCAAACGTCACCACGACCGTCTCCGACGCGCCCGGGGCGATTTCCCCCGTCTTAGCAAAACCCGCCAAGTTGACGTACGACTTCTCGATTCCGTTTTCCTTGTCATAGTCCGTGTACGGCGCGGTGTAATAAATCTGCACCGTGTCCTTTCCAGATCTTCCGCCCGTGTTTTTCACCTCCACCGATACGGAAATGTCGCCATCCTTCTCTTCCACGCCGATGATCTGCTGCGTAAAAGTCGTATAGGACAAGCCATAACCAAACGGGTACACCACGCCGGATCCACGATTGTCCTTCGCCGTACGCCATCCGTCATACCACGCGTCCCCCGAACCTTCCTTCTGCCGCTCCTTCTCATAATAGGCCGTCTCATAGAAACGATAGCCCATGTAAATGCCTTCCTCATACTCCAGATAGTTTGGATAATACTTGGAATTGTCACGCTGTCCGTAAATTTCCACCTCCGAAGAGTTCGAGTACTGGTACTCGCCAAAATTCTGCAAGGCAGGATCCTGGGAAAAGTCCGCATAATACGTATCCGCCGTTCTTCCACTCGGGTTCACGTCGCCGCAAAGGATGTCCGCCATGGCCTTGAATCCCAATCCCCCCGGACCGCCAATCCATAATATGGCATCAATCCCATCGTCCGCCTCCAACAAGCCAAGCTCCATCTGGTTTGATGAATTGAGAATGATTACCACGTTTTCACAATTTTCCTTGGCAAACGCGATCATTTCCTTCTCATAAGAAGAGAGTGCCAACTGGTGCGGCGTGCCGTCCGCATACTCCGTACGCTGCAAATCCCAGGATTCCCCGCCAAAACGCCCGATGAACACCATGCCCGTCGTTCCCTCGCAGGAAGCTTTCACCTCTTCCGTATCGTAGATTCGCGGGTCAAACTCTTTGATTTTGTGATCCATCCCGCCAAATCCCATATTGTCGCCTTCGCTCTTTTTCGTCGCCTGTATGCCGTCCGACGAAATCTCATAAGGACTGCTGTTTCTAAGCAAATCTGCCACCGTCTCATTTATGGCATCCTCACCGAACACTTCCTTCAACGCCCTTTCCGGTGAATACACATACTCTTTACTCGTATCCACGTTTCCCGAACCGGTTCCGCCCCAGACGGGATCCACATAACGATATCCGAACGGCGTAATCCGCGTCGTTTTGTCAAGCGGGAGCGTCCCGCCCTGGTTCTTTAATAAAACTTCCCCCTCCGACGCGATTTGCTGCGCGATTGGGATCGCCGCCTCCAAAGACTCCGAATCGCTCGTGTACGAGACATCGTAATAATCCAAGTCCAGTCCCGACGTATCCGTGCTGTTTACAATGTGTACCTCTCCTCTTCCCAAATATGCGTCCAATGCCACCCGCCAGTAATTTGCCACCATTGTGAGAGCGACCGACAAAATCAGTAACAGACTTAACAGCGGTATCAAAATCGCCCGAAAACGCCTATTGCTCATCTTAAGTTTCCCTTGTTTCACTTTTTTCATCCTCCTTTTCATTTTTGCAGTTCTTTCAGTCTTCTTCCGCCCGGCCAAAAAAGCCTCGCCAGGCGTTCCTTTTGTCCCATGAAGAATGCGCACCTTCTTGTTATTTGGATGATGACATAAACAAGGATTCTTTTCAATGGCTTTTACCTCATATAACCTTTTTCACTCCTCTTTGGTTAGCAGGGGAATCGAAATGTCCAAACAAAACCAGCCGTCTTCCACCGACGTGGTCAGGATGCCGTTATATTTTTCCGCAATCATGCTCATGCTGCGCACCCCGTACCCGTGGCTTGAAATATCCTTTTTTCTCGTTTTCGGCAACCCCGCCACGTCGAACTCCACGTCGCCCTCACAATTATTTTCCACATGAATCAAAAGGGTCTTCCCTATGACATGAACCCGGACGCGCACAATACGTTTTTGCACGTCCTCGATTTTTTCCACCGCTTCAAAGGCATTGGAAAGTGCGTTTCCAAACAAGGAATACAAATCTGAAGAAGAGAAAAAGGAAAGGCTTGCCCCATCGATCATGCAAGAAAGATGAATCTTGTGCTCCGCCACGAAAATACTTTTTTCCGCCAAAATAACGTCAACGACGTCGTTTCCCGTCTTTACCGACGTGTCATAAATATTGACCGCCCTCGCCAGCTCGTCGATATATTCCTTGTCAATCCCTAGTCCCTCTTGTCGTTTCCACGCCTGAATCTGATGTTTCAAATCATGGCATTTGACATTAATCAGCTCAATATTTTGCTTGCTCTGCTCATAATTCCGTTTGTCCTGCTGCCAAAGGAGATAAATCATCTCCCGCTCGTCCTCCACGATATTCTTTTTTAATAGCGAGTACAAAATCCCCATCGCAAATGAACCCGAAAGCAAGCTATAAAGATATATCACCACCGTTCCCAGTAACGGCGGCTTCAACATGTAGGTCGTCACCGCGTTCAGCACGATGTCCGTCAGCATGATTCCCAAAAAGCTCAGAAGGAGAAATATGTCGACTTTCAATTTCTTCTGTTCCCGCATCTCATGCTCCACGAACGCCCACACGAACCAATAAATCACGCCATACGACGCAAAGTAGGCCAGTACCGAAAACACGCTGTAGGAGCCCTTCATGTTTGCACTGCCATACACGTCGATTCCGCCGATTCCAGTCACGGACACGAAAAAATAATATGTCATGTAAGAGGTATGCTGCACCGTGTATGCCACGGCTCCGCCAAAAATCAAATTCGCCATTGGTTCCTGAAAACAAGCCCGCATGGCCACGACGGTAATTCCAAATAGGAAGAGAAACAAGAAGGAGACATAGACGCTGTTAAACATGTCACTGCCAAATACGACCGGATAAAGAAACGCCGCCAAATAGACACCCACGAGGGAAAACGCCAAACGAATACCAAAATGAGGACGTTTTTCAAACGTATACACCGCAAGAGCCTCCGCGAGCAAAAGCTCTGAAAGAAAAATCAATTTATATCCTGAAAGTCCTGCTGAAAATGCCAGCATCCTTTTCACCTCATCTTTCCGAGATATTGCGTAAATTCCCGCATAAAGTCTTTCTTCCTCAAATGGCTGATTCTTAACCGGTCCGCCCCCAGCACTACTTCTTCTTTCTCTATCGCGTCGACATATTTAAAATTCACCAAGAAGCAGTTATTACAACGGAAAAACATTGCCTTGGGAACCATGTCTTCCACTTCCTTCAAACTTCCCCAGGATTCAAGCATTCCCGACTCCATATGAAAAATCAGCTTATGATGGTAGACCTCGACGTAGCGTATCTGCGATGACGAGATTCGCTGCACGCTCCCCGCATTTTTAAGCACTACGTCTCGTTCTCGTCTGGCATCCGTCACCCGCCGCACCTTTTTCATCAATTTTTCAAACTCAAAATAATTAATCGGCTTCACGATATAATCCAATGCCGACACGCTGTAACCCGCAACCGCATATTGCCGCATGTTGGTCACGAACACGATAATCACGTCCCGATCCTTCTCCCTTAGCCTTTCCGCCGCTCGCATGCCGTTCATCTCGGGAAGCTCAATGTCCAACAAAACCACGTCATAATCCGAGCGGTACTCGTCAAGAAAACGATACGCTTCCAAATAATGGCTTATCATGCACTCCATCCCATTTTCCCTTGCATAACGCGCAAAAAACTGCCGCAGCTCCTCGGCCTGCTCCAAACTGTCCTCCACCATTGCAACACGCATGTCCGCCCCTCCCTATGCCATACTCCCATCCGCAAAAAAGAGCCTGCCATATTATAAAGATACTCAATCACGATATCAAAAAAAGAGCTAAAACCCTTTATCCTTCAAGATTTCAACTCTTTCTTCTTCCTGAGCGTGCGGGGATTCGAACCCCGGACAACTTGATTAAAAGTCAAGTGCTCTACCGCCTGAGCTACACGCCCATATGCCTTGGACCGGAATCGAACCAGTGACACGAGGATTTTCAGT
This sequence comes from uncultured Faecalicatena sp., assembly GCA_948468385.1. Taxonomy (GTDB): domain Bacteria; phylum Bacillota; class Clostridia; order Lachnospirales; family Lachnospiraceae; genus Schaedlerella. The sequence goes on along the minus strand of CAOKHZ010000058.1, from coordinate 87 downwards.
CCTCTGCTCTACCAACTGAGCTACCAAGGCACAAAATTGCGGGGATAGGATTTGAACCTATGACCTTCGGGTTATGAGCCCGACGAG
>CAOKHZ010000057.1 GCA_948468385.1 uncultured Faecalicatena sp. | reverse complement strand
GTGGCGGCCCGTCACGCTTTAGGTAGGTCGCTTGAGCCTGGCGGCGACGCCGGGCCTAGATAGATGATTGTCCAACGACATAACCCGGCTTATCGTCCTGCTTAACCTTATTCCACTTGGCTCATTCCCCCTGCCACATCCGTTTCACCCGGCCTGCAATCTCCTCCCGCAAGCCATACACGACGTTACTTACCACGTATTCCCCGCCATTTACAAAGATCTCAATCAGGTTCGGTTCCACAAATATGTCCAGTTCGCACGTCTCCCCCAATTTTGGTGTATTACAAAGCGTATGGATTCCCTCGACATCCCGAAACACCTCGCTTCGCTCCGTCCTCAACCGCCCCTCCTCCATCCAGATTCGGAAACCGCCGACATTCAAGGCTTCTCCTTCCGCAAGTGACGCCTTCAGGCGATACGGCCGTGCATAATCAAGTTTCCAATCAACGTTTTCACATGAAAAACCCTCGCCGCGCCCTGAGACCTTTACGACTTCTTTTGAAAAATATGCCTCCACTTGCGGATGTACCCTGAAGCATACATGCCCTTCCCGAACTTCCACCACCCTTGGCAGGCACATCATCCCATTCCATGGAACCTCGTCCCCATCTTCCACGGCTCTCGGCATCCTCATCCAGGCAATCATCACCCGCCGCCCCGACGCGTCCAAATTGGTCTGGGGCGCGTACAAGTCCATGCCATAGTCCACGTATTGCATTTTCCCGGATAACGTCATCACGCAGCTCTCCTTGTCAAACTCCGCCAACGCGCAGACAGAATGGTGCTCATGGCCTTTCACTCCTTCGCCGCCATCCTCCACCGTGTCTGAAAAGTCGCCAGACCCAGCGTCCACTCCGTCCGCTTCCCGTAACCCAATGTACATCGGCGAACCGATAAACACATATGACCCTCCCGCGCGAAACAAGTCCGGGCACTCCAAAATCCTCCCGAATCTCTTGCTTCGATACTGTGACACGTACGACCAGTTCAATGCATCCTCGCTCTTATAAAACAAGATTCGTCCTATTTTTTTCTTATAGGTACTGCCTAAAACCATATAGTACATACCGTCGTCATACCACACTTTCGGATCCCGCGTATCGGCCGCGTCCGCGATTTCCTCGTCATGGCTCACCGGCAGAATCTGCCTCTTGTCCTTCCAATTGTCAAAATGAACCCCGTCCTTCGAGGTAATCATCGCCTGGCTCGTTTCAAATCGCTCCCCGGCCGCCTGATGAATGTTTTCCGCCTCCGCCTCAAGATAGCGAACCGCCGAAAAATATAAATACATCTCGCCGTCCTTCTCCAAGGCACTCCCGGAAAACACCCCGTTCCTATCATAATTTTTCGTGGGAAACAACGCGACCCCCAGATGTTTCCAGTGCACCAAATCCTCGCTCACCGCGTGTCCCCAATGCATCGTCCCCCATACGGGCGCATATGGAAAATGTTGATAAAATAAATGATACTTTCCTCGATAATAAATGAATCCGTTCGGATCATTCATCCAATTTCCCGGAGCTTTCAAATGCAACACATTTTCCGTCATGACAAAAAATCTCCTTACTCGAAACTTTGCTGTTCACGGCCCATGGCCGTACGGCGAGGCGCACGCCCCGCAAAAAGTAACTCTGATATTTCCCATATAACCCGAGGATTCGCCAAGCGAATCCTCGAACACGAACAACACCATTTTTATTTTACGGCTCCCGCCACGACGCCATTGATGATTTGTTTCTGCAATACGACGTACAAAATCAATATTGGCACCACGCACAACAAAAGCCCAGCCATAATCGTACCATAATCCGCGGAATATGTCCCGTAAAAACTATATGTGGACAAAGGCAACGTCAACAATTCCTTGTCCGTCAAAACGAGCGACGGCAGCAAAAAGTCGTTCCAGAACGCCATCGCGTTCAATATCACCATCGTGGAAATGATGGGCTTCAACAGCGGAAACACGATTTTGAAAAACGTTTGGAAATGGGTACAGCCATCTATGTAGGCCGCCTCCTCCAGCGCGATGGGAATGTTTCCGTTGATAAATCCATGGAACATGAACACCGACATCGCCATGGAAAATCCCGTGTGCATGAAAATCAACGTCAGCCTGTGATTCAAGATGTTGAGCATGCCGCCGTAAATATTCACCAACGGAATCATGATGGCCTGAAACGGGATAATCATGGAAGCCACCATCAAGGCAAACACGATCTTGGAAACCCAATTCTTGTGGCGCACCACGTAATAGGCCAGCATCGCCGCAAACAACGTCACCAGCACCGTGGCCGAGACCGTCACGATCAAAGAATTCTTAAACGCGTTCAAAAAATCCATCTGTGTGAACGCCTTGACGAAATTGTCAAAGGACAGACCCTTGATGGTAAACAGCCAGGAGAACGGACTTTTGATAATGTCGCGCTTTTGCTTCAACGAATTGATGACCACCATCAAAAACGGGAACATGTACGCGATAAAAATAATAATCAACACGACCATGGACAATATATTTGCCAGCTTTTTCTTATTTCCACCCACACTCGTCTGTTTCATCATGCCTGAACCTCCTTCTTCTTCGTCAAATACACTTGCAGCCCGCTGATGCACGCCACGATGACAAACAGAATCAACGCCTCCGCTTGTCCAAGTCCAAACTGTCTGGACGTGAAGGCTTTCTCATATACGTGCATGGCCGCCATCTCCGTCGTCCCATACGGTGCCCCGGCCGTCAAGGACAAGTTCACGTCGTAGACCATGAACGCGCGGGAAAGCGTCAGGAAAAGACAGATGGTCACGGAAGACATCATCAGCGGCAACACGATGCTCCTCATCTTGCGCCAGCCGGACGCGCCGTCAATGCTCGCCGCCTCCATCACGTCCTCGTTAAGCCCCATGAACCCGGCCACGTAAATCAAAATCATGTATCCTGACAACTGCCAAACCGACACCAGCACCAACGCCGCGAACGCCTTCGTCGGGTCGGACAGCCACGAAACCTCGAACAAACTCCAACCGGTTGATTCCCCGATGTTTACGAACACCCGTGAGAACACGAACTGCCAAATATATCCCAGAACGATTCCCCCTATCAGATTCGGCGTAAAAAATCCAGCCCGGAAGAAATTCTGCCCCTTCATCCCCCTCGTTAACAAGTAGGCGATGGCGAACGCAAGCACGTTGACGATCACTACCACGAAGACCACGTATTTAAAGGTCAAAAGGAGCGACATCCAAAACTGGGAGTCCTTGCCCACGCCCACAAAATTGGCCAGGCCCACGAAATTTTTCACGCTTGACACGCCGTCCCAATCCGTCAAGGTCAAATATACGCCGTAGACAAACGGTATGATGACTACCGCCACGAAACAAAACAGTCCCGGCAACGCAAATATGCAAAAATCCTTTCCATTGCTTTTCGACTTCATATGCTTTTCCCTCCTCACTTCTGTTCCTCCCAGTATTGCTGGATGGAATCCATCAACTCGTCCCTGTCACTGCGCCCGGCAAGATATTTTTGCATCGCCGCCCCGAGTATCGACCAATGGTCGTTCGGCACGATGGCCGACGCGTTAAAGGTCTCGTCCGCATGTATCTTTTCATAAATGTCACGGCTTAACGGGTCGCTCGGCTCATATGGGTTGTTGGCAAACGGGGGAATGATGTTACAAGTCTTCACTAACATCTGCTGTCCAATCTCGCTGTAGACAATCCAATTCATAAATTCTTTCGCCGCCGCCTTTTCCTTCTCCGAAGACATCTGGCCGTCAATCATCACCTGCTTTGACGGGGAAGCCTGAATCTTCTGGTTCACGAAGTCATCCTCGTCATCATTCATGAAATATGGCAAGAATCCATACGCATCCTCATTATTCGCCCCGGCTTCCGACAGATTCGGCCATGCCCAGTTTCCATTGAACCAGAAGGCCGTCTTTCCATCCGCAAGGTCAATCGCCATCTCGTCATAATCCGCTCCCAGCGGATCACCTTTTGCCACGTTGTACTCCTTCAACACGTCAAACGCATCCACGAATTCGCCGAGCCTATCGTAGGATGCCAAATCCATCTTTCCCGCCTTGATTTTCTCAATGACATCCTGCGCCCCTTCCGAAGTCCCGTCGTACGTCTCATAGATGAACTGCAAGTGGTGCGCCCCCAAAGACCAATCTTCCTTTGCCAACGATAATGGTTTCTCCATCCCCGCCTCGACCAGGCGATTTAAAAACTCCTCAAACTCTCCCAGCGTCCGCACGGATTTCGGGTCGAACGTCTCTCCCAAGGTTTCCTCGATGGCCGCCTTGTTATAAATGATACCGCGCCCCTCGATGCAGAGCGGGAAACTGTACACCTTGCCATTTACCTCCGTAAGATACCCTTCCGCCTCGCTAATCCAGTCCTCCGCGCTTAAGTCCTCCGCCTTCTCCTCCGCCAAGGCAATTACGTCCGTGGTATCCAGGATGGCCATGGTAGGTGGATTTCCCGAATTGTACAAGCTTACGACCTTCGTATAAGGGGAATCGCCGTCCGTCACCGGCATCACCTCCACATGGATTCCAGAACGGCTCTCAAACTCCACGCTCATCTTCTCCAGCGCGACTTGAATCTCCGCCTTGGAATTCAAAAGCGTGATACTCGTCCCTTCCAAAGAGTCATCATACTCGAACGTGTCAACCGAGGTGTCAATCGGCTCCTCCTTCACCTCTTCGTCAGGATCGTCCGGATCACTGGCAAATCCAAACCGACACCCGCCCAACATGGACGATGTCAATGCCAGAATCAGCATCAGACAGAGGCTCTTTACCACTTTCTTTCTCATCATTTACTCCTCCTATTCCTTTTTTTCTATTATAACCGGTAAAGTAACCGGTTACTTTACCGGAATTATAACACTGTATGTGGATTCATGTCAATCCAATTTCCATTATTTCTCCCATATAGGCACACATTTGTAAATAGTGCCAAATCTTTCCTTTTCTCTTGACAAAAAGGAAAAACAAAATTGTACACATTTCACAAAACCGGTTACTTAACCGATTACGCCTTGCGTTTTTTTTTAATTTTGTTATACTAGGGACATGGCAAGACGGTCGTCCAAAAAACCCTTGCGGAAAGATTTCGACAAAGGAAAGACTCTTTTTGCCCCTATTACACCACGGTAAGAAAGAAGGCACTGACACATGGACAAAAAAAAGAACGTGACATTTAACGACATTGCAAAATATACGAATTTTTCCAAGACCACGATTTCCCGCTATTTTAACAATCCTGATTCCCTCACGCTGGAAAACCAGCAGATTATATCCGACGCCCTCGTCAAGCTGAACTATCAGGAAAACAAGGTCGCACGGATTTTGGCAAACGGTAAGACGGAATTCATCGGCATCATCATCCCCGATTTATATCACCACTTTTACTCCGAAATGCTCAATCGAATTCTGTCCACGTATGAAACGTTTCATTACAAGTTTTTGGTCTTTATCGGCGATAAGAGCGAGGAAATCGAACGGCAATATATCCAGGAACTTCTGGCATATAAAATAGAAGGCATGATTATATTGAGCCACACCATTCCCTCCGAGGAACTTTCCACCCTCCCCATCCCCATTGTCACCATCGAGCGTGAGGACAAGTTCGTATGCAGCGTGAACACGGACAACTACATGGGCGGATATCAGGCGGCCGGCCTGCTTGCCAGACACCGGTGCGACATCCTGATTCATGTTAACTCACCATCCTCCGAGTTGATTCCCGCCCATGGCAGGCTTCTCGGCTTCTCCGACTTTTGTCGCGAGCACAACATCGACCACCAAATCATTTTGAAAGAATTCGGACACACGCACGATTCGGCAAAGCCCATGCTCGAAGCCATATTGGGCAAATTAGAATGCGACTACGAGGGACAAAAAAAAGGCATCTTCGTGTCCAATGATACCAATGCCAACATCCTTTTAAACCTGCTTATCCGAAAACATGGGACGCTGCCCGACGATTATTATCTCATCGGCTTTGACAATTCCCCAATATCCAGGGAGGCCATCCTGCCTATCAGCACCATCGGCCAGCAGATTGACACGATTGCCTACGAAGCCGTAAGCCTCCTCGTGGAACAAATGAACGAACGCAAAAAAAGGAAGCCCATACCTCTAAACAAACCAATACACAAGGTTCTCCCGCCGATACTTTTCCGAAGGGAGACCACGGAAAAATCAACCGCCCAAACTTCCTTGTAGCCCCCTTGATGGCGGTTTGCCCTATGCGGCCATGGTCGATAAGGCAAACCGCCATTCTTCTATTTTAGTTCTCCTCGGACATGTCTCAAAACACTTGTAACTATTCCAAAATCTCCCTGGCAAACGCGTTCGCTTTCTGGTAGACCTCTTCCACGGAGTGCTTCAGATAGAACCTCCCGTCTTCATAGAGCACCTTTCCGCCAATCATCGTCATCTTCACATTCTGCTTGCTGCCGCTATACACCAGGTTCTTCTCCAGATTCTGCAGCGGCTGCATGTTCGGCTGCTTTAAGTCTATCATGATCAAGTCCGCTTTCTTGCCCACGGACAGCGTGTCGCATTCCGAAAGCCCCATCGCGTGCGCGCCGCCTATCGTCGCCATCCTTAAAACTTCCATGGCCGGCACCGCCTCCGGATCGTCACAAACCACCTTCTGCAGGCCGGTCACCAAAAACATCTCCCGAAACATGTCCAGACAGTTGTTGCTCGCCGCCCCGTCCGTACCAATGGCCACCGGAATGCCCTCGTCCAAAAAACGCTTAATCGGGGCAATCCCGCTCGCCAGCTTCAGGTTGGAAGCCGGATTCGTCACCACATAGATGCCCCGTTTTTTGAGAATCTCAAAATCACCTTCGTCCATGTGTACACAGTGAAACAATGTCCCGCCATATTCAAACAAGCCAAGCGAGTCCAGATAGGCCACCGGCGACATCCCGCTCCTCTCCCGGCACTCTTCCACTTCCTTTTTCGTCTCCGAGCAATGTACCGACACTGGTGCCTGGTATTTCTCCGCCAACGCCGCCAATTTTTCCATGATTTCCCGGCTCGTGGTATACTCCGCATGAAATCCCAGCCGATGGCTGATCTGTCTGGAAGCATCCTGGTTCAGACGCAGGAAATCCTGCTCCACGCGCTCCACCGTGCCGTCAAAATTATTGATGCTGTCACAGAACACATAACGGAAACCACTATCGCGCACGGCCCTCGCGCCGTCGTCCACATAAAAATACATGTCGTACGCCGCCGTGATGCCGCTTGTCAAATACTCCATAATCGCCAACGTGGTAAACCAATAAACCGATTCCCCCGTAAGCTTTTTCTCTGCCGGAAACACGCGAATATTGAGCCACTCGTCCAGCTTCATGTCATCCGCATGGGAACGCAAAAAGGTCATTGCCGAATGCGTATGCGCGTCCTTGAATCCCGGCATCACGAGGTTTTGATCCGCGTCAATCTCCTTGTCCCACTTTACATTTCCTTCCTTCATCATGGATCCCACGTAAGTAATCGTATCGTCCTTTATCTGGATTTCCCCTAGAAACATCGGCTTGTCCGTTTCCATGGTCAATATCCTTGCATTATAAATCCTGGTAAACATAACGCGCTCAAACTCCCTTCTACATCGCACCAGCCGTCACTCATGCTTCATGAGCCCTGAAATCACGCTCGTCACCAACCGCTCGAATTCTCCGGCACGTCGGTCCGCCGTTTCCTGCACTTCGACATGGCTCAATTCCGCTCCCGTAATGCCACAAGCCATATTGGAAATACACGAGATGGCACACACCCTAATGCCCGCATGCCTGGCCGCCATCGCCTCACAAGCGGTACTCATGCCGACCGCGTCCGCGCCGAGCGTGGCAAACATGCGAATTTCCGCCGGACTTTCAAAATTTGGTCCCGAAGTCTGCAGATACACGCCTTCCTTTACTTCAATCTGCTCCTCCCTGGCCGTGTCACGAATCAACTGCTGCAATTCCTCATCATAAATATGCGTCATGTCCGGGAAACGGGTTCCAAACTCTTCCACATTTTCCCCGACCAACGGAGACGGAACAAAACTGGATATGTGATCCGTAAGCATCATGAAGTTCCCCGCATGAAAGCTCCGGTTGATGCCTCCTGCCGCATTGGTCAAAAATAATGTCTCGATACCGAGAATCTTCATTAGACGGACGGGCATCACGACCTCCTCCATCGTGTAGCCCTCGTAAAAATGAACCCTGCCCTTCATCACGACCACCGGCACGCCGCCGATATGCCCGAATAAAAATCGTCCGTCGTGACCTTCCACCGTGGATACCGGAAAACCAGGTATCTCATTATATGGGATTTCACACACCACGTCCATGTTCCTCGCATAATTTCCCAATCCCGAGCCTAATATCAAGCCAACCTGCGGACGAAAATCCGTCACACTGCGGCAATACTGGTACCCCTCCCTCAATCTGTCAAACTGTCTGCTCATATAAGCCTCCTGATATACTGTATTACTATCGAAGTTTCCTATAAATCAAAGAGTCCGGCTTGCCGGACTCTCGCGCCGGAGCACGGCTGCATCAGCAGCCATTTCCCTTAGGCGCGAAGTGCACATCCCCCGAAGGGTTTTGTGTCATAGGGAACGAAGTTTCCTACGACACAAAAAGAGCCCCCTCATGAGACTCTTTTTGTTTCATGTCTATTGCTCTCATCTCGCGGCCATTATGGTCTTTGACCCATTCCGCCTTCAAGCGTAAGCGTCTCGCCGTTCATATATTTGAAGTCAGGCGACGCGAGCTGTACGCACACGCGTCCGATTTCCAATTCCGCGTCCCCGTAATGTCCGGCCGGCGGCATCTTTACGTTTGCCTTGAACGCGTCCGGATACGCCTTTTCAAAATTCTCCAACTGGGAGGTCCAAGCCAACGGGCAAATAATGTTTACATTCACGCCATCCTTGCCCCACTCCGTGGCCGCCACCCTGGTCAGCCCACGCACGCCCTCCTTGGCCGCCGCGTATGCGCACTGTCCATAATTTCCAAACAAGCCCGCGCCGGAAGCAAAGTTGATGACCGTTCCCTTCGTCTCCGTCAAATACGGCTTGCAGGCCTTCATATAATAAAACGTCGCATACAAACCGGAATAAATGGCCAGGTCAAACTGCTCGGTCGTGTGGTCGGTAAGCGTCACGCCAGAAGCGGAAGCCTGCGCGTTGTTAATCAAAACATCAATTCTGCCAAACGTGTCAATCGCCTGCTTCACGACGTTGGCAACCACTGCCTCGTTGTCCGCTCCCGCGCTCACGTCCGCCTGCACGGCAAGCACCTTGATGCCGTAAAGCCTCTCGAGCTCTTCCTTCGCGTCCTCCAGCTTCTTTACGTTACGACCGGTAATCACGAGGTTTGCGCCTTCCTTGGCGTATGCAGTCGCAATGCCATAACCGATGGAGCCACATCTCCCGTCACTTAAAACGGCCCTTCCTCCTCCGGTGATGATTGCCGTCTTTCCTGTCAAAAATCCCATTGTCCCTATCTCCTTTTCGCGTATTTGCCACAATCCACGTAACCGGGCCACAAAGAAACCATCCCCTCAAATGCACATGAATAATGGCATCATCCCACTGTCACATCACAAAATCCACCCTGACAGTTTTTGGTAAAAAGTATTATAGCAACTTTTTATAACCAAGTCAACAATCCCGCCGAAAGCAACTGCGCAATTTCCATTAATTTTCGATAAAAACTTTTCGTCAAATTTTTCTAATAAAAAAGTGCCCTGACTGAAAATTACAAACAGCTTGGCCGATAATAAGTAACCATTTATAATATAGAAAATATTACATCTAATGATGTGATACTGAAAGAGTCCGTACTTGGTTTTGTGAAAAAGTATGGTTTCCTCGGCTTTATGACCGCCCTGCCGACAACTGCGGATTTTA
>CAOKHZ010000056.1 GCA_948468385.1 uncultured Faecalicatena sp. | reverse complement strand
GAACCGGAATCACGCTTTCTGACACGCCGGTGGCCGGAAGCGTGGTCGTATACGCATACGGCGATGACTGCGGCGAAGAGCTGGCATGCACCGTGGCCGACAAGGCCGTCACGCTGGCAAACGCCGTCACGGGCAGTGACAAGGTCATCGTGTATTACATGAAGGAAGTGACCGACAAGGTGGAAAGAATCAACATCAAGTCCACGAGCTTCCCGAAGAACTTCACCGTATACGGCGACACGGTGATGAAGACCGAGGACGACGACATCCTTCCGTACAAGCTGACCGCGTACAAGGCGGCTCCGCAGGGCAACATGTCGCTCTCCTTCTCCAACTCGGGAGACCCGGGCAGCATCACGATCACCTGCGACCTCCTGGCCGACGGTGACGACAACATCCTCGACCTGGTTTTGATTGAGGAATAAGAAACAGTAACTTCGCATTGTAGTTTGCGATGATACCAAGATTGCGAAAGCGCAAAGTGCATGGCAATTCATGGGTATCGCCAGGCTCCACACAACCAAGGGGGACAACGACTACAATGCATTTGTAATCGTTGTCCCCCATTTTTTACGAGGGAAGGTGACATGATGTCAAAATTAAAATTAGAAACGAAGCAGGACATGTTGGACTGTTACGGGGAAGCAAACCTCGTTCCAATTGACCTAATCAAACAAATCATATTTTACACGTCAAGGGGCGTACAGCCGGTATTCACGTGCGAATCCGAAAAGGAGGACAAAAAGGGTCGGCTGGTATGCTGGTTTTTAAAATCCGAAACCCAGTGGGTTTATAAAAAATGGAAGGAAAACCGGCCGGTCGGAACCAAACGGATAACGGAAACTTGACGAAACAAGGAGGTAACATAACCATATGGATAACAATTTAAAAGCATTGGAAAAATTAGCAAAAAACATAAAAACCCAATTTGCCGAGGCAGGGAAAGGGCTCACGCAGTGGCTGTCCCTAAGTTCCGGCCTTTCGGCAGTCATCACGCGGCTCAAAAAAATGCCGCAAGACGTACATGCGATTGACACGGCGATGACGAACCTTCACAAGGTGACGGACGCGACCGCCAAAAGATATGACAGCTTTTTGAATTCCGCAAGCAAGTCCGCGCGTGACCTGGGAAGGTCAATTTCAAGCCTGATTGACCAGACGGCCAATTGGGCAAAACTAGGCTGAACAAACGGCCCCCCGCATGGTAACATGTGGGTAAACAGTTAGCTCAAATCGGTGGAACTCCTGAGAAGGACAATACCGAGGGTAAGACTTTGATACTTCATAAATGATACCACGGATTGCTCCGCATTTCGCGCTCTCTCAATTCCGGTATCACCAGCATCAAAGATCCCGTAACGACCACAGTTCCATGAGCAATCATGGAGCGTACGCTAACCATCTTTTACAAGATGAAGGTATGGTCTGCTCTGCAAATATAATCGAACGTCACGGAAAAAAGTCGATTGCTTCGTGCTTACGCACTCCCGCAATTGCCACCCGCATTCGCAATTCGTCCTAGCGGACTGCTTGCTCATACGGGTTAGACCGTCCAATGCCCATGTTATTGCGGATGCAAGCATCCTCCATAACATGGCCGCTGTCCGGGACTTTTATGGGAAATTGCAGAGGTAGGCAGAAATGACCTACCCCTTTCTACCCTTATGATAGAAAGAGTAACAATAGGATTCACTTGAAGAAGCCGGCAAACTGGCAAAAGTTTCATCCATCTATTCCAACATCGGCAACGTTGACGACGACACCGCCATCCGCGACATGGCAACGGTCATGAAGGCCTTCAATATAGAGGCATCCGACTCCATCACCATCGTGGACAAGCTGAACAAGCTGGGCGGAGAGTACGCGACTTCCGCAAAGGACCTGGGCGACGGGTTGTCACACTCTGCTTCCGCCATGGCCGCAAGCGGCACCGACCTCGACAAGACGCTCGCCATGCTTGCCGGCGGCACGAAAATCACAAAGGACGCCTCCGCGTTTGGTGACTTCCTGACGGTTGGAAGCCTGCGCGTCAGGGGCATGAAGGGCGAGCTGGAAGAACTCGGCGAAGAAGTTGCCACGACCGCCGATTCCGTCCGCAAAGTGCAGAACCAGGTTTTAAAGCTCACCCACGGAAGGGTAAACATCTTCGACGGCGCGGGGAATGTCAGGGATTACTATGACATCATGACGGACATTTCAAAGGTATATGACCGTCTGTCCGGCACTGACAAGGCCGATTTATCGGAGCTTCTTTTTGGCAAGCAGCGTGGAAAGCAAGGCACCGCCTTCATCGAGGCGTTCCAGTCCGGACAAATTCAAAGCGCCTATGAGGCGGCACTCAATTCCCAGGGCTATGCCATGCAGGAGCAGGAGCGTTGGATGAACTCCATGGACGCGAAACTCCAGCAATTTGAAGCCACTTTCCAATCACTGTCGAAAAACGTGCTTGACTCGGACTTGTTAAAGTTCTTTGTCGACCTCGGCACCAACGCCGTGTCGGCATTCGACAACATCACGAGTAAACTCGGTTCGTTAAAAACACTTTTGCTCGGGGCGGGACTGTTCGCCGGGTTAAAAAACGTCGGTATGGCTAAATCATAGTAGTTTGCCATCACATTTGTCAAATGTTTGTGTAAGTGCCGACAGCATAGTTTTGGATTCTTGTGACAAGGACATCAATCGTTCTATGCCCATCATGCGATACATGGTGGTAAATAAAATTCATGGCCCATCCGCCATGAAGGTCGATATGGCGATGAACATCGCTCCCATCGGATAATATGGGACGGGGAATCTTGTGTCTGCCACCGCAAAGGTGGCACCAAATGAGATCCGCAGGGAAGCCTCTCTTCACGCCCATCCGCGTGATGACGAACCCCCACAGTAATGAAATGGCCACAGCCGCCTAGATGAAACGCTGGCGGAAGAATATACATTCGGTACTATGCCGAGATGCGACGGTACATTATTCAGTAGAAATCTTATCTTCTACTTTCGCATCCGTGGAACCAGCATTGTCATGGTTGATAAGAAGACAATCTCGTATGCCGGATATAGGGTAAAAAAATGAGAAATAATTTGTAAAAATAGTTGAAAACGTAAATATACTTTTGAAAGAATGCAACACTAATGAAGAATACAAGAAGTTTGTAAGGGATGAACCGCCCCCCCCAAATATGAGTGAACGGTTCAACCAATCGAAAAAAGCAAGACAGAAACTCTAACAACTCTGCGCTTAAAACTTACTTCCACAGTTTTCGCACTTGTAAGTTTTGCCCGCATCGTCAATTGCCCCGATTGTGCCAAACGCGGCTGTCTTTACCACCCTTGTGGTAATCGTTATCTTTTTAAGGTTGGTCGAACCACAAATCGGGCATTTGGGAACATTATTTTTTTCTTCCAAAAGTCTCCTGCCGTATTCGATGGCATTTTGCGTAGCTTTCCTTTTATATTTTTCTCTTTCTTCTTTAAGTCTTTGTTGCTCTTCTTCATCTTGTTTTTTATAGTACTCTCTTCTCATGTTAATCATTTTTTCTGATATAGGATGACCTAACTTATTTTCTAGCCATTGAATTCTTTTTTTGCCATTCATACGCATAAGTTTATGTCCATCTATAAATCCCACTTTTGTGAGGTTAATATTACAAATAGGACATTGGTAATTGTCACCATCAAATTCTATGTCTCCGCAACTCTCGCAAATAAGCTTTACTCTCATATTCAAACCTCCCTTATGTTGTCTATATTATCACAAAGAAAATAAAGTGTCCACAGCTTCATTAAAAAGTAGTATGATTTTCAAAACATTTGATAATGATATTGATACATGGAAGGCAAAAATAGGGATTTGGGGAAAATCTATTAACGATTTTACAGAAGCTTTCAAACGCAGACAAGCAGATATTAAGAAATTATCTAAAAAAAATGAAATAGACACAAAAGAAGCCAAATCACAAGTCGGAAGTTTTTGGAGCTATTTATCCAAGCCAAAAGCGGAAGCCCCAAAGTTTATCACCAATAAAAACGATAAAATCGTTTCATCGGAAAACATCGATTCCTACCTCAAAGAATTAAATACAAATACTGCAAACGAAAAACTCCGGGAAATCTTTAAATGGCAGGGCATCGTAAACAGTAGAAAAGGGAAGAAAACCTGGCAAGACTTTTATGAACAATTGGATGCCAGAGGGGACGGCTATCTTATTGACCTTATTAAAAACACGGATGACCTATCCAAACTTACCGGCCAAGACTTGGTCAATGCCAATGAAAAAGCGCGTCAATCTGCCATTGATTACAACAAGACACTCAAAGAACAAACCCTCGGCGCAAAGGCAAGCAAGTTCGCGATTAACGCCCTTGCCACGGCTGGAAACATGGCGTTTGACATGCTGGTTTCCTTTGGTATCAACGCGGCCATCGAGGCATGGGACAATTACGCAAACGCACAAGAGAACGCCATCGAGCGGGGCAACGAAGCTTTTGACAAGATGCAACAAAACCAGGCGAAAATCGCAAACGCGGAATCTGTGTTTGACAGCATCAACTCCAACACTGTCACGTTAGACAACGGCAGGGAAATCACGAGATTCGAGCAGCTGAGCAAGGGCGTGAACGCCTTAAACGAAAACGTTTCGCTGACAAAGGATGAGTTTGAGGAATACAATTCCATATTAGACCGGCTGTCCGGCGCAGGGTTGACCGCCACGACAAGCATGTCGAATCTTGAAAACCAGATCAAGAGTCTTAGACAAAGTGCTAATTATGATACCCTTGAGGGTTTTGACGACTGGATTGATGGTTTCAATGCCAAGAACAACCAGTTTGCAACCGATTTCACTAAAGAAATTGGTTATCAGCAGAAAATTAATGCGATAAACGAAGTATTCCAGACCGGCAATCTTGAAAGAACAAATATCGACGAAGTCGTTGCCAAAGACATGGAGGCAACAAACGCCCTCATGACCGGTGCGTCATCAGAAGAAACTAATCGGATTATAAATGAAGCCGAAATTCTCAAAAATGAAGAGCTCCAATTAGAAACCAATTCCAAGGCACTTAAAGAAATCGCGGAATCGTTTAATATCGATATCTTTGACGAAGACGGTGAATTCTCGGAAGAAAAATTCCAACTGCCAGAAACGCAAAAGAAACTGAAGGATGCCCAGGAAACACTTGTTTCGCAGGTAGAATCCATGGTAAGGCAAAGTGCCGGATATTTGCAGGCGCGCTTCGAAAACGATCCTAACTTTAACAAGCTTTCCGAAACGACGGCCAACATGGTATCCGGCATATTCAACAACATCGATTACGATACCGTGTCCGCATCCATGCTGGATGCCAACGGAAACCTGAGTAAATCCAAGATGGAATCTTGGGTTTCTGGCTTGGCCGACAATCTGTCAAATGCGGACATCCAGGACAAGTTGAACGAACTTTTTACATTAGACAGCAAAAAGGACAAGATGGCGTATTCCGAATACAAGAAGCAATCCGAGGAATTGATTGCCCAGATTTCCGAAAAGGTGCCAGAGCTGTCGGAGTCCTTACTCAGGAAGTCATCGGGACTGGACGACGTTGTCGAGGATTTGGAAGCCAGTTATAACAGAATCGTCAAAAAATTCGGGGCACAAAATGCAGACAGACTCAACACTTCCGACCTGAAAATCGCGGCAGAAATCATCGCGGACGATGAGTTCAGCGGGACGTTTGATGACCTGCTGGTAAAAATCTACACGGCAAACCAGGCCTTCAAGGACTTAAATTCAAACGTCCATTTTGACGCGATCAGCGCGGCCGACGAAACGGAAAATGCCGGTGACGATTACCTGAAGGCCGTCCGCTATCTGGAAGAGGCCAAGGAAATGCACGACAAGGGGCTTACCGGCACGGACGACTTCAAAACGAGGGCGGCCTACTTCTCTCCCACCGGCTCCGACGATTCGGTAAATTTTGCCGACAACTACGAACGGGCAAAAAGATACCTGACGGAAGACGGAAGCGGCGTGACAAATTTCTTAAACGACTTGCAGGCAAAGGGCTACGCCACTTCCGAAGTATTGGCAGATGAAACCACGTCATGGTCCTACAACATTGACGACCTGGAACGCTGCGCGAAGGAGATGGGGATGAGCTTCGAATGGCTCATGGACATGTTCGGAAGACTTGACGACTATGGCTTTCACAACAACTTTGTCGCGTCGGTGGAGGACGGCTCAGAAAGAATCGCGAGCTTGTCAGAAGAACTGGTCGAAGCCGAGGCAAAATTGGCCGAACTGGAAGCAGACCCGCAAAGCGGACAAATGGCAATCGACCAGCAGCGTGAAAAGGTCAGGCAATTGGAAAATGACATCAAACAGACACGGAACGCAACAAACCAGCTTGAAGCAAAATCTGCCGAGGACTACAAGAAACAAATCGACTCGGCCAAAGCCTCGATTAACGCGTTAAAGGAAGAAAGGGAGCGAATCCTGAATGACACC
This sequence comes from uncultured Faecalicatena sp., assembly GCA_948468385.1. Lineage (GTDB taxonomy): Bacteria > Bacillota > Clostridia > Lachnospirales > Lachnospiraceae > Schaedlerella. Next base: position 3,783 of record CAOKHZ010000056.1, on the reverse strand, counting down.
ACTTATGGGAAAGACGCGGAATTAATCGCTTCCTTGATGGAAGACGAAATCCGGGAGCTGGCATCCGAAAACAATATCGAACTCGATGCATACTTAAACATCATAAACAGCGACACCGTCAAAAATGAGGTACACGACGCCGTTTATGCCGGCCTGGATGAGGCTCAACACGAGGCCGAAGAAGCCAACGAGAAGCTATTAGAGCTTGGCAAAACCGACACGACGTTTGATTTTGACACGACGGACGCGGAGGAACTCGAAAACCAGATCACGGAGGCATCAAAGCTTCTTGAAGAATTCAAAAATGAAGACGGCACGATAAACATTGACCTGGAGGGGGCCGAGGAAGCGGAGCTCATTCTTGAAACACTCGTCCGGATGAGAGACGAATTGACCGGCAATCAAGTGGTCATGTCCATTGACACGTCCCAGATAGAGGGCGAGCTTGGCCATGGTTTAGGCCTGATTCAAAGTTTTCAGGACCAACTCAATAACTACCAAAGAGTCGCACTCGAAAACGGAAACACGGAAATCGCCCAAATCAAGATGCAAAACGTTGCCGAGGCAATCAACAAGCTGCCAAACGATGTCAAAATCGCGCTTGGCCTTGATGACGAGGGTTTCCAGGCGGCGATTGACAACGTGCTGGCAACGGAAATCGACGTGGAAGCCGGCGTGGAACTTGACCGGGCATCTTTGCAAATCATATCAGAAACGATTGCCGGAATCACCCCGGAAACGTTAATCTCCGCCGGAGTGGATGCAACACTTATCGGGGAATACACAAGCGAAAGCAAGGTCGATGACGAAGGCAACCTGGTCGTATGGGACAATGATACCACGAAAGTGGATGAATACATCGGGGCACCAAAGTCGGCAATCGGGAACGTGATTTGGCAAAGCAACACCAATGCCATCGACAATGCCATTGCAAAAGTCAAAAATGTGACTGGAAACGTGACATTCACGGTTTCTGGTTCTGCCGGTTCCGCCACCTCTGGCGGTTCCATCGTTCAACAAGCAGCAGACGCGTTAAAACATGCAATCTACGGAAGCAATGCCGACGGCACGTTCCACGCCCACGCAAACGGTACGGACGTCGCAATTCGCCAAAGCGAGGAGGCCATCGTGAACGAGCTTGGCGAGGAAGGATTGATCCGGAACGGCGTGTTCACAAAGATTCTCGGCGGCATGCGGAAAATGAAGCTTCGGGTCGGCGACATCATACTGAACCACAAACAAGTGCGGGAACTGGAACGAAACGGCTATGTCACTTCCAACGGCGGCCGCGGAAAGCTGATTGGCGCTTACGGTGGCGGATCCGGCGGCGGATCTTCGCCCGGCGGTTCTTCGTCAGGCGGCGGCTTTGGCTCCAATGCATACTCCAACTTCACCTCAAATTCGAATTCCAACTCGTATTCCGGCTCAAATTCCAATTCAAGTTCCACCCCCAATTCTTCCAGCGAGGATGCCGAGAAGACCTTGAAAACCTACGACTGGGTGGAAAACAAAATCAAGAGCGTCGAGCGCGCAATTGACAAGCTGAACCAGGTCGTGGACAGAAGTTACCGGAACTGGACGGAACGTAACAATGCGTTGTACAAGGAAATGGAAAACATAAACAATGAGATTGGGATTCACTACAACGTGACTGAAAACGTTCTGCGTAAATGCGGTGCGAGTTTATAACTCGACAGTCTTAAAGGATAGATCCATAAGAGGAAATCCGGCAAGGGGCGACCTAAAAATCCATCAACATAATATAGCGTCGGTATACAGATGGCAACAACTTATTAACTTTTTTAATTATCAATGGACAAGCTTATTTAATCTGTGATACACTAATATGGCAGATTGATATTTATTACCGTACTGTGTATAATAAAATCAAGATGTTTTTCTCGTTCAAGAACAAGAGCAAATTGTAAAGGAATGTGAAAGCAGTTCAATTATGGCATGGAAAAGAGAGGACATATTTTATGATTAAAGTCAATTCAATATCATCACATAAAAAACAATTTATAAACGAGGCAAGTTTATTAAGACTTAGACCATATATCATTGATGAAATTGGAGAGGACGAGTCTTTTTATCTCTATCAGAAATGCCAGAGCGTACTGTACTATGCATTAAATCAAAATGACTGTAATGAAGTGGCCCTTGTTTATGCCATAAACAGTCATGAAGAAGGCAATATGATCAAAGGAACCCAGACAAATACGGATTTGGAATCGGATACAAAGACATATGAATTATTAAACAGAAAAGATGATAAAGTTTGTGTACTGGTACATAATCATCCAACAGATTCCGCTTTTTCCATTGAAGATTATTCGGAATTTTTGTTGTATGGCAAATTAAAAGTAATGGTAGTTGTGACGAATTCCGGAGAGCAATATTATATGACCAAAACAGATTTCTTTGATAGAAATGCCGCCGTAAAGAAACTGATTGAAATCACAAAAATGTGTGACCATAATAACGACGGAAAATTAAATCGTTCAGAATCCGTGCAGGCCGCAAAAGAATTTGAACGGGTAGCATATGTATTCGGAATAAGGATTGAGTAAGGGGGATGCGAACATGACGAAACCTACATTTTCGATTTTAGTTGATACGGAAGAAAACACCAATCTCGCGATTCAGCAATTAACGCAAATCGCTTTGGAAGAGGGAATTATAACACAAGAAGATTTGAAAAAAATGGACGAGAAGAAGAGGGAGCTAGTGAATACGCAGTAAAAGGTATTGCGATTGGAACCTTTATAACCAAAAAATAGTATTATGTTGAGTTCGAACACAATAAAACATTTTACCAAAATGATTGAAAACTTCTATCAATACATTAAATGATTTTTGCGTAACATATACAAACTTATTTTATGTAGAAATAAGGAACCGGAAATGAAAAATCCAGTTCCTTATTTGTGTATAAAATATGATACGCAAACCATTCGCGCATTGAAGGAAAATCTCTCTTTGCGCCCATTTGCATGATGACGACTCCCCATGGCAATAATCGGCCACATTTTGTTCACACAAAATTACGAGTCATCCACATCTTATCAACATAGCCTTTCTACAAAAAAGCGGGAATTATCAACAATAAATTTGTTGAACATAACTCGGTTAAATGCTATGATTTTTATATCAGGATGCTGACGGACGACTCCGTCGCGCTCATTGATTATGAGAGCGACGTAAAGTGGACCAACAAATTGAAATACCTGAATTACATCGTCCGCGTTCTGGAACGATACAAGAAAGAGGAAATGCCAAGGAAGGTTCGCATGATCGTCATTTATACGGCTGACGTGGAGCGGGCGCCTGATGAATTTTCCGTGGGGTGCCTCACATTAAAGCTGGAGCAGGCATTTCTTAGCAAAATTGATTCCACAGAGGTCGTGCGACAGATCGCGGCAAGGCTGGAGCAGGGAGAGGCATTAAGCGACGAGGAATTGATGAAGCTGATCATCCTGCCATTGACTTACAAAGGGACGGAACGGAAAAAACAAGCGGTAAGGGAAGCAGTGGAGTTGGCAAAGCAGATTGAAAACGGCGAGGAAAAATCCTTCGCACTTTCTGGAATCCTGGTGTTTGCCGACAAGATTATTGATGCCGAGACGGCAAAGTATATAAAGTAGGTCTTGAAAATGACACAAGTTGCACAATTATTAATGGACGAAGGCAGGGAAGAAGGCAGGCTGGCCGGCAGGGAAGAAGGCAGAGAAGAAGGCAGAGAAGAAGGCAGGCTGGCCGGAATTTCTGACGGCGAGCAATACA
>CAOKHZ010000055.1 GCA_948468385.1 uncultured Faecalicatena sp. | reverse complement strand
GCAAGGCACACATGGTTGTTTTGGCAGCTCCCTCGCTTGTCACAATGTTATTCATCGTGACATTGAATACATTGAAGATGCAGGAAACAATGTAGAGCCTTGCGTATGTGGCGGCAAAGGGGAGGATGCTGTCAGTTGCCCCTAAGAGCTTCAGTATGGGATGCAGGAACACCATAGAAATAATAATGATGACCGCCCCCACGGATACGCTGCTGTATAAAGCGGTACTTGCCACTTTATCCGCATTTTCCTTATCCCCACGACCTAATAATCGGGAAATGTAAGAAGCCGCACCGTTGCCGAACAGCAGGCCAAGACCGACAACGACCTGTCCAAGCGGATAGACCACGGAGATTGCCCCCATCTGGCTCTCCCCTAACCCGCCGACAAAATAAGCGTCAACAAGGTTGTAGAAAGCATTTACCAACATACCAATCATTGTCGGGATGCCCATTGCTAAAAGTGCTTTTGGTATGGATGCACTGCCGAGCAACTCCATTTTTTTACTTTGACTGTTCATTTTGAACTCCTTTCTCTTGACAAACAGCATTATTTATACTACTATAAAGAATAGTAATTGCGTTGTAGGAATCATAATACTGTAATTTATAGTAGTTGTCAATAGAAAAAGGAGGGATTTTGAATGGCGACCATTGACTTAATTGTATTGGGAATGTTGAAACGGGAATCCTTGAGTGCATACGATATTCAGAAACTGGTGGAATACCGCAACATTTCAAAATGGGTAAAAATCAGCACACCATCCATCTATAAAAAGGTTATCCAGTTGGAAGAAAAGGGGCTTATCACAAGCCGCACGGAGAAAGAGGGAAAAATGCCCGAAAAGGCGGTATATTCCTTGACGGATGCAGGAAATGAGGAATTTGAGAAGCTGATGCTTGAAATATCCTGCAAGCCGATTAACATATTCTTGGATTTTAATGCGGTTATTGTTAATTTAGAGAGCATGACGCAGGAAAGGCAAAGGGAATGTCTGGACAATATCGAGAGCAATATAAATGTGATGAAAACCTATCTGGAAGAAAATATTGCTTTGAAAGAAAATATCCCTGATATTCCCGCTACGGGTATGGCGGTTTTACATCAGCAGGTTCTATTGGTACAAGCAATCGAAGAGTGGATTGCAGCGCTTAAAATGGAATTAGAGTAATTTACGATTCCATGTTGGAGAAGGGAGAGGCGCTTTTTCGCGTGTTTTCCGAGCAGGATATTTTGTCTCGTTTTTTGGATATGGCCAACGCCATATGACAAGAATATTAAAAAGCTATACGAATGAGGGATTTCAACAAAATCTGCAGCATATCTGCATGCAGTTTGCCCTGAAATATCTCGGGAAAGGGAATCGCTTGTCCTAAATCAGGCCAATCCTATTGTGATTGGCCTGATTTAGGTGAAACGATTAGTAGATGGTTACACTGTAGCCTTGATTTCGTAACTCTTCCGCGGCTTCCTCCACGGTCATGCCATAGAATGGGCAACCTTTAATTGAGATGCCAATGTCGCCGCCCCAGCCTCCTTTTCCTTCTTCATCGTCGAGGTAGGCAGTGGTGAGCAGGCCGTCATAGTACTCCAACTCATAAATCGACGAGCCGTTTTGGGCATAGATTGAGTTGTATCCGCTCCTGTAGGCGGTATCCTTCCCTGTGAGGTCAAAGTCGGGTTCTTCGACTTCCTCTGGTTCCGGATCAGGCTCTCTTACTGCAAATAAGTCGTCCCGGTTGCTGCTAAGTCCCAACTCTGCAAAGGAATCTTCGTCCATTTCATCCCACACAAAGACGGGAATATCCATTGGATTAAAATAATAAATCAACTCAAACGTACCATCTTCCATTAAATGTGCGCTTGTCCATTCACTTACTTCTACTTGTTCCCCACTCTCAATCGCTTCACAAATCACGGTTCCGTGGATAATATAGAGTGTTTCTGTTTCCGCGTCCACCCAGCCGGAAGTTCCGCGGATACCGACGGTCATGGAACTGGTGCGGATTTCCAGCGATTCGTCGTCCTCCAAGGGTTCTGTGATATTAAAATAGAGACTGCCCTTGTCGACCAATAGTTTCAGGTTTTTGTCTTCTTTTTCAATCGAGGCCTCGCTGTTTTCATCCATCTTGGCCAGCTTCGTGTCATCCAGGTTGAACCAGCTAAAGCTTTCGGCCTGCGTTTGAATGCCATATCCACTAAATAATGGAAGCTTTTCCCGCAGTTCTTGTTCTTTCCCGTTTTCATCCGAGACCGCTACCGAGCCCTCGGACTTTTCCAGCCGCATGGTGACGGCCGTGGCTTGTGTTTCGCCGTCGCCGTTATTTGTGCCGTTGGCATCATTCTCCTTGTCTGTGCTGTCCGCATTGCCGCTACACCCGACGCAAGCAAGCACGAGCAAGACTGCCAATAAAATAACTCTCACCTTTTTCATATTCTTCCTCCTCGTATGCTGCACGGATTGTTCCGTGCCATGGTATGACCTTTGATGTTCACGATATAGGGATTACTTTATGTAAGCACGAAATGCGTGACATTTCGTCGCTTTATCGGATGGAGGCCGTGCGGCGGAGCGCATGTCCCCGTGAATAGTACCCGCTTGTATCATGTACTGTGTCTATCTTACTGGAATCAGCCGTCAAATGCAAGGAAATATTTGAAAAATGTCCCTTTTCATCCGGCTGTGAATAGTAACTGAGAAATTTAAAATTTTGCACGACTTGACATTCTGTCAAAGGATATATACAATAAAGTCAAGTTGAAGGTGCAGATTCGCGTAATGTCATAAAAGGGGAGGAGAAATACAAATGAATACGATAGAAGCAGAAGTACCAGGAAGCGAAGGAGAAAGGAAAAATGAAGGAGCGGCTGTAAGAGGAGGGATTCCCACGCTTTTTGTACCGGTAATGTCATTTTGTTGAAGCGGAGCAGAAAAATTGGGGAGAGTACCGTTGTAATTTGGATGAAAAAATAAAGATTTATGAGAAAAAGATGGAGGGTGGCAACGTGTATCGAGAAGAAAAAATTAAAAATATACAAGAACTTGAATTTGTCGTATTCTGTATTGAAAATATTGCGGAAAAGTTGGATTTAGACGCTGGACGGATTTATGAGGCCTTGACAGAAAAAAGTGACATTCTCAATGAATATATTGTTCCGGAATATGAAATCCTGCATACGCAGAGCAAAGAGTATATTGTGGATGATATTGTTGAGATTATACGGGAGAGAGGGGTGGAAGTATGATTTTATATCACGGCTCTTATGTGGAAATTGCCAAACCTGATTTGAAACATTCCAGATTAAATGTGGATTTTGGACGGGGATTTTATACTACACCGATTTATGAGCAGGCAGTGAAGTGGTGCAAAAAGTTTAAACGTCAGGGAAAGGAAGGTGTCGTTTCCTATTATAGATTTGATGAAGATGCCTTTGACAAGCTTAAAGTGTTGAGATTTGATTCTTATTCAGAGGAATGGTTGGATTTTATTCTTATATGCCGTGGTGGAAAAGACATTTCAGATTATGATGTTGTGATTGGTGGTGTGGCTAATGATAAAGTGTTCAATACGGTGGAACTCTATTTTGACAATCTTATTGATAAATCAGAAGCAATTCGCCGATTGCGTTATGAAAGGCCGAATTTGCAGGTTTGTTTCCGTACGGAAAAGGTACTTGCAGAGTATCTACATTTTGAAAGGAGTGAACAAGTATGAATGCAAATCCTATTTTACTGCAGAAAAAATATTCCCGTGTTATAGAAAAATTTGCTCAGAAGGCGGGGATTTCTTTGGATGATGCCCTTGGATTCTTTTATCATTCGATTGTTTATCAATTGGTTCGTGAGGGAGTTTCGGACATGCACTGTATGAGTGATGCGTATTTGGCAGAAGAGTTGTACATGGAATATACCAAAAAATAGTGTCGATTTGAGAGAGGTGGTGCGGGAGATGGTCTATAAATTGAAACAAGGAAAATTGGCATCATCCTTGCAACCATACATAGACAGAATGTTGAAAAGCAAGGGCAAAAGAGGCAGTTCTCTTTTATCCCTTGCTTTTTCATTGAATATAGAATTATTCTTCCACTTCAATTTTCCTGATTCTCTTAGTGCGGATTTCCTCGCAAATTTCATTGACAAAGGTATCCAGTGATTTTTGACCCTCGTCGCCGAGGTAACGGCTTCTGACGGAAACTACGCCCTCTTCTTGCTCTTTGGCACCGACGATCAGCATGTACGGAACCTTTTCCAAGCGAGCCTCGCGAATCTTGTAGCCCATCTTGTCAGAGCGCTGGTCCGTGGAACAGCGAATCCCATTAGCCTTTAGCTTTTGTTCCACTTGTAATGCATAGTTGTGGAACTTTTCGGATATCGGTATGACGCGTACTTGTTCCGGGCACAGCCAGGTCGGGAAGAGGCCGGCATATTTTTCAATGAGCCAGGCCAGGGTTCTCTCGTAACATCCCATGGAAGTCCGATGGATGATGTAAGGCCGTTTTTTGTCACCGTTCTCATCAATGTAGTACATGTCAAACTGCTCGGCCAGCAGGGCATCCCACTGAATGGTAATCATGGTATCTTCTTTGCCGTATACGTTCTTGGCATTGATGTCTACCTTGGGCCCGTAGAACGCGGCTTCTCCCATGTCCTCCACAAATGGAATGTGTAGTTCCTGAAGCATGGTGCGGATATGTCCTTCCGTCTCCTCCCACACTTCTGGGGCACCGATATATTTTTCCGTATTTGACGGATCCCACTTGGAGAGGTGGTAGGTCACGTCCTCCTCCACGCCCAAAACTTGTAAGCAATGTTGAGCGAGCGCGATGCATCCTTTAAATTCTTCCACCATTTGATCCGGCCTGACGATAAGGTGACCCTCGGAAATCGTAAACTGCCGCACACGTGTCAAGCCATGCATTTCCCCGGAATCTTCATTTCGGAACAACGTGGAAGTTTCGCCGTAGCGTAAGGGAAGGTCACGATAGCTATGCTGTTCTGCCTTGTATACATAATACTGGAACGGGCAAGTCATGGGACGTAAGGCGAATACTTCCTTGTCCTTGTCTTCGTCGCCCAGTACGAACATGCCATCTTTATAATGATCCCAATGGCCGGAAATCTTGTACAAGTCACTCTTGGCCATCAACGGGGTCTTGGTGCGGACGTAGCCCCACTCATTGTCCTCCAAATCTTCAATCCAACGCTGCAATTCTTTCAGCATGATGACGCCGTTTGGCATCAAAAGCGGCAGACCCTGGCCAATGACGTCCACCGTGGTAAATAACTTCATCTGCCGTCCCAGCTTGTTGTGGTCGCGCTTTTTGGCCTCTTCCAGCTGATTCAAATGCTCGGCTAACTCGTCCTTCGTGCCATAGGCGGTGCCGTAGACACGGGTCAGCGTCTGGTTCTTTTCGCTTCCCCTCCAATATGCTCCGGAGGAAGAAAGCAGTTTAAATGCCTTTATGCCCTTGGTGCTCATCAGATGAGGACCGGCGCACAAATCCACCCAGTCGCCTTGGGAATAGAAAGAAATCTCGGCATCTTCGGGAAGGTCTTGAATCAATTCTACCTTGTAAGGCTCGTTCTTCTCCTTGAAAAAGGCGATGGCATCCTCCCGGGACTTGGTGAATCGCTCGATTTTGGCACCTTTCTTGATAATCTTTTTCATTTCCTTTTCGATAGCGTCCAAATCCTCTCTGGAGAACGGCGCGCTCTCAAAGTCATAGTAAAATCCGGTGTCAATGGCCGGGCCAATCGTCACCTTGGCATCCGGGAACAGTGTTTGCACGGCTTCAGCCAACACATGGGATGCCGTGTGACGCAAAACCGCCAATCCCTTTTCGTCCCTGGCAGTGAGAATGTTCAAGTGACAGTCTCCGTTTACCATGGTGCGCAAATCGACCACTTCACCGTTTATTTCACCGGCGCATGCCGCACGGGCCAACCCCTCGCTGATGTCATAGGCGATGTCAATGACGGACTTCACTTCGGCATATTCCTTTGCCGATCCATCTTTTAATGTGATAATCATATCTTTTTCATCCTTTCTAAACATAACAAAAGCCCTTCCCGTGACGAAAGAACCACAAGGGACGAGCAATAAGCGTTGTTCGCCTACATGTTATTTTCATTATAGCAGGAGAAATAAGATTGTCAATGCAAAAATAATAGCCGCGGAAAGAGAATATGTGGTAAAATATTTGAAAAGGGCAGAGCAAAACGACCGAGCTTGGCGTGAACGTTTCGCAGGCCAAACTCGCTGTTCCATATTTGGTGAATGAAGCGATAGGGGAAAACCAGGGAGCGAGGTATTGTGCCCGAAATCAGTGAGGAAGCGTAATGGGAAAGAAAAAGAGCTGGGATAGAAAATGGTACACCGATGAATTTTTACAAGAGATGAAAGCGACCGCGAGGGTGCAAAGGGACGGCGATTTGGAAATTATAGAGAAATATGCTCCGGATGCCGTGTCAGACATTGGCATTGATCCGCGCTTGTTAGGCGGCCAGTTGGGGCGGAATGCCAAAATGATGGCGGTACTGCCGAATTTCATTTTGGATAGACTCAAGATGAAGGTGGATGAGAAAAGTATCGCAAATTTCCGCAAAAACAGTGTCCAAATCGCGAGTGCCGTATGTGTCAGGGGCGGGATCGAGATGGAAGATTCTGTCGTTTTAGCGGCAGACGGTTACCGGATTCCGATTCGTGTTTATCGGAGTGAAAATTGCGCGAGGGGATGTGGTTGCCTTTATTTTATGCATGGCGGCGCTTTTATTGGCGGCGGGCTCGATCCTTATGACGAGGTATGGAAAGTATTTGTGGAGAAATTTCATATGGTGGTGGTCAGCGTGGATTACCGCTTGATGCCGGAAAATCCGTATCCCATTCCATATGAGGATTGTTATTGTGTGTTGGAATGGATTTACAACCATGCCGATACGCTTCATATTGATAAAGCACATATTTTTGTGACGGGTGACAGTGCCGGAGGAAATCTGGCCCAATATTGTTCGACGCGAGCAAAGGGAACCGACATGGTGAGGGGGCAGCTTTTACTATATGCCACCTTGAATATGTTCTGTATAGAGGACAAGTATTATAAGCGGGACGGTAAAAATTTTACCTACGAGCCGAGGCAGAAAAAATTATCCCGCTGCGTGACAAGGCAGCTTGAAATGATGGTCGGCAGTTTTCGAGAGTTGGGGATAGAAAAACCTGACCCTTACCGCAATCCCTACACCTTTGATGCCGCGGGAAATCCGCCGACATTTATTTCCGTGGGGGCGTTGGATTTCCTGAAAAATGACGGCATTGCATGGGCGCATAAACTGCAGGATGCCGGAGTGGAGGTAAAAGTGGTCGTCTATAACGGCATGGGGCACGGCTATCTAAATGCCATGGGCGTGTTCCCGCAGGCAGAGGACGTCGTGGACGAGATGGGACTATTTATTCGGCGGCATAGTTAAGAAAATGATGTTGACAAAAAAGCGGTGACGATGGTATACTAAAAAACAAGTTAGCGGCTACTAACAAATGGTGGCCGCATTTATCAAGCCAGATGTTAGTATAAACTAATAAATGTTAGCGATGAAGTACAAAGCGCGTGGTGTCGGATTGCAACCGCACAGCTGGAAAATTTTGTCGTTTACTATAAAAATACAATGCCGTGTAAAGCAGGAGGGAACGAATCATGATGATAAATAAAAGGCTGATTGGGACGGTCAGTGAGAGCAAAAAGTATGTGGCGGGGAACGTGGCGTTTCAGTGGTGCTCCCTTGCCGCCAATATCATGATGATGACGAGCATTACGAAATTGCTGGCATCCTTGTTTTTGAAAACGGCGGATCGGGGGAGCGTCTTGACGACGGCGGCAATTGCCGGCTTTGCCGTCATCGTTCGTTTTGCGTGCACGGTCGGTTCAAGCAATATGGGTTATCTTTCCTCCAAGGCGGTGAAAAGGACGTTGCGGGAGAAGATTTACCGGAAGCTTCTTAAGCTTGGAACCTCCTATAAGGAGCAGGTAAAAACTTCGGAGGTGGTGCAAGTGGCGGTGGAGGGAGTTGACCAGTTGGAAACCTATTTTGGCGCGTACCTTCCGCAATTTTTTTATGCGATGCTCGCACCGCTCACGCTTTTTGTCTATCTCTGCTTCATAAATGTACCATCCGCCATCGTGCTTTTGATTTGTGTGCCGTTGATTCCCATCGCGATAGCGGCGGTGCAGACATGGGCGAAGAAGTTGCTTTCCAAATATTGGGGGCAGTATACGGCATTGGGCGACACGTTTTTGGAAAATTTGCAGGGGCTGACGACGTTGAAAATTTACCAGTCGGACGGCTTTAAGAATGAAGAAATGAACCGGGAGTCGGAGAAATTCCGCGAAATTACCATGAAGGTATTGACCATGCAGTTAAATTCCATCACGATTATGGACTTGATTGCTTATGGCGGCGCGGCGTTGGGCGTGATTATGGCAGCGACCCAGTTTCGGGCGGGGCATGTGACGCTGGCCGGATGTCTCTTGATTATCTTGTTGGCAGCGGATTTTTTTATTCCCATGCGCCAGCTTGGAAGCTTCTTCCATGTCGCCATGAACGGGATGGCGGCGAGCGACAAGATTTTCCGGTTGCTGGATTTGCCGGAACCGGAAGTAAAAAAGGAAACATGTCCGGTGGATGGTTCGATTGTCTGTGGGAATTTAACTTTTTCCTACGAGGAGAATCGGGAAATCCTGCATGAAATCCAGATGGAATTTCCAAGGGGAAGTTTTACCTCGATTGTGGGGGAGAGCGGTTGCGGAAAATCCACCGTGGCGGCAATCCTCATGGGACGAAATAAAAATTATAAAGGCTCGGTGAAAATCGGGGATTGTAATCTGTCTGAGATTTCCGAAGAAAGCCTGATGGAAAACATTACATATATCAATCATCAAAGCTATTTATTCAAAGGGACGGTACGGGAAAATCTTTTGATGGGGAAACCGGCGGCTTCGGATGAGGAGTTATGGGAAATGCTTCGGCGCGTGAAGTTGGCAGATTTTTTGAGAAATGAAAACGGGCTTGACACGGCGCTTGCGGAAAAAGGAGGGAACCTTTCCGGTGGACAGTGTCAGAGGCTGGCTTTGGCGAGGGCGCTTCTTCATGACGGCCCGATATACATTTTTGACGAGGCGACTTCGAATATCGACGTGGAGAGTGAAAATGACATTATGCAGGAAATTCATGCGCTTGCCGGGACGAAGACGGTGATTCTCATTTCCCACCGTCTGGCCAATGTGACGATTTCGGACAATATCTACGTGATGGAGCAGGGACGTGTTGCAGAAAGCGGCAGGCATGAGGGGTTGCGAAAGAAAGACGGCGTGTACGAAAATCTGTGGAATGCCCAGCAGAATATAGAAAATTATGGGTATACCTTGTCGGACGCAAAGCGTCCGCTTGCGCGAAGCGCGTCAGATGTGGGATGCCCGGATGGGTATACCTTGCCGGACGCAAAGCGTCCGCTTGCGCGAAGCGCGTTTGATGCGGGATGCCTGGATGGGCATGATTCGCAGGACGGATTGGAGGTGTAAAGGGATGAAGAGGCGAAGTGGATTTGTCGTGATGGCAAGACTGGTCGGCCTGGTAAAGCCGCTGACGGGATTCATGATTTTGGCGATTGCCATGGGGCTTGCCGGCCATCTTTGCGCCGCCTTTATCACGATTTTGGGCGGAGTTGCGGTTTTGGACGTACTGGGAATGGATGTGCCGCTTTCCATGGGAGCCGTGTTTGCATGCGTCCTTGGATTTGCCGTCCTGCGGGCGGTGCTACGTTATGCGGAGCAGGCGTGTAACCATTTTATTGCTTTTAAATTGTTGGCTCTCATTCGAGACAAAGTATTTTTTGCCTTGCGCGGACTCTGCCCGGCAAAACTGGAAGGCAGGGACAAGGGGGACTTGATTTCCGTTATCACCTCGGATATTGAACTACTGGAGGTGTTTTACGCCCACACGATTTCTCCGGTGGCGATTGCCACTTTGTTTACCGTTATTATGTGTGCGTTTATCGGTTCTTTTCATCCAGCACTGGGGATGTTGGCACTCCTTTCGTATGTGACGGTGGGAGTGGTAGAACCCTTGATTACTTCAAAAGTAAACGGCGCGGATGGCATGAAGTTTCGCACCAGGTCAGGAGAATTAAGCGGTTTCGTGCTTGACAGCCTGCGGGGACTTTCGGAAACGATTCAGTATGGGCGCGGGGAAGACCGCCTTGCAAAAATGAATGCAAAAACGGATGAACTGGCAAAAGACGAAAAACGGCTGAAACGCACGTCCGGATATAATATGGCGGCGACAAATACGGTGATTCTTTTCTTTGACTTTGCCATGCTATTTGCATCCGCAATGCTTTATCAATCGGGCAGCGTAGAGTTTGCCGGCGTGCTGATTCCGACCATTGCATTGTTTTCGTCCTTTGGCTCGGTGATTGCCCTGGCGAATCTGGGAAGCACGCTTGCCAATACGTTTGCGGCGGGGAACCGTGTGTTGGACATTCTGGAGGAAACGCCGATGGTGGAAGAAATTACGGATGGCGTGAACGTGGAGTTTGACGGCGCGCGGGCAGAGCATGTTGTATTTTCCTATCCCGGCGGACAAGGATTATCTGCGGGCGCGGGAGACATGGGCGAAAAGATTTTAGACGACGTAAACGTTACTTTTGAACCAAATCGGATTATGGGAATTGTCGGGAAAAGCGGTTCGGGAAAATCCACGTTGTTAAAGTTGCTGATGCGATTTTGGAAGGCGGATGGCGGGAACATTTGCATTTCCAATGAAAATATAGAACGTGTTAATACGGTGAATTTGCGGGATATGGAAAGCTTTGTCACGCAGGAGACGCACTTGTTCCATGACAGTATCCGCAACAATCTGAAAATTGCCAAATTGGACGCGACGGACGAGGAGGTTGAGGCGGCTTGTAAGAAGGCATCGGTTCATGACTTCATTTTGAAGTTGCCGCAAGGGTACGACACGCCCGTGGGAGAACTGGGCGACACGCTCTCGGGCGGGGAGCGGCAGCGCATAGGACTTGCGAGGGCCTTTTTGCATGACGCGCCCTTCCTACTTTTGGATGAGCCTACAAGCAACCTCGACAGTTTGAATGAGGCGGTCATTTTGAAATCCCTCCGTGAAGAACGCAAGGACAAGACGGTCGTTTTAGTGTCCCACCGGGAATCCACGATGCGGATTGCCGACATGGTTTATTCCGTGGAAAACGGGAGGGTGAGCTGATGGGGGGGCATTTATGGATGCAAAAAGGAGGGGATGAGCTATGGCGCGAGACATAGAGACAAAGCGAGAGCGGGAAAAGAGAAAAGAAGATTGGAGAATTGTAATGAAGCTTAAAAAAATATTGTTCGTGATTTTAGGGTGCATTGGAGTTGGGCTTGGAGCGTTGGGGGCGGTTCTACCGTTGCTTCCGGCATTTCCGTTTTTGCTGCTCGCGGCATTTTGCTTTGCCAAAAGCTCGGAGCGGCTACATAATTGGTTTACCGGGACAAAGCTGTATAAGGACAATCTGGAAAGCTATGTGAAGGGAAAGGGCATGACAAAGAAAACCAAGATTCGCATCATGGTCACGGTGACGATTTTGATGTCCATCGGGTTCGTCATGATGCACCAGGTGCTGGTGGGAAGAATCGTGCTTGCTTGCGTGTGGGTATTCCATATCCTTTATTTTTCCTTTGGGGTAAAAACAATACGGGTGGAAGAGATGTAAAACCCTCCGGGGGATGCGCACTTCGCGCATAAAGAAAATGGCTGCTGACGCAGCCGCGCTCCGGCGCG
>CAOKHZ010000054.1 GCA_948468385.1 uncultured Faecalicatena sp. | reverse complement strand
AATCCTGCTTGTATGCCCGTAAATCAAGGCTTTTTTGAGATAATCAACCATTTTAACGGAAAATTATAAATGGTAAGAGAAATGATAGGAGAATCGAAAGACGTTTCGTGGCCGTTTTTTGATTCTCTTTTTTGACGGCATCTATTGAAAACCGACGATTTTACTGGTAGAATATCATTGTATTAAAAAGTGATATACTTACTTGAATGTGGCAAAGGAGGATTTTCAAATGGATACCCAGTTTGTATGGCAGGAGGATTATAGAATCGGGGTAGACGTCATTGACAAGGAGCACCAACGGCTGTTTAAAATCATCAACAAGCTTTTTACGCTCAAGGAGGAGGAAAATAACGGTCAGTGGGCATGTCAGGAAGGGATTAAGTTTTTCAAGGGACACGCGATGAAACATTTCAAGGATGAGGAAGATTATATGACTTCCATTGGCTATGAAGGGTTAGAACAGCATAGGCGCATACATAGGGGCTTTCGTGAGAACACGCTTCCGACACTTGAACAGGAACTTGAGCAGACGGGATATTCCGAGGACGCGGTGGATCACTTCCTGGGTGTTTGCGCGGGCTGGCTGATTGGGCACACGTTGACGGAGGACCTTTCCATTACCGGAAAGCATACGAGGAAGTTGGAGAGCCTTTTGCCGGAGGAGGAGCTGGCGGCCATGAAGAAGGTCGTCGTCCAGCTCGTGTTCGACATGTTCCATTTGGAGTCGCAGTTGGTTAGTGATGCCTATAGCGGGGAAAAGTTTGGAAACGGGGTGTATTACCGCCTGGCTTATGGAAATGAGACGGATGAAAAAAGGCAGGAAATTCTTTTGGTTTTCGAGGAGCAATTATTGGTCAACACGGTCGGGAAGGTGATGGGGCTTTCAACGAATAGGCTGGATGCCAGACTGATTCATGCCTCCAGGTATACGGCGCAGCAGTTCGCGGGGCGTTTCCAGGAATGCTTTCCAAACATGGAGACGTATGAACTGAAGGAAGAAAACCTTTTGAATTATGAGCAGTTCCAGAAAGTGTTCGAGAGGGAAAAGGTGCAGGTCAGCTTGTTGTTTGATACGGGCGCGGGGTACTTTTCTTTCTGTGTCATCGCTCCGCACCTTTTGGAGGAAGGGGTTGGGAATCCCATCGAGGCGGAAAACGCCCTGACTGAGGTGGAAGAGTACCTTATGAAGAGGGAGAAACAAGAAAAGGAAGAACAAGCACACCCGAAGCCGAAAATACTCGTGGTGGACGACTCCGCGACGATTCGTCAGGGCATGAAGGACTTGCTTAACGAGGATTACGAGGTGGCGTTGGCAGAATCCGGCATTGCCGCGATTCGGACGATGACCCTGAACCCGCCGGACCTGGTTTTGCTCGATTATGAGATGCCGGTTTGTGACGGAAAGCAGACGTTGGAAATGTTGCGCTCCGCGAAGGAGTTTGCAAACATCCCGGTCATTTTCCTGACCGGGCGGAGCGACCCCGCGACCGTCAAGGGTGTCATGGCCCTGAAGCCGGCGGGGTATTTGCTGAAGTATTTAAAACCGGCGGAAATCAAGCAAAAGATTGACGCGATTTTTGAAAGGCAGAAGGCTTGAACGGTCACGGCGGGGGTGTTTCGTCTGGAAGTGGAGACGTGGAGGAGAAACACGTTTCGACCGGAAGCAAGGCGGCGGAGGAGAAGCACGTTTCGAGCGAAAGCAAGGCCGTGGAGGAGAAGTACATGTCGACAGAAAGCAAGGCGGCGGAAGAAGGACGCGACCACGACGTTTTGCTTGCGGCGGTGTGGCCCGTGACGGAATGGTACCGGGAGAACAAAAGGGATCTTCCATGGAGGAAGCAGACGGATGCCTATCATATATGGGTTTCGGAAATCATGTTGCAGCAGACCCGCGTGGAAGCCGTGAAATCTTATTATGCCCGTTTTTTGGAGGCGTTGCCAAACGTGAAGGCCCTGGCCGAGGTGGACGAGGATCGGCTTTTGAAGTTGTGGGAAGGACTCGGCTATTATAATCGTGTGCGGAACATGCAGAAGGCCGCCCGCCAAGTCATGGACGTGCATCACGGGGAGTTTCCCCGCACGTATGAAGAAATCCGCGCGTTGGCCGGTATTGGCAATTATACGGCGGGTGCCGTCGCGTCGTTTGCCTTTGGAATTCCAAAACCGGCGGTGGATGGGAACGTGCTCCGCGTCGTGTCGCGCCTTTTATGCAGTGACGAGGACATTATGAAGGCCGGGGTGCGCCAAAGGTTCGAGCGGGAAATAGAGGCAGTAATCCCAAGTGAGGCGGCATCGGACTTCAACCAGGGGCTGATTGAGTTGGGCGCGCTCGTCTGCGTCCCAAACGGCGCGCCCAAGTGCGGGGAGTGTCCTCTTGGCGGGACGTGTCTGGCGCGGGAGAAGGGATGCCAGGAGAAATTGCCGGTAAAGAAAAAGGCAAAAGAACGCAGGATAGAAAAGAGGACGGTTTTCATTTTCCGGGACGGTCATGCGGTGGCGATAAAAAAACGCCCGGAGAAAGGATTGCTGGCGGGACTCTATGAATTGCCCAACATTTCCGGTCACCTGGACGGGGAAGAGGCGATCGCCTACAGCAAGTCCATTGGCCTGACTCCCGTACGGGTGAAGGTGCTGGGAGCGGCGAAGCACGTTTTTAGCCATGTGGAGTGGCACATGATAGGATATGAAATGCTGGTCGATGAATTGGAAAAGAATTGTAGCGACCGGATGATTTTTGCCGAAGACGGGGAACTGGAAGGGAAATATCCGATTCCGACCGCGTTTTCGGCTTATGCAGATTTAGCAAAGGGGAATGGACGAGGGCGATGAGTATCAAGGGGGAGCCGAAAAGGCAACAGCAGAAGTCGAAGGAGACGAAGGAGCGTATTTTTCAGGCCGCCAAGCGGATTTTGAAGAAGAAAGGCTATGAGGAGCTTTCCATAAAGAATATATGCGAGGAGGCGGGGGTTTCCAACGGTAGTTTTTATCATCATTTTAAGACGAAGGATGACTTGCTCTCATATTATATCGAGGAGCAGCCAAGCATAAGGCCGGAGCTTTTGGAACTGCCGCAAAACGCGGCCGAGGCCAAGACGGCGATTGTCCAGGTATATCTCAATTATGTGAAATATTGCCGCGAGTTGGGCGTCGAGTTCATGGCGGGGTATTACAATCCGAAGAACCAGGCGTTGAACGCGGTGATAAGGACGGAGCGCCCCTATCCAATCGTGACGGTTCAGGCTTATGTCGAGAAGGCGCTTGCGGCGGGGAGGATTCGCCTGGACGTGGGGATTGAAGAATTTACCACGGACGTTCGCATGATCGTGATAGGAAATGTTTTCGAGTGGTGCTTGCGGGACGGGCAGACGGATTTTGAGGGGAACATGACCCGTTCGTTGGGAAAATATTTAGACGGCGTGGTGGAATGAGGATACATCAGGGAAAACACCCGGAGGTGGGGACATGAAATATACGTTTATAGTCAACCCGAAGTCGAGTTCCGGCAACGGGGGAATGATTTGGAAAAGGATTGAGCCGGAGTTGATGAAACGGCGTGTGGAATACGAGGTGCATTTTACGAAGTATGCGCGCCACGCGGCGGAAATCGCGGCGGAGATTACCGCGGACGGCGAGGAACATGTTTTCATCGTGCTCGGCGGGGACGGCACGATGAACGAGGTGGTGAGCGGCATTTCTGACAGCGGGAAGGTGATTCTGGGGAGCATTCCGACCGGTTCGGGAAATGACTTTTCACGGGCGCCTGGGCTGCCGGGGGAGCCGCTTAGAGCATTGGAAGTGATTTTAAATCAAGAGCGGCTGGTGCCGATGGACATTGGCACGATGCGTTGCGGGGACAAAGAATATCGCTTTGCCGTCAGTACCGGAATCGGTTTTGACGCGGCGGTCTGCCATTACGTGGCAAAGTCCGGCATCAAAGTATTGTTGAATAAATTTGGCCTGGGCAAGCTTTCGTATCTGGCAATCGCCGTCCAAAGACTTCTGGGGGACAAGCGGGTGCCATGCAGGTTATGGTTGGATGATGGGCCGCCCATTGCGTTCGAGCGTATTTACTTTGCGGCCGTGATGAACCACCCGTACGAGGGCGGCGGGTTCTTCTTTTGTCCGAAAGCCGAAATCGGGGACGGGTATCTTGACGTGATCGTGGTGTCGGATATTCCCGTATGGAAGATATTTCTTTTGTTGCCGACGGCGTTTTGGGGGAAGCATGTAAAGTATCACGGGATAAACATTTATCGCTGCAAGAAGGTGAAGGTGGAGTGTGAGGAGGCGTTATCGATACACACGGACGGTGAACCGATTCAGGCGCAAACGACGTTGGAGGCTTCGCTGTGCAAGCACCAGGTACGCTTGATCGTGCCGGCCGCAAGATAAGAATTTGGAAAAAGCATAATCAGGTGGATAAGAAGTATGACCAGGAGGTAGAGGAAGATGGGAAAGATTATTTTGACGGGGGACAGGCCGACGGGAAAACTGCACGTGGGGCATTATGTCGGTTCCCTGAAGCGACGCGTGGAGCTGCAAAATGCCGGTGGCTTTGACGAGATGTTCATCATGATAGCGGACGCGCAGGCCTTGACGGACAATGCGGACAACCCGGAAAAGGTGCGGCAGAACATTATAGAGGTGGCGTTGGATTATCTGGCTTGCGGGCTGGATCCCGAGAAGGTCACCTTGTTCATCCAGTCACAAGTGCCGCAGCTGTGCGAGTTATCGTTTTATTATATGAATTTGGTGACGGTGTCCAGGTTGCAGCGCAATCCTACCGTGAAATCGGAAATACAGATGCGGAATTTTGAAACAAGCATCCCGGTCGGCTTTTTCACTTATCCAATCAGCCAGGCGGCGGACATCACGGCATTTCGGGCAACGACCGTCCCGGTGGGGGAGGATCAGCTTCCGATGCTGGAGCAGACGAAGGAAATCGTCAGGAAGTTTAATTCGGTATACGGGGACACGCTGGTCGAGCCGGAGAGCATGCTCCCTGACAACAAGGCGTGCCTGCGGCTTCCGGGAATTGACGGGAAGGCGAAGATGAGCAAGTCCCTTGGCAATTGTATCTATCTGTCGGAAGAGCCGGACGAGATTAAGAAGAAGGTGTTTAGCATGTTTACCGACCCGACCCACATCCGTGTCGACGATCCGGGAAAATTGGAAGGGAACACGGTGTTTACCTATCTCGACGCGTTCTGCAAGCAGGAATATTTCGCGGAATTTTTGCCGGAGTATGAAAACCTGGACGAATTGAAGGCGCATTATCAGCGCGGCGGACTGGGCGACATGAAGGTGAAGCGGTTTTTGAACAACGTGCTGCAGGCAGAACTCGAGCCGGTTCGGGCGCGCAGGAAGGAATACCAGAAAGACATTCCATATGTTTACGAGATCCTTAGGAGGGGCAGTGAGAAGGCGGAAAGCGTGGCGGCGAGGACGCTCGCGGACGTGAAAGCGGCCATGAAGATTAACTATTTTGATGATGCGGAGTTGATACGGAGCCAGGCGGAACGATTTAAAGCTGAATAAGAAAAAGGAGTTTTTTATGCCATGGGGAACGAGGTTTTCCATGGCATAAAAAATTCCGTGTCAAAGGAAACCAATGACACGGAGGAAAGTGAGCCCATCATGAAAAAATGTCGTGCGGGCATAAAACGTGCGATAGAGGATTCGAACCCCCGACCTTCTGGTCCGTAGCCAGACGCTCTATCCAGCTGAGCTAATCGCACACGCTTGAACAAGTCGTTCACAACGAATATTAGTATATTATATTGGAACGACTTTGTCAAGGGTTTTGCAAAAAAAGTTATCGTTCATGGTTACTATTCACGGAGCGTGAGCGGTAACAGGCTTTTTTCGTTAAAACGGCCGGAACAAGTGTCTCGGAATGCCGTCCACCATGACGGGAGAAACGTCGCCCTGAATCAAGGGGCGGATGTAGCTGACAAATTCGTCCGTGACGTAAGTGCCGTCCGAGGTCACCCAATCCCTTGGAACTACCTTCTCATCGTTGGCAATCTTGTGAACGTCCTTTACCTCGGTTCCGCACTGGTACGGGTCGTCGGACAGTCTTTGCAATACGACCATCTTGCCCGTGTCACCCTCGTCAGCTGCCTTGACGGCGGCACCGCCTACCTGGTAGGCTTCCAGGATGTCCACGCGGGAAGCGCAGTGTGACGCGGAGCGCTGCAGGGAGCTTAACTCGATAGAACGGGACTTACAGCCACATTCGCCGGCGATATAGCTGGCCAGATAATTGGCGGTTCCAGAAAGCTGCTTGTGTCCGAACGCGTCAACGAAATCAATGCTCTGTCCCAATTCGCAGACATAACGGCCGTCGTCAAGACGGATGCCTTCGGATACGACCACGACAACGGAAGACTTCGTTTCCAAAAGCTTCTTTACCCTTTCGCCGAACGCCTGGATGTCAAAGGGAATCTCCGGCAGGTAAATCAAGTCCGGTCCGCAGCAGTCTTCGCCTTTGGCGAGGGCGGCGGCTCCGGTCAGCCATCCGGCGTTACGGCCCATGATTTCCACGATGGTCACGATGCCCTTGGAATACTCCAGGCAGAAACTGTCACGGATGATTTCCTTTACCGAAGTTCCGATGTACTTGGCGGCGCTGCCATAGCCCGGCGTGTGATCCGTCAGGGCAAGGTCGTTGTCAATGGTCTTCGGACAGCCGATGAAGCGAATCGGGAAACCGGTCACGATGGCGTAATCGGAAAGCTTCTTGATCGTGTCCATGGAATCATTGCCACCAATGTAGATAAAGGCCTCGATGTCAAGCTTTTGTAAAATTTCAAAAATCTTGTCGTATACTTCGCGGTTTTCGAAGATTTCCGGTAACTTGTAGCGGCATGAGCCCAGAAAAGCGGCAGGGGTGCGCTTTAACAGTTCCGTGTCCAGCTCGTTTGTAATATATTCCGATAAGTCTATATATCTCTCCTGCATTAATCCTTGAATCCCATGCAGCATGCCATAGACCTTTTTTGCCCCGCGGTCTTTCGCCGTGCGGTATACGCCGGCAAGGCTCGAGTTGATGGCTGCGGTTGGTCCGCCGGATTGTCCGACGATTACGTTTCCTTTCATGTTTGATACCTCCGTGTTGAAATTCACTTTTGCATTTTGGATTTGTCCAAAAACACCTACGCTATATAGTTTAGTGCATTTTGACCAGTTTGTAAACGAAAAAATATAAAAAATGCAAAAAAAAGTGCAAAAAGCATTTGCATATGTATGCCGAAGATTGATTATACAAAGTAGACAAAAATAAGCAAACGAGAAAAAAGTGGTTGCATTTTCGAAAAAAGTCAAGTATGATTACAATCACTCAAAAGACAGAGTCTAACGTTCTATCGTATCAAGATTTGTCCTGGTTCAGAGACCTGAACATTTTTCAAATTGGCAGGAATGTAGAAAGGAGAGGGTATTTATAGAGGCGGAAAAGGCATATGCAAGAAAGGCGTTTACAAAAAAGGCGTTTGGGGAAAAAGCACTTGCGGAAAATGTATTTGGAGAAAGGGTGTTTGCGGAAAAGACATACGAAGTGATTCGGTTTGTCAAACATCAAAACCGTTGTCACCCGGCAATGGACTGCGTCCCGGGGCAGTTGCTGATATATCGCGTGCAACAGTATCCGGATATGGAAAAGGGCAAGGTGTTGGAGTGGGTGCGGAAATTGGAGGAGCAGCTGGAATTGTATCATCGTTGTAAAAATGACCAGCCGTACCGTTATCTCAATCCGTATAGCGTGCTGGTGACAAGGGATGAGGACATCGCGTTATTGGATTTGGAGGCGCAAAGCAATGAATTTGTCCTGCGCAACATGCAGAAGCAGGCCATGCGCAACCATTTCGTGAGACCAATCGTACATATCAAGGAGAACAAGAGACAATTTCTGGATTTGTACGGTTATGGGAAAACCGTCCAGTTTATACTGGCAAACGTAAGAGTGCGTCCCGCGCTGACGAGGGGCGAGGAACATCGTTTGGCAAGGGTGATCGAAAGGTGCACGTGCGAAAATCCGAAAAAGCAGTTTGTGGAACTGGAGCAAGTTAAAAAGGAACTACCGGTGGCGAGGGAACGAGATTTTGACATATGGAAAAAGAGGCTTGCCTATGTGGCGGTGCCAGCGGTTTCCCTGGCGATCTCCGTGGCGTTGGGAGCGTGGGTGAAGAGCGCAAGGGACGATTATCAAAGTGTCGCGAGTCAGTTGGAACGGCAGATGGGAGAAAATGAAAGGTTACGGGAGTCGAACGAGCGGCTCTTCGAGGAGAACCAAAATCTTTTGGAACAAAACCAGGCGTTTCAGGAGGACAATCAGGTCATTTCGGAGGAAAACCAGAAATTGCGGGACGAAACGCAAAAGCTACGGGAAGAGACGCAGAGTTTGCAGGAAGAGAACCAAAGACTTGAAGAGGGCGGCGCGGATGACGCGCAGGAGCCGCAAAGTGCGCAGGAGGGCGGCGCGGATGACGCGCAGGAGCCGCAAGATGCGCAGGAGGGTGGCGCGGATGATGCGCAGGAGCCGCAAAGCGCACAAGAGGAAGCGGGAGGTGCCGAGGATGTCCAAAGTGACGGCATGTGAGTCGTCCAAGACGTGCGATAAGTAACCATGTTGTTACAATTCAGCACCGCGCCAGCGCGGGCTGAACACTAGCATCATATTAAAAATTTAGGAAAAATTTAAGGTCGTTTTACTTGGAAAGAGAAATGGAATGTGGTATTCTTAAAGAAATTTGGAATTGTTAGAATTTGTCAGGAGGATGGAAGATGAATAAGGAAGAATTTCTTGCCCAGTTAAAGCTTGCGTTGGGCGGCAATATCAATAGCGCGCTCGTACAGGAAAACCTGGACTACTATAACCATTATATAATGGAAGAGATGCAGAAGGGAAAGAGTGAGCGGGAGGTCATGGAAATGCTTGGCGATCCGTGGATTTTGGCGCGGACGATTATCGATGCCCATGACGGGACGGATCGTGAGACGGTATACGAGGCCGGCGGGGACACAAGTTCCTACAAATATGGAAGCGATTATACTTATGAAGATCAAGGAACAAGGCCGCAAGAGGGATTCACGGGCTTTTTGAGGATGGACACCTGGTGGAAAAAACTGTTGGCAGTTTTGGTGGTCGTGATGGTGGTGATGCTGGTCGTTTCCATAATTACGGGATTGGTGCGCCTATTGTTGCCCTTGTTCATACCACTGCTCGTCATTACGTTGCTTGTCCGCCTGATTGGGGGAAGGAATTCTTAGACGGCTTGGAAGACGGCGTTTCCGGCTTTGGGAATACAAGGTAAAAGACCGATGGGGGAGCCATCGGTCTTTTGAGGGGAGTATAAATAATTAATAAGGGGTTGTAGAAATATTTTCTACAAGGATTAGTATAATATAAGAAATTGGAAAAAGCAAGCAAAAAATAAAAAAAATTTAAAGAAATTGGAAATTGTTGGCAATGAACGTGGAAATGGCAAGGATTTTGGCATGATTTGAAAATCTTTTGAAAAGGATGCATAAGAATTTGCGTAAGCTGACACAATAAAAGCGTACCATAAAATTTAGGAGGTTTTATCATGGCAAACAATTATAGTAGCAAAAATGGCATGAACAGCAACACGCAGTCTTATGCGGACGAGCAGAACAAGAATTCGAACAAGAACACGACGTCTCAGAACAAGAACGCTTCTAACAGCCAGAGCAAGAATAGCAACAAGAATTGCGGGCACAACCAGAACAAGAACGCTTCTGACGAGAGTAACCGTAACTAACGACGGCCGCTCTTAAAACAAAATTGCCGTCATACGTGTCCGGAAGGCGCGCATGGCGGTAAAAGGGAAAGAATAATCTCGGCGGAGTAAAGTTAAACTTTACTCCGCCGTTTATTTATAGTATTATATAAGTACTTGCAGTTGGCGCGCGGGTCAGTTCATGACCACGCGCGATGACATGCTTATGCGAATCGGAGGCATACATGAGAACGATAGAATTGATTGCGCCGTGTCATTTTGGCCTGGAAGCCGTCTTGAAACGAGAAATCGTGGACTTAGGATACGAGGTATCCGCGGTGGAGGACGGGAGGGTCACTTTTGTCGGGGACGAGGAGGCAATTTGCAGGGCGAACGTATTTTTGCGGACGGCGGAGAGGATTCTCTTGAAAGTGGGAGAGTTTCGAGCTTCTAGCTTTGACGAGCTGTTTGAAGGGACGAGGAAGATTCCCTGGGAGGAGTACGTACCCGTTGACGGGAAGTTTTGGGTGGCAAAAGCCGCTTCGGTGAAAAGCGGGCTGTTTAGCCCTTCCGACATCCAGTCCATCATGAAAAAGGCGATGGTGGAACGGATGAAGCTTCATTATCATAAAGAATGGTTTGAAGAGAGCGGCGCGTCCTATCCGGTGCGGGTGTTCTTGATGAAGGATGTCGTGACGGTGGGAATTGACACTTCGGGGGTTTCCCTTCACAAGCGGGGATACCGGCAGTTGTCCGGCAGGGCTCCGATTACGGAGACGTTGGCGGCGGCCTTGATCATGTTGACCCCGTGGAAAAAAGACCGGGTGTTGGTAGATCCGTTTTGCGGCAGCGGCACGTTTCCCATAGAGGCGGCCATGATGGCGGCCAATATCGCGCCGGGAGTCAGTCGGGAGTTCACTGCGGAACGATGGACGAATTTGATTTCCCGCAAGAAGTGGTACGAGGCGGTGGACGAGGCCGAGGATTTGGCGGATTATGACGTGGAAGTGGACATCCAGGGATATGACGTGGATTCGGACGTGATAAAGGTAGCGCGTAAAAACGCGGAAGACGCGGGCGTGGCGCACTTGATTCATCTACAGCAGAGGCCGGTAAGTGAATTGCGTCATCCGAAAAAATATGGATTTGTCATCACGAACCCTCCTTATGGGGAGCGGCTGGAGGAGAAAGAGGCATTGCCGGGACTTTATAGGGAATTTGGAGAGGCTTTTCGCAGGCTTTCTGACTGGTCGGCGTACATGATTACGAGTTATGAGGATGCGGAGCGATATTTTGGACGTAAGGCGGACAAGAATCGTAAAATATATAATGGAATGATTAAGGCTTATTATTACCAGTTCATGGGGCCAAAGCCGCCACGGCGTTCCCGGAATGCCGAGGAAACGATGAATGCCGGGCGGACGACGGAATAGGGAGCGAGCAAAAGGACACGGGTAAAGTCCGGAGGAAAAACGGATAGAATTTACAAGAAAACCAATACGACGAAAGAGGATGGAGAGTTGACATGGAAAGAAGAATCATATTTGCCACGGGAAATGAAAATAAAATGGAAGAGATTCGGATGATTTTGTCGGATTTGCCGATGTCCGTGCATTCCATGAAGGAGGCCGGCGTGGAGGCGGAAATCGTCGAGGACGGGATGTCTTTTGAGGAAAATGCCGAGATTAAGGCGCGCGCCATATCCAGGCTGCTGCCAAACGACATCGTGCTTGCGGATGATTCGGGGCTGGAGATTGATTACCTGGACAAGGCTCCGGGGATCTATTCGTCCCGGTTTGCTGGAGAAGATACTTCCTATGACATTAAGAACCGTATTTTGCTCGACAAGCTGGAGGGCGTTGCGGAGGAGCAGCGGACGGCGCGGTTCGTCTGCGCGGTGGCGGCGGTGTTCCCCAACGGGGAAGTGAAGACGGTGCGGGGGACGATAGAGGGGCGCATTGCCCATGAAATCATCGGGGAAAATGGATTCGGGTATGATCCTATTTTCTATTATCCCGAGACGGACTGTACGACGGCGGAGATGTCGCCGGAACAGAAAAACGAGTTGAGCCACCGGGGAAACGCGCTTCGTGCGATGCGAAAGATATTGGAGCGATATGTGGAAGAGACGGAATGCGTAGAAGAATAAATAGGAATGGTGCGATAGATGAAGGTACTGATTGTAAGTGACACGCATGGCCGGCATGGAAATTTGAGGAAGGCCGTGGAGGAAAGCGGCGAGTTTGACGTGTTGATTCACCTTGGCGACGTGGAGGGCGGCGAAGCGTATATCGACGCGGTCGCGGATTGTGAAAAACACGTCATCAGGGGAAACAACGATTTTTACTCGAATTTGCCGAAGGAGGAAGTGTTTTTCCTGAATGGCAAAAAAGTATTCATTACGCATGGACACAATTACTATGTGGCGTTTGGTACGGAGCAGGTTGAACGGGCGGGCAGGGAGCGCGGCGCGGACGTGGTCATGTTCGGGCATACGCACCGCCCGCATTTGGAAGTGCGGGATGACGTCGTCGTGCTCAATCCCGGCAGTCTCTCTTATCCCCGGCAGGAGGGACGGCAGAGCAGTTACATGATTATGGAGATTGATGACGACGGGAAGATAACGTGCCAGCAGCGTTATGTGGATTGATGTCGGAAGTAGTGTCCGAAGAATGGGAAAAAGGAGAGTTTTTGGGTGATTTTTACGGCGAAATGCCGTGAAAATTAACAAATCTTAGAGAAAATGGTTGAATTTCAAGGTAAATGCAACTTTTTCTAAGTAAATGCAACAAAAAACAG
>CAOKHZ010000053.1 GCA_948468385.1 uncultured Faecalicatena sp. | reverse complement strand
GGTCAAAAGGTCATGTATGACATGCTTGCATGTCAATACATGACTTTGGGACCCGCAAAACACCGAAAAGTAGCCATTTTTCGTAGAAAAATGAGCGGATTTGAGGTGTTTTGGGATTGCGGGAGCACGTAGTGCGTAGCAATCCGTGGGTATCATGTTGATACCAGGGTCAAAAGGGGACCCCAATATTAATAGTGTAAGGTGGTAGATGGATGGGAATTATTATTGCGATTTTATTATTCAGTGCGATCGTGATTTTTCATGAATTGGGACATTTTTTGCTGGCAAAGGCAAATAAGATTCGGGTGGATGAATTTTCACTCGGCCTGGGGCCGACGATTATCGGCAAGAAATTTGGCGAGACAAAGTTTTCTTTAAAGCTCTTGCCGTTTGGCGGTGCCTGCATGATGGGCGAGGACGATGCCGACGACATATCCGAGGGTAGCTTTAACAGCAAGTCCGTGTGGGCGCGGATTTCAGTCATCGTGGCGGGGCCGTTGTTTAACTTGCTTTTGGCGTGGATACTTTGCTTTATCATGGTTTCCTGGATTGGATATCACTCCACCGTTATCAGCGGCACGCAGGAAGGCTATTCCGCGGCGGAAGCGGGTATGCAAGAAGGCGACGTGATTACGAAGGTCAATGGCAGGCGTGTTTTTTTGTGGGATGAAATCAGTCTTTACAACGTATTGAACATGGACGGTGAATCGTTGACAATCACTTACGAGCGCGGCGGAGAAGAGACGACGGTCGTCCTCGAGCCGCGGATGCTCGAAGAGGACCTTTATCCGCGTCTGGGAATCACGGGCGAGGGCGAGCGCGAGCGGCCGGGAATCCTTGGGAGCGCGCAGTATGCGTTGTACACGGTGCGCTATTGGGTCAATTATACGTTTGAAAGCCTGAAAATGCTGGTGACGGGAAAGGTCGGCATCCAGCAGATGTCCGGCCCGGTGGGCATTGTCAACATGGTGGATGAGACGTATCAGCAGTCTATTGCCATCAACATCCAGACTACGATTTTAAGTATGATGACGTTGGCTATTTTGGTGACGGCGAATCTGGGAATTATGAATCTGCTTCCCATTCCCGCGTTGGACGGCGGCCGGCTGGTATTTTTAATTATCGAGGCCATCCGGGGAAAACGAGTCCCGCCGGACAAGGAAGGGATGGTGCACTTTGTCGGCCTCGCGGCCTTGATGGTGCTGATGGTCGTGGTGTTGTTTAACGACGTAATGCGGTTGCTCTAGTATTATGCGCTAGTATCATGAAAGATGGGCTTTACATTTTCTTGATTAGTGTATATAATTAAGAAATATTTATGAAAATGAAGGAAAGGGGGAAACCGCAATGACAAGTGAAAATGCGCCAAAAGATTCGGGAGTGTCAGGTCAGGCAGGGAGCCATCCATTGCCGGGCGGGGAGTCCAGGATTATCGACGGGCATGCCGTGAAAGAGCCTTTTGACTATCAGGAGCCGGAACAGTTGTATCAGGTGCTGGTGGAGCGCGTGATGAAATATCACCCGTCGGCGGATCTCTCCCTTTTGCAGAACGCGTACAAGATCGCGCGGGAGGCCCACAAGGAGCAACGGCGCAAGTCGGGCGAGCCCTATATCATCCATCCGCTCTGGGTGGGGATTATTTTGGCGGAGCTGGAGATGGACAAGGAGACCATCGTGGCGGGGATGCTGCATGACGTGGTGGAAGACACCGAGTTGACGCAGGAGGATATCGCGAGGGAATTCGGGGACGAGGTGGCACTCTTGGTGGACGGCGTGACCAAGTTGGGTCAGTTGTCTTATTCCCAGGATAAGCTGGAGGTGCAGGCGGAGAATTTGCGGAAGATGTTCCTAGCCATGGCGAAGGACATCCGTGTCATCATTATCAAGTTGGCGGACCGCCTGCATAACATGCGTACGCTCGAGTACATGGTTCCTGCCAAGCAACAGGAAAAGGCGCGTGAGACGATGGACATTTATGCGCCCATCGCGCAGCGTCTGGGCATTTCCAAGATTAAAGTGGAGTTGGACGATTTATCGTTAAAATACTTACAACCCGAGGTATATCAACAGCTCGTCCTGGATTTGAACGAGCGCAAGACTCAGCGGGAAGAATTCGTGCAGCAAATCGTGTCCGAGGTCTCGCAGCATATGAAGAAGGCCCGTATCAAGGCCAAGGTATATGGGCGCGTGAAGCATATTTTCAGCATTTATAAGAAGATGGTGAACCAGAACAAGACGCTCGACCAAGTGTTGGACTTGTTTGCCGTGCGCATCATCGTGGGAAGCGTAAAGGATTGCTATGCGGCGCTTGGCGTGATTCACGAGATGTACACGCCGATTCCGGGTCGTTTCAAGGACTATATCGCGATGCCCAAGAGCAACATGTACCAGTCCTTGCACACGACGTTGATCGGGCCGTCGGGCCAGCCGTTCGAGATTCAGATTCGCACGGAGGAGATGCATAAGACGGCGGAATACGGAATTGCCGCCCATTGGAAATATAAGGAAGGCAAGGACGCGACCAAGAGCATCAAGGCGCAGGAAGAGGAGAAACTAAGCTGGTTGCGCCAGATTCTGGAATGGCAGCGGGACATGTCGGACAACCGGGAGTTTTTGAACCTGCTCAAAGGCGATTTGGACTTGTTTGCGGAGGACGTGTATTGCTTTACGCCGAACGGGGACGTGAAGAACTTGCCGAACGGTTCCACGACGGTGGATTTTGCCTATGCGATCCACAGCGCGGTGGGCAACAAGATGGTCGGGGCGCGGGTGAACGGCAAACTTGTCCCGATTGATTATAAGATTCAGAACGGCGACCGTATTGAGATTCTCACTTCGCAAAATTCGCGGGGACCGAGCCGTGACTGGCTTGCTATTGCCAAGAGTACGCAGGCAAAGAACAAGATTAACCAGTGGTTCAAGAAAGAGTTCAAAGAGGAGAACATCGTCCGGGGACGGGAGCTGATATATGCATATTGCCGGTCAAAGTCCATCGAGGCGACGGAGATCAGCAAGCCGAAGTATTTGCAGACCGTGCAGAAGAAGTATGGTTTCCGTGACTGGGATTCCGTGTTGGCGGCCGTCGGTCATGGCGGCTTGAAGGAAGGCCAGGTCGTCAATCGTCTCATGGAGGAGTATGAGAAAGAGCATAAGAAGGAGATTACCGACGAGACGATTTTGGAGACTTTGTCCGGGACGAACCACCACAAGGTGCACATTGCCAAGTCGCACAGCGGAATCGTGGTGAAGGGTATTGACGACATCGCGGTACGTTTTTCAAAGTGCTGCAGTCCGGTTCCGGGAGACGAAATCGTCGGCTTCGTGACGCGTGGACGGGGCATGTCCATCCATCGCACGGATTGTGTCAACATGATGCATTTGACGGAAGTGGAGCGGGGAAGGCTGATTGATGCCGAGTGGGAGGAAAGCGCGGTCAATGACAAGCGCGGGGAATATTTGGCGGAACTTAAGATGTACGCCGATGACCGCCGCGGGCTTTTGATGGAAATCAGCAGGCTGTTGGCGGAGGCGAAGATTGACGTGAAGTCGATGAACATCCGCACCAGCAAGAAGGGAACTGCCACGATAGACATGGGATTCATTGTCTCTAGCCGTGAGCAGCTGACCCGGGTAATAGAGAAGATGCGCCAGCTAGAAGGCGTGATGGACATCGAGCGGACGGCGGGGTGATGCGGCGGACGGGGGGCGTTTGTGACCCGCGCATGTCGGCAAGGGAAAGCCAAGAAAGACGGCGTGGAGCATTGTGCGGCCGGTCGGCTGGGATGCATGGTGGAGGATGAATCGGGAGAACGAGGATGAAGATAGAGAATTTTGTAATCGGGATGATTGGCACGAATTGTTATCTGGTGAGCGATGAAAAGACGCGGGAGTGCTTTCTGGTGGACGCGGCAGAGTGCTCGCCGAAACTGGTATCCCACATCAAGGAGCAGGATTTTTGCCTGAAGGCGGTTCTTTTGACGCACGGGCATTTTGATCATATTTTGGGGCTTGACGGACTCGTGAAGGAGTTTGGCGTGCCCGTTTACGCGCACGAGCAGGAGGCGGCGTTGTTAAATGACGCGGCCGTCAACGCGTCGGCGGCGTATGGGGCGGGTTACACGTTTTCGGATGCCGTGTACGTGAAAGACGGGCAAGAATTGGAACTTGCGGGAGCGAAGTGGAAGGTGTTGTACACGCCAGGGCACACGGTTGGCGGGTGCTGTTATTATTGCGAGGAAGGGCAGGTGCTCTTTAGCGGGGACACGTTGTTTTGCGCCTCGATTGGGCGAACCGACTTGCCGACGGGGAGCGCGGGGACGCTGGTGCGTTCCGTGCGGGAGAAGCTTTTCGTGTTGCCGGACGAGACGAGGGTTTTGCCGGGACACATGGAGGAGACGACGATCGGATATGAGAAAAAGCACAATCCGTTCGTGTAAAAATCAGGTTATTGTTTGATTCCCGAGCCAGTCAGTGCGCTGACTGGCTCGGTGGATGTGGGAATCCGACATGAGTTACAAAATCCGAATGAAGAGAGTGAAGCATGAAGATTAGTTGTAAGGAAACATTGTTTACGTATAATGTGTATCACGTGGTGAAGGCATTTTTTCCGGAGGCGGAAATCGAGCAGGGCGTGGATACGGGGCAGGAACCTCTCGTGAAACTGGAATTGGACGGGGGTTCTTGCTTTTGCATTTTGCCTGCAGACGTGCGAGCGCGCGCGGAAGCGATGGAGTTTGTCAATGCGCGTGTCGTGTGGGCGGAAATGTCGGGGGGAGATCGCACGCAAGAGTTCATGCAGGCGCAAAAGCGCGAGGTGACCCGCCATGTCTATCGTTTTTTGTCGGAAATGACGGGGAAGAAGTTGGTCTGGGGGGTGCTGACGGGCGTGCGGCCGACGAAGCTGGCGATGCAGATTGCCGCGCGGGAGCGAAGCGAGGAGCGCGCCGTGGACGTGTTGCGGCGAGATTACGCCGTCGCGTTGCCAAAGGCTAAATTGGCCGTGGAAATCGCGGGGAGGGAAAAGGCGTTACTTGCGCCCCTGGATATTCGCCAGGGGTTTAGCTTGTACGTGGGAATCCCGTTTTGCCCGAGCATTTGTTCCTATTGTTCCTTCGGCTCGTCGCCCGCCGATTTGTGGAAAGGGCAAATGGACGAGTATTTGGACGTGTTGTGCAAGGAGTTGTCCGTGGTTGCCGGGCAGATGGAAGGGCAGAAGCTAAACACCATTTACATTGGCGGGGGAACGCCGACCTCGCTGGAACCGGGGCAGTTGGAGCGACTGTTGCGTCACATTGACGATGCATTCGCCCGCCACATGGGGGCGGGCAGCCTCTTGGAATATACGGTGGAGGCGGGGCGGCCGGACAGCATCACGCGGGAAAAGCTGGAAGTGCTTCGCTCGCACCCGGTGAGCCGGATTTCCATCAATCCACAGACGATGCAGCAAAAAACGCTAGATTTTGTTGGCAGACGGCATACCGTGCAAGAAGTGGCAAAAAGCTTTCATCTGGCAAGGGAACTTGGATTTGACAATGTCAACATGGATTTGATTGTCGGGCTTCCGGGCGAGACGGTGGAAGACGTGCGCGACACCCTGCGGCAGGTGGAGGAACTTGGGCCGGACAGTTTGACGGTTCATTCTTTGGCCATCAAGCGCGCGGCGCGCATGGGACAAGAAAAACGAAATTCAGACCATGCCAAGCAGGGCA
Source organism: uncultured Faecalicatena sp. (assembly GCA_948468385.1). Lineage (GTDB taxonomy): Bacteria > Bacillota > Clostridia > Lachnospirales > Lachnospiraceae > Schaedlerella. The sequence continues at coordinate 9,032 of CAOKHZ010000053.1, read as the reverse complement.
CGGATTTTCAAGGTGTAGAGTTGCAAGGCGAAATCGAGGCGATGGTGGAGGCGGGCGCGTTGTCTGCTTCGCGCATGGGGCTTTTGCCGTATTACTTGTACCGGCAGAAAAACATTGCCGGAAATTTTGAAAATGTTGGTTACGCAAAGGTTGACAAAGCGGGAATTTACAATATACTTATTATGGAGGAAGTGCAGACCATCATGGCCTGCGGGGCGGGGAGCATTTCAAAGCGGATATATCCCGACGGGAACATACGGCGTTGTGAAAATGTGAAAAACGTATCCCAGTATATGGAGAGAATCGAAGAGATGATAGAGAGGAAGAAGGCACTTTTTGACAATGGATAAGGGGATCTGACATTATTAAGAATAGAAGGGAGCAAGGAAAATGGCATTGAAAAAGAAACCGGTCACCGGCATGAAGGACATGCTGCCGAAGGAGATGGAAATCAGGGATTACGTGATTGCGTTAATCAAGGAGACATACAAGTCTTTTGGGTTTTCTTCCATAGAGACCCCTTGCGTGGAGCACATTGAAAACCTTTGCAGTAAACAGGGCGGGGACAATGAAAAGTTGATTTTCAAGATTTTGAAGCGAGGGGAAAAGCTGAAATTGGAGAGCGCGAAGGACGAGGGCGATTTAGTCGACGGCGGGCTTCGTTATGATTTGACGGTGCCGCTTTCGCGTTATTATTCCGACAACGCGAACGTCCTGCCCTCGCCGTTCAAGGCGTTGCAGATGGGTAACGTGTGGCGCGCGGACAGGCCGCAGAGGGGGCGTTTCCGCCAGTTCATGCAGTGCGACATCGACATTCTCGGGGAACCGTCCAACCTGGCGGAAATCGAGTTGGTGTTGGCCACGACGACGCTTCTGGGCAAGCTGGATTTTCACGATTTTACCATTCGCATCAACGATCGCAGGATTTTGAAGGCGATGGCGGCCTACAGCGGTTTTGCGGAAGGAGATTATGAAAACGTGTTCATCATTTTGGATAAGATGGACAAGATTGGTTTAGACGGCGTACGGAAGGAATTGGAGGAGTGCGGACATGAAAAAGAGAAAGTCGAAAAGTATCTTCGTTTATTTGAAACGATTTCGAATGACGTGGAGGGCGTGCGAGAGTGCAAGGAGGAGCTTGACGGCTATCTTGCGCCGGAGACGGCGGACTCGCTAGAGATGATCATCACCAGCGTCGAAAGCGCGAAGGAAGCGGATTTCAAAATGTGTTTTGACCCGACCCTGGTGCGGGGGATGTCCTATTATACGGGGACGATTTTTGAAATTTCCATGGACGAGTTCGGGGGATCCGTGGGCGGCGGCGGCCGTTACGACGAGATGATTGGCCGCTTTACCGGGCAAAATACCCCGGCCGTAGGATTTTCCATCGGCTTTGAGCGAATCGTCATGTTGCTTTTGGAGCGCGGCTACCAGATTCCCACCAGCAAGGCGAAGAAAGCGTACTTGCTGGACAAGAGCTTGTCGAAAGAGAGAGTATTGGGAGTCCTTGAGCAGGCGAAGGCCGACCGCGCGGCGGGGATGCAGGTGATGATGGTCAACATGAAGAAGAATAAGAAGTTCCAGAAGGAACAACTGGCGCAGATGGGATACGAGGAATTTGTGGAAGTATACGAATAAGGAAGTTACACTGCACTAGGCTCGAAAGAACCTCGCCAAGTTGCAGGTAACTACATTCGCACGTAAGAGTGAACAGAGGAAACTCCGCGCAACTAGGTTCGAAAGAACCTCTCCAAGGTGCGCGGAGTGCATTCACACTAAGCTCGTGAGGCACCTCGCTAAGTGTTCATTGCAAGTGCTCATAGTAAGGAGAAAAACAATGGCTGAATCAATGAAAGGATTGCACCGCACATGTCGTTGCGCGGAGCTTGCCGCGGCAAATGTCGGCGAAACCGTTACTATCATGGGATGGGTGCAAAAGAATCGAAACAAGGGTGGATTGGTGTTCGTGGATGTTCGTGACCGTTCCGGCATCATACAAGTAGTATTTGAGGAGGGAAAGTCGGATGCGGATTTGATTGCCAAGGCGGCTTCCCTGCACGCGGAGTACGTCGTCGCCGTGACGGGAGTGGTCGAGCGGCGTTCGGGCGCGGTAAATGAGGCGCTTGTGACCGGCGAAATCGAAATCATTCCAAGTGCCCTGCGCATTTTGTCGGAGTCGGAGACGCCGCCGTTTCCGGTCGAGGAAAATTCCAAGACGAAAGAGGAATTGCGTTTGAAATATCGTTATCTGGACTTGAGAAGACCAGACTTGCAGCGTATTTTGATGATGCGGAGTAAAATTGCCATGCTTACACGTCAGTTCTTGACGGAAGAAGGATTTTTGGAAATCGAGACGCCGGTTCTGGGCAAGACGACTCCGGAAGGGGCGCGGGACTACCTTGTGCCGAGCCGCATTCATCCGGGTAGCTTTTACGGCCTGCCGCAGTCCCCGCAGTTGTATAAGCAGCTTTTGATGTGCTCCGGTTACGACCGTTATTTCCAGATTGCAAAATGTTTCCGTGACGAGGACTTGCGTGCGGACAGGCAGCCCGAATTTACCCAGATTGACATGGAATTGTCTTTTGTGGACGTGGATGACGTGATCGAGGTCAATGAGCGGCTGTTGGCCAAGTTGTTTAAAGAAGTGATTGGAGTGGAGGTGTCCTTGCCGATTCCGAGGATGACTTGGCAAGAAGCGATGGATCGCTATGGTTCGGACAAGCCGGATACTCGTTTTGGCATGGAGCTTTGCGACGTGACGGAAGTCGTCAAGGATTGCGGGTTCGCCGTGTTCAAGGGGGCAATTGAAAATGGCGGCAGCGTTCGCGGTATCAATGCCAAGGGACAGGGCGGAATACCGCGTAAGAAGATTGACAAGCTGGTGGATTTTGCCAAGGATTTCGGGGCCAAGGGGCTGGCTTATGTTGCCATCGGGGAAGACGGCACGGTAAAGTCCTCCTTTGCCAAGTTCATGGGCGAGGAAGAGATGCAAAGATTGATTACGGCAATGGACGGCGAGAACGGGGATTTGCTTCTTTTTGCCGCCGACAAGAACAAGGTCGTGTGGGACGTGCTTGGAAACCTGCGCCTTGAATTGGCACGGCAGATGGAATTGACGGATAAGAATGAGTATAAATTTTTGTGGATTACGGAATTTCCGCTTTTGGAGTGGAGCGAGGAGCAAAACCGTTTCACGGCGATGCATCATCCGTTCACAATGCCGATGGAAGAGGACTTACAATATATCGACAGCGAGCCGGGAAAGGTGCGTGCGAAAGCCTATGACATTACCTTGAACGGAAATGAAATCGGCGGCGGCAGCATCCGTATCCATCAGAATGACATTCAGGAAAAAATGTTCGAGGTGCTTGGCTTTACGAAGGAACAGGCTTATAATCAGTTTGGATTTTTGTTAAATGCGTTCAAGTACGGGGTTCCGCCCCACGCAGGGCTGGCCTATGGACTTGACCGATTGGTAATGCTGATGGCGAAGACGGACAATATTCGTGACGTGATGGCGTTCCCGAAGGTGAAGGATGCCTCCTGCCTGATGACGGAGGCACCAAGCCTGGCGGATGAAAAACAGCTTGAGGAGTTGGGGCTTGCCATAATTGTTTGAATTGTCTGAAAAAATAAGAAAAATTCAGACGCAAAAAATTTAAAAAAACCGTTGACAATTAGGTGTTCTTGTAGTATAGTATGTATTGTCCTGATACGGAACACCTAATATATGCGATAGTAGTACAGTTGGTAGTACGCCACCTTGCCAAGGTGGAGGTCGCGAGTTCGAGTCTCGTCTATCGCTCTTGAAAAAAGCGGATGCCATGAACGGTGTCCGTTTTTTTGCGATATAGAAAAGTTTGTTCTATTCAAGAACGCCACCGGCGTTCTTGCGGCGGCGCACAAGTCAGCTATGCTGACAAAATACATCTTTGTCCGCCAGTCAGATGATTTTGAACGAAGGCGAGGTGGTTGGATGTGAGAACACGGGAAGAGGCGTTATCTTATGGCTTGTCGTTCCCAAATACTTATCAGGAGGCTCCGTTTCATGATGCCAATTGGCAGCTTGTGAGGGTGAGGGGCAGTAAGAAAGCATTTCTTTGGACTTATGAGAAGGACGGGTTTATCAACCTCAACGTGAAGGTTTCTCCCGAGTGGAGGGATTTTTGGCGGGACGCATACGGTTCCGTGACGGCTGGTTATCATCAGAACAAGGAGCATTGGAACACGATTGTTCTGGACGGGACGATTCCAGACGGGGATGTCAAAAGGATGATAGCGGAAAGCTATGACCTGATTACGGACAGCCCGTCGAAACGGATTTACGAGGCCGTCAAGAAAATTCCAGAAGGAAAGGTGGCGACATACGGGCAGATTGCAGAACTTGCGGGAGATAAGAAGATGGCGCGCGCGGTTGGCAATGCGTTGCGCAAGTGTCCGTGGGGTGAAGCGGTTCCCTGCCACCGGGTGGTAAACGCCAAGGGGGAATTGGCGGGCGCGTTCGCCTTTGAGGGCGGCATAAGCCAGGCCGAACTGCTGAGAGCGGAGGGCATCAAAGTGGTGAAGGCGAAGGTGGATTTGAAAAAATATGGGATATGAACACTTATTACGAAAATAGTGGTGCGTTCTATATAAAATTTTGTGAAAAAGGCTATTGTATTTTTGCCTGATATTTTTTATAATGGCATCCATGCATTTTTTTCGAGATGAAGTTTATGGCTTGGCGAGATGGAATGCATAGTTTGTCAGAAAGGCAGGAATAGCGATGCAGGCGTTACAGAAAAGCATGGTGACGGGGAATCCGGGAAAGATTATTTTGGATTTTACGATACCGATATTCATAGGAAACGTGTTTCAACAGTTTTACAATATGGCGGACACGGTGATCGTGGGAAAATTTGTGGGAACCGGCGCGCTGGCGGCGGTAGGAAGTACGGGAACCGTGATGTTTTTAATCCTTGGGTTCGTCTTGGGAATGACGGCGGGGTTTACCGTTTTGACCGCGCAGAAATTCGGGGCCGGAGACATGGATGCGATGCGCCAGACGGTGGGGAACGCGGCGGTACTTTCCATTATCATGTCGGTGGTATTGACGGCGGCGAGCATGGCGTTTATGAAACCGCTTCTGGAGTTCATGCATACGCCAAAGGATATATTTGCGGACGCCTATGCTTATATCATGGTCATCTGCGCCGGAATTTGCGCACAGATGTTGTACAATTTGCAGGCGAGCGTGCTGAGGGCGATTGGAAACAGCAAGGTACCGTTATATTTTCTGGTTTTATCGGCATTGCTTAATATTGCGTTGGACATGGTGTTTATCATCGTGTTCAAGCTGGGGACGGCCGGCGCCGCTTATGCGACGGTGGTATCGCAGGGAGTCTCGGGAATTTTGTGCCTGGTCTATATTGCAAAAAAAGTTCCGGTTTTGCGTCTTAAAAGGGACGATTGGAAACTCAAGGGGATTTTGGTGAAGCATCAGCTCATGATGGGATTTCCGATGGCGCTGCAGTATTCCATCACCGCTCTGGGAACGATGATGGTACAGACGTCGCTTAACCTCCTCGGGTCGTTGCAGGTGGCGGCATTTACCGCGGCCAGCAAGATTGAACAAGTCGTGACACAAGCGTACGTGGCAATGGGAACGACCATGGCTACTTACTGCGCACAGAATATGGGGGCAGGAAAAGTATTGCGCATTCGGCAGGGATTTAGGGCGGCGACGATCATGGGAAGCATATATGCCGTTGTCACCGCGGCCATCGTGATGACGGCGGGAAAATATATGACATATCTGTTTGTGTCAGGAGATGCGGCGGAGCTCATGGGCCAGGTCGACATTTATTTAAAATGCGTAGGAATATTCTTTATTCCGCTTGCAATCGTAAATATTTACCGGAACGGAATCCAGGGGATGGGATACGGAGTGCTCCCGATGCTGGCGGGCGTGGCGGAGCTATGTGGGCGCGGCCTGGCGGCGATTGTGGCGACATACCAAAAAAGCTACGTGGGCGTATGCCTGGCAAGTCCGGCGGCATGGATATTGGCAGGGCTTTTGCTGCTGGCGATGTATTTTTATGTGATAAAGGACGTTTCACGGAAACTGTAGGGCGTTGTTCAAATGACGGCACGATAGAATGTAAAAGAAAGACAAGAGGGAATGGATTCGATGGAAACTTAAAAAGTGAATCCGTTCTCTCTTGTCAATTAGGTTAATGTTGGTGCCTGACCAATCCGCAGGCCTTGGACAGTTCCATGACCACCACCGGTGTCAGAATCAGTCCGAGGCCAATCAGGTACAGCCTCATGGGCAATAGGATCAGTCCGAACGCGATGCGGGCCGGGGTGAACAAGACCAGCGCGACCATCAGGATGGAAACCAGCGCGGAAAGGTTTAGCGTCCGGTTGCCAAACGGCCCGATTTTAAATAGGGAGTGGTCGGAACGCATGTTAAAGGCCTGGACGACTTGCGACAAGGCAAGCACCATGAAGGCCATTGTCTGTCCCCCGGCGAGTAGGCCGGTTTCTCTTTCTCCCGTTTTAAAGGCAATCAGTGATAAAATTCCGAACATGAATCCTTGCAAGACGATTCGTATGCCAAGCCCATGCGCGAAAATGCTTTCGTTCTTTGGCTTTGGCGGTTGCTCCATGACGTCGGCCTCCACGGCTTCCATGCCAAGCGCGATGGCGGGCAGGCTGTCCGTGACGAGGTTGACCCACAAAAGCTGCATGGAGAGGAGCGGCGTTTTGTGCCAGAGCAGCATGGAGGTAAATACTACCACCACTTCGCCGATGTTGGTGCCAAGCAAGAATCCGACCACCTTGCGGATGTTGGCGTAAATGCCCCGTCCTTCGCGAACCGCGTCCACGATGGTGGCAAAATTGTCGTCCGTCAACGTCATGTCGGCGGCTCCCTTGGCCACGTCCGTGCCGGTGATTCCCATCGCGCAGCCGATGTCGGCGGCCTTTAAGGCGGGCGCGTCGTTAACGCCGTCCCCCGTCATGGAAACCACGCATCCTTTGCGTTGCCAGGACTTGACGATACGGATTTTGTTTTCAGGAGACACGCGGGCATAGACGGCGATGTGTGCTACCGCATCGTCCAATTCCTCATCGGTCAAGGCATCCAGTTCGGTACCGGTGATGGCTCGGTCGTTTTCTGTCAGGATGCCAAGTTCCGTGGCAATCGCGGAGGCGGTCACGACATGGTCGCCGGTAATCATGACGGGCTTGATGCCGGCCTTGCGGCAAGTGGCCACGGCCACCTTGGCCTCGGGGCGCGGCGGGTCGATCATGCCGACAAGGCCCATCAAGGTCAGGCCGTATTCCAACTCCTCGGGGGTGGGATTTTGTGGGAGGTGGTCTATTTCTTTGCAGGAGATGGCCAGAACCCGCAACGCGTCGGCACTCATTTGTTCCGTGACTTTTTTCGCCAGGGACAAGTTTCCGTGAATGCAGCGCGAGGCCATGACGTCAAACGCTCCCTTCACGATGACAGTGTACTTCCCATCTATGCGGTGGACGCTGCTCATTAGCTTGCGGTCAGAGTCAAACGGCAGCTCGGCCAGTCTTGGATACTTTTGCAGCAAGTCGTCCTTCCCCATTCCATTTTGCCAGGCGGCGAACACGATGGAAGTCTCGGTCGGATCCCCGACGTGCGTTACCTCGTTTCCCTGGATGGAAATGGAGCCGTCGCAGCAGAGCGTGCCATAGCATAACAGTTTTCTCACGGCATCCGAATTTTGACCGGATATTTTTTCGGTCAGTCCGCTCTCGTCCAAATAAGCCTGCACGAGGGTCATGCGGTTCTGCGTCAATGTCCCGGTTTTGTCCGAGCAGATGACGGAGGCACTGCCCAGTGTCTCAACGGCGGGCAGGCGGCGGATGAGCGCGTTCTTTTTCACCATTCGTTGTACGCCGATGGAGAGGACGATGGTGACGATGGCAGGAATCCCTTCGGGAATGGCGGAGACGGCCAGGGAAACCGCCGTCATGAAAATTTCCAAAAGAGGTATGTCATTTAAAAGCCCGATGACGAAAATAATCGCACAAGCCACGAGTGCCATGATGCCGAGGTATTTACCAAGCTGCGCCAGTTTGGCCTGCAACGGGGTCTGTGTGTTTTCGGCCCCTTCCAATAGTCCCGCGATTTGTCCCATCTGTGTGTCCATGCCGGTGGCGGTGACGACGGCCGTGGCCGTGCCGTAGGTGACGCTGCAGCCGGAAAACACCATGTTGTCGCAGTCGCCTAAAGGCGCGTCATCCGGCACGTTCGCGTCGGCATCCTTTTCCGAAGGGACGGATTCCCCCGTCAATGCCGATTCTTCGCTCTTTAAACTGGCGCTATGCAAAAGCCTGGCATCAGCCGGGACGAAATCGCCCGCTTCCAGACGGATGAGGTCGCCGGGAACCAGGTTGGCGGCATCCATGACGCGTTCCACCCCGCCGCGGATGACTTTCGCATGGGGAGCCGACATGTTTTTCAAGGCATCCAGTGCCTTTTCTGCCCGGCTTTCCTGCATGACGCCCATCAAGGCGTTTAAAATCACGATGAGGAGGATGAGCGACGGCTCGAAAAATCCTTTCAAATCTCCCTCCATGATGGCGATGACGAAGGAAACAAAAGCGGCCGCGAGTAATATGAGAATCATAACGTCCGCAAACTGGCCGAGAAAACGTTGCAGGTTCGTTTTCTTCTTTCCTTCCTTCAATTTGTTCGGCCCATATTTGTCAAGACGGGCGGCGGCCTGCTCCTCGGTGAGGCCGTTTTTGGCATCCGAGTCGAGGCGGCTTAAAATGGATTCTTTGTTTTCACTGTGAGAATGCAAAATAAACTCCTCCCTTTTGAAATGATGGCAAAGCCCATGCCGGCATGTCGGCGTCCGGATTCGGATGGCCTACGTTTATCCGTATATGGGCACTTGTAAATAGTATATCTCGTTTGGCCGGAAAATAACAGTAACATTTGGACTGTGACGTTACTTTTCACGGGGTGGGGAAATAAAATAAATAGAACGCTGTGGTTTGGATAA
>CAOKHZ010000052.1 GCA_948468385.1 uncultured Faecalicatena sp. | reverse complement strand
CTGTTTTTTGTTGCATTTACTTAGAAAAAGTTGCATTTACCTTGAAATTCAACCAATATTACCGCTAATAATAGTTTATACTATTGAAAAAGTGGTGGTGTTTCTTATGGATGATAATTTTATTCGCCAGCGAATGACTGAGCTAAGAATCAAAAAAGGGGTCTCGGAGTACAAGATGAGCACCGACTTGGGTCATAGTAAAAGCTATATTCAGAGCATTTCTTCGGGAAGGGCGTTGCCGTCCCTCTCCGAATTTATCTTTATGTGCGAATATCTAGGCATCACTCCCAAAGACTTCTTTGACGAGGGTGACACGGATCCGATTCTGGTACGTCAACTCTATAACACAGTTCGCGAAATGCCCGACAAGGACTTGCTGGCATTGATTAATATTGCTGAAAGACTGAATGAAAAACAACAAGTTTTGGACTCTTTAAGACGTCCGACCTCGACGGAAACAAGATGAATTGCAGATAAACGTTCATAAATATTGTGGTGACAAAACGAAAGAGCTACCAGGCCCACACCCTCAGTAGCTCTTTCACTATTATCTCATCAAAAAATACGTCTTTCTTTTTGTTTCCCCGCTTGTACCTATCTTGCCTTCGGCAACCATCTCACCTAAAATCGCCCTCGTCCTTGACTCGCTTAATTGAATCCGCTCCGCGATTTCACTTGTTTTTGAATCTCCATTCATTTTTATAAATTCTAAAATCAACTTTCTATTTTCCATTGTCTTTTTTGCTTGTTTTATCGCATTTTCTTTATTACGCACAGTTATTTCGCTTGTTTTTTTCGCTTGTTTTTCTACAAGCGGCAAAATCAAGCTCGTCCTTGCCGCGTCCCCATATCTCTCCTCAATTATCGGTTCTTCAAAGCCTTCCTCCTCCCACGTTCTAAAAATATCCGGAACCCCGCTTCCCGCTCGCTCCCCTATATTAATCAAATTGAACATCTTCATCAGCGTTTTATTCCGCGGATCTGATTCCCCGCCTCTTCTCATCTGAATCTTCCCTGTACGAATGTAACCCGGATTTTCTAAAATCACTTTTTGATTATCCTTTTTGATAACCACACCTCGCGGCAAGTAAAAATCCGTATTCACCAGGCAATTTGCCAACGCCTCCCTGAGTGCCTTGTGTATGGGGGTATCGTCCACCCGTTCCCCGCCTACCAACTTAAATGGAACTTTAATGTCTTTTGCCATTTTATTGTACACTCGAAAATAAAAATCAAAAACATTTCCAGACCATTCCCCGGAACTCGACTGTAGCCGATCCGTCCACCGAATGGTAGGGTCAAGCGTTTCTCTATAATCTAAAAAATATTCCGGGAATTCCCGAACTATATTATATTCATTACCAAACATCAACATTCCCGCAGCCGTTGGACGTAGTCGCCCATCTTCTTTTGAAAATGCGGCCGCCCCTATGTTTCTCAAATATTCCTCGTCCTTTAACATTCCCCAGACATGCCCTGGCTTCCAGCTTCTATGCATGTTTCTATATGCTTGTACCGTCTCTTTATTCAAATCATCAATCGACCAATCTCCCAACACCTTCATGTCCATCGTCTGTTCCGTCTGGTCGCGCAGCATTGCCCGTACTTCGTTTGGCGTACAATGGTAATCCCCTTCCCAATTTCTTCGAAACGTCCCCTTGAACATGTCATTGTTGATATATATGGGTTTCTGCTCCCTTGATGCAGATGGCACCATAATCACCTTGACCGTATCATTTCCGATTTTATATGTCCTCACGTCATCATCTGACAATAGGTTCTCACTGACTTTTGTAACATTGTGAATCGTATCCCAGAAATCTTTTCGTAATTTTGCTTCATCTGTCAATCCCGTAGTGCTAAAACCGCCATCTTCATTTTCACGAACGCCCAAAATGATAACCCCGCCGTAACAATTGGCAAACGCCGAGTAACTCTCCCATAACGATTTTGGCAATCCTCCTTTTGCCGTTTTTATTTCACAATCCGCTATTTTCAAAAAACAAATTCACACCCCTTTCCCCTCTTTTTCTCATTTCTCCATTGTCTTTTTCTTCCTATTTTAGTATAATGAAGCATGGTATACTATGATACGCACTGCCGTACAAGGAAACATGCCGCTTTGCGGCCGCGGCTGGCGCGATACTCACGGCAAATTTTATCAGCCGCGGGTTTATAACAATGATTCAAACGAAAAGAGGGTATGAACATGTTTCGATTTATATGTATCATCACATTTTTGTTTCTTTTTTTGGTATGCAGCATTCCGCTCTTCTTTATCGAGTGGGTGGTGGGAAAGTTCAACCGTCGCGCGAAGGACGTCAGTTCGCTGCGCATCGTGCAGTGGGCGTTTAACGTAATCATCCGTATGACCGGCGTGGAACTGACCGTGATTGGGGAGGAAAACATTCCCGACGAACCGGTTCTTTTCATCGGCAACCACCGCAGCTATTTTGACATCGTCATTACTTACGCGCGGTGCAAACGGTTGACCGGTTACGTTTCCAAGAAAGAAATGGAAAACTTCCCCTTGCTTTCTATCTGGATGAAATACTTGTACTGTTTGTTTTTGGATCGTGAAAACGCGCGGGCGGGACTCAAGACTATCCTGACCGCCATCGAATATGTAAAAAACGGCATTTCCATTTGCATTTTTCCGGAAGGGACGCGCAATACCGGGGAAGAATTAAGCATGTTGGATTTTAAGGACGGGGCGTTCAAGATTGCCACCAAGAGCGGTTGCGCGATTGTCCCGATTTCCATCAACAATATGGCCGACGTCTTCGAGGCACATTTGCCCCGCGTCAAAAAGACGCACGTCGTCATCGAGTATGGCCAGCCCATTTATCCTGACAAGTTGGACAAGGATACGAAAAAGCACATTGGAAATTACGTAAAAAATATCATTCAGGAGACAATAAATAAAAATGCGGCACTCGTATAGCTTTCTATTGGCAAATTTGGCGGCATTTGGAAAAATGACCTTGCCGCCATGCGGGTGCGAGAACATTTTCCCACAAAGGAGCGTGTAAAAAATGAATTCAAGAAACCTTACCCTACTGACGGATTTATACGAATTGACCATGATGCAGGGCTATTTTGAGACACAAGAAAACGACACGGTCGTTTTCGACGTCTTTTTCCGGGAGAATCCCAACAAGGGCGGCTATTCCGTCATGGCCGGCTTAGAACAAGTTATCGAGTACGTTAAAAATTTGAATTTTTCCTACGAGGATGTAGACTATCTGCGGGGTCTTGGCATTTTCAGTGAAGATTTCCTTCAATATTTAAGTGGATTCCATTTCAGCGGCAACATATATGCCATTCCCGAGGGAACCGTAATCTTCCCCAAGGAGCCGCTTTTAAAGGTCGTCGCCCCGATTATGGAGGCGCAGCTTGTGGAAACGGCGATTCTCAACATCATCAACCACCAGAGCCTGATCGCCACCAAGGCATCCCGCGTCGTATACGCTGCGGAAGGAAACGGCATCATGGAATTTGGCCTGAGAAGGGCGCAAGGACCGGACGCGGGACTGTACGGCGCGCGCGCGGCCATCATCGGCGGCTGTGTGGGAACCTCCAACGTCCTCGCCGGGCAAATATTTGACGTTCCCGTCATGGGAACCCACGCCCACAGTTGGATTATGAGTTTCAAGGACGAGTACACCGCGTTCAAGGAATACGCGCGGCTCTATCCCGATGCCTGCACGTTATTGGTCGACACCTATGACACGCTCAAGTCCGGCGTGCCAAACGCCATCCGCGTATTTCAGGAAATGAGGGCGGAAGGCATTCGTCCCAAGTCCTACGGCATCCGTTTGGACAGCGGCGACCTTGCCTACTTGTCCAAAAAGGCCCGCAAGATGCTTGACGAGGCCGGATTTACCGACGCGGTCATTGCCGCCTCCAACGACTTGGACGAGCTTTTGATTCACGACCTCAAAGTGCAGGGCGCGGCCATCACCTCCTGGGGGGTCGGCACCAACCTCATCACCTCCAAGGACTGCCCGTCGTTTGGCGGTGTGTACAAGCTTGCGGCCATCCAAAACGCGAACGGCCAGTTCATCCCCAAGATCAAGATTTCGGAAAACACGGAAAAAATCACAAATCCGGGTAACAAAACCATTTTCCGCGTATATGATAAAGAAAGCGGAAAAATGCGTGCAGATTTGATTTGTTTTGCGGATGAAACCTTTGACGAGTCCGAAGACTTGCTCTTGTTCGACCCGAACGCCACATGGAAAAAGACGCACTTGCAAGGTGGTACTTATACGTTGCGGGAGATTTTACAACCCATTTTCATCAATGGCGAATGCAAGTACCAGTCTCCATCCGTGAAAGAGATTGCCGCTTATTGCCGAAAGGAAAAAGCGACATTGTGGGACGAAACGATGCGCCTGTTCAACCCGCACAAGGTATACGTGGACTTGTCGCAGAAGCTTTATGACACGAAAACGGCACTACTGAACGAAATGAGCAAGTCAAACGAGGCGTGACCGTTACGCTTCCGTTCCCGCCTCGAACATTTGCATTGCCCCGCCAGGGTCGACGCGTCACAAATGCTTGTCGGCGGTCGGATGAACGCACGCATGGGCTTTACTTTATCTGGAATGGAGAATATATAAATGAAATATATGACTTTGAGAGAAATTACCGCCGCTTGCGGCGGAACCTACTTCGGTGACGCCGAAAATGCGGCAAAGGAAGTTTCCAGCGTCGTGATTGACAGCCGCAAAGTGGAAAAGGACAGCTTGTTTATCGCCATTCGCGGCGCGCGGGTGGACGGACACACCTTTATCCCCCAGACGATGAAAGACGGCGCGCTCGCCGCCGTTTCCGAAGAAAATTTAGGCGACGTTCCTTACCCCTACATCCTCGTAGATTCCTGCGAGCAGGCCTTGAAGGACATTGCCGAACACTACCGCCGCTCGCTCGACATCAAGGTGGTAGGCATCAGCGGGAGCGTCGGCAAGACTAGCACCAAGGAAATGATTGCCAGCGTATTATCACAAAAATATAACGTCCTAAAGACCGCGGGAAATTTCAATAATGAAATCGGCCTGCCACTGACCATTTTCAACATTCGCGAGGAACATGAAATCGCCGTGTTGGAAATGGGCATCAGCCATTTTGGCGAAATGGCGAGGCTGGCTAAAATCGCCCGCCCGGACATTTGCGTGATTACCAACATTGGTTACGCGCACATGGAAAATTTGAAAAGCCGCGACGGCATTTTAAAGGCCAAGACGGAAATGTTCGCTTATATGAATCCCGACGGGTACGTCATTTTTAACGGGGATGATGACAAGCTCGCCGGATACGTCCCGGAAAACAAAGTCCCTCCCACTTATTTCGGACTGAATGAATCCCGCCCGTTCCACGCCCTGCATATCGAGGATCGGGGAATGCGCGGGACGATGGTAACGTTCGTCACGCCGGACTCCTCATTCACGGCGCACATTTCGGTTCCCGGCGGCCACATGGTGTACAACGCGTTGGCAGCCACGGCGGTCGGCTACGCCCTCGGAATGACCGACGCGCAAATCAAGGCCGGCATCGAAGCGCTGGTTCCGCTGGCCGGGCGAGGCCGCCTGATAGAGACGGACAAATTCGCCATCATCGACGACTGCTACAACGCCAATCCGGCTTCCATGAAATCCTCGCTTGACGTATTGGCGAAAGCCGAGGAACGCAAGGTTGCCATCTTAGGCGACATGTTCGAACTAGGCGAAAACGAGATCAACCTGCATCACGAGATTGGGGCGTACGCCGTCGAAATCGGAATCGACGTGCTGGTATGTATCGGCGCGTTATCCAGGCACATGGCGGCCGGAGCGGAGAAAGCCCTTGCGAAAGCGCGTGGGAACGATATAAAAACCGACGAAAACGGCACCACGACGCGCGAAGACAAAACAATGGCGGGCAAAACCGAAACGGACATTTTTTACTTTGAAAGCAAGGCCGACTTTTTTGCACGGCTTGGGCAAATTTTAAATAAGAAAGACATGATTCTCGTCAAAGCTTCCCATGGAATGGAGTTCACGGAAATCATCGACGTCTTGGAGAACTATTGAAAAAATATCAAAATCACGGAATGAACGTACTGGAGAAATATCGACATGAATACAAAGGCAAAAAGTAACCTGATGCTCGTCGTGACTGCCCTGATCTGGGGCAGCGCGTTCGTGGCACAAAGCGTAGGAATGGACTACCTCGGCCCATTTACCTTTAACTCTGTCCGCTGCTTCCTCGGCGGATTTATTTTGCTTCCGGTAATTAAACTGTTTGACATGCAAAAGAAGAACGGCGTGACGCGCGGTGCAACCGACGCGCAGGCAAACGACATGACACAAGCCAGCGCGCAAAAAAACGGCACGGCGCAAATAAGCGCGAAAAACAGCTCGTCCGCCACGCGGAAAAATCCGCGCACGCTGCTTATCGGCGGCATTTGCTGCGGTATCGCCCTGGCCGTCGCCAGTTCCCTGCAACAACTCGGAATCGTTTACACCACCGCCGGAAAGGCCGGGTTTATCACGGCACTTTACATTTTAATCGTGCCCGTCATGGGACTCCTCCTTAAGAAAAAAGTCGGAATCAAGACATGGATTGGAGTCGTGTTGGCAGTCGGCGGCATGTATTTTTTGTGCATCACCGACGGATTTTCCATTTCCGGCGGGGATTTCCTCGTATTTTTGTGCGCCATCGTATTTGCCGTGCACATCATGGTCATTGACCATTTTTCCCCGCAAGTGGACGGCGTGAAAATGTCATGCATCCAGTTTTTCGTCTGCGGCATTTTGTGCGCCATCCCGATGTTTCTTTTTGAGCGCCCCGACCCAACGCAAATTTTAGCCGCGTGGATGCCGCTTTGTTACGCCGGATTCCTCTCCTGCGGCGTGGCCTACACGCTACAAATCGTGGCACAAAAAAACACGAACCCGACGGTGGCGTCACTCCTGATGAGCCTCGAATCCGTGTTTGCCGTGCTGACCGGTTGGATTATCCTTGGCGAACGCCTGACACCAAGGGAGTTTGTCGGATGCGCGCTGATGTTTACGGCCATCATCTTGGCACAGTTGCCGGAGAAAAAGCCCCCGCAAAGCGAAGAATCCGCACACACAAGCTAAGAATCTGATACGGAATCCTGCCCTATCAGATTTTTCCGTTTCCAATGTCCGGTGCGATACCACGTATAGGAAATCAAATAGTTTACCGCCCACCCCAACGGAACCGCATACCAAATCACCTCGATGCCGAATATCGGGGAGAGCAACCGTGCCACCGACACGCGCAATGTCAAATTGACCAAATTCGCCAGCATGTAGACATTCACATCCCCGGCCGCCCGCAAAATGCCGTCGGTGATGGACTTGAATCCAATCAAACACATGAAACAAGCTTCAAACCGGAAGCAGGCCGCCCCCACGGAAAATGCCACCGCCGACTCCGTCTCACTGACAAACAACGACACGATGGGACGATAAAAAAGCTGCGAAAACAAAATCAAGAACATTGCGAACCCTATAATGATCCGATACGCGGCGTGATAACCTTCTTTCACCCTCTCCACTTTATTCGCTCCCAGATTTTGCGCGGCAAAGGTGGACATCGCGTTCCCAGTGGCAATCATCGGCACGATGCAGATGGATTCCAGACGCATGCCCGCGGAATATCCCGCTACTGCGGACGAGCCAAACGCATTGACCGCCGACTGCGTAAGCAGCATGCCGATGCTGACGATGGACTGCTGTATGATGGAAGGAATGGCGATTTTCAAGCCGCTGAAAAACATCGAGGCATCAAAGAACCTCTTTCGCTCTCCACCTTCCGTTCCGGCACCACTTCCCCCTGTCTCCACCTTCGTACCGTACTCTTTCAGTTTTCGCAACAAGGTCGTGAACGAAATCAGCGAGGACACGCCCTGCGCCAACACCGTGGCGATGGCCACGCCTGCCACGCCCAGGCCAAATCCCAGCACCATCACCAAATCCAATATAACATTTAGCACGGAAGAAAAAATCAGCAAATACAACGGAATGTTCGATTTCCCCAACGCGTTAAAATTCGCCGCCAAAATATTGTACATGAACACGAACGGCAGTCCCACAAAATAAATCTGTAAATAAAGAAGCGCGTCATCCAAGATATTGTCGGGTGTTTTCAATGCACGAAGAATCAACGGGTTACAGAGAAACCCCAAAACTGCCAGCAAAGTCCCGAAAAATGCAAATGCTAGCAAGAATGTCGACACCGCCGTCTTCATTTCCCTATACTTCGCCGCGCCCAGATATTGGCTGACCAGAACCGACGCACCCATCCCGCCGCCTATGGCGATCATGATAAATACCGTGGTAAAAGAATACGACGCACCGACCGCCGCGAGCGCGTCCTCTCCCACGAACCGCCCCACGATGATGGAATCCGCCATATTATAAAACTGCTGGAACAGATTCCCCCCTATCATTGGCAAGGCAAACAAAAACATCGACCGGCCCGGCTTTCCATTTATCAAATCCACTTTCTGTTTCATTTTTCTTGATTCACCGCCTGTAAAAAAATAATTTTTATCTCAATTCATAAATGATACAATATTATTTCCCACATTTCAATCATAAATGTTTTCTTTTTTATCTTCTTTTTATTTTCATTTTTATATATTTATTGCATTTTTCACAACGCCCTACAAATTGATTCCATTTGATGGTTGCCAAGAGCGCCATATTACTGTTATAATGTACTTTGGCTTGTAATTGCCATTGATTTGTAATGAGTAAACACGAACCCTCATGAAACAACATTAAAATCACAATCACGCAAGGAGACTTTCCATGGATATTGTATTCTTATTATTAAAACAAAACATCATCATGTTTGTATACCTTTTAATCGGCTATTTCTTATTCCGTAAGAAGCTGGTCGGCACGCAGGGCAGCGCGGATATCGGAAGGACGCTTTTATACGTCGTGATGCCCGTGGCCATTATAAAATCTTATTTAGTTGATTTTTCCGCAGAAAAGCTGGAGGGGCTTGCCATTTCTTTCTTATTGGCAGTGCTCTCACTATTGCTGTCCATCCTCGTCACCCGCATTTTTTTCAACAAAGATTGTGGCATTGAGCGGTTCGGCGTGGCCTTTTCCAATGCCGGATTTATCGGGATTCCCCTGGTGCAGATGACGCTCGGCGAGGAAGCCGTCTTTTATGTCGCCGCCTTCGTCGCCACGCTAAACATCCTGCAGTGGACCTACGGCGTGTTTGTCATCACTGGGGACAAATCCGTGATTTCCGCCAAAAAGATTGCCACAAACCCGATTGTCTTAAGCTTCCTGGGCGGTATTCTGCTTTTCTTGTTGCCAATTAACCTGCCCGAAGCCGTGACCGGGGTCGTCGGCACGATTGCGTCCATGAACGGCCCGCTGGCCATGATCGTCCTCGGCGTATATCTGGCACAGATTCCGCTTAAGGAATTATTTACGGACAAGCAGGTATACAAAGCGACGGCGGTACGGTTGCTGGTGATTCCCGCATTGACCATCGTACTGATGCTGGTATTTCCAGATAAATACAACCTGATTAAATTAACCGTCCTGATTGCCGCGTCAGCCCCGGTTGGCTCCAACGTGGCGATATTCGCCCAGATTTATAATAAGGATTATACGCAGGCCGTGAAAGAAATCTGCACAAGCACGCTGCTTTGCATCATCACGCTGCCCATCATGATTGGAATCGCGAACGCGATACTATAATACCATGACAGACTTAAAATAAACTCTATGCATTGTAGCGTTTTGAAAAATATTTTGCTATAATACGAATCGGACAGACATCATCCGTCCAATTCAATATGGAGGTGTTTTCATGACAGAAAGCCAAAACGTTGAATGGAAAGAAACATGGCATGATGAATACTTAAAATGGATTTGTGGTTTTGCCAATGCACAAGGGGGAAAAATTTATATTGGTACAAACGACAATGGAGTCATTATTGGTGTTCCAAACAGCAAAAAACTTCTGGAGGACATTCCCAACAAGGTAAGAGACATTCTAGGCATAATTGTAGATGTCAATCTCTTGAACAAAGATAATAAAGATTACATTGAAATTTGTGTCAGCCCTAATACTTATCCCGTAAATTACAAAGGAGAATATCATTACCGTAGTGGAAGTACAAAACAACAATTAAAAGGTCAGGCATTAAACCAGTTTCTTTTGAAAAAAACAGGTATTACCTGGGACAGCATTCCCATCCAAGACGTGTCAATATCAGATTTACGAAATGATAGCTTTGATATTTTCCGGGAACAAGCTGTTTTCAGCAGGAGAATGAGCAAAAAAGAAGTTGATTCCCCAAACGAACGATTGTTAGACAATTTAAACCTGCTTGAGCATGGCATGTTGAAACGGGCGGCAATTTTATTATTTCATCATAATCCCGAAAAATGGATACCCGGAGCATACGTGAAAATTGGCTATTTTGAAACGGATTCAGAATTAAGGTATCAAGATGAAATCCATGGTTCCCTAATTTCCCAAGCAGATAAAGTCGTAGATTTAATTTTTACAAAATATCTTAAAGCAGAAATATCGTATCGTGGGGTTACTCGGGTAGAAACATATCCATTCCCCAAGGAAGCAATTCGGGAAGCCGTTTTTAATGCCATTGCACACAAATTCTACGGAGCGTTAATACCAATTCAAATTCGAGTTTATGAAGACAAAATAATGATTGCAAATGATTGCATTTTCCCCGATGATTGGACGGTCGAGGATCTTATGGGAGATCATCGTTCCAGACCATACAATCCTTTGATTGCAAATACATTTTTCAGGGCTGGATTTATTGAAGCCTGGGGACGCGGAATTGAAAAAATCAAGGACAGTTGTGCAGAAGTCGGGAATCCCATGCCGGAATATACCGTAAAAAAAGAAGACATCATGGTCGTATTTAGAAGTGAGAGCATCAAAACTACCCAAGCTACTACCCAAGCTACTACCCAAGCTACTACCCAAGCTACCCAAGCTACTGAAAATACAATTCCTTTACGCATTATGAAGGTCATTCAAGACAATCCCACATTGTCACAAAGTCAGATTGCAAAAATGCTTGGTGAAAAATACGATACGATTAAATACCATATGCGGAAAATGCGTCTGTCAGGCATAATTATGCGGGAGGGAAGCAGCCAAAACGGCAAGTGGATTATCCGCTAAAACTTCCGCCAAAAATGCAGGCGCAAGATATAATTTTGTTAATGTAAAATTTAAATATAAAAAGGAGAAATGAAAAAATGGAAAACAAACAAGAAAACCCGATGGAGAAAGCGATGACAAACCCGATGGAATTCTTCAAGGCCATGGGCAAGCGCGATCAAATGGACAAGGTCAACCGCTTCCGCATCCTCAACCAGACCGTCAAAAAAGGCGAGACCCTTTTTACCGGCTCTTCCCTGATGGAACAGTTCCCAATCAATGAACTGGCGCAGGATTTTGATGTCAAGACCATCATCTACAACCGAGGCATCGGCGGTTTTACCACCGACGACATGCTCAAGTACATGGATGAGCAGATTTTCGGCACGGAGCCGTCCCGCATTTTCATCAACATCGGCACGAACGACATCGGCATGCCGACTAACACGTTCGAGGAAAACCTTACGCACATGCTGACGAATTACCGTGAAATTTTGACGCAGATCAAAGAACGCCTGCCAAAAGCGGAAGTTTACATGATGGCCTATTATCCGGTGAATGAAAACGCCGCCGGGGAGGATGCCTCGGAATATCTGAAATATATGTTCATCAACCGCACGAACGAAAACATCCATAAGGCAAACGCGGAAGTGGAAAAGCTGGCGAAAGAATTCGGTTATCATTATATCGACGTCAACGAAGGATTGTGTGACGAGACCGGAAGACTCAAGAAAGAATTCACCATCGAGGGCATTCACATGTACGCGAACGGCTACTGCGTCGTGCTGGAAAACATGAAGAAATATCTGTAGAAAGCTGGCTGTTATCATGCAGACAACCCCAAAAGGAAATTTCGGTCAGGGAAAGGTGGGTTCCCTCATCCTTGCACAAGCAATCCCACTCACGCTGGCGCAGTTTGTGCAAGTCATTTATAACGTGGTGGACAGAATGTACATCGGACACATCCCCGGCGAGGAGGCAGGTGCCGCCCTCACCGGGGTTGGTCTAACGTTTCCGCTGATTACGCTGGTCGCCGCTTTCATCAACCTCTTCTCCACCGGCGGAACCCCGCTCTGCTCCATGGCGCGAGGCAAGAACGATGCCGAACGTGCAAAAAATATCGAGGCCAACGCGTTTACGATGCAAATCTACGTAGGGCTCGCAGCCGCGATATTTCTTTTTTTACTGATGAAGCCGCTTTTATACCTGTTCGGGGCAAGTGACATTACTTATGCCTACGCGAGGCAATACCTTTCCATTTACCTTCTGGGAAGCGTGTTTTTGACAGTCGGAACCGGCATGAACGGATTTATCAACCTGCAAGGCTTTCCCCGCGTCGGCATGTGCACGACCGTCATCGGAGCCGTTTTAAATCTGGTTTTGGACCCTCTTTTCATTTTCAAGCTGAACATGGGCGTTCGCGGCGCGGCACTTGCGACCGTGATTTCACAGTTCGTATCCGCATGCTGGGTCGTCTGCTTTCTCTTCGGGAAAAATGCCGTGATTACGCTTCATTTCCGCGACCTTTTCCATGTGGATTTTTCACTGTTAAAGGAAATCGTCGCCCTCGGCTTGTCCGGATTTATCATGGCCGCCACGAACAGTGCCTGCCAAGCCGTCTGCAACGCGACGTTGTCCGTCCACGGCGGGGACATTTACATTGGTGTCATGACCATTATCAACTCCGTGCGGGAAATGATTGGACTGCCGGTCGGCGGCATCACCAACGGCGCGCAGCCAATCCTTTCTTTCAATTATGGTGCAAAAAACAACGACCGGGTCAAGCAGGGCATCCGCTTCACCGCATGGGTCGGATTTTTATACACCTTCCTCATGTGGGGAATGGTCATGTTCTTCCCAATGATGTTCCTTCGGATATTTACGCCCGACCAGGATCTGATCGCGATTGGGAAAATGCCTCTCATCGTCTATTTCATGGGCTTTTTTATGATGTCCTTCCAGTTCGCAGGGCAATCGGCTTTTGTCTCCCTTGGGAAGTCAAAGCAAGCAGTGTTTTTCTCGCTCTTTCGCAAAATCATCATCGTCGTGCCGCTGACCCTCCTGCTGCCGCACGTCAAAAGCCTGGGCGTGACGGGCGTATTTTTGGCCGAGCCGATATCCAACCTTGTCGGCGGGCTGGCCTGCTTTATAACCATGTACGTGACGGTGTATCGGAATTTGTGATAATAGTCAAATACCGCAAATTCTCGGAATACCCTTTTCAACCTTTCCCGTGAATCTCCCTCGCCAGTTCCCTCGCGTATGGCGTATTTGCCACGCCGCCTTCCCCGGTCTCCCGCAGGGACACGTGCATGGACTCGCCCACTTCCTTCATGGCATCGATTACCTGGTCGGGCGGGATTCTGCTCTTGATTCCGGCCAACGCCATGTCCGCCGCCGCAAGCGCGTTTACCGCCCCGATGACGTTACGCTTGACGCATGGCACTTCCACCAGACCCGCCACCGGGTCGCAGACGAGTCCAAGAAGATTCTTCATCGCCATCGCTGCCGCATGCACAATTTGCTCATTGTCGCCCCCCTTTAAATATACGAGGGCTCCGGCCGCCATCGACGAGGCCGAACCGACTTCCGCCTGGCAACCGCCTTGTGCCCCGGCGATAAACGCCCTGGCCGCGATGACCTGGCCGATTCCGGCCGCGACGTAAAGGGCCTCGATAATTCGCTCACGATTTATCGCTCGCGCCTTTGTCCCTTCACCTTTCCCCGCATTCTCCTTATACAACGGCACCAGTACCGCCGGCAATACCCCGCAGGCCCCGGCCGTTGGTGCCGCCACGATGCGTTTCATGCATGCGTTGGACTCCCCCATCTGGAGCGCCTGCGTGATGACCTTGCCCACAAAGTCCCCGACAAGCACGTCGCCCCGCTTTCGATATTCCTCCATTTTCGCCCCGTCCATCCCGACCAGGCCGCTGCCCGACATCAGGGACGGATCATAATTTTCACTGGACGACAACATGGTCTCCCACATTTTTCCCATGGCCGCAAACGACTCGTCCTCACTGACGGAACGTTCATTCACGTCGTCTTGTAAAACGGCCCGCCAAAAGGGAATTCCCTCCTCCTCGCAGAGCCGAGTAATTTCTTTTAAAGATTGATATGCCATCACGTTTTCTCCCCTTCAATATAAATCACTTTTCGAATGCCCTCCCGCACCTCCATGCGCCGAATGATGTCGGCCGGCACGTCTTGATCCACCTCGATAATCATGACCGCGTCGCCGCCCTTCTTTTCCCGGTAAAGATTCAGCGCCGCGATGTTGATACCCGGCTCGGCAAGCATGGCGGTAACGTTCGTCACATGTCCCGGCCGATCCTGGTGGTAGACAATCAGCGTCGGCTTCTCCCCCGTACAGTTTACCGCCAGGCTATTCAACTGGTTTACCATGATGCGGCCGCCCCCCAACGATGAGGCCTGCACTTCCAGACACTTCCCATCCACTCCCTTCACGTTTAAAAGCGCGGTGTTCGGATGCGCCCCCGCGAGCCGGATTTCATGGAAGGAGAAGGAAAGCCCCTCTTCATCTGCAATTTCAAAGCTGCGGGGAATCCGCATGTCGTCGGGCTTCATGCCCAAAAGCCCGGCAATCAAGGCCTTGTCCGTCCCATGTCCCTTCCCGGTCGCGGCAAACGAGCCGGCAAGGCCAATGTCCGCCATTACCGGCCGACTCCCCAGCAAACTTCTGGTAATGTAACCAATTCTTACCGCTCCCGCCGTATGGGAACTTGACGGGCCGACCATGACCGGCCCCAAAATGTCGAAAATATTCATGACAATCCCCCATTAATGAGTATTCGTTTTTCTGACAATAAAAATGCATTCCTTTTTTAAATTTAACATAAATCAAAGATGCATTCAAGGTATAATCTATCCTTTTACATCATTCCCATCCCCGTGAAAAGTAACTTTGGGAAACAAAGAGTCCGGCAAGCCGGACTCTCGCGCCGGAGCGCGGCTGCGTCAGCAGCCATTTTCCTTGGGCGCGAAGTGCGCATCCCCCGGAGGATTTTATGTCATAGGGAACAAAGTTTCCTATGACATAACAAATAGTCCGGCAAGCCGGACTCTCGCGCCGGAGCGCGGCTGCGTCAGCAGCCATTTTC
>CAOKHZ010000051.1 GCA_948468385.1 uncultured Faecalicatena sp. | reverse complement strand
GTGGGTTTCTCACGACACACACGGGAGAGTGTACAGTCACCGCTTGTCGTACTGATGGGAAAAGTACGAAAAGGAGGCGACTTTTTTTATGGCAAGTCAAGTAATGAGAATCACGTTGAAGGCATATGAGCATCAGCTTGTTGATGCGTCTGCCAAGAAAATCATCGAAACTGTAAAGAAGAACGGATCCCAGGTGAGCGGTCCGGTGCCACTTCCGACGAAGAAGGAAGTAGTGACCATCCTAAGGGCGGTACACAAGTACAAGGATTCGAGGGAGCAGTTCGAGCAGAGGACTCACAAGAGACTCATTGATATCATCGCGCCAACCCAGAAGACGGTGGATGCACTGTCTCGTCTGGAAATGCCGGCCGGCGTTTACATTGATATCAAGATGAAGAACAAGTAAGATGCTTGTCATCAACACTTTATGCAGTATTCCTATCATTTAGGATGAGCGCGTTGCGCTCCGCTGTAAATCACAGGAGGTAATCATAATGGAGAAAGCTATTTTGGCAACAAAAGTCGGAATGACACAGATTTTCGACGAAAACGGCGTCCTGATCCCGGTTACGGTTCTTCAGGCCGGGCCTTGCGTGGTGACGCAGGTCAAGACGGAAGAGAACGACGGCTACAAGGCGGTTCAGGTCGGATTCGTTGACAAGGCCGAGAAGGTCGTTACGAAGGACAAGAGCGGCAAGAAGGAAATCGCGCACAGAAACGGCGTGACGAAGCCGGAGAAAGGTCATTTTGACAAAGCCGGGGTTACGAGCAAGAGATTCGTGAGGGAATTCCGGTTTGACAATGCAGAGGAATATACATTGGCCCAGGAAATCAAGGCGGACATCTTCGCGGCAGGCGACAAGGTTGACGCGACGGCCATTTCCAAGGGAAAAGGTTTCCAGGGCGCGATTAAGCGTCACAACCAGAGCAGGGGACCGATGACACATGGTTCCAAGTTCCACCGCCATGCGGGTTCCAACGGCGCGGCATCCGACCCGAGCAAGGTGTTCAAGGGCAAGAAGATGCCGGGACAGATGGGCAACAAGCAGATTACCGTTCAGAACCTTGAGGTCGTAAGGGTTGACGTGGAAAACAACCTGCTGCTTATCAAAGGCTCCGTGCCGGGACCGAAGAAATGTCTCGTGACGGTCAAAGAAGCGGTAAAGACGGTGAAATAATCTGGCGGACGTAGAAAGGAGGACATACAGATGGCAAATGTATCTGTTTATAATATCGAAGGTAAGGAAGTTGGTACAATCGATTTAAGCGATGCCGTATTCGGTGTTGACGTGAATGAGCATTTGATGCACATGGCGGTCGTGAACCAGCTTGCGAACAAACGTCAAGGAACGCAGAAGGCGAAGACCCGCGCGGAAGTTTCCGGCGGCGGGAAGAAACCGTGGAGGCAGAAGGGAACCGGCCATGCAAGACAAGGTTCAACGAGGGCTCCGCAGTGGACGGGCGGCGGAGTTGTGTTCGCGCCGACCCCGAGGGATTATTCCTTTAAGATGAATAAGAAAGAGAAGAGGGGCGCATTAAAGTCCGCGCTTACTTCCAGGGTGGAGGAGAACAAGCTCATCGTGCTTGACGAGATTTCGTTTGACGAGATTAAGACGAAGAAGTTTAAGGCGGTGCTTGACAATTTGAACGTGGGCAAGGCACTCGTCGTATTGGAAGAGGGCAAGCAGAACGTGGAACTTTCCGCGAGGAACCTTCCGAACGTGAAGACGGCCCGCACCAACACGATCAATGTATATGATATTTTGAAGTATAGCACGGTCATCGTGACGAAGGCCGCTGTTGCGACAATCGAGGAGGTGTATGCATAATGGCAGCTATTCAGTATTATGACGTCATTCAAAAGCCGGTAATCACGGAGAAGAGCATGGAGCAGATGGCTGAAAAGAAATACACGTTCCTGGTTCACCCGGAGGCGACCAAGACCCAGATTAAGGAAGCCGTGGAGAAGATGTTTAGTGGCACGAAGGTGGAGACCGTGAACACGATGAACCGCGGTGGCAAGACGAAGAGGCGCGGCATGACCTATGGAAAGACGGCGAAGACCAAGAAGGCTATCGTGAAACTGACCGAGGACAGCGCGGACATTGAAATCTTCGAGGGCTTGTAAGACAAACTTGATATCCGTTGATGAACTGACATCAATCGATATTGAAACTTATACGCATACAAGCGTGATGACAAATAATTAGAGCAGACGAAAGGAGAGAACGTAATGGGAATCAAAACATACAACCCATACACACCTTCCAGAAGACAGATGACCGGTTCTGATTTTTCCGAGATTACGAAAAAGACTCCGGAGAAATCCTTGTTGGTATCCAAGAAGAAGAACGCGGGTCGTAACAGTCAGGGTAAGATCACAGTGAGACACCGCGGAGGCGGCGCAAAGAAAAAATATAGACTTGTTGATTTCAAGAGAAGAAAAGATGGAATTCCGGCAACGGTCATCGGCATCGAGTACGATCCGAACAGGACGGCCAACATCGCGTTGATTTGCTATGCGGACGGCGAAAAGTCCTATATCCTCGCTCCTGAGGGGTTGACGGATGGCATGAAGGTCATGAACGGGCCGGAGGCAGAAGTAAGGGTTGGAAACTGCCTGCCGCTTTCCGAGATTCCGGTTGGTACGCAGGTACACAACGTCGAACTCTACCCGGGCAGGGGCGGCCAATTGGTTCGTTCCGCGGGAAACAGCGCGCAGTTGATGGCAAAAGAAGGAAAGTACGCGACGTTGCGTCTTCCGTCAGGTGAAATGAGAATGGTTCCGATTATTTGCAGGGCTTCCGTCGGAGTGGTAGGAAACGGGGAACACAACCTGATTAATATCGGTAAAGCGGGACGTAAGCGCCACATGGGCATCCGTCCGACCGTGCGTGGTTCCGTCATGAACCCGAACGACCATCCGCATGGTGGTGGAGAGGGTAGAACAAGTATCGGCCGTCCGGGTCCATGTACCCCGTGGGGCAAGCCGGCACTTGGTCTTAAGACCCGTAACAAGAAGAAAGCTTCTAACAAGCTGATTGTAAGAAGAAGAGATGGAAGGGCAATCAAATAATTAGATTACAAGGAGGTTGGAACCTATGGCTCGTTCACTGAAAAAAGGACCATTTGCAGATGAGAGTTTACTGAAAAAGGTAGATGCCATGAATGCCGCGGGAAACAAGGCGGTTATCAAGACATGGTCGCGTCGTTCTACCATCTTCCCGTCCTTCGTTGGACATACGTTTGCCGTGCATGACGGAAGAAAGCACGTGCCGGTATACGTGACGGAAGACATGGTAGGCCATAAGCTGGGAGAGTTCGTGGCTACCAGGACGTATAGGGGACACGGAAAAGACGAGAAAAAGTCGAAAGTAAGATAAATTAGCATTTTTGAAAGGAGGGTTCATCCATGGCTAAAGGACATAGATCTCAAATCAAGAGAGCAAGAAACGAGCAGAATAGGGAAACCAGACCGTCGGCGAAGCTTTCTTACGCAAGAATGTCGGTTCAGAAGGCTTGTTTCGTGCTGGATGCAATCAGGGGCAAGGATGTACAGACGGCGCTTGGTATCCTGGCTTACAGCCCGCGGTACGCGTCAAGCGTGATAGAGAAACTTTTGAAATCAGCAATCGCGAATGCTGAGTATAACAATAACATGAGCACGGAAAATCTTTATATCGAGGAGTGCTACGCAAATAAAGGACCGACAATGAAGAGAATCAGACCGAGGGCGCAGGGCAGGGCTTATCGAATTGAAAAGAGAATGAGCCACATCACCATTGTGCTGAATGAAAGATAAGGAGGAAAATAATGGGACAGAAAGTTAATCCTCATGGCTTAAGAGTCGGAGTTATCAAAGACTGGGATTCCAAATGGTACGCGGAAAAAGATTTTGCGGACAATTTGGTGGAAGACCACAAGATCAGGGTGTTTTTGAAAAAGAGATTATACAGTGCCGGAATTTCCAAAATTGAAATCGAGAGAGCGTCTGACCGCGTGAAAGTGATTGTTTATACTGCAAAGCCGGGCGTCGTCATTGGAAAGGGCGGAGCTGAGATTGAGAAAGTGAAGACGGAGCTTTCCAAGTATACGGATAAGAAGCTGATTGTGGATATCAAGGAAGTAAAGAGGCCTGACAAAGACGCGCAGCTGGTGGCTGAAAATATCGCGCAGCAACTTGAGAACCGTATTTCGTTCAGACGTGCGATGAAATCCTGCATGTCCAGAACGATGAAATCCGGTGCGCTTGGCGTGAAGACGGCGGTCGCAGGACGTCTTGGCGGTGCCGACATGGCTCGTACCGAGTTCTACAGTGAGGGAACCATCCCGCTGCAGACGCTGCGGGCAGACATTGATTATGGATTCGCGGAGGCTGACACAACTTACGGAAAAGTCGGTGTAAAGGTATGGATTTACAAGGGCGAGATTCTTCCGGTCAAGGCTGATAAGGAAGGGAGCGATAAATAATGTTAATGCCAAAAAGAGTGAAACGTCGTAAACAGTTCCGTGGCAGCATGAAGGGAAAGGCCACGAGGGGAAATACGATTACCTACGGTGAGTATGGTATCATAGCAACGGAGCCTTGTTGGATTCGTTCCAACCAGATTGAGGCCGCCCGTATCGCCATGACCCGTTACATCAAGCGTGGCGGTAAGGTTTGGATTAAGATTTTCCCGGATAAGCCGGTAACGGCAAAGCCGGCTGAAACCCGTATGGGTAGCGGAAAGGGTGCATTAGAGTACTGGGTAGCAGTTGTAAAGCCGGGACGCGTCATGTTTGAAATCGCGGGAGTTCCGGAAGAAGTAGCAAGAGAGGCGCTTCGTCTTGCGATGCACAAGTTGCCTTGCAAGTGCAAGATTGTTTCTCGTGCAGACTTAGAAGGCGGTGATAACAGTGAAAACTAATACATTTTTAAACGATTTAAGAGGAAAATCCGTGGAGGAATTGAACGAGGAATTAGTGGCTGCGAAGAAGGAGCTTTTCAACTTGAGATTCCAGAACGCGACGAACCAGTTGAACAACACGAGCAGAATTAAAGAAGTGAGAAGGAACATCGCGCGTATTCAGACGTTGATTACTGAGGCCAAGAAGGCTTGAAAGGAGCAAGACCGTGGAAGAGAGAAATTTGAGAAAAGTCCGTACCGGCAAGGTGGTCAGTGACAAAATGGACAAGACCATCGTTGTCGCGGTTGAGGACCATGTAAAACATCCACTTTATAAGAAAATCGTTAAAAGAACTTATAAATTGAAGGCTCATGACGAGAACAATGAGTGCCGTATCGGCGATACCGTGAAGGTGATGGAAACAAGGCCGTTGTCCAAGGACAAGAGATGGAGACTTGTAGAAATCTTGGAGAAGGCGAAATAATTGCCTTGGATTTGTGACTAAATATAAGGAGGTTTACCTGCATGATACAACAGGAAAGTAGGCTGAAAGTGGCCGATAATACAGGCGCCAAGGAATTACTGTGTATCCGAGTGCTTGGCGGATCTACAAGAAGGTACGCCGCGATCGGGGACATCATCGTTGCTTCCGTTAAAGATGCAACACCAGGCGGCGTTGTTAAAAAGGGTGACGTTGTGAAAGCGGTTGTCGTACGTACGGTAAAGGGCGCGCGTCGTAAGGACGGTTCTTATATCCGGTTCGACGAGAATGCCGCGGTAATTATAAAAGATGATTTGAATCCAAGAGGAACACGTATTTTCGGACCAGTGGCCAGAGAATTGCGAGAGAAGCATTTCATGAAGATTGTCTCCCTGGCTCCGGAAGTGCTGTAAGGAGGTGTCTGGGATGTCAACTATGAAGATTAAGAAGGGCGACACCGTGAGGGTGATTGCCGGCAAGGATAAGGACAAAGAAGGCAAAGTGATTTCCGTGGACAGAAAGAACGGAAGGGTTCTGGTCGAGGGAGTCAACATGCTGACGAAGCATACGAAGCCAAGCGCGGCCAACCAGAATGGTGGAATTATCCATCAGGAGGGGGCGATTGACATTTCCAACGTGATGTACGTGCACAAAGGAAAGGTCACCAGAATCGGATTCAAGGTGGAAGATGGCAAAAAGGTTCGTGTTGCAAAATCAACCGGCGAAGTCATTGATTAATTCGGGAAAGGAGGGCCTTGAGCGTTGAGTAGATTAAAAGAACAATACAAGAACGAGATCGTCGACGCGATGATCAAGAAGTTTGGTTATAAAAACATTATGGAAGTGCCGAAGCTCGACAAAGTCGTAATCAACATGGGCGTAGGTGAAGCGAAGGAAAATGCGAAAGTCTTGGAGTCCGCCGTGGCCGACATGGAGAAAATCTCCGGTCAGAAGGCAATCATCACGAAGGCAAAGAATTCCGTGGCGAATTTCAAAATCCGGGAAGGCATGCCAATCGGATGCAAGGTTACTTTGAGAGGGGAAAAGATGTACGAGTTCGTTGACCGTTTGATCAACCTCGCACTTCCCCGCGTACGTGACTTCCGGGGCGTGAACCCGAACGCATTTGACGGCAGGGGAAATTATGCGCTGGGTATCAAGGAGCAGTTGATTTTCCCGGAAATCGAGTATGATAAGATTGACAAGGTCAGGGGCATGGACGTCATTTTCGTTACTACGGCAAAAACTGACGAGGAAGCCCGTGAGTTGCTGAAACTGTTCAATATGCCATTCGCCAAGTAAAGGAGGTAAATTCATGGCAAAGACATCGATGAAAATCAAGCAGCAGCGTAAAGCGAAGTTCTCCACGAGGGAATATACACGCTGTAGAATTTGTGGCCGTCCACATGCATATTTAAGAAAATATGGTATCTGCCGTATTTGTTTCCGCGAATTGGCATACAAGGGTGAGATTCCAGGAGTGAAAAAGGCAAGCTGGTAACACTGAACACTTGATGAGGTCAAGCGTTTGGCGCGCAGACCGAGTCTGGTGAGAAGGTTGTTCTTTGAGATTAGCGAGACAGAAAGTCGAGCTTAGCGAAAAGAACTTCCTTATGAAAAAGTTTACCAAGCCATACTGGTTAAGTGCAGCAAATAGAAAGAAGGAGGACACGTAACATGACTATGAGTGATCCAATTGCAGATATGCTTACAAGAATCCGTAATGCCAATACTGCGAAACATGATACAGTAGACGTACCTGCATCAAAGATGAAAATCTCGATTGCTGATATTCTTTATAATGAAGGATATATTGCAAAATATGACATCGTGGAAGACGGGGTGTTCAAGACCATTCATATCACGCTGAAATACGGCGCGGACAAGAACGAGAAGGTAATTTCCGGTCTGAAGAGGATTTCCAAGCCAGGACTTCGCGTATATGCGAACAGCGCGGACATGCCGAAGGTGCTTGGCGGGTTGGGAATCGCCATCGTATCCACCAACAAGGGCGTGATTACGGACAAAGAGGCGAGAAAACTCGGCGTGGGCGGAGAAGTTCTTTGCTTTATATGGTGACCGAAAGCAGCTTAGCGCGAGGTCGTTCTTTGAGACTGGCGAGACAGGAAGTCGAGCCTAGCGAAAAGAACTTCCTTTCGAAGGATGAGCTTAGGCGCACGGAACATGTTTTGAGGACGATAAAATGTAGGTAGGACTGAAAACAGAGTGGACATTAGCATCCATTCCGAGAATTTAAGTTAGGAGGAAAGGGTATGTCACGTATAGGAAGACAGCCAATCGCGATTCCGGCGGGTGTGACCGTGGAAATCGCTGAAAATAACGTGGTGACCGTGAAAGGTCCAAAGGGGACTCTTAGCAGGGAGCTCCCGATTGAAATGGAAATCAAGCAGGAAGACGGACAAATAACCGTTTCCAGGCCGAACGACTTAAAGAGGATGAAGTCTCTTCACGGCCTGACCCGGACGCTGATTCACAACATGGTGGTCGGTGTCACGGACGGATATTCCAAGGTTTTGGAAGTGAACGGTGTTGGTTATAGGGCCGCCAAGGCAGGGAAGAAGTTGACGCTTAGCCTCGGGTACTCCCATCCGGTGGAGATGGAAGATCCGGAGGGTATCGAGACCGTTTTGGAAGGCCAGAACAAGATTTTCGTAAAGGGTATTGATAAAGAAAAAGTTGGCCAGTACGCGGCTGAAATCAGGGACAAGAGGAGACCGGAGCCATATAAGGGCAAGGGCATCAAGTATGCTGATGAGGTAATCAGGCGTAAAGTTGGTAAGACAGGTAAGAAATAATTAAGGAGGGTGTGAAAATGGTTAGTAAAAAGTCAAGAAGTGAAGTTCGCAAAAAAAAGCACATGAAATTACGTAACCGTTTCAGCGGTACTGCCGAGAGGCCGCGCTTGGCCGTGTTCAGAAGCAATAATCACATGTACGTGCAGATTATTGACGATACGGCTGCCAATACTCTGGTTTCAGCTTCCACTCTTCAGAAGGACGTGAAAGCGGAACTGGAAAAGACCAACGACGTTGCCGCAGCGGCATATCTTGGAAAGGTGATTGCCGAGAGGGCAAAGGAAAAAGGCATCACGGAAGTGGTCTTTGACAGAGGCGGCTTTATATATCAAGGAAAAGTCAAGGCATTGGCAGACGCAGCGAGAGAAGCTGGGCTGAATTTCTAGGAAGGGAGAACACAGATGAGACAGGAACGTATTGATGCTGGGCAGTTTGAATTAGAAGAAAAAGTGGTGTCAATCAAGCGTGTTACCAAGGTCGTAAAAGGTGGTCGCAACATGAGATTCACAGCTTTGGTAGTTGTAGGCGATGGAAAAGGCCATGTTGGTGCAGGCTTAGGAAAGGCTACTGAAATTCCCGAAGCGATTCGTAAGGGAAAAGAGGACGCGGCGAAGAGCCTGATCAGTGTCGCGTTGGATGAAAACGAAAGCGTGACGCATGACGTGATTGGAAAGTTCGGAAGCGCTTCCGTGTTGCTTAAGAAGGCACCCGACGGTACCGGCGTGATTGCCGGAGGTCCGGCCCGCGCGGTCATCGAGATGGCTGGAATTAAGAACATCCGTACAAAGTCATTGGGATCTAACAACAAGCAGAACGTGGTGCTTGCCACGATTGAGGGGCTGAAAGGCATAAAGACTCCTGAAGAGGTTGCAAGGCTCCGTGGTAAATCAGTAGACGAGATCATGGGCTAAAATGACAAGGATTACCTTGTCGTATAGGAGGTAGGAATAATGGCAGATTTGAAAATCACGTTGGTGAAGTCCACGATTGGCGCCGTGCCGAAGCATAGGAAGACCGTGGCGGCCTTGGGACTCAGGAAACTGAACAAGACGGTGGTATTGCCTGACAATGCGGCTACCAGGGGAATGGTACGGCAGGTTAGACATTTGCTGAAAGTGGAAGAAGTTTAAATAAAAAAGGATAAGGAGGTAATAGCATGGACTTATCAAACTTGAGACCGGCGGACGGTTCGAAGCAGGGTGATAAATTCAGAAGGGGTCGCGGCCATGGCTCAGGAAACGGAAAGACGGCCGGCAAGGGTCACAAGGGTCAGAAGGCGCGTTCCGGTGCACCAAGACCGGGGTTTGAAGGCGGCCAGATGCCTTTGTACAGAAGATTGCCAAAGAGGGGATTCAAATGCAGAAACTCCAAGACAATCATCGGAATCAATCTTGACGTGTTGGAAGTTTTTGACGATGGGGCGACGGTTACCGTCGAGACCTTGATAGAGAATGGAATCATCAAGAATCCAAAGGACGGCGTGAAAATTCTTGGCGATGGAGAGTTGACCAAGAAATTGAATGTCAAAGTTAACGCATATAGCGCAAAGGCGGCCGAGAAGATTGAGGCACTTGGTGGAAAAGCAGAGGTGATCTAATGCTAGAGACGGTACGAAGGGCATTTAAAATAGAAGACATCCGGAAGCGGATATTCTATACGTTCATAATGCTTGTCGTTATTAGATTTGGTTCGCTCCTGCCTACGCCGGGGGTGAACCCGAGCTATATTCAGAACTTTTTTGCGAGCCAGACCGGGGATGCGTTCAATTTTTTTGACGCGTTCACCGGGGGGTCTTTTACGCAGATGTCGGTATTTGCGCTTAGCATCACGCCGTACATTACGTCTTCCATTATCATGCAGCTTATGACGATTGCCATTCCTAAGCTGGAGGAGATGCAAAAGGAAGGCGCGGATGGCAGGAAGAAGATTGCGGCGATTACGCGTTACGTGACGGTCGCGCTGGCGTTGATTGAGTCTTCGGCCATGGCGATTGGATTGGGGCGTTCAGGATTGTTGGTCAAGTACGATTTTGTCAATGTGGCGATTGTCGTTTGTACTTTGACGGCAGGTTCGGCATTTTTGATGTGGATGGGCGAGCGAATCACGGAAAAGGGCGTGGGGAACGGCATTTCCATCGTCTTGTTAATTAATATCGTGTCCAGCATCCCGGACGATTTCGTCAGGCTGTATGAGCAGTTCGTGAATGGCAAGAAGTTGGCTTACGGGATTTTGGCGGCACTTGTCATTTTGGCCGTAGTCTTATTTATCATCGTGTTTGTCGTGGTATTGCAAAGCGGAGAGCGTAGGATTTCCGTGCAGTATTCCCAGAAAATGCAGGGACGTAGAACCTACGGGGGACAGTCCACCTACATTCCGCTCAAGGTGAACACGGCGGGGGTGATTCCGGTTATTTTCTCCTCGTCACTGATGCAGGTTCCAATCGTCGTCGCGACGTTTCTTGGAAAAGGAAATGGAACCGGAATTGGCAGCCAGATTTTGCGGGGGCTTAATTCCAACAGTTGGTTTGATCCGGAGAATCCGGTATATTCCGCCGGATTGCTGCTTTATATCATACTCACCATATTCTTTGCATATTTTTATACGTCGATTACGTTCAACCCGTTGGAAATTGCGAATAATATGAAGAAAAGCGGCGGCTTCATTCCGGGAATCCGTCCGGGCAGGCCGACCGTGGAGTATTTGGAGAAGATTTTGAATTACGTCATTTTCATCGGGGCATGTGGCCTGGTAATCGTGCAAATGATTCCGTTCTTCTTCAACGGAGTGTTCGGGGCGCAGGTGTCATTTGGCGGAACGTCCATCATCATTATCGTCGGCGTGGTACTTGAGACGATAAAGCAGATTGAGTCTCAGATGTTGGTACGTAATTATACTGGCTTCTTGAACGGGAAGAGCATGTGAATTTAGCTCGCCGTATCCGAATTTTTTACAAGAACTGGATACGGCGGGTTAAACTGGTTTTAACAATTATGAGGTGATTACATGAAAATAATTATGTTGGGCGCGCCCGGAGCGGGAAAAGGTACGCAGGCAAAGAAAATTGCAGAAAAGTATCAGATTCCACACATATCGACGGGTGATATTTTTAGGGCTAATATCAAAAATGGAACCGAGCTTGGAAAAAAGGCGAAGACTTACATGGATCAGGGATTGCTTGTGCCAGACGAGTTGGTGGTTGATCTGGTGGTAGACAGGGTCGGGCAGGAAGATTGTGCAAACGGTTACGTGTTGGACGGGTTTCCGCGCACGATTCCGCAGGCGGAGGCACTTGACAAGGCATTGGCCGAGCGGGGACAGAAGATGGATTACGCCGTCGACGTCGAGGTGCCAGACGAGAACATCATTAACAGGATGTCCGGAAGAAGGGCGTGCGTCGGATGCGGGGCGACGTATCACCTCGTGTATGCTCCGACAAGGACGGAAAACGTCTGTGACAATTGCGGCGGCGAATTGATATTGCGGGATGACGACAAGCCGGAGACGGTGAAGAAGCGTCTGGACGTGTATCATGAGCAGACGCAGCCCCTGATTGAGTATTACACGAATTCGGGAATCTTGAAAACGGTTGACGGCACGGCCGACATCGGGGACGTGTTTGCCGAAATCGTGGAAATTCTCGGAGAGTAAGCCGGAGATGAGGATAGGGCCGGGAATGCTTGCAAAATCAAAAGCAGGACGTGACAAAGATTGTATATATGTCATAATTTGTGTCAATGATGATTATGTATATTTGGCAGATGGAAAAAAATGGACCGTCTGCCATTTAAAAAAGAAGAATCGAAAACATGTGCAGCCAATATGCCGTTCATGTTGCGAAACCGTCACGGATGACGAAAGGATTTTGAAAGCGGTTGAGGAGTTTGCCAACAAACAAGATGGCAAAGTGTAAAGTGCAAAATGCATTAGGAGGATTAGGTATGTCAAAAACTGACGTAATCGAAATTGAAGGTGTCGTGGTTGAGAAGCTGCCGAACGCGATGTTCAAAGTGGAATTGGAAAACGGGCATGTCGTCCTGGCGCATATCAGCGGTAAATTGCGTATGAATTTCATCAAAATACTGCCGGGCGACAAGGTTACGCTGGAGATGTCACCTTACGATCTCAGTAAGGGTAGAATTGTCTGGAGAGATAAATAAAAAAATGGTTGACTTTGCATAAGACTTGGTGTTATACTATGAAATGGTCATTTTTGGTATCGTATGCCTAAAATGGCAGAAGTCCAAGGTTTTAGCAAATGATGGAAGGAGGATTTGACATGAAGGTTAGATCATCAGTAAAACCAATTTGTGAAAAATGCAAAATCATCAAGCGGAAGGGAAGCATTCGCGTCATCTGCGAGAATCCAAAGCATAAGCAGAGACAAGGCTAGGCGCAGGCGAAGCTGGAGATTTGATGATGGAGCAACTTATTTAGGCAACTGACAGCGTGACACGCCAGGAGGCGTGTGGGGCTGTTTCATATACAGTGGGGATACATCGCGATTCTGACGGGCTTGTTTGTCCGGCGGGATGGAGCCGGTGTCCGCCGCATCTCGGAAGGGGATGCGGGATTGTATATTGCTTAAATACCCAGGCTCGGGTCGCTTGTACAAAGGCAGGCGTGACCGGACTGGGAAAGGGCATGCGCGGGCATGTCTGGGTCGGATGGCGCAAGGCGTTTATGACCCCAGTTTAGGACGATATTATAAAAGAATCAGGATGGAGGAAAGACACATGGCACGTATTGCAGGTGTAGACTTACCAAGGGACAAACGCGTGGAGATTGGCTTGACGTATATTTACGGGATTGGCAGAGCCAGTTCAAACCGTATTCTGGCAGAAGCGGGAATCAATCCGGATACCCGTGTGAGAGATTTGACAAGTGAGGAAGTCAAGAAAATCAGCGAAGTGATCGACGCGACCCAGATGGTGGAAGGCGACCTCAGGAGGGAAATTCAGTTAAACATCAAGCGTCTGAAAGAAATCGGATGTTACCGTGGGATCCGTCATAGGAAAGGACTTCCGGTACGTGGACAGAAGACGAAGACAAATGCAAGAACTTGTAAAGGTCCGAAGAGGACAGTGGCGAACAAAAAGAAATAAACCGAAAGCTGCTTAATGAAAGCGAGCTATAAGCGAAGCTTGAATTTAGCGCGAGGTTGTTCTTTGAGATTAACGAGACCGAAGGTCGAGTATAGCGAAAAGAACTTCCATGTCGAAGGTCGAGTATAGCGAAAAGAATTTCCATAATTTGGAAGGAAAAGTAACAGTAAACAATTTTTCAAGAAAGTAGGTTAGTTTAAATGGCAAAGAAAGTTACCAAGAAAGTGACAAAGAAACGTGTCAAGAAAAACGTTGAACGGGGACAGGCCCACATTCAGTCATCTTTTAACAATACGATTGTGACATTGACGGATGCGCAGGGGAATGCTCTTTCATGGGCGAGCGCGGGCGGTCTTGGATTTAGAGGTTCAAGGAAATCTACTCCATACGCGGCACAGATGGCGGCTGAGACGGCGGCCAAGGCGGCATTAGTATATGGCTTGAAGACGGTGGACGTCTTCGTAAAGGGTCCTGGTTCGGGAAGAGAAGCGGCAATCCGCGCGTTGCAGGTTTCCGGTATCGACGTCATAAGCATCAAGGACGTGACCCCGGTACCGCACAATGGATGTCGTCCGCCGAAGCGCAGAAGAGTCTGATTGGACGTTTGTCCGGTTGGATGGAGAGAAGTGGAAGAGACGTTTCGAGACGAGTTATAAGTTACCGCAAAAAATCAGGAGGAGATAGAGATGGCAGTAAATAGAGTTCCGGTTCTTAAAAGATGTCGTTCCTTAGGTATGGATCCCATTTATTTAGGAATCAACAAAAAGTCAAAAAGACAGTTAAAAAGGGCAAATAGGAAAATGAGCGAGTATGGCCTGCAGTTACGGGAAAAGCAGAAGGCCAAGTTTATTTACGGCGTGTTGGAGAAGCCTTTTAGAAATTATTTCGTGAAAGCGAAGCAGATGGAGGGCATGACGGGCGAGAACTTGATGATCATGTTGGAGTCCAGACTGGATAACGTGGTATTCCGCATGGGATTGGCGAGAACCAGAAAAGAAGCACGTCAGATTGTTGACCACAAGCACGTACTGGTGAATGGCAAGCAGGTGAATATTCCTTCTTATCTGCTGAAGGCCGGCGATACCGTCGAAATCAAGGAAAAGCACAAAGGAAGCCAGAGGTACAAGGATATTCTTGAGTCCACGGGCGGAAACATGGTTCCGGATTGGCTGGAAGTTGACGCAGAGAACCTGAAGGGCATGGTAAAAGAACTCCCGAAGAGAGAGGCAATCGACGTTCCGGTCGATGAGATGCTGATTGTCGAGCTGTATTCTAAGTAATTTCATAAATACGCGGGTGCGCGTTTGTGGAATGGGTACATGGCGGAAGTAACATTCCGCCAGTTCGATATTGTAGCTGGCGATGTTCAACCCATAAGGAGGGTCTGTGTAGTGTTTGATTTTAATAAACCAAATATTGAAATTACAGAAGTTTCAGAAGACAAAAAATATGGAAAGTTTGTCGTAGAACCGTTGGAGAGGGGTTATGGAATCACTTTGGGAAATTCCCTGAGAAGAATCATGCTCTCCTCCCTTCCGGGAGCTGCAATCAGTTCTGTCAAGATTGACGGTGTGTTACACGAATTCAGCACCATACCTGGTGTGAAGGAAGACGTGACGGAGATTATCATGAATCTCAAATCACTGGCAATCAAAAACACCTCTGAATCGGACGAAGTAAAGACTGCCTATATTGAGTTTGAAGGGGAAGGTGTCGTTACTGGTGCCGACATTCAGGCTGACTCGGAGATTGAGATTATGAATCCGGATCAAGTGATTGCGACATTGAGCGGCGGCAAAGACAGCAAACTGTATATGGAACTGACGATTACAAAGGGCAGGGGATATATAAGCGCAGACAAGAACAAGAGCGAAGACTTGCCAATCGGGGTGATTCCGATTGATTCGATTTATACTCCGGTTGAGCGTGTGAATATGACGGTGGAAAATACCCGTGTGGGGCAGATTACCGACTTTGACAAACTGACTCTTGACGTGTGGACCAGGGGCACGTTGGTTCCTGACGAGGCCGTCAGCCTTGCGGCGAAGGTACTTAGTGAGCATTTGAAGTTATTTATTGACTTGTCGGAAGTTGCCCAGGCGGCGGAGGTCATGATAGAGAAGGAGGATGACGAGAAGGAGAAGGTGCTGGAGATGAGCATCGATGAACTTGAGTTGTCCGTTCGTTCCTACAATTGCTTGAAGAGGGCAGGCATTAACACCGTGGAAGAGCTCACGAACAAGACGCCGGAAGACATGATGAAAGTACGGAACCTGGGACGAAAGTCTTTGGAGGAAGTGCTGGCGAAGTTGAAGGAATTGAACCTTGAATTGAATTCAGGTGAAGAATAGGAGTTACTATTCGTGTGGGCATGGTGCCCATGCAAGTTGATAGTAAACGTCCATCCGGTAAATCCGAAGCGTGCGGGTGGAGCATTTGATTAATAAGCCCGAAGATGCATAACCAAATGTGGAATAATGGAGGATTGAAAAAATGGGAAAATACAGAAAACTCGGAAGGACTTCAAGCCAAAGAAAGGCCTTACTCAGGAACCAGGTAACGGCACTGATTTATAGGGGCAAGATTGTCACGACGGAGACGAAGGCAAAAGAGATTCGCAAGATTGCGGAAAGCCTTATTGCCATGGCGGTTCGTGAGAAGGACAATTATGAGGAAGTAACCATAAAGGCAAAGGTTCCGCGCAAGGACAAGGACGGCAAGAGGGTAAAAGAGGTCGTTGACGGAAAGAAGATGACCGTTTATGACGAAGTGGACAAGACGATTAAGAAAGACAAACCGAGCAGGCTTCATGCCAGAAGAGAGATGCTGAAAGTGTTGTATCCGGTGAAAGAAGTTCCACAAGAAGCGGCAGGAAGAAAGAAGAACACCAAGCAGGTTGACCTTGTCGCGAAGTTGTTTGACGAGATTGCGCCGAAATACGTGGGACGTAATGGCGGTTATACCAGAATTATCAAGATTGGGCAGCGTAAGGGCGACGCGGCGATGGAAGTGGTAATCGAGTTGGTATAAGAAGCGCGAAAGCGTAAAAAACAAGGGGCTATGTTAGTCCCTTGTTTTTGTTCTGAAACTTTGTATAGAATGCACAAGAATAAAGCATAAAACATGTTAATGTTTTAACAAATAGATATTGACATTTTTTTAACAAATAGAGTATACTATCAAAAGGTAAGAAAAAGAATAAAATTAGGAGGACAGTTCAATGGCGAATAAAGAGGAAACCATGATACCTGAAATCGTTGACAGTGTGGAAACGCTGGAAGCAAAAATGAAGGCGATGCGCGAAGCACAGAAGGTTTTCGCGACATTTACCCAGGAGCAGGTGGACACGATTTTTTACGAGGCGGCCAAGGCGGCCAACAAGCAACGTATCCCATTGGCAAAAATGGCGGTAGAAGAAACGAAGCGAGGAATCGTGGAAGACAAGGTAATCAAGAACCATTATGCCGCAGAATACATATATAACGCATATAAAGATACCAAGACTTGCGGAGTGATCGAAGAGGATTCGGCATTTGGAATTAAGAAGGTGGCAGATCCGATTGGTCTGGTGGCGGCAGTCATCCCGACGACGAACCCCACTTCCACGGCCATTTTCAAGACGCTGATTTGCTTGAAGACTCGCAACGCGATTATCATTAGTCCCCATCCGGCGGCCAAGGCATGTACCATTGCGGCGGCGAAAGTGGTGCTGGACGCGGCGGTGAAGGCCGGCGCGCCGGAGGGCATCATCGGTTGGATTGACGTTCCTTCCTTGGAATTGACCAACACGGTCATGAAGGAAGCAGACATCATTTTGGCGACGGGCGGCCCCGGCATGGTGAAGGCGGCATATTCCTCAGGAAAGCCGGCACTTGGCGTGGGTGCGGGCAACACGCCGGTCATCATCGATGACACGGCCGACGTGAGGATGGCGGTCAACTCGATTATC
The DNA here is from genome assembly GCA_948468385.1 of uncultured Faecalicatena sp. Lineage (GTDB taxonomy): Bacteria > Bacillota > Clostridia > Lachnospirales > Lachnospiraceae > Schaedlerella. The sequence goes on along the minus strand of CAOKHZ010000051.1, from coordinate 2,707 downwards.
CATTCCAAGACGTTTGACAATGGCATGATTTGCGCGTCCGAGCAGTCCGTGACGGTTTTGGAGAGTGTGTATGAGGAGGCGAAGAAGGAGTTCGCGTATCGTGGATGCTATTTCCTGAAACCGGGCGAGGAGCTTGACAAGGTGCGCAAGACGATTATCATCAATGGTGCACTCAACAGCAAGATTCCGGGAAAATCCGCTTATGAAATTGCAAAATTGGCGGGCGTGGACGTACCGGAAAGCACGAAGATTTTGATTGGCGAGGTGGAGTCCGTGGACATTTCCGAAGAGTTCGCGCATGAAAAGTTGTCTCCGGTTCTGGCCATGTACAAAGCGAAGGACTTTGACGAGGCTCTGGAGAAAGCGGAACATCTCGTGGCAGACGGTGGATATGGGCATACGGCATCCCTTTACGTGCATCCTGCACAGAAAGAGAAGATTGCCAAGCATGCGGCGGCGATGAAGACCTGCCGTATCTTGGTCAACACCCCGTCCTCGCACGGCGGCATCGGCGACCTTTATAACTTCAAACTGGCTCCGTCTTTGACCTTGGGCTGCGGATCCTGGGGTGGAAACTCCGTTTCGGAGAACGTGGGAGTAAAGCATTTGCTGAATATCAAGACCGTCGCGGAGAGGAGAGAGAATATGTTGTGGTTCAGAACCCCGGAAAAGGTATATTTCAAAAAAGGCTGCATGCCGGTAGCATTGGACGAACTTGGAACGATCATGCACAAAAAGAAAGCGTTTATCGTGACAGACACGTTCCTTTATAAGAATGGGTACGTGAACGCGATTGAGAAGAAGCTGGATGAAATGGGAATTCAGCATACGTGCTTCTATGACGTGGCACCAGATCCGACGTTGCAGTGCGCGCAGCAGGGAACCGCGATGATGCGTTCCTTTGAGCCGGACACGATTATCGCGCTTGGCGGCGGTTCCGCGATGGACGCGGCGAAAATCATGTGGGTGATGTACGAGTATCCGGATGTGAATTTCGAGGACATGGCGATGGACTTCATGGATATCCGCAAGAGAGTATACACCTTCCCGGAAATGGGCAAGAAAGCGTATTTCGTGGCGATTCCGACTTCTTCCGGTACGGGTTCCGAAGTGACGCCGTTCGCCATCATCACGGATGCCGACACGGGCGTGAAATGGCCGCTGGCTGATTATCAGCTTCTGCCGAATATGGCAATTGTGGACGTGGACAACATGATGACGCAGCCGAAGGGATTGACCAGCGCGTCCGGTATCGACGTCATGACGCATGCCATCGAGTCCTACGTGTCCATCATGGCTTCCGATTATACGCAGGGACTGTCCATGAAGGCGGTGAAGATGGTATTCGATTATCTGCCGTCCGCGTATGACAATGGTGCAAATGATCCGATAGCGAGGGAGAGAATGGCCAACGCATCTTGTTTGGCAGGTATGGCATTTGCCAACGCGTTCCTTGGACTGAACCATTCCATGGCGCACAAGTTGGGTGCTTTCCATCATTTGCCGCATGGCGTGGCCAATGCGGTACTTTTGACGGAAGTGATGCGTTACAACGCGGCTGAGGCTCCGACGAAGATGGGAACCTTCTCTCAGTACGAATATCCGCACGCATTGGCCAGATATGCTGAACTGGGACGTTTTGCGGGTTGCCAGGGTGCGACGGACGAGGAAGTGTTCGAGGACTTCATCGCCAGGTTGGAAGTTTTGAAGGAGAAGATTGGCATCAAGAAGAGCATCAAGGAATATGGCATTGACGAGAAGTACTTCCTTGACACGCTTGACGACATGGTGGAGCAGGCGTTTAACGACCAGTGCACGGGCGCGAATCCGAGATATCCTCTGATGAAGGAAATGAAGGAAATCTATTTGAAGTGTTATTATGGGAAGTAATGAAAGGAGGTTACGCTGCACTAGGCTCGAAAAGACCTCGCCAAGTTGCAGGTAACTACATTCGCACGTAAGCAGGGACAGAGGAAACTCCGTGTAACTAGGCTCGAAAAAACCTCGCCAAGATTTGCGGAGTGCATTCACACTAAGCTCGTGTGAAACCTCGCTAAGTGTTCATTGCAAGTGCTCATAGTAAGGAGGATATAATCATGAATCTAGAGCAAAAAGAATTAATCGTAAAGCGTAGTTACAAAGAGGTATATAAGTGCGAAGAGGGCATCGTAAAGGTGTTTGAGCCGGAGCATCCAAAGGCGAACGTATTCAACGAAGCACTTAATACGGCCCGCGTGGAAGCGACGGGCCTGGAGATTCCGAAAGTCAAGGAAGTCGGCCAGGTTGATGGCAAATGGGCGTTGCTCATCGAGTACAAAGCGGGTAAGACGTTGGAGCAGATGATGAACGAAAGCCCTGAGAACTTGGAAAGCTATATGGAGCGGTTCGTGGATCTGCAGTTGGAGGTGCACGGCAAGAAATCCCCGTTATTGAACAAGTTGAAAGACAAATTGGCGCGTCAGATTAACGGCTTGAAGGAAATTGACGCGACGACCCGTTACGAATTGTTGACGAGGCTTGAGAGCATGCCGAAGCACGACAAGCTCTGCCATGGCGATTTTAACCCAAGCAACATCATCGTGGGCACAAATGGCGAAATGACGGTGGTTGACTGGGCGCACGCGACACAAGGAAATGCCAGCGCGGACGCGGCCATGACTTACCTCATGTTTGCCTTGAAGGATCAGAAGATGGCAGATTTGTACAT
>CAOKHZ010000050.1 GCA_948468385.1 uncultured Faecalicatena sp. | reverse complement strand
CCATGACTTACCTCATGTTTGCCTTGAAGGATCAGAAGATGGCAGATTTGTACATGAAGTTATTCTGCATAAAGAGTGACACGGCGAGACAGTACGTGCAGAACTGGCTGCCAATCGTCGCGGCGGCGCAGCTTACGAAAAACAATGAACTGGAGAAGGACTTCCTGATGAAGTGGATCGACGTGGTGGATTTCCAGTAAGAAAGAGACAATTAAGCAATATAAGCAAATGTAAGCAATGTAAGCAAATGTAAGCAATATAAGCAATAGAAGCAATAGGATTTAAGAAAAAATATCCTCGATAGAATCGGTGTTTATAAACTCCAGCTCATTCTATCGAGGATATTTTTTTGTGCAAAGTGCACAAGATTGGATATTGATGGAAAATTGAATTGACAAAAAAACAGAAATATTTGATAATGGTAGCATAACTTGTAATACAGCTAACAATGACATCTGTACGCTGTATTACAAGGAAGGAGGAGAGAAAAATGGGAATTAAACCAATTAAAAAGGTAAATGTAGGCGAACAAGTATATGAGCAGCTAAAACGTCTATTGATTGAGGGGGAATGGACACCGGGAACGAAAATCCCGTCAGAAAATGAGTTGGCGGACATGTTTAATGTCAGCAGAATTACGGTGCGTCAGGCACTGCAGAAGTTAAACGCGTTGGGGCTTTTGGAAACAAGATTCGGCGAGGGCTCTTTTGTAAGAGTCGTGGACGTGGGGGAAAGTATGAATGGACTGATTCCGGTGATGTATTTGGGAGAGCAGTCCGCCAGGGAAGTTTTTGAGTTTCGGATGATTATAGAGACGGAATGTGCACGGCTGGCGGCAAGGCGGGCGACCGCGGAGGATACCGGGGAATTGAAAGAAACATTGGAACGCATGGTAAAATGTGAGAACAATCGAGATTTGAAAGGATTCGGCGTCGCAGATTTGGATTTTCATTTTAAAATCGCGCAGATTACCCGAAACGCGCTGGTGATTAAGACGATAAGCATTTTACGGGAGGTGTTGGAAAGTTCCATGTATGATGTCATTGACAAGATGGGATGCGAGAATGGAATCTTCTATCATAAAGAAATCATACATGCAATTGAAGTGAAAGAGGAGGTGAAGGCGGCCAATATGATGAAAGACCATATCAAGAAGAATTTTGAATATTTTAAATAGGCACGTCCTTATTGCCCGATTGTCTAGAATATACAAAATATACAAAAATGGAATGATTTCTTGAACATGATTGACAAAGCATGACAATCATGTTATAGTTTACTCACACTTGTAATACAAGTAACAACTAACAACACTCAACAATCAAGATTAAGGAGGATGAAAATGAAAGTGAAAAAGGTATTGAGCATGATGCTGGCGGGAGCTTGTGTTCTGGGAATGTTGTCAGGTTGCGGTTCCAAGGATGACGGCGCGAAATCGCAGCAAGGAGGAGGAACGATCGAAAACCCGGAAGAGATTAGCGCGGAATTGACCTTGTGGGACGCGTCATGGAACGAGAACATTACGCCGGGACTGATTGAGAAATTCAATGAGAAGTATCCGAATATCAAAGTCAATGTTGAATTCTTCCCGAGCGACGGCATGTCGGACAAGTACTTGACCGCTCTTACCAGCGGGAGCGGCGCGGATCTATTGAGCGTTAACAACGAGTGGGTATCCACATTTGCAACCGCGAAAGGAATTTTAAATCTGGACGAGTATATCAAGGCAAATGACTATGACATGAGCGACTTTTATGACGGAGCCCGTGAAGGGGTCACGGTAAACGGTTCCGTATACGCGTTGCCATATAGGGCTGAAACGCACGGTATGTTTTATAACATAGATTTGTTTAAGGATGCCGGCTATGATAAGTTACCGGATACATGGGAAGAATTTGTTCCGATTGCACAGAAAATCACGGAAAGAAGCAACGGGGAAATTAAGGGAATCGCCATTCCGGGCGGAGAGTGGGGAAATACTTCATACCAGTTAACCAACATGATCCTTTGCAGCGGCGGCAACATCCTGAATGAGGATTATACGGAATGTACGCTGGATTCAGAGGAAGCCATCCGTGCGGCGCAGCTTTTCGTAGACCTTTATAGAAAGTACAACGTGGTTCCTGAAAGTATCATGGAGAATGATAATGCGGCCGGACGTACATTGTTCAGTGAAGGAAAGGTTGCGGCATTTATGTCCGGCGCATATGACATTTCCGCAATACAAGGTGTAGACCCGGATTTGAACATGGGGACGGGCCTGGTTCCGGTATTTGACGGAGCCGAGAGGCATACCATTTTCGCCGGCTGGAGCACCGTGATTTCCGCGAAGACGAAGAATCCGGATGCGGCATGGCTGTTGGCAGAATTTTTGGCGTCACCGGAGATTTCCGTTGAGTACTCTACCACGTTTTCCGCAAGAAAATCTATGGCGGACAATGAAAAGTATGCGAGTGACCCGTTGCTGATTAATCTTTCAGACGCGATTCAGTATGGGAATCCTTTGCCGGTCATCCCGCAGTTGTCACAGATTCGGCAGATCATGTATGAGCAAATCCAGTTGGCGCTCTCCGGTGAAATTACGGCAGAAGAAGCGATGATTGAGGCGACGGCGCAGATTAATGAAATTCTGTAACTAGGAAGGTACTGAGTAGTTACGAAATTTTATAGTAAGGAAAGGGATGGCTTTGGTGTTTCCGTCAGGGCCGTCCCTATCGAGAAAAGTATTATGGTAATATGACAAAGAAGGTGGAAAATGAAGATTAAAAGTAGAAAACATCTTAAAAATAGTGGGGCATTGTTCATACTGCCTGCATTATTGGTTGTAGCAGTAGTAATGCTTTTCCCGCTGCTTTACAATATTTCGTTAAGTTTTTTTGAAAAGACGATATATAATCCGGACTGGACGTTTGTAGGAATAGAACAGTACCAGAAATTGTTAACCAGCAAGACATTTCAGAATGCCTTGAAAAATACGGTGTTTTGGACATTTTTCAGCGTGTTGTTTCAGTTTTTGATTGGATTTGCCTGCGCGCTTGTCCTCTCGCAGGAGCGAGTGAAATTTCGGGGAATCTGGAGATGCCTAATCATGCTTCCGTGGGTGTTGCCGGCGATTATCGGCAGCATGGTCTGGAAATGGATGTATCATTCGGACTTTGGTATCCTGAATGAAGTTCTGGTCCGTATCGGAATCATAGACAGCGCGTTGCCGTGGACCGGAAGCAAGGAACTGGCTTTGATATCGGCCATTATCGTGAATACGTGGAAAATGTTCCCCTTGGTTCTCATGTACATTGAGGCGTCCCTGCAGTCAGTGCCGAGAAGCCTGCAGGACGCGGCAGTCGTGGACGGGGCGAACGGATGGGAATGTTTCAAGGTGGTGACATGGCCGCATATAGCGCCTACCTGCAAGACAGTCGTCCTGCTATTAACCATCTGGACACTAAACGCGTTTACATTTATCTTCGTGCTGACGGGCGGCGGTCCGGGAACTTCTTCACAAGTATTGTCCATGTTTATCAATAAAGAGGCATTTACAAACTATAACTTTGGAAATGCGGCGACGGCAAGCACGATACTATTTATCATAGTCGCCATTTTCAGTACGATTTACATACGTTCGACAATGGGAGGTGAGGAAAAATGATCCGTAATAAGAAAACGGAAGCCGTGAAGACGGTTTTGACCTATGTGTTTTTGACCGTCATGGTAATTGTATCTATATTCCCGATTGTATGGATGATTGACTCCTCGCTGAAGGGAACCTCGGAAATATACAGCTCGCCTCCGACGTTTACCATTCATAAAGTGACATTGGAAAATTATGTCCGTGTATTGTTTGACAGTGGGATTCCAAGGGCGTTTTTAAACAGTGTCATCGTTTCCGTGACTGCGACTTTGACGACGCTTACATTAGGGTGCCTGGCAGGATACGGATTTTCCAGATATCGGTTTAAAGGAAGGAAAATGTTATATGTAGGGCTCTTGTATGGGCAAATGATGCCGGCGGTCGTACTGATTATCCCAGTGTATCTGGTGTTTTCCAAAATCGGACTGATTGATTCCTATTTTTCCCTCATTTTGCCGGACGTGGCAATCACCGTCCCGTTGGCAACCTTGATGCTGAAAAGCTTTTTTGACGGCGTTCCGGTAGAGCTTGAGGACGCGGCGAGGATTGACGGGGCGACGAAACTGGGAATTTTGTGGAAGATTATCATTCCGATTGCAAAACCCGGGCTAGTGTCCGTGGCGATTTATACGTTCTTGTCTACCTGGGAGGAATTTATTTTCGCACTGAATCTGACAAATTCGTCAAGCATACGGACGCTGCCCATTGCAATCAATATGTTTAAGGGCGAGTTTATCATCGACTGGGGCGCAATTATGTCGTCCGGAGCCGTGATTTCACTGCCGGTCATTCTACTGTTTGTACTTTGTAACAAGGCGTTTGTAAAAGGGCTGTCCGAGGGCGGCGTGAAAGGATGAAGACAATATTTTTGGGAAAAGGAGATAGAAAATGATAGTAAAGGGATTGGCGCACACGGCGTTAAACGTGGCGGACATGGAAAAGTCAATTGCATTTTATTGTGACGTTTTGGGATTTAAGAAAGCATTTGAGATGCCAAAGCCGGAGACCGGCGAGCCTTGGATCGTATATTTATATTGTGGGGGCGGCCAGTTTATCGAGCTGTTTTACGGCGGCGTAAACTATACGGAGTATTCCAATGACAATATTGGATTTTCGCATTTATGTTTTGAGGTAACTGACATCAACGCGATCGCGGACAAGATTACGGGGGCGGGCCTGGAGCTTGACCGGCCGGTGAAGTTTGGAATTGACAACAACTGGCAGTGCTGGGTGAGGGATCCTGACCGCAATCGAATCGAGCTGATGCAGGTAGGAGAGGATTCTCCGCAGATAAAATTTATGAAGGAATTACAAGGAGAATGAGATGGAAAACAAGAAGGGAAGAGATAGGATTGTCAAGATCGGCATCGTGGTTGACGATATCGAGGAGGCGGCAAAGCATTATAATGCCATTTTTGACCTGAAAGAGGAAGCGGTCGTACGCTATCCGGATCCAAACAAAGTGCCGATGGAGGGCGCTTATAAGAAGATGCGGGGAGAGACGGTAAACCCGAAGCTGAAATGCTTGATTGTCAATCTCGAACCGATTTATCTGGAGGTTTTGGAGCCCGCGGACGACGAGCCGAGCCCATGGAGGGAATATCTGGAGAAATATGGCCCGGGCGTATGTTTCATCTCATTTTATATTGACGGGTTTGAAGAGCAGATTGACCTGATGGAAAAGGGTGGCTACCCGATGTCGTTCGTGGAGGAAAAGGTGTTTGAGCGTTATGCGTACTTTGAAACGCAGGACAAACTCGGTGTCACCGTGGAATTCAAGGAAAGACAGTCACGCGAAGGAAAAGGTTGAGTTACCAGGAGGCAGATCGTGAGGATATTGATTACGGGAGCGGGGCAGGGGCTGGGCTGTCATATTGCGACAGCCGCTCTTTCCCGGGGAAACGAGGTTTTGGCGGCGGTACATTCTCTCTCGCACGTTTCAAAGGAGATTAGTAAGCTTCAAGAGCGGTATGGAGAAAGAATTATGGTTTTTGAAATGGACGTGTCCGACGAACAAAGCGTGCAAAAGGCCGTGCAGACGCTGTCAAGTAAGGAGGAAGCGTTAGATGGCATTGTAAACAATGCGGCAATCATGGTGGAGCGGGAAAAGACAATTGAGGAATTGGACTTATCTGCCATGCAAATTTCCTTTGAGGTGAATACGATTGGGCCAATGCGGGTCGTACAACAATTTTTGCCGATGTTATATCGCGGTAACGAACAAGTCATTGTAAATATTTCATCGGAAGCGGGAACCATCATTAACGCGTTCCCGACGAATTATCCTTATAGCATGTCGAAGACGGCGTTAAATATGTTTTCGGAACGATTGCGGGAATATTTAAGAGAGAAGGACATACAAGTGTACGCGGTGCATCCCGGCTGGATGCGGACGAACATGGGAGGGGTGGACGCCCCTGCAGATCCGAGGGACATCGCGGCGGGAATCGTGGACATATTGGAGAGAAAGAAAAAAATTTATTCGAAAATTGCATTTATTGATTCTACGGGCAGGCCGATGCCGCTGTAAGTTGGAGGGCAAAATGAACGAAAAAGAGTGGTGTAACAAGCAGGCGGTACACGTCGCGGTTGTAGTAGATGACATCCAAAGCGTGTTAGAAAATTATTGCAGATTGTTTCAAATGGAGATGCCAAGGGTCAAGCTGACCGGGGCACAAGAAGACGCCAAGGTAACATACCGCGGGATGCCAACGCCGGCCAGGGCAAAACAAGGATTTCTGCAGTTTGGAAATTTGCGGGTCGAGTTTTTGGAGCCGGACGAGAAGGACAGTACGTGGCGGGAGTATCTGAACAAGCACGGCAACATTATCCATCATGTCGCCTTTGACGTGGAGGACATGGAAGAGGCGGTGTCCGTATTGGCGGCGGAAGGGATGCCGATGGTTCAGGACGGCTTTTACAACGGCGGAAAGTATGCCTATATTGAAAGTGAAAATAAACTGGGAGTCATGTTGGAATTACTTCAGAATGACAAGTAGCAGGGTAAAATAGGGTTACAATTTGGCCCGCGCTGAATTGTAACAAAATGGGTGGCTATTCACGGGATTATGCCTGGATGGAGGTCATGAATGGTAACCAGGAAGGAGGAGGGAGATAGGTGAAACGAACGAAAATCGGGCTGATTGGCTGTGGCGTGATTGCGAATACCTATGCCGGAAATCTTAGGAGATTTTATCAAAAACTGGATTTGGTAGCTTGCGCGGACGTGTTCAAAGAAAAGGCGGAGCAGTTTGCCAAAGACTATCAGATTGCGCGGGTCTGCACGGTGGAGGAATTGCTTGAGGATTCCGAGATAGAAATTATTTTGAACCTGACGATTCCGAAAGCGCATTATGAGTTGAACAAGAAAGCGATTTTAAACGGGAAGCATGTATATTGCGAAAAGCCATTGGCATTGTCCGCAGAAGAGGCGATGGAACTGCAGCAGTTGGCGGCAGAACGTCAGGTGATGGTAGGCTGCGCGCCGGACACGTTTTTGGGTTCCGCGCTTCAGACCTGCAGGAAGCTGATTGATGATGGTTGGATTGGAAAACCGGTGGGGGCGACCGCCAACATGATGAACCATGGGGCGGAGACATGGCATCCGAATCCGGACTTTTACTATATGCCGGGCGGCGGTCCGCTTTTGGACATGGGACCGTATTACATTACCGCGTTGGTATCCTTGCTGGGACCGGTAAAGGAGAGTGTTTGTCTGCGAACGATGGGAATGGAAGAGAGGCCCATCTACAGCATGCCGAGGCGCGGGGAGCGGATGAAGGTGGAGGTTCCCACCCATTATGCGGGGGCTTTGCGGTTTGAAAACGGTACGGTGGCCAACCTGAACATGAGTTTTGATACGTGGCTTTCCGGATTGCCCAAGTTGGAGATTTATGGAACAGAAGGGACGATGATTGTTCCTGACCCGAACAAATTCGGCGGGGAGGTGCGGGTGGTTCGAAGCGAATCTTTGATTGACGAGATTGACGGCCTTCCGAATTCTGAGGCGGTAGGGCGGCTTAGCAGGCCTCAAATGTGGGAAAAATGCATGACGATGCCGCATACGTTCCGCCAACCGGACATGAATATGAGGGGAATCGGACTTTTGGACATGGCGTATGCAATTGAAAACCAGCGTGAAAACCGCACCAGTGTAAAAATGGCATGTCATGTGACGGAGGTCATGGAAGCGATGCATGTGGGCGAGGGGCTTGTGAAAATGCGGACAAGCTGTGAAAGGCCGCAGCCGCTGCCGGTGGGATTTGCATATAGCTCAATGAACTCGTAGAGTTCGTCGCCTCGCAGGTGCATGTGTGAAGGGATGCCCGGCTGGGCACACAGAGTTAAATACATGGCAGGTGAAGAGGAAAGATATATGGAGAAGATAGAACAAGTTTATGACAATGTCAGTACTTTTTCGACACCATCCAAATTACGAATTACGGACATGAAGATATGCAAGGTCAACATCCCGCCGTGGGGAAGCCACCTTGTGAAGATAGAGACAAACCAGGGGCTGGTTGGCTATGGGGAGATGCGGGACGGGGCGAGTTCTACATATGTCAAGCTTTTAAAAAGCCGGATTCTTGGGGAAAACCCTTGTAACGTGGAACGCATTTTTCGGAAAATCGCCCAGTTCGGCGGGATGGCAAGGCAGTCGGCCGGAATCGCCGCCATTGAAATCGCCCTTTGGGATTTGGTGGGGAAGGCGTACCAGATTCCGGTGTACCAGCTATTGGGAGGAAAGCAGAGGGAGCAGGTTCGTTTATATGCGGACACGCATATCGAGGACGGGCGTTTTACCGGAGAGGTGATGGAGCCGGAGGCGGTGGGAAACATTTTGCTGGGGCATATGAAATCCGGTTTTTGCGCCTTGAAGCTCTTGAGCGTGGAGCTTTTGATGTACCGGAAAGGAAACGTGTCCGGCGCGACGGACTGGTTGGAAGAATACTGGGAGATGGAAGGGAAGGCGAGGGAGGCCGGTAAAAATGGCAGCATGGCGGAAAAGGCGGCAATCAATGCCAAATTGTACGACTATAACAATCTTGCGCACCCGTTTACGAACCTTCATGTCACGGAACAAGGGCTAGACTGCCTGGATGAGTATATAGGGAGGATCCGGGGAACCATCGGATATGAGATTCCGCTGGCAATCGACCATTTTGGTCATTTTCCCTTGATTGACATGGTGAAAATTGCAAGAAGACTGGAAAAATACAACCTTTTGTGGTTGGAGGACATGCTTCCGTGGTACTTGACGGATCAGTATAAAAGTCTGGCCGAGAAGACGGAAGCACCTCTGGCAACGGGCGAGGATATCTATTTGGCGGAGAATTTCGAACCACTGTTAAAAACCGGGGCACTTGCCATGGTACATCCGGACCTCCTGACGGTGGGCGGGATTCTGGAGACGAAAAGCCTCAGTTCACTGGCGGCAAAATATGGCGCGTCCATGGCGGTTCATATGTGCGAAAGCCCGATTGCCTGCCTGGCGGGGGCACACGCGGCCACTGCCAGTGAAAACTTTTTCGCCTTGGAATATGACGCGCTTGACATGCCATGGTGGGAGGATTTGTTGGAGACCCACGCATCGCCGCTGGGAGCGGGAGGGCACATCGTATTGCCGGATGCGCCGGGACTTGGAATTCAAAGCTTAAATGAAGAGGTCATTCGGGAGCATGCGGAGCTGGTTGGCGGTGAGCTTTGGACGTCCACGGATGACTGGAACAAGGAGACGTCCCTGGATCGTATCTGGAGTTAGATGTAGGACAACTGACAGATTGTCACAGTTCAGCCAAGCTAAACTGTGACGGCATATGGCCATTAAAATCGCTTTGCGATGGGCCATCTGCTTTCTCTCCATTACGTTTTCATACGGTCTGTGCAGTAAATGCGCAGACCTGACTGAACTGTACTGACAGATTACAAAAATAGCGAGGAGTTGAAATTATGGGATATAGCAGGGAATTAATTGAAGATTTGGAAAAAAAGGCGAGAAAGCTGCGCCGGGACGTTATAATCAGCATCGGCGTGGGCGTGGCGGGACATGTCGGGGGATCCAATTCTGCGGCCGACATCGTGACGGCACTCTATTTTTATAAAATGAGGCATGACCCGAAAAATCCGCACATGGAAGACCGTGACCGTTTTCTTTTGAGCAAGGGACATGTGGCAATTTTGCAGTATGCGGCTCTGGCGGAAGCGGGATATTTCCCGGTGGAGGATTTAAAGAAGACGAAAGAAATCGGCTCTTACCTCCAGGGGCATCCCGATGTCATCAAAACTCCGGGGATTGAAGCGGGAACCGGTTCGCTTGGACAAGGGCTTTCCATCGGCCTTGGTATGGCACTGGGACTTACGGCAGATGAAATTGACCGGAAAGTGTACGTGCTGTTAGGCGACGGGGAGCTTGCGGAAGGCCAGGTCTGGGAAGCCGCAATGGCGGCCGGGGCCTACAAGGCGGAAAACCTGGTGGCCATCGTGGATAAAAATAATTTGCAGGCGCAGGGCAAGGTGGTAGAACGAATGGATTCGAACCCGTTGATTCCAAAATGGGAAAGCTTTGGCTGGCGGGTGATTGAGTGTGACGGCCACAATATGGAGGCGATTCTGACGGCCCTGGATGCGGCAGACGAAAAAACCGGGAAGCCGACGGTCATCATCGCCAATACCGTAAAGGGCAAGGGAGTAAGCTTTGCGGAAAATGTCGTTGGATATCACAACGGAGCCCTGACGGAAGAGACCTATCAGCAGGCATTGGAAGAATTGAGCTAAAAGAATGGAATTATAGAAGAAATAAACATAGAAGGGTGATGAATATGAGTTACACGAATCAAAGAGTTGCTTATGGGAGCACGTTGGTCGAGCTTGGGCGGGAGAACCCCGACATCGTGGTACTGGATGCGGATTTGGGCGGTTCCACCATGGGAAAAATGTTTGAGCAGGCGTATCCAAAGCGTCATTATGAGATGGGAATTGCCGAGGCGAACATGACGTCGGTGGCGGCGGGACTTGCACAGACCGGAAAGATTCCGTTTACCAATTCCTTTGCCGTATTTGCCGGAGGGAGGGCGTATGACCAGATTCGGCAGACGATAGCGATTGGCAAATTAAATGTGAAAATCTGCGGTTCGTCGGCAGGTTTGTCCGATTTTGGCGACGGCGCGACCCACCAGTCCGTGGAGGACATGGCGATTATGCGGGCAATCCCCAACATGACGGTGCTCTGCCCAGCCGATGCCAATGAAACCGTGGAAGCGGTAAAGGCGATGGTGGAGATGGACGGTCCATGCTATATCCGGCTCAATAGAAACGATTATCCGAACGTGACGGAAGAGGGGAGGAAATTTCAAATCGGAGAGCCTACCTTGATGAGGGAAGGCAAGGATATCGTCGTGTTTGCAACCGGGTACATGGTGAACCTGGCCATGCAGGCGGCGGAAGAGCTGAAGGACGAAATGTCTGTGAAGGTGGTAAACGTAAGCACGATTAAGCCGATGAACACGGAGGCAATCCTTCGTCTGGCAAAAGACTGCAAGGCGGTTGTCACGGCAGAGGAGCACAGCATTGTAGGAGGGCTTGGCAGCGCGATTTCCGAGGTTTTGAGAAAAGAATGCAAACCAATCGAGTATGTGGGGTTGAATGACACGTTCGGATGCAGTGCGCATAATTATAAGGACGTATTAGCCTATCATGGATTGACAAAGGAGCATATGGTAGAGACGATCCGGGAGATGAATCGATAAAAGCGTGTATGGTAGAGCGTCAAAGAAATAAATCATCAGGGAGGAAATGAACAATGAAACTTGGATTTATCGGACTCGGCATTATGGGAAAGCCGATGGTAAAAAATCTATTAAAAGCGGGGTATGAGGTCACGGTTTATGATATTATAAAGGAAAACGTGGATTTGGTGGTGGAGGCGGGAGCCGTTGCCGCAGGGTCTGCCAAGGAAGTGGCCAAGGAGTGCAAAACGATTATCACCATGCTTCCGAACTCCCCGCATGTAAAGGCGGTCGTCATGGGGGAGAACGGCGTATTGGAAGGGGCGCAGGAGGGAAGCATCCTGATTGACATGAGTTCGATTGCCCCGCTCGCGTCGCAGGAAATCAGCGAGGCGTGCGCGAAAAAAGGAGTAAAAATGCTTGATGCGCCGGTTTCCGGAGGGGAGCCCAAGGCGATTGACGGCTCGTTGTCCATCATGGTGGGCGGTTCGGAAGAAGTTTTCCGTGAAGTGTATGACATTTTAATGGTCATGGGCGGAAGTGCCGTACATTGCGGGGCGATTGGAGCGGGAAATACGACGAAGCTGGCAAACCAGGTAATCGTGGCCTTAAATATCGCCGCGGTTTCCGAGGCATTTATGCTGAGCACCAAGGCAGGGGTTGACCCGAACAAGGTATTTGCGGCCATCAAGGGCGGGCTTGCTGGTTCCACGGTCATGAACGCGAAGGTTCCGATGATTACCGCGGGGAACTTTAAACCTGGGTTCAAAATCGACCTTCACATCAAGGACTTGAACAACGCGTTGGAAACCGGACATGGCGTGGGCGCGCCCCTGCCGCTGACCGCGAGCGTGATGGAAATTTTACAGAATCTCCACATGGACGGGTGCGGGCAGGATGACCACAGCGCGATTGCCAAATATTATGAAAAACTGGCCGGATGCCAGATTCGCTGCGAGGAGGAGTAGAAATGTCAGTGGCCGAGAATTTGCAGAAGTTGTTCTCACTGGAAGACAAGGTGGTTTTGTTTACGGGAGCCGCCGGCGGCATCGGGAGCGCGATTGCGGCCGGAATGGCGGCGGCCGGCGGAAAAATTGCCTTATGTGACATTAATCAGGAACAGTTGGAAAAGGTGCAATCGGAGATTGAGGCGGCCGGCGGCAAAGCCTCTTGCCACGTGATGAATGTCATGGATAAGGAGAGCATTGCCAGTTGCGTAAAAGAAATCGGAGAAACATACGGCCGCATCGACGTGCTGGTAAATTGTGCCGGGATTAATAAGCGGGAAGGCTTTATGGATGTCACGGAGGAAACGTATGACCGCATCATGGCAATCAATTTGAAGGGAGTCTTTCTGGTTACCCAGGCGGTCGCGCCGTATATGAAGGAACAAAACGGCGGTAGCATCATCAATATCGGCTCGCATAATACGGGGAGCATTTTGGGTGGATGTTCGGTGTACGGGGCGACGAAATGCGGGATTTTGTCCTTCACGAGGTCAATGGCGGTGGAATGGGCGAAATATAACGTCCGTGCAAATTGCGTGAGTCCGGGCCATATTCAGACCGCGCTCACGGTGCCGACCTGGGAGCATCCGGTTCGTTCCAAGTATCTGTTGGATCGGATTGCGTTAAATCGGCCGGGGTATCCGGAAGACATTGTCGGCATCTGCATTTTGTTGGCATCGGACGCATCCGCTTACATTACCGGAGCTGAAATCCGGGTCGATGGCGGATGCATCGCGGGCGGCCAGCCATGGCCATATGACACGGAGTTTTGACCGAAAGCAACTGACATTGAACACTTAATGAGCGCAGAAGGCGCGAATTTAGTGAGAAAGTCCATCCCGAAACTTGGCGAGGTATCTTACGAGCCTAGTTGAGTGGATGTTACAAGGTTATGGGCGAAAAGAACTTCCTTAGAACATAGTCAGGAGGATGAGAGATTTGCGATTGGGAATTTCAACAAACCTTGGAAAAACGGACGCGGCGGAGTGGGCGAGGGCCATCCGGGAAGCGGGGTGCGGCAGCGTCGTATTTCCATTGGACTACACGGCGCCGGAGGAAACCATACAATCCTTTGTGAATGCGGCAAGAGAGCAGAATCTGGTGATTGCCGAGGTGGGGGCGTGGTGCAATCCCATTGCCCCGAATCCAAAGGAGCGTAAGGCTGCCCTGAAAAAGACGAAGGAGCAGCTTCGGCTGGCGGATAAAATCGGCGCGAACTGCTGTGCCAACGTGGCCGGTTCCGCCGGAGAAAAATGGGCTGGTGCGTATCGGGGGAATTTCACGAAGGAAACATGGGATTTAACCGTAAAAACGATACAAGAGATTATAGACGAGGTGCAGCCGAAAAATACCTATTATACGATTGAGCCCATGCCGTATATGTATCCGATGGACGTGGAACAATATCTTCATTTGTTGGAAGACGTGAATCGGGAACGGTTCGCGGTGCATATGGATTTTTTTAATTGGCTGAGCACGCCGAAGAA
Source organism: uncultured Faecalicatena sp. (assembly GCA_948468385.1). Lineage (GTDB taxonomy): Bacteria > Bacillota > Clostridia > Lachnospirales > Lachnospiraceae > Schaedlerella. The sequence continues at coordinate 8,218 of CAOKHZ010000050.1, read as the reverse complement.
ATATTTTTTCCATGAAGAGTATATGGAGGAATGTTTTGAAAAGCTGGGGAAGTGGATTAAGAGCTGCCATTTGAAGGACGTTCTTCTGTTACAAGATCTGACTTTTCTTTTGAAAGAAGTACCATGTTGTCTGGGAGAAATCAATCTGGAAAAATATATTTTGCTGGCGGAGCACTATAATCTGGAAATGCCGATGATTATGGAGCATTTAAAATCGCAGGAAGAATATCTGGACAGTATCGCGCGCGTGAAGGAGAGGCTTGAGGGAAGCGAAGTAACCTTTCTATAATGCCAAAGACCGGAGCGTTTGTGGAATACCAATGGTGCGGTGCACGAGAGGGAGGAAGGCATGGATTTTGAAAAGCAGGCAAAAGAACTGGTAGGAAAAATGACGTTGGAAGAGAAGGCGTTATTGCTCCGTTTTGATTCCCCGCCGATTGAGCGGCTAAAAATCCCCAGGTACCACTGGTGGAGCGAGGCCTTGCACGGGGTCGCGAGGGCCGGATGTGCGACGATGTTTCTCCAGGCGATTGCCATGGCGGCAATGTTTGACGAAGACGGGATGAGAAAGATTGGCGACATCATTTCGACGGAGGCTCGGGGAAAATTTAATGCGAGTACCGCCTTGGGGGATCGGGACATTTATAAGGGATTGACGCTTTGGTCTCCGAATATCAACATTTTTCGGGATCCCAGGTGGGGACGGGGGCATGAAACCTACGGGGAGGATCCATATCTTACGAGCCGTTTGGGAGTCGCGTTTATCAAGGGAATTCAGGGCGACGGAAAGTATTTGAAAGCGGCGGCATGCGCGAAGCATTTCGCGGTACACAGCGGGCCGGAAGAATTACGGCACGAGTTTGATGCGGAGGTATCCGCAAAAGACTTGTGGGAGACGTATCTGCCCGCATTTGAGGCATGTGTGACGGAGGCGAAGGTGGAGGGCGTGATGGGTGCCTATAACCGTGTAAACGGGGAGGCTTGTTGCGCCAGCAAGACGCTGATGCAAGACATCCTGCGAGGGAAATGGGGATTTGACGGATATTATACGTCGGATTGCTGGGCGATTAAGGATTTGCATGAAAATCACGGAATCACGAACACGGCGACGGAGTCGGCGGCACTGGCCTTAAAAGCGGGATGTGACATTAATTGCGGAAATATTTACTTAAGGGTATTACAAGCGCATCAGGAAGGGCTGGTGACGGAGGAGGACATTACCGCGGCGGCGGAGCACGTGATGAGGACGAGGCTTCGGCTGGGGCTGTTTGCAGAAGATTGCGAGTATGACGAGATTCCCTATGACGTGGTTGCTTGCAAGGAACATCGGCGTGTGGCGATTCGGGCGGCGGAAAAGGGCGTCGTTCTGTTAAAAAATGATGGCATCTTGCCGCTTGACAAGGAGAGGAGGGCACTTGCCGTCATCGGGCCGAACGCGGACAGCAGGTGGCCGTTGATTGCCAATTATCATGGAACCGCGCCGCGATACGTTACCGTGCTGGAAGGTATCGAAGAATTGGTGGGAGACAGTGTTCGCATCTATTATTCGGAAGGGTGCCATACGGTAAAAGACCGTGTGGAAAAACTGGCATTGCCGAATGACCGTTTATCCGAGGCCGTGACCATTGCCAAGCTGGCAGGCACGGCGGTGGTGTGCGTGGGTCTGGATGAACGTTATGAAGGAGAACAGCAGGATATCGGAAACCGGTTTGATGAGAAGGGGAGCGTCGCGGACAAGGAGACCACGAAGCTGCCGGACAGCCAGGTACGGCTGTTACAAGCATTGATTGAAACCGGCGCGGAACTGGTAATTGTCAATATGACGGGCAGTGCCGTGGATTTGAAATGGCTGGACGATGTGGATAATGTAAAGGCGATTTTACAAGGCTGGTATCCGGGGGCGGAAGGCGGTACGGCGATTGCCCGGGTGTTGTTCGGGGACGTAAATCCGTCCGGAAAGCTTCCCATTACATTTTATAAGGATGGGAGAGAACTCCCGCCGATTACGGACTATGCCATGAAAAACCGGACCTACCGTTATATGACTTACGAGCCGTTATATCCATTCGGATATGGCTTAAGTTATACGCATTATGTTTATTCAGACGCAAAGCTTGCGAACAAGGAGCCGTGGACGGTCAGCGTTTCCGTCACCAATGCGGGAAGCATGGCAGGCGAGGAAATCGTGGAGGTTTATATCAAAGATTTGGAATCTCCGAACGCGGTTCTAAATGCGAGTCTGTGTGCGTTTAAAAGGGTGCATTTGAAGCCGGGTGAAACAAAACGGGTGGAACTTCCAATCCGGGAAAAGTCATTTATGGCCGTGGACGAAAACGGCGAGTATAAATTGGAGGGAACCCGGTTCCAGATTTACGTGGGAGGCAGCCAGCCGGATAAGCGAAGCCGTGAATTATTAAGGCAAGAGCCGATTGCGCTATATCTGAAACGATAAGAAAAAGATAGTGTTTTTGATAGTAAAGGACGGTGTAAATGGTAACCATTTACACCGTCCAAATTTTACCAAGAACGGAAGAACACGTTGTTTCCGACATTGACACCTTGACGGTTGGTAGCGCCCGCGTACAAGAAGAAGTAGCAATCCGATACGGAAGCGAGCCTGGCACCGTTTATCGCGTCCCTGGCCACCTGATAGGAAAGCGCGGTCGGTCCCCGTGAAAGTACGGCATTTAGACGGCCTGTCCATACCGGCTCGAACTGGTTGGGGGCGTAGATGACGCCTCGGATGCTGTTGTCAAAAAGAGGACTCGCCACGCGGTTCATAATTACGGTTGCCACGGCCAACATGCAGTCATAATCTTGATAAGCCTCACATTCCAGAATGGCGGCAAACAAGTCCAAGTCGCTGGATGTCGTCGAGGTTTGTCCACTATTACCGCTGTTGTTGCTGTTGCCGCTATTGTTGCCGTTGCCGCCGTTGTTACCATTGCCGTTGTTGTTATTACCATTATTATCACTATTACCATTGTTGCCGTTGCTATCGCCGTTACCTTCCGTGCCGCCATTTTCATTATTGCCGTTCCCCCCGGAAGGGTTCCCGGACTCGTCAGGCGGATTCGTCTCCTGCGGGTTATTTGACCCGATGATTGCAGCGGCTTCTTGAGCGCGTATCTGCTCGAGCTGCATGTTGTAGGTAAACAAGTCGGTAGAGGTGGCGCGCGCCTTGTCAAATAGTTCGTTATACTTCTGGCTGAGATCGGCCTGCAATTGTTGCAGGGATTCTTGCTGGGCTTTTAAAGTCTCCTGCTGCACGACAAGAGCTTCACGTGCCGACCGCAAATCCGACAGCATATCCTGGTCGCAACTGTTAAAGATCTGAATGAAGTCGGCGGCGTTTAGAAAGTCCGCCAGGCTTTGCGATGAAAACAACATTTCCAGCATGCTGACGTTGCCGGTTTCGTAGATGTATTTGATACGGACGGACATTTTCTCATATTGTTCTTCTTCCGCAAGCTGCGCCTGTCTGATGGATTCTTCGGTTCGGAGGATTTCGCCGTTTGTAATCTCAATCTGCATCTCGGTGGTCGAGATTTCGTTGCTGATTGCAAGCATGTCCTGATTGATGGCGTTCAGTTGGTTGTATAATGTCGAGGTGGCATTTTCTAACCGATCTTTCTCCTCGTCCGCCTGCGCGGAAGTCGCACAGAGCAGAAGCGCGAAGGAACAAAAGAGGGCGATGCCGGCCTGCAGCTTACGTTTCATCGGCCATTTCATAAGCAATATCCTTTCTTGAAAAATAAGTTCGCTTTTGATTATACTATAAATTGCGTAAATAAGCAAATTTTGTTACAATAAATTATAAATTTTTTAGATTAGGAAGGAAAATCATGAAAGAAATTAAAATGATAGGGGTGGACTTGGACGGAACGCTCCTTGACAGTAAGAAGAAAATGACGGCGCGTACAAGGCGGGCGATTGAGGCGGCCATCGGCCAGGGAGTGATCGTCCTGGCGGCGACGGGGAGGCCGTATTCTGGAATTCCGTCGGAAATAAGTTCGATTCCCGGCATGCGTTATGCATTGACCGCGAACGGAGCTCGAATTGTGGACATGAAGACGCAAAATGTGTTGGTAGAACATCTTTTTCCGATGGAAAGTGCAAAAAGGGCATTGGAAATTATGGAAAAATATGATACTCTACTAGAGGTGTATTTTGACGGCATGGGTTATGCAAATGAGGGGAAGCTGGCCCAGATTGAAAAATATCATCATAATCCGCATATGTGGGAATATGTTTTAAAGACCAGAAAATCAGTACCGGACATTTACAAGGTGATGGAACGCGAAAACCGGGCGATGGACAAAGTCCAGGGGCTTTTTGCGGACATGGAAGAGCGTTCGAAAGCCTGGGAGGAATTGGAGAGGATTGGCAATTTCGCGCTGGTGGGTTCTTTGGGGTACAACATCGAGATTAACGCGGCCGGTGTGAACAAAGGAAGAGGGTTGCTTGAACTCGGTGCCCTTCTGGGAATTCGGCGGGAGGAAATCATGGCCTGCGGGGACGGGGACAATGACGTGTCGATGCTTAGGGATGTCGGGTTTGGCGTGGCAATGGGTCAGGCCGAGGAACAAGTCAAGGCGGTGGCCGATTACATAACGAGTTCAAATGATGACGAGGGTGTCGCGAAGGCAATCGAGAAATTCGTGCTCGGTGCGCCCGCATAAGGCGGCGGGGAATCAAGAACGTGACATGGCGGAGTTTAATATTAGGAGGAGAATGAACATGTTGGAGGCATTGAAGGTATTACTTTTGGGAATCGTGGAAGGAATCACGGAATGGTTGCCCATCAGTAGCACGGGGCATTTGATCTTGGTGGAGGAGTTTGTCCAGCTGGAACTTGATGCCGGTTTCGTGGAAATGTTTAACGTGGTGATTCAACTGGGGGCAATCATGGCGGTCGTAGTGATTTATTTTCACAAGCTGAACCCGTTTTCGCCAAAAAAATCGGAAAAGCAGAAATTGTTGACCATACAGCTCTGGGTAAAGGTCATCATAGCCGCGCTTCCGGCGGCGGTCATCGGGCTTTTGTTTGACGACTTTATTGACAGCCACTTCATGAACGCGTATGTCGTGGCGGCGACGCTGATTATTTATGGCATCTTGTTTATCGTGGTAGAGGAGCGCAACAAAGGCGTGAGCCCGGAGGTGACGAAACTATCCCGGCTCTCCATTAAGCAGGTGCTGGCAATCGGCGCGTTTCAGGTGCTGGCGTTGATTCCCGGAACTTCCCGTTCCGGCGCGACGATTATCGGCGGGCTGCTCGTGGGGACGTCGCGCGGCGTGGCGGCGGAGTTCACGTTTTTCCTGGGAATCCCCGTCATGTTCGGGGCCAGTTTTTTGAAGGTGGTTAAATATGTCATTGAGTCCGGGTTCGCCTTTGGCGGGCAGGAAATCGGCCTGCTCCTGCTCGGGTGCGTGGTGTCGTTTGGCGTGTCGATTTTGGCCATCCGGTTTTTGATGCAGTACATAAAGAATAATGATTTCAAGGTGTTCGGTTACTACCGTATCGTGCTCGGCGTGATCGTGCTGGCATATTTTGGCATAAAGGCACTGACGGCGGGGGCGGCGACTCCGTGAATAGTAACGAATTGTTACTGCTTTTGTATATTTTCTCAAAAAAAGATTGTATTTTTGCATAAATGCTGATAGAATCAATAAGGATATGCATTTTTATGCATGTACAAAGTAACTGGGACAGTCATCGTTCTTGATATGTCCAAGGAGTACATTCGCACATAGGCGCCTAAAATATAGGCGGTAAGTGCCCATTGCAGGAGGAAATCATTATGAAAAAAAGGATGTTAAGTATTTTGTTGGCGGCGGTCTGCGTGTTTGCCTTGGCCGCGTGTGGCGGTAACGGCGGAAGTTCCGATGACGCGAAAGGAGATGCCGAGGACGACACGAAGCAGGAGCAGAAACGGGAAGTGCTCGTCATGGCGACGAATGCGGAATTCCCGCCGTATGAGTATTATGAAGGAAAGGACATCGTGGGTATCGACGTGGACATTTGCAAGGCGATTGCGGACGAGCTTGGCATGGAACTGGAAATCGAGGACATGGCCTTTGATTCCATCGTGGCGGCCGTGTCCAGCGGAAAGGCTGATTTTGGCGCGGCGGGCATGACCGTGGATCCGGATCGTGCGGAGCAGGTGAATTTTACGGATACTTATGCGCATTCCAGCCAGGTCATCATCGTAAAGGCAGACAGCGAGATTGCGGGACCGGACGACTTGACGGGCAAGACGATAGGCGTTCAGCTTGGTACGACGGGTGACGCGTACTCCAGTGATGTTGAGGACGCGACGGTGGAGCGCTACAATAAGGGATTCGAGGCGGTGCAGGCGCTGACGCAGGACAAGATTGACGCGGTCATCATCGACAGGGAGCCGGCCAAGGAGTTTATCGCGGAGACGGAGGGACTGATGATTTTGGACGAGTCCTTCACCGAGGAAGATTACGCGATGATCGTGGCGAAGGACAATGACGAACTGCTGGAGAAGATTAACGGGGCATTGAAGAACTTGAAAGATTCCGGCAAGTTGGATGAAATCATCGGAAAATATATCACTTCGGAAGAGTAAAGAGAAATGTTGGAATCCATACAAAGACGTTTTTATTTGAATTTTATCAAAGATGACCGTTGGGAATATATCCTGGACGGCCTGGGCGTGACGCTCAAGGTGACATTTTTTGCCGTGCTTCTTGGCATTTTGCTTGGCTTTTTGGTGGCGGTGGTGCGTTCGACCAATGAAAAGACCGGGAAGTTAAAGATATTAAACGTCCTGGCCAAGGTTTACCTGACGGTTATCCGCGGCACCCCGGTGGTCGTACAGCTTTTGATTATTTATTTCGTCATCTTTGGCAGCGTGAAGATTGACAAGGTGTTCGTGGCGGTGTTGGCGTTCGGACTCAATTCCGGGGCCTACGTGGCCGAGATTTTCCGTTCCGGCATCATGTCGATAGACAACGGGCAGTTTGAGGCGGGGAGAAGTCTTGGTTTTAATTATGTGCAGACGATGTTTTACATCATCATGCCGCAGGCGTTTAAAAACGTGCTGCCGGCCTTGGGCAACGAGTTCATCGTGCTATTGAAAGAAACTTCGGTTTCGGGCTATATCGCCATGCAGGATTTGACAAAGGGCGGCGACATCATCCGCAGCCAGACGTATGACGCGTTCATGCCGCTTTTGGCGGTGGCTGCCATTTATCTCGTGATGGTCATGATTTTTTCAAATCTCGTGGGCATCCTGGAGAGGAGGCTGAGAAGCAGTGACCATTAACGGACGGACATTGATCAAAGTGGAGAATTTATATAAGACCTATGACGATTTCCACGCCCTGGCCGGGATTTCCGAGGAGATTTGCGAGGGGGAAGTGGTGGTGATCGTCGGGCCTTCAGGGTCGGGAAAATCGACGTTTTTACGTTCCTTGAACCTCCTCGAGGTTCCGACGGAGGGGAAGATTTATTTTGACGGGACGGACATCACCGACCATCGGGTCGACATTAACAAGCACCGTCAGAAGATGGGGATGGTGTTCCAGCATTTTAACTTGTTTCCGCATAAGACCATTTTGCAAAATATTACGCTGGCCCCCATCAAGCTTTTGAAGAAAGGGAAGGCCGAGGCGGAGGAGGAGGCGATGCGGCTTTTGCGCCAGGTGGGGCTTGAGGCCAAGGCAAACGCCTATCCGTCGCAGTTGTCCGGAGGCCAGAAGCAGCGAATCGCCATCGTGCGGTCATTGGCAATGCAGCCGGAAGTGATGTTGTTTGACGAGCCGACGAGCGCGCTCGACCCGGAGATGGTGGGCGAGGTGCTGGAATTGATGAAACAGTTGGCGCATGATGGCATGACCATGGTCGTGGTCACGCACGAGATGGGATTTGCCAAGGAAGTGGCCACCCGCGTGATGTTCATGGACGCGGGGCGAATCAAGGAGCAGGGAACCCCGGAAGAATTTTTTAATGACCCGAAGGATGGGCGGCTGAGGGAGTTCCTATCCAAAATATTATAAATGGTAAGAGTAAATTATTGGTGAATTTAGATTATCTCTTTAGAAGTTCTTATATGTCGGTATAGCCCGTATTTTCGGGCTTTCCCGGCATTTTAGATATGGGGAGAAGTTCTTATATACCCTCATAACCTTTTAGGTTTTCCCTCTCAATGGTAGTAAAAGAAGTAGTAAATCCGTCTGCGGCTAT
>CAOKHZ010000049.1 GCA_948468385.1 uncultured Faecalicatena sp. | reverse complement strand
CCGAACCACAGCGTTCTATTTATTTTATTTCCCCACCCCGTGAAAAGTAACCTTTTGGTCTTGAAGCCGTTAGCGCCAGGCATTTTTTTGTTGTAATATTAGTTTGATGAAGATATAATACAAAAGAAGCAATCATGGTTTGTCAATCAGCGGATGGAAAATAGGCGGCGGGAAATGGTCTGCGAGGTGAAGGATATGGCGAGAACAATTGGAATTGGCCAACAAAATTTCGAAAAAATCAGGACAAAGGATTATTTTTACGTGGATAAGACGTCCTTTATCAAGGAATGGTGGGAAGGCGGGGACGACGTGACGTTGATCACCCGCCCCAGGCGTTTTGGAAAGACGTTGACCATGAGCATGACGGAACAATTTTTTTCTTTGAATTATGCGGGGCGAGGAGACTTGTTTGAGAGATTGTCCATCTGGGAGGAAGAAGCGTATCGCAAGCTGCAGGGAACCTATCCGGTCATTGGCCTTTCGTTTGCAAATATAAAGGAAAAGGATTATGTCACGGCCAGGAGAAAGATTTGCCAGTTGTTGGCGGATTTGTACGCGGATTATGCGTACTTGATGAAGGACGGTGTACTGGAGGAGAGGGAAAGGGAATTCTTTGCGAGGACGTCCGTGGACATGGATGACGTGCAGGCAACCATGGCAATTCACAATTTGTCAAAATATTTGAGCAGATACTATGGGAAAAAGGTGATTATTTTACTGGACGAGTACGACACGCCCATGCAGGAGGCTTATATAAATGGATATTGGGATGAGGTGGTTTCCTTCATGAGAAGCTTGTTCAATTCCACGTTCAAGACGAACCCATATCTGGAAAGGGCGTTGATGACGGGCATCACGAGGGTCAGCCGGGAATCCATTTTTTCGGATTTCAACAATCCTGAGGTGGTGACCACGACCTCGGAAAAGTACGAGGATTCTTTTGGCTTTACGCAGGAAGAAGTTTGGGAGTCACTGAAGGAGTACGATTTGTACGAGGAGCGGGAAAATGTAAGGGTGTGGTATGACGGATTTACCTTCGGCAGAAAACGGGACATTTACAACCCATGGTCCATTCTTAATTATTTGGGTAAGCGCGAGTTTGCCTCGTATTGGGCGAACACGAGCAGTAACAGTCTGGTGGGGAAACTGATTCGCGAGGGGAGCGCGGATGTAAAGATCACCATGGAGGACTTGCTGGTGGGCGGGACGCTTCATACGAAGATTGACGAACAAATCGTGTACAACCAGTTGAACGGGAACGAGAACGCGATTTGGAGCCTTCTTTTGGCAGGCGGATATTTGCGCGTGGAATCGAGCGAGTTAAAGGACGGGGAACGGGAATATGATTTGAAGCTCACCAACAAGGAAGTCGTCATCATGTTCAAAAAAATGATAGGCGGCTGGTTTGGGGTGTCTGCGTCGGCATACAATACCTTTATTAAGGCGTTGCTTCAAGGAGACGTGGAGGCCATGAACGATTATATGAACAAGGTTGTTTCCACGACGTTTAGCTATTTCGATACGGGGGGCGTTTTTTCGGGAGAGGAAAAGGCGGAGCCGGAACCGGAGCGCTTCTATCATGGCTTCGTGCTCGGGCTGATGGTGGATTTGTCAGGTAGATATCGAATCACGTCCAACCGCGAGAGCGGGTTCGGACGGTACGACGTGATGCTCGAGCCGTTAAAGAAGGAAGATAACGCCATCATCATTGAGTTCAAGGTCTGCCGGAAGGTGAAAAACCAGACATTGGGAGAAGCGGTGGAGGAGGCGTTAAAGCAGATTGAAGAGAAGAATTATGCGGCGAACCTGGAAGCGGCGCATATCGAGCCGGGGCGGATTAAGAAATACGGGATTGCGTTCGAGGGGAAGAACGTGTTGATTGGGGAATAAAAGAGAAGAGAGGACAAAAGACATGGAAAAGAAGGACACGGCGAGAATCCGTTTTCTATTTACGGAGCACGGGTTCCTGGTGGACAAGGCGGAGGATTCCTATACGGAGGAGGTCGCCAGGTGGCAGGAAGCGTTCGAGCGTGATTCATACCGCACGCTGTACGATGCCGGGTTTGAGGAAAAGCCCGCATGTTTTGACGCGGCGGGCGGTTACCTTTACTTGTTGGCAGATCGTTTCCTGCAAATTCTGACGCGCCAGCCGGACATCGAGCTTTTGCGGGAGAAGTTCGTCGCTTCGCTGGGGAATGATGAAATCGAGCATTTGTTAAATGCGGTGCCGTTTACCGTCGGATCCGAATATGTGACAAAAAAATGGATTCTCGGAGTTTTCCGGGAATTGAACCATGTCTTTGCAGGGGAAATCAAAGAATATGACGGCACGATGTCCCTTTATCTGGCGGACAAGTGCCAGCATCTGAGGGTGCCGGAACGTGTCTTTTTCCATCTGGTGGAGAGCGGGAAGGAGGACTATCCGTTCGCGTTTTTGGCGACGTATGCCACGAAGGGCGAGCGGGGGAAAGTACGGCATGTGCCGTTGCAGTACGCGCTTACGGAGTACAAGGCAGAGCGGGGAAAATTGTTGGAGTTGTTGTCGTGCCTTAATAAGGCGGCGGAAGCCTCCAAGCTGATTGAAGGGTTCGTGGAGAGCGGGGAGATGTTCCACCCGCTTCGGCTCGACGCGTCGGAGGCGTACCAATTGTTAAAGGACGTTCCGGCCATCGAACAAGCGGGAATCGTGTGCCGCGTCCCGAACTGGTGGAAGAAGAACGCCGGTGGCGTGTCGATGTCCGTGAACCTTGGGGAGGAGAAGCCGACGTTCGTGGGCATGGGGACGATTTTGCAAATGGTGCCGAAGCTCACGGTAAACGGCGTTGCATTGACGCAGGAAGAAGTCAAGATGCTGCTTGCCCAGACGGAAGGGCTGGCGTTTTTGAAGGGAAAATGGATCGAGGTCAACCACCAGCAGCTGGAACGCCTTCTGGAGGAGATGCAGGAGTACAAGGGCGAGCTGACGTTCATGCAGGCATTGCGCATGGGGCTTGGCGGTTCGCAGGACATGGCGGACGCGGATGTCGGGCCGATTGTCACGAACGGGGCATGGTTGTCGGGACTTCTTAAGAATCTGCGTACGCCGAAAAGCATTCATGCCCTGGCCGCGCCGAAATCATTTCAGGCGAAGCTGCGCACGTACCAAAAGACGGGCTATACGTGGCTGAACTATATGGACAATCTGGGCTTCGGGGCGTGTCTCGCGGACGATATGGGTTTGGGCAAGACCGTGCAGGTGCTGGCCTATTTGGAAAAATTGCGGAAGACGAAGAAACATGCGAGGGTACTTTTGGTCGTGCCGGCGTCATTGCTTGGAAACTGGCAAAAAGAGGCGGCCAAGTTCGCCCCGGGGATGCCGGTCGTGGTCTTGCATGACGGCGGGGCGAAAAAGTTGGGGCGGTTCGTCAAGGCGGATGATACGTTTCTTACGATAACCACCTATGGGATGGCGACGCGGATTGAAGAATTGGACGAGGTGCAGTGGGATTGCCTGATTTTGGACGAGGCGCAGGCCATCAAGAATCCGTTGACGAAGCAGACCAGGCGGATTAAGAAATTGAACAGTTCCATGCGTATCGCCATGACGGGGACGCCGATTGAAAATGAATTGACCAATCTGTGGTCACTGTTCGACTTTCTGAACAAGGGCCTGCTTGGGAGTTCGCAGGAATTTCGTGAGTATTGCGCGGGGTTGGATAAAAACCCGGAAGGGTACGCGAAGCTGAAGGCACTCATAGCTCCATTCATGCTGCGGCGCGTGAAGACGGACAAGACCATCATTTCCGACTTGCCGGAAAAAATGGAGCAGGTGGATTACGTGGGCATGTCAAAGAAACAAGTCGTCCTATACCGCAAGTATGTGGCGGACCTGGCCGAAAGGCTGGGCGAGGTGGAAGGAATGGAGCGGAGAGGTTTGGTGCTGGCTTCGCTCACGAAGTTGAAACAGATTTGCAACCATCCCGACCAGTACCTGGGGCAGGATGCGTTTGCGGAAAAGGAAAGTGGCAAGTTCGAACTGCTCAGGGAATTATGCGAGACGATTTACGAAAAGCGTGAGCGGGTTCTGATTTTTACCCAGTTCAAGGAAATCATTCCCTACCTGGACGGGTTTCTGGCGGAAATCTTTCACCGGCACGGGTTTGTCCTGCACGGTGGGACACCCGTGGCATCGCGGGGGAAGATGGTGGAGGCGTTCCAGGGGGAAAAGTACGTGCCGTACATGGTGTTGTCAGTGAAGGCGGGCGGCACGGGGTTGAACCTGACGAAGGCGAGCCACGTGATACATTTTGACCGCTGGTGGAACCCGGCGGTGGAAAACCAGGCTACGGACAGGGCGTATCGAATCGGCCAGAAAAAGAACGTCATGGTACATAAGCTTGTGTGCAAGGGGACGATAGAGGAAAAGATTGACGAAATGTTGGAGTCGAAGCGGGAGCTGGCGGAAAACGTGATTGGCTCCGGCGGGGAAAGCTGGATTACGGAGATGAGCAACGAGGAACTGATGTCCGTGTTGAAGCTGGAGCTGTGAGGATGGCCGGATTGTGTGTGGCAATCCGTGGTTTTACCGGTGACGGGTTTTGGGCACGACTATCATTTGAAAGGAAGGGCGAAGATGAGCAGGAGCTATTGGGATACCGAGCGGACATACAGCCAGCCGGCCGCGTCGCAAATCAGGGAGAACGCGCGGCAGACGGCAAAGAAGGAATGGCAGAGGGGAAGAATCTTGGAGCCGGTCGTCATTTCCGGGGAGGAAATCGCCACCACCTGGTGGGGGCGGGCATGGTGCGACAATCTGGAAAAATATATGGATTATGAAAACCGGCTGGAGCGCGGGATTCGTTATGTCAGGACGGGAGCCGTCGTCGACTTGAAAATCCAGAAGGGAAAAGTGGTGGCCAGGGTGCAGGGGCGGCGCAAGGCGCCTTACAAGGTGGAAGTGCGGATCAGTCCCTTGTCGGAGGAACGTTGCCAGGCGGCCATCAAAAAGTGTTCCAGGCGGATTGAAAGCCTGGACAGCCTGATGCGGGGCGATTTTCCGGAAGAACTCAAGGAACTTTTCGTGGGCGAACAAGGGTTGTTCCCCAAGCCGCAGGAAATCAGCCTGATCTGCAGTTGTCCGGACTGGGCCATTTTGTGCAAGCACGTGGCGGCGGTGTTGTACGGCATTGGAAAACGGTTTGACGAAGATCCAAGGCTGTTTTTCGAACTGCGTGGAATTGACGTGAATCGGTTCGTCGACATCACGATGGAGACAAGGATTGACAGCATGTTAAGGAATGCGGATAGGCCAAGCACGCGTATCATAGAGTCGGATGACTGGAAGAAGATGTTCGGGGTGCTGTGAGAAGGATGAATAATGCTAAGATGATGGTGGTAGTTACTAATCTTGGCGGAATATCTTATCTGGTTAAAGGAAATATATGGGTTTGAACCACTTACGGCTTTCAGAAAATTTTATTTTTTCTGAGACTTATCGGATGTTTTCGAACGAGGAACTCGAAATGTGGGATTTTTCATTGAAAATTATGGGTAGATGTTTATAAAAATGTGGCTTGAACTTCGAGGCGTTTGCGGTTATACTGATAGATACTGAAACTTTAAATACGTTGGCGGCTTGCCTTGGTTGCGAAATATGGGCGGATGCCGACAGCTCATTTACAAAAGGAGAGCTAGAAGAATGAAAATGTTATCAATCGAGCAGGAATTGAAGGGAAACGCGTATCCGGGGCGCGGCATCATTATCGGGAAGAGCGCGGACCAGACGAAGGCGGTATGCGCTTATTTTATCATGGGACGCAGCACGAACAGCCGCAACCGCGTCTTCGTGGAGGACGGCGAGGGCATCCGCACGCAGGCGTTTGATCCGGCCAAGCTGTCTGACCCGAGCTTGATTATTTACGCGCCGGTGCGCGTCCTTGGCAACAAGACGATTGTCACCAACGGCGACCAGACGGACACGATTTACGAGGGCATGGACAAGCAGATGACGTTCGAGCAGTCCCTGCGTTCGCGCGAGTTCGAGCCGGACGGGCCGAACTATACGCCGCGTATTTCCGGCATCATGCACTTGGAGGGCGGCGGGTATAATTATGCAATGTCGATTTTGAAGAGCAATAACGGCGACCCGTCAAGCTGCAACCGTTATACGTTCGCTTATGAGAATCCGGCGGCGGGCGAGGGACATTTCATCCACACGTACATGCATGACGGCGACCCGCTCCCGAGCTTCGAGGGTGAGCCAAAGCTGGTGGACGTGGCGGACGACATTGACGCGTATACGAAGCTTTTGTGGGAAAGCCTGAACGAGGAGAACAAGGTGTCCTTGTTCGTGCGGTATATCGACATCGCAAGCGGGGGTTACGAGACCCGCATCGTCAATAAGAACCAGTGAGCGGTGGGGCGAAACGGAAACGATGGAAGCGAACTGATAAGTGGCGTGAGAATCGCGAATAGGCGAGCGACGAAGCGAAAATGACTACCAAAAACACTAGGAGGAGTACGAAGATGAAAGAATTGGAATTGAAATATGGTTGTAACCCGAATCAGAAACCGTCCCGTATTTACATGCAGGACGGGAGTGACCTGCCAATCGAGGTATTGTGCGGCAAGCCGGGCTATATTAATTTTTTGGACGCGTTTAACGGATGGCTTTTGGTATCAGAACTTAAAAAGGCGACGAACCTTCCGGCGGCGACTTCTTTCAAGCACGTATCACCGGCAGGGGCGGCGGTAGGATTGCCGCTCTCCGAGACATTGGCCAAGATTTACTGGGTGGACGACCTTGGCGAACTTTCCCCGTTGGCTTGCGCCTACGCCCGGGCGCGGGGGGCGGATCGCATGTCTTCCTTCGGTGACTTCATCGCCCTTTCCGACGTTTGTGACGAGGATACCGCGCGGCTAATTAAGCGGGAGGTGTCCGACGGCGTCATTGCCCCGGGATATACGCCGGAGGCATTGGAGCTTTTGAAGCAGAAGAAAAAAGGGAACTACAATGTAATCCAGATAAATCCGGATTATGTGCCGGCTCCGCTTGAGCATAAGGAAGTATTTGGCATCACGTTCGAGCAAGGAAGAAATGAGTTGGTGATTGATGATGATTTCTTTGCCAACGTGGTGACGGAAAATAAGGAAATTCCGGAGTCTGCCAAGATTGACCTGGCGATTTCCATGATTACGTTGAAATACACGCAGTCCAATTCCGTCTGCTATGTCAAGGGCGGACAGGCCATCGGTATCGGTGCGGGGCAGCAGTCCCGTATCCATTGCACGCGCTTGGCCGGACAGAAGGCGGACAACTGGTGGCTGCGCCAGTCCCCGCAGGTTCTTGGTCTGCAGTTTAGGGACGGTATTGGGCGTGCGGACAGGGACAACGCGATTGACCTTTACATCGGCGAGGAATACATGGACGTGCTGGCGGACGGCGTTTGGGAAAATACGTTCAAGGTGAAGCCGGACGTGTTTACGAGAGAGGAAAAGCGGGCATGGCTTGACAAGATGGAAGATGTCGCACTTGGTTCCGACGCGTTTTTCCCGTTTGGCGACAACATTGAGCGCGCGCATAAGAGCGGCGTGAAATACGTGGCACAGCCGGGCGGATCCGTGCGTGATGACAACGTGATAGCCGCATGTAATAAATATAACATGGCGATGGCGTTTACGGGATTGAGGCTGTTCCATCATTGACCGAAAGCAACTTGGTGAATCCGAGCGGGAGCGAAGGATGAACCTAGTGCGAGGTCGTTCTTTGAGATTAGCGAGGCCGAAGGCCGAGGTTAGCGAAAAGAACTTCCTTGACCGAAAGCAACTGGCATTGAACACTTAATGAGCGCGGAAGGCGCGAATTTAGTGAGAAAGCCCATCCCGAAACTTGGCGAAACCGAAAGCAACTTAATGAAAGCAAGCCGTAGGCGAAGCTTGAGCTTCCGTGTTATAGAAGGGAAATAATTATGACAATAGAAACAAACAGTCCTGAGGAAACGTACCGCGTCGGCATCAATGCGGGGGAGCTTTCTCAGGCGGGGCAGGTCTTTACTTTGACCGGTGATCTGGGTACGGGCAAGACCGTGTTCACGCAGGGGCTGGCCAAGGGACTTGGCATCGAGGAACCGGTTTGCAGCCCGACCTTTACCATCGTGCAGGTGTACGAGGGCGGGCGGCTTCCCTTTTATCATTTTGACGTGTACCGGATTGGCGACATCGAGGAGATGGAAGAGGTCGGTTTTGAATATTATCTGGAGCGCGGGGGCGTGTCCCTGATTGAATGGGCGAACCTGATTGGGGAGCTTTTGCCACCAAAGCGCACGGAGATTACGATTGAAAAGGATTTGAAGAAGGGCTTTGATTATCGAAGGATTACGATAGAGGACGTGGGATGAACGAAAAAGGTCAGACGAAAGCTGGCCTTTTACTCTTGATGATGTTTCAGAATTGCGTGTGCGCAGAGCGCGTGGCAATTCGTTATCATGAATCGTGATGGCAAACATGCCCGTTTTGAAAGGAAGACTTGACATGAAGGTGCTTGCAATAGACAGTTCTGGTCTGACCGCCACCGTGGCATTGGTGGACGAGTCACAGACCATCGCGGAGTATACCGTGAATTATCAAAAGACGCATTCACAGACATTGTTGCCGATGATTGACGAGATTGTGAAAATGACGGAGACGGATCTGCAAACGATTGATGCGATAGCCGTGGCGGGCGGTCCCGGTTCGTTTACCGGCCTGCGTATCGGTTCGGCGACGGCCAAAGGACTTGGCCTTGCACTGGGAAAGCCTCTGGTTTCCGTGCCGACGGTGGACGCTTTGGCTTACAACGTGTACGGTTGTAAGGACATCATCTGCCCGGTCATGGATGCCAGGAGGAAGCAGGTCTATACCGGAATCTATACGTTTGTCGATTCGCGGCGGCCGTCTGGACGAAACGTGTCAGATGCCGCGCGACCGTCTGGACAAGGTGCGTCGGATGCAACTCGGTCGTCGGATCAGGGGGCATCGGATGCGCGCGGCGTTGGTCGGGTGGTCGGCGCGCAGGCGAAGCTTCCTTTTGGCTGGAGTGCGGCGGCCGTAAGAAACCCGCAGGCGGGCGGCTTGTTTGAACCGGCCTTTCAGGTGATGAAGATGCAAATGGCAATTTCGGTGGACGATTTGATACGACGGTTAAATAATTATAATCGTCCGGTCATGTTTTTGGGCGACGGCGTGCCGGTGTACGAGGAGGCGTTCGCGGCGGGACTTAAAGTGCCGTATTCCTTCGCCCCGGCTTATTTGAACCGGCAGCGGGCGGCATCCGTAGGGGCGTTGGCAATCCAGCATTATAAAATGGGGAAATACGAGACGGCGGCGGAGCATCAGCCGGAGTATTTGCGCGTGTCGCAGGCGGAGCGGGAGCGGGCCGAGCGGGAAAAGAACATGCCCGTCGTCGTCCGTCGGATGAAGTTGGAGGACGCGGCCGCGGTGGCGGAGATGGAACACCAGATTTTCAGTGACGCGTGGAGTGAAAAGAGCGTCGTGGCTTCCATCGAGAATCCGCGGGCAATTTGCCTGATCGCGGAAAAAGCGGGTCGGCAGATTGGCTATCTGTTTGCCTATACGGCGGCGGACGAGGCGGAAATCGCCCGTATCGCGACCGTCAAGGAGTGGCGGCGGACGGGCGTGGGAGCATATTTGCTGGAACATCTGGAGATGCTTGGCAAGGCGGCGCGGGTAGAAAAAATCTTGCTCGACGTACGGGAGGGCAACGCGGCGGCGCGGGCGTTTTATGTTGGCCAGGGATTCATGGAGGACGGGAAGCGCCCCGGATTTTATGAAAAACCGAAAGAGGACGCGGTGCTGATGAGCAAGCGATTGCAAGGAGACTGAGCATGTACAAATTCGTTACAAGAGAAGGAAAGCGGCGGGAAGTGGGGGAAATCGTCTGCAACCGGTGCGGGAAGAGGATTCTCGTGACTACGCATGGTCCAGAGGCGGACGTGATACATGTGGAGCAACGTTGGGGGTATTTTTCCGAAAAGGACGGGGAATGCCACACGTTTGACTTGTGCGAGGATTGCTACGACGAAATCGTGAAAGGATTTCGCGTGCCGGTGGAGCGGCAGTGAGAGAATGGAGAGAAAATTATTATGTTGGACGTATGTTTGCTAGGCTGCGGCGGGATGATGCCGTTGCCATATCGTTGGCTGACCTCGCTGATGACGAGGTACAACGGCAGCAGTTTATTGATAGATTGCGGCGAGGGGACGCAGATTGCCATCAAGGAAAAAGGATGGACTTTCAAGCCGATTGACGTGATTTGCTTCACGCATTACCATGGAGACCATATCAGCGGGTTGCCGGGATTGCTCCTTACGATGGGAAATGCGGAGCGGACCGAGCCGTTGACTATGATCGGACCGAAGGGACTGGAACGGGTGGTGAGTGCCCTGCGCGTGATTGCGCCGGAATTGCCGTTTCCGATTGAATTTCTTGAAATTGAAGGGACTTCGCAGGTGTTTGATTTGGATGGCTATCGCTTGAAGGCGTTTCGCGTGAATCATAACGTACCTTGCTACGGATACACGATGGAGATTGACCGTGCCGGAAAATTTGACCCGCAAAGGGCATTGGCGCAGGAGATTCCGCAGAAATTCTGGAAACATTTGCAGCGTGGGGAGACCATCGAAGCCGACGGGCGCGTGTTTACGCCGGAGATGGTGTTAGGACCCGCGCGGAAGGGTATCAAATTGACTTATACGACCGATACAAGGCCGACCAATTCTATTCGGGAAAATGCCAAGGATTCAGACTTGTTCATCTGCGAGGGCATGTATGGGGAGAAAGATAGGCAGGAAAAGGCCGTCGAGCACAAGCATATGACGTTTTACGAGGCGGCGGCACTGGCAAAGGAAGCAAACGTGCAGGAAATGTGGTTGACGCATTACAGCCCGTCTTTGAACCGGCCGGAGGAATACATGGACGAGGTGCGGCGCATTTTCCCCAGGGCAAAGGCGGGGAAGGACGGAATGTCCACAGAGATTAAATTTATTGATTGAAAGCTCAAAAGTGACGACCCAGGAAATCAGGAGACAAAAATGAAAGAAATCGAAAATATTAACATACTGGCAATCGAGAGTTCGTGTGACGAGACGGCAGCGGCTGTCGTGCACAACGGGCGAGAAGTGTATTCCAACGTCATTTCCTCCCAGATTGAGCTGCACAAGCTCTATGGAGGCGTGGTGCCGGAAATCGCGTCGCGCAAGCATATTGAGAAGATTAATCAGGTCATCGAGGAGGCTTTGAAGGAGGCCGAGACCTCGCTGGACAATATTGATGCCGTGGCGGTCACGTATGGGCCGGGGCTGGTCGGTGCCTTGCTGGTGGGCGTGGCGGAGGCCAAAGCCATCGCCTATGCGAAGAACCTGCCTCTTATCGGGGTTCACCATATCGAGGGGCATATTTCGGCGAATTATATCGAGCATCCGGATTTGGAGCCGCCGTTTATGTGTCTCGTCGTGTCCGGCGGACACACGCATCTGGTACGCGTGGCGGATTACGGAAAGTACGAGATTTTAGGGCGCACCCGCGACGACGCGGCGGGCGAAGCGTATGACAAGGTGGCGCGGGCCATTGGACTGGGGTATCCGGGCGGGCCGAAAATCGACCGTCTGGCAAAGGAGGGAAATCCCGAAGCGATCGTGTTTCCCAAGGCACACATCGAGGATTCCCCGTATGATTTTAGTTTCAGCGGGCTGAAATCAGCGGTGCTGAACTATATCAACGGGTGTCAGATGAAGGGCGAGTCGTTCCATCCGGCGGACGTCGCCGCATCGTTCCAGAAAGCCGTGGTGGACGTGCTTGTGGAAAATTCCATGCGGGCGGCGGGCGAGTATGATTCCGAAAAGTTTGCCCTTGCCGGCGGCGTGGCCTCAAACAGCGCGTTGCGGGAGGGTATGCGCGCGGCGTGTGAGGCGCGGGGAATCGAGCTGTATTACCCGTCTCCCATACTCTGTACCGATAATGCCGCCATGATCGGGGCGGCGGGGTACTATGAATATGTGTCGGGAACGCGGCACGGATGGGACTTGAACGCGGTGCCGAATTTGAAATTAGGAGACCGGTAGTGTACATTATAGGATTGGAGATGGCATTATGATTACGATATATAAAAATAAGGCCGACATTCCAAAAGATGTGGAACTGATTGAATTGAACGATTTGTTTTTTAATCAGAATATTATAGAGCGTCTGGATATGAGGGCGGAGGACGTTATAAGAAAAATTGATGGCGCGGTGCTTAGGGCGGATTATAGAATTACATCCGGTATTAATGGCGAATTGCTTAATATAGATAAACTGTCAACGGGATGTAAAACAGCTTTGAATATATATTATTTTCCGGAAAAGGTATTTTCGTTGAAGGAGTGCGGCGATAATGCCTTGGATGAAATTTATAATTATCAGTCTGGGCAGGTTTATTCTGAATACCCGATCATAACATTGTTTATGGAAAGCGTGCAGATATGTGACCGGACTGGAGAAAGAGTAATAAGTGACTATGAAGAGCTGAAAGGTTGGTGGCAAAATGTATAGTAAGCCGGTAGTTATGGAGAACTTGAAGGCAAGGCACACAACATTTTCAGTAGAGTTTCACTTTACCAACAATATTACGTTGCTGATGGGGGACTCGGGGAGGGGAAAAACCTTGATTTTTACTATTTTACAAGAGCTATCAGCAATAGATAAGAGAATCGTGTGTATAAATATAATGCGCATGGCTCGTTGGGAGAATGGATATGAAAAAAAAGTATTGTACGGCCATCGTCCTGGCGGCGGGGCAGGGAAAACGAATGAACACGAAGGTGCGCAAGCAATATTTATTGCTTGCCGGAAAGCCGATTCTTTACTATAGCCTGAAAGTATTTCAGGATTCAGATTTGATTGACGAGATTGTTCTTGTCGCCGGGGCGGGCGAGGAAACGTATTGTCGGGAACGTTTTGTGGAAGAATATCATTTCACGAAGGTGAAAAAAATCGTGAGCGGCGGGGAGGAGCGTTACCATTCCGTGTGGAACGCGCTGAAAGAGACGAAGGAAGAGGGCTACGTCTTCATTCATGACGGGGCGCGCCCGTTCGTGGACGGGGCGATGATTGGCCGTGCGTACGAGGAAGTGGAAAAATATAAGGCCTGCGTGGTGGGAATGCCGGTGAAGGATACCATCAAGTTGGCCGATGCAAATGGGTTCGTGGCCGATACGCCGCCCCGCAACCGTTTATGGATGGTGCAGACTCCGCAGGTGTTTGAGGCGGCATTGGTGAAGGAAGCTTACGGACGGCTGATGGAGGAGGAAATTTCCGGGGTGACGGATGATGCCATGGTCGTGGAACGGATGATGGAATTTCCGGTGAAACTGGTGGAGGGTTCCTATGAAAATATCAAAATCACGACGCCGGAGGATTTGAAGCAGGCAGAGGTATTTTGCCGCGGGGAGTAAAGCGGAAATGTAGGTGTAATTTGAGGGAGAACGATGTCATGAAGGATAGAACGAAGATTCAGGAAATGTTGTTTGATTTACAAGATTTGGAATACCGCGCGTTTCATAGCAAGCTGATACCCACGATAGATCCAGAGACGATTATCGGCGTACGCACGCCCGCACTTCGTAAATTAGCGAAACAGGTGGCGAAAATGCCGGAGGCAAAAACATTTTTAAAGGAGCTTCCCCATAAATATTATGAGGAAAATAACCTGCATGGCTTTTTGGTGGAGGAAATCAAGGATTTTGACGCATGTATTGCCGCGTTGGATGAATTTCTCCCATATGTGGACAATTGGGCGACTTGTGACATGATGTCGCCGAAGGTGTTGAAAAAGCATTTGCCGGAACTTGTGAAGGTGATTGAGGGCTGGCTTGCCTCTGGCCGAACTTATACCGTGCGGTTTGGAATCGGCATGTTGATGAGGTTTTATTTGGATGATGCGTTTGACCTGGCATATCCGGAGATGGTCGCGGGTGTCTGTTCGGAAGAATATTACGTCAACATGATGCGGGCATGGTATTTCGCGACCGCGCTGGCGAAACAGTACGACGCGGTGCTTCCGTTTATAAAAGAAAAGCGATTGGATGACTGGACGCATAACAAGGCCATTCAAAAGAGCGTGGAAAGCAATCGGATTACGAAGGAGCAGAAGGCGTATTTGAAATCGCTGAAAGTGAAATGAAAGCCCGGCTTGGTGCCGGGCAGACGGGAGGCGTTTATGAAAATCGACCGAAGAGTGAGAAAGACGTTGATGCTGGCGACCAAAATCTGTGTGGGCAGTTCGCTTTCCATATATATTGCGAATTATTTGCAGCTTGACTTTGCTACGTCGGCTGGGACGATTACGCTGCTTACGCTGCTCACGACAAAGTGGGAGACGATGCGGCTCTCCTTGTATCGTTTGCTCACGTTCGTGGTGACGGTGTTGATAGCGTGGATTACGTTCACGCACTGTTCGAGTGAATGGATTGCCTATGGTATTTTTATCTTTTGCCTTGTTTTAATCAGCTATTTCTTCGGGTGGAAGGCCACCATTTCGGTCAATGCGGTCATCGGGACCCATTTTCTTAGCACGCTGGAGTTTGA
Source organism: uncultured Faecalicatena sp. (assembly GCA_948468385.1). Classification (GTDB taxonomy): domain Bacteria; phylum Bacillota; class Clostridia; order Lachnospirales; family Lachnospiraceae; genus Schaedlerella. The sequence continues at coordinate 8,257 of CAOKHZ010000049.1, read as the reverse complement.
CGGGCGATTCATCGTGAATGAGTTTTTGTTGGTGTTGATTGGCATCACGATGGCGATTATTCTGAATTTGTTCAATAATAACCGTGGACATCGGCGGGAAATCATTGCCAACATGCGCTATACGGAGGAACAGCTTCAGTCCATTTTGGGCGAGATTGCGATGTATTTGCGTAATCAGGAGATGGAGCAGAGCGTGTGGGCGAAAATTGTTGCCTTGGAGAAGGAGCTTTTGACGTTTTCCGAGGGGGCGTATGAATATCAGGAAAATACGTTTCATTCTCATCCCCAGTATTATATTGATTATTTTGAGATGCGTAAGTCGCAGTGTTCGGTGCTGCACAGCCTGCATTACGAGCTTAGGCGGATGCGTTCCATGCCGAAGCAGGCCGAGGTGGTGGCCGATTATATTTTGTATTTGAAGAAATATGTCGTGGAGGTCAATCGCCCGGAAAAGCAGATGCAGAGACTGAACGAGCTGTTTGAGTGGATGAAGCAGGAGCCGTTGCCTGTCACTCGGGAGGAGTTCGAGAGCCGCTCGATGCTCTATCACGTATTAATGGATTTGGAGGAATTCTTAAAATGCAAGGTACGATTTGTGCAGGGGCTGGATGAGTTCCAGAAGAAACATTATTGGAAGGACGAGGAGAAAGAGGAAACGGTTGGCGAGGGGAAAGATCATAATTTGAAGTAAAACGAAGGAAAATAGAATAGAGGTGATTGAAAATGAAAATCAGGACGTTGCGGTTAAAAAATTTCATGTTATTTAAGGAACATGAAATTGACTGGTCAAAAAATATTAATATCATTTGTGGAGAAAACAGTATAGGGAAAACTACATTGTTAAAAGTGATGTATTCCATGTTGAAGCCAATCGGAAGAGGGAAGCAGGATGTATCGACCAAGGAGATAGAGGAAAAGCGGCTTGTCAACAAACTGCAAGGAGTTTTCCGTCCGGATGAGATGAAGATTGGCAGGCTCGTGAGCAGAATGAAATATTGGCAAGCTTGGAAGAGATTATGAAAGGGAGTATTGTTCAGAAAGATAGAAAATTTTATTTGAGAATTCAGGGCGAGGGCGAATTTGGATGGGATTGCTTTCGGACGGCTATCGAAAATTGTCCATGATTCTTTATTTGATTTTATCTGGAAGCCTGAACAAAAAAACGGTTCTTTTTTGGGATGAGCCGGAGACGAACATGAATCCGAGGATGATTCGGCCAATCGTGCAGACGATGGTCGCATTGGCAAAAATGGGAGTGCAGGTTTTTGTGACCACGCATGATTATTTTGTTCAACAAGAGTTTAATATGATGACTGTGTATCCGGAGCTTAATCCAGATAAACTGGATATTCGTTTTATATCTTTGTATCGAAACGAGGAGTCGGGCGAATTGGAATGCGAAGTGAAACAAACGGCCACGGAGTTGAAGAATAATGCAATCATGCAAGAGTTTGACGCGATGTACGACAGAGAGCAGAGGATATAATGAGGGGCAAAAACATTTGCCCCTCATTATACGAGGATGCGCACAGCCGCATAAGGAAATATGCCGCTTTGCGGCTGCGGCTGGCGCAATACTCACGGCAGATTTCATCGGCCGTGAGTATAATATGGAGATTAAAGAAGAAAGCAGGATGAAGTTTGGTTTTCCAGACGAAAATGATACGGTTAAATTTGATGATACAAAATTTTATCGGAAGTTTTTTGATAAATTTTCTGGTGCCAAGGGAGTTGACTTTGTTTCTACTGGTAAAGACTCCTTGGCACTTATAGAGGTAAAAAATTGTCTTGGGGATGAGGGAAATTGCCGTTGGCGGATTTACCCTAATAATCAAAAAAAGACAACGACACATACGAAGCATGACGTGGAGGGGAGAGACAGTCTAGACATTGAGGTGCCGCAAAAGGTCGCGATGACTGTGGCGGCATTGGTTGGCGCAAGGTCGTTTGGAGTGGAAAAAACATCATCTGAGGAGTTGAAAAAAATTACGGATTTTGTATTTTCGGAAAACTTATCAGATGATACGAAAAAGAAATATGTGATTTTATTTCTGGAAGGAAACTTTGGCGGACACACACGGTCGAAAAAGGCAATCATGTCAGAATTGCAAAGAAGTATGAGTGTGAAAATGAAATGGTTGAATTGTAAAGTGTCTGTTGTTGATTCAGATACATATAATCGAAAAATATTTCAGGTAATTGAATGAGGGGGGCGGATGCCCCCTCGTGTTAACATATTGATTTTTGGAAATACTTATCGTTGCCAACGCCCGGATGCCCCGCAGGGCAATACAAGTCCGTTTTTTGTGACGGGCAGGCCGATTTCCTGCGACTTAACATGTCCGTCGAATGTCTTTAATTCGGTCGCAATCATATAGGTGAGAACCGCCGGGGCAAGCCCGGTCGTGTAGGAGTTAACCAAAAAGAAGAGCGCGTCTTTGGACAGTATCTGTGTGCAAAGCTTTATCAAGGGATGAATCATATCCTCGATTTTCCAGACCTCGCCCTTCGGCCCGCGCCCGTACGAGGGCGGATCCATGATGATGGCATCGTACGTGTTGCCGCGGCGGATTTCCCGCTCGACAAATTTGACACAGTCGTCCACGAGCCAGCGGATTGGTGCGTCGCCTAGGCCGGAGGAAACTGCGTTTTCCTTGGCCCAGGCCACCATCCCCTTTGAGGCATCGACATGAGTGACGTGTGCTCCCGCCGCGGCAGCGGCCAGTGTGGCACCGCCGGTATAGGCGAATAAGTTCAAGACTTTTATCGGGCGATTGGCCTCGCGGATAAGCCGCGAAAACCAGTCCCAGTTGGTGGACTGCTCGGGGAAAAGCCCGGTATGCTTGAAACTGAACGGCTTCAGATTGAACGTTAGACGCGGCATTTCCGCGGCGCGATGGGCATCGCCGCGCGTCTGACTGCTGGCGCCGTTGCCATGTGCCTGGCTGGTGGCATCGTCATGCTTGATATAATAGGTAATCTGCCACTGCTCGGGCAAATCAAAAAATTCCCATTCCCCGCCGCCTTTTTTGCTGCGATGGTAATGTGCGTTCGGGTGTTTCCAGCCGGAATCGGACTTGGGCGTGTTCCAGATGACCTGCGGGTCGGGACGCACGAGAATGAAATCCCCCCAGCGTTCCAGCTTTTCCCCGCAGGAACAGTCTATCACTTCATAATCGTTCCAATTATCTGCAATCCACATAATGAATCTCCAATCATTATTATATTGTGATACTTTGCGGCAGAGGATATGTAAGTATATCCCTAGTGTACTGACACGTTGATTTTTGATAAAACCGCGTAGCATATTTGTGCATCGACAAGGCGGATGAAAGAGGCGATGCGGTGGCATCGTCGATTGAATCCAACGCGGTTCGATGTCGCAAATAGGCAAGTGGTTTTGCTTAATATGAACGTGTCAGTACACTAGGGGCACCTTTTGACACATGCTCCAATGAGGCGGGTGGACTCTATGAGCCCGCTGAGGTATATTTTGGGGCATCCTACTGCACATATCATTGAATTTCCATTTATCTTCTCACAAAAAGGAACGATTTTCAACTCTTTTTGTTCAAAAAGTTAGGAATGAATTATTTTTCGGATAAACTTTTGTGCATCCCCTGAGTCAGTCGTCATAGCGATAAGATCAAAACAAAATAACACTCTTTTTAATCTGCTTTTTTCTGGCTTAAGAACGCCTCGGCATTGGTGCATTTGATGATTTCGTCATGGGTGGCAATTTTGTCAAAAATGCGTTCATACGTGTTACGTAAGTCTTTCAGTGTTGAAAAGTCGAATTCGTAGCCATGTCCCCACATGTAGAAAAGCATGTCGCCATTTGTAGGCTCGGCCGCGATGAATTGTTCCACCAATTGTTCGATATCTTTGTCGATATGCCAGCAAGTAGGGTTGAAATTTAGTGGATTGTCGGGAAAAGCAAAGTTGCGTTTCGCCTTTTCACTTGTGACGCCTCTGGCATATAAAAACTTATTTTCTTTTAGAAATGTTTCTACTTTGTCGGACGTTCTGCCGGATGGGAACGCATGCCCCACGATAGGAATGTCCGTGAATTTTTGCAAGGCCTCCTTGTCCTGCAGAAGTTCCACCCGCAGTTCTTCGGGAGATAGCTTGCTTAAATTTGCATGGGTGACACCATGGGTGGCGAGTTCCATACCCTCATAAACCTGGCGAATTTCGTCTGCAGGAATACGGTCTGAGTCGGCAAATTTCCAGAGTATAGACTTTTTGGCATCTTTTGGAGCGGTGGCCATGCCATATTTGCCTATGTATTTGATGCAGGCTTTTTGACCAAATTGGCCGGAGTTCAGATTAAAGGTTCCCTTGATGCCGTATTTGCGCATCATTTCCAGGGTCAGTTTGTCCTGCTCCAGGCCGTCGTCAAAGGAAAGCGTGAAATATTTTTTGAATTGTGTCATGATGAATTCTCCTATTCTTTTTTAGTAATATGATAGAGCGTCAAAGTACCGTTCCATGTCCTACTCATTATATAATGAAAAGAAAAAATATGAAATATCCAAAACGGGATAGCTGCATTGTGATTTATAACATATCCGACAATTTTATCCTCACAAGTGACAAATCAGACGGCAAATGGAAAAATCACGATTGAATTGCATGGGAAATCCGGCATTGTGCTGGCGCAGGCGGGATGCTTGCACGGGGTCACTTCATTTCATCAAGATTCCGAATACGGTACTGGCGCGGTGTTTCCCCGTAAATCTTCTCAAAAGCAATATAAAAGGAAGTCCGGTTTGTATACCCCAATTCGGAAATGATATCGCTGACGGACGTGTCAGAATGAATCAGCATCCATGCGGCGTGCTTCATGGCAAGTGTCGTGGCATATTGGGTGATGTTCATTCCCGTGTATTTATTTACCACGCGGTTTAAGTAGCTGCCGGAATAATTCAGTTCGCGGGAAAGCCCTTGACGGTTCAGGCGGCCGTTGGACTGTTCTAAGAGAAGCGATATCTGCGAGAATAACCGGCCTTCGGCTTCGCTGCCCAGATCGAGCGGAACGGTGGTATAAAGTTCTTTATTGCTCAGGCAGACAAAAATACGGCAAATTAAGTTTTTGAAGAGAAATGAACAGCCGGGGGACGGCGAGAGGATGATTTGTGTGAGTTCGTCGAAAAGAGCGCGGAGAACCTCGTATTCGTCATCTGTTTCTTTTTTAGGAATGAAATCAATATAATTTTTCTTCTCCGTGTGTTCGCCGTTAAGCTCCTCTTCGAAGAAATGATGAAGTTCCGTCTGACTGTTCCATAAAGGTTTTGTCACGAAATATCGTTTGTCTTCCGTAACCAATTCCCGAAAAAACTCTTCCGGGAGAAAAAGATTAATCGTGCGGAAGGGAGATGTGAATTCTTCATTATAAGATACGTTTCGATTCAGAAGGAAACAACTTCCGACGGAATATTTGTGACGTTGGGACTCGACCCGCAGGAACACCTCACCCTCATAGACATAGGCAAGCTGATAGGCGTTCTGCCGATGTTCTTCCCGGTCACGTACGAGGCGTATGAAGTCGGCCTGGTCAAATTCATAGCGGGAATAGTAGTCAGGCGAAATGTGGGTGAGTTGATAGGGAACGTCAGCAGCGGGCGTATAGGAAATCAAAACGATAAGAAACGGAGAACTGACATTCCGTAAATTTTTCTGGTCAAATGACGCTGCCGCTTTCTGTTCCGGTAGCAGTTCCTTTGTAGGCAGGGAAAGATCGCCTTCGATGATTTTGTCTCCGGTTTTTATTATGAAATATCCCATACTGAATGTCCTCCATGTTCATGTGGTTCTGCTCGTTGTAAATATTGTAGCATATTTGATATAAAATACAAGAAAAAAAGCGTGACCACGACATTTTGTATTCTATAAGGCTTTGGTATAATTGAAAATAAGATGCAAAAGTATCTATACGAAAAATAATGAGGAGGAAAAGATGAAAAACAAAACAGTGAAACGAATTTTGACGGCAGGAATGGCAGCGGCGTTGACCCTTACCGTGCTTGTAGGATGCGGCGGCAAGGGAACGTCCGGTGATGCGGGGAAAGGCGGAAATGATGGCGAGGGTGCCGTGGGAGACGAGTTTGCCGGGAAGAACGCGGATTTTACCTGGTGGATTGTCAAGACGGATGATAACGGGGAATACTACGAAACCTACGAGCAGAGCCCGGTTGTACAGTACGTCAACCAGCAGTATTGGAACAACAAGGACGGCGGCATCGGTACGGCGGAGACGGGAAGACAGTTGAATTTTTCTTTTTTGGTGCCGATAAGCGGTTCCGAGCAGGAGAACTTTAACACGATGATAGGAACCGGTGAGTATCCGGAAATTATCGACATGGCATATTCCACCGAAAGTCCGCACACCTTGTACGAAAACGGTATCCTGATGGATATCACGGAATACGTGGAAAAATATATGCCGAATTACATGGCGTTTTTGGATGTGAATCCAGAACTGAAGCCTTTGGTACAAGCGGTCAACGAGGAAGGCGAGGCCCGTTATTACGCGCTCTATTCCTTTGCTGACGGCGCACAGGATCCTTGGGAGGGGACGTGCTATCGCCGCGACTTGGTCGTAAAATATGCCGAGCCTACGGAGTATGTGTGGGACTGGGAGAGCGACTATGTAAAAGAAAACGGGCATCCGGCGGTGACACCGCTTGAGAAGGCCATGGAGGAGGATAACCTGGAGGGCTGGAAGAAAAACGACGTGACCGAGTTCGCTGCAAGTGAAGGTGAGGATCCGGCAAATGACTATACGGATAATGTCATTTTCCCAAGTGGAACCGCCGACCCGATTACCATCAGCGACTGGGAATGGATGTTTGAGGCATTTGACAAGGCATTTGTGGCGCGGGGCTGGGCGGATGACGTTGGAGCTTATGGATTTTCCGTCCCATATACGGGGACTACCGGGTTAGGCGACATCACGTCTTCCTTTGGCGGTGGCACTGGCGGTACGTATTTGAAAGATGGCGTGGTGTATTTTGACGGCGCTTCTGACAATTTTAAGGCTTACATAGAATGTATGCAGACATGGTACAAAAACGGCTGGTTAGATTCGAACTTTCATACTCGTGCCGGCGACATGTTTTACCAGATTGACACGGCCGGGGTTAATCAAGGAAAGGTGGGTATGTGGTGTGGATTGTCAAGTACTTTGGGGGCGGCAATCCGTCCTTCCTGCCAGGATGGATCGGACCAGAAGGACGCATACGTGATGGGGGCGGCCCTTCCGATTAATGACGTGTACGGAAGCGAGGAGCAGATGTACAAGGAGCCGGATTCGTTATATCAGAACAGCAGGAAGGGAGGAGCCTTAGGCATTACGAACAAGGCAAAAGACAAAGACTTGGCCACCTTGTTTACGTTTTTGGACTGGACTTATACGGAGGAGGGGGCGAAAGCACTTCGAATCGGCTTGAATGCGGAACAATATGCCAGTGTCGAGTTGGATCCGGACATGTATAAGACGTATGATATCGAGACGGCCTATACGGAATCGGTAGACGACGAGGGAAAAACAGTGATTTCAACAACCTTTAGCAGCTCCGACACGATTTCCATCGCCATCATGGGACAGCGGATGGGCGTCGGGCTCGTCATGACCGGAAATAATGGTGAGTATACGATTGACAAGGGTCTTCCGATGGTAAACGCGAAGGCAAAGGCGCAGTGGTCGAAATTTATCAATACGGGAAACATCACGGATTACATGGATTTGTTAAACCCAGAGGAAGCGGAAGCATACAATAAGAGTTCCTTGGTTCTTCAGGAGTACTCGTCACAAAACCTGCCAAACCTCATCAGGGGGACGCTTGACTGGGAAGAGTACATAAAGGAATTTGAAACAATGGATACAAAAACCATAGTTGAATTGTTCCAAAGATATGTGGATTTGGCGAACGCGGCCAAAAAATGAAACGAAGAGGCCTGTCGATTTGGAAGTCGATGGGCCTCTTTGTCTATAATATAGGAACTAATATTTTGGCCACTTTAATTAAGTGATTTTCCGGCCATTTTGAATTGTACGGAAAAAAATACAAAAAAAGAATAAAAAAGTTGAAAAAAATGAAAAAAACCGCTTGCAATAAATGGAAGTATTCGTTATACTAGTAACGCTGTGGCATGATAGCTGTGAAGCGCGAGGTTGCTGCCGAGTGCGATAAGCCGCATGATGGCAGGTTTTCCGTGGAGCGAATGTCAAGTTAGGAAACTGGCGACAAGTCAC
>CAOKHZ010000048.1 GCA_948468385.1 uncultured Faecalicatena sp. | reverse complement strand
AACCGTCAGCCAACAGTGATAAGTGAATTTAGTTCCTTACCACTATAAAGGCAAGGAGTTTGTTCCTTTTCGAAAAGCAAAAAGTGCCCGTAATTGGTCAGTCTTGACACAAAGTCGATGGAAACCGAGAAGAAAATGCAGGTGAAATCTGTCGTGTATTCTTCCGTGTGCAGCGTGTTTCGGTTTAAAAGGCAGCAACTTCCCGGAATATAGTAAAAACGTTTTCCCTCCACGATTTGGTACAAGCTTCCGTTTACAATGTACATAAATTCAAAATGGTTGTGTTGGTGCATGCTGTCGGCACTTCGCCCTTTTAAGGAAGTGCTTACGGCATAATTGTACTGGTTGTCCGGGGAAAGGTTGGAAATAATAATCTTGTTTTTCTCCTGCGGGCGGCAGGTCAGGAGCGTGATGGCAAAGGGGACGTTCATCTCCTGGTAAAAAATCTGCGGGCTGGCCGTGTCATGGAACGTGATGATTTGGTCTATGTCCTTGCTGCCGCCTTGAAAGGTCGGTGTGACGGAAATTGCCATTTTCGTGCTCCTTTCTGAAGAAATTAATACATGGCTTCATGTGGCATGAGTATAACATTATTCTGCCAAAAAGGAAAGCATGTCAAGGATAAAACGGCTTGAATTCGAGGAAATGGTCGAAATATGATACAAATTGAAGAACGGCTATAGCGGATGGTGTTATTGAAAATATCATTTTTTGAAAATAAAATAGAGGCAGGACGTGATTGCCGGAGGAGAATGGCGGACGGCAATTTGTGAAAAGGCAAGGAACGCACAGTGAATATCAAAAATTTCAGATTCGTTGTGCCAAGGCGGGAAAGGAGCAAGAATTTTATGAAAAAACAGAAACTGAACCAAAACTGGTATTTTTGGAAGGATGGAAATGAGGCAGGCAAATGTCTTGTCAATCTTCCCCACGATGCCATGCTGACCGAGGAGCGCGTGCCGGATTTGGAAAACGGCAACGCTTCTGGTTTTTATCCAGGCGGGAAATACATTTACACGAAAATGATTTTTGCGGACGAGTCATATCGGGACAAGACGGTCTTGGTGGAGTTTGAAGGCGTTTACATGAATTCGACCGTTCTGCTGAATGGGGAGGAGGTTGGCGGTTGGATTTATGGGTATACCAATTTTTATGTGGATTTGACCGGCAGGTTGAAAGTCGGCGAGGAGAACGAACTGCGCGTTATTGCGGACAATTCGAAGACACCGAATTCCCGTTGGTATTCTGGAAGCGGAATTTATCGGGACGTAAACTTGTATACGGCCGGAAAGGAATATATCGTGCCCGATGGCATCAAGGTCACGACGGTTTCCTGCACAAGGGGAAATTGCGAGGAGTCCTCCAAGGAGAAAAGAGTCGGTTTAGCAGTCGTCCGCATTGAGGTTGAGGCAGAAAAAGCGGCAGATACCGAAATTCTTTGTGAGGTTTATGACGGTGGGGAACAGAAGGTGGCCGAGCGGAAAATTTCCGGACAGGAGACGGCGTTTGAAATCGAGATTTCGGATGCAAAATTATGGAGCGCGGACGAGCCGAACTTATATGTGTTGAAAACCATGCTTGTGAGAAGGTGTGAGGGAGCGGCAGTGAGTCCCAGGATGGATTTTCCATCCGATGATTTCGGCGGGAATATGGAAATTCTGGACATTTCCGAAGTGAAGTTTGGCATTCGCACTTTGGCGTGGGACGCGGTCAATGGATTTCAGGTAAATGGCAAGACCGTGAAGCTTAAGGGCGGCTGTATTCATCATGACAATGGACCGCTAGGGGCGTGTTCTGTTTACAAGGCGGAGTATCGCCGTGTGAAAAAATTGAAAGAATTGGGATTTAATGCCATCCGTTATTCCCATAACCCGACGGGCAGACTGTTCCTTGACATATGTGACGAGGTGGGGATGTACGTGCTGGATGAGACGTTTGACCAATGGAAGCTGCCGCAGTCAACATATGATTATGCCATGTATTTTGACGCGGAATGGAAGAAGGACGTGGCGGCGCTGGTGAAAAAGGATTACAGTCATCCTTGTGTCATCATGTACTGTGTGGGAAATGAGATTACGGATACGGGGCTGCCGCATGGGGTTCTGCTTTGCAAGGCCATTACGAGTGAGTTCAAATCGCTGGATACAAGCAGGCCGGTGACGATTGCCAATAATGTCTTGTTGTCGGTGATGGCCAAGAACATGGCGGAGAAAAAGGCCAAAGAGGCGGCGAAAGCCGAAGAGCAAAGCGCGGTCGAAAAGCAAAAGGCCGAAGAATGCGGGAAGACCGAAGAGAAGAATGTGGGAAGCCAGGATGTCAACGACGTGCTGACGCTTTTGCCGAAAATCATGGCATCCATCACGGCGGAGAATCAGGAGGAGCTGTTAAAGGGCGTGTTTGAGCCGGTCGACATCGTGGGTTACAACTATGGGGAGACGTGGTATGAGAAAACGCACGAAATGGTTCCGGAGAGGGTGTTTTTAAGCTCCGAAACGTTCCCGTGCAAGATTGGCGGCAATTGGAAGCGCGTGGAGGAAAACGATTATCTTGTAGGTGACTTTATGTGGACGGCGTGGGATTACCTGGGCGAGGCGGGTGTCGGGTTGCCGTTTTATGGTTCGGCGCAGGCACCGTTTTCCAAGGAGTATCCGTGTCTGACGGCGGGGTGTGGCTGCGTGGATTTGACGGGATACGTGGAGAGCCAGGGATATTATACGTCCGTCGTGTTCGGAACCTATAGGAAACCATATATTGGCGTAAGGCCGGTCGACCATGCGGGAGAAGAATACACGGTTGGCCGCTGGCGTTTGACGGACGCGGTGAATAGTTGGACGTGGCCGGGACAGGAAGGAAAGACGGCGGAGATAGAAGTATACAGCATCGGGGCGGAAGTGGAATTGTATCAGGACGGCGTGTCGCTTGGCCGGAAATCGTTGGAGGAATGCAGGGCGTTTTACCAGGCGGAGTATAGGCCGGGAAAACTCACGGTCATAAGTTATGAGGAAAATGGAGCCGAGATAGGCAGAGAAAGCCTGGTGACGGCAAAGGAAACGGAAAGGCTGACCCTCGTGCCGGAGGAGCATGTGATGAAGGCGGACGGAGAGGATCTGGTTTATGTCAATATCCAGATTACGGACGATGACGGAATCGTGAAGCTGTTGAAAGACCGCAAGATTTCCGTGCGGGTGGAAGGCGCGGGGACGCTCCGGGCGTTGGCGAGCGGAAATCCTGAGACGGTGGAGAAATTTTCAGACGCGGCATACACGTCCTATCATGGAAGGCTGCTGGCAATCGTACAGAGCAATGGCGAAAAAGGTACCGTCAAGGTGCAGGTAAGCGCGGAAGGCGTGGAAGAGGCAAGCGTGGAACTGGAAGCAAAATAAAAATTTGTTTTGCGAAAAGGACTTCGGGAAGAATTTAATAAAATAGAAATCCGGAGGAAGGAAAACGAAATAGGAGAAAGGAGAGGTGTAAGTTAAAATGAAATATACAGAGATTCCTTATGTGGATAAAAAAGTATCGAGGATTATTTTCGGAACGGCGATGGCACCTTTTATAATGGGCGGTGACGGAAATGACTTGCTGGACGCGGTATATGCGTTAGGTGTAAATACATTTGACATGGCGCGAAATTATATGGCGGCAGAGCTGTCGGTCGGAAGGTGGCTGGAAGAAAAAGGAATGAGGGACAAGGTGGTTCTGCTTTCCAAGTGCGGACATCCAAGCATTTTCGGCAGGAAAAGAATCAATGAGCAAGATATACGTAAGGATTTTAGAAAGACGAGCGGTTATTTGAAAACGGACTATATTGATATCTACCTGCTTCATCGGGACGATCCGGAAACGAAAGCGGGAGACATCGTGGAGATTTTCAACGCGTTGCATGCAGAAAGGAAGATAGGGGCGTTTGGTGGTTCGAACTGGACGTTTGAAAGAATTGCCGAGGCGAATGAATATGCATATAAGCATAATCTGATTCCGTTTACGGTGTCAAGCCCAAATTTTGGCTTGGCGGAGCAAGTGGCAGACCCATGGGGTGGGGGTTGCGTATCCATTTCCGGATCGGCAGGAGAGAAAGCCAGGGAGTGGTATCAGGAAAATCAAATGCCGGTAATTGCGTATTCAAGCCTTGGAAGAGGCATGTTCTCTGGAAAGGTGAAGAGTACGGATAAAGACAAGGTTGCACAAATTTTGGATGACGTGGCGATAAAGGGCTATGTCAGCGATAATAATTTTGAACGTTTACGCAGGTGCGAGGAACTGGCGATGGAAAAGGGATGTGCGGTGTCCCAGATTGCGATGGCATGGATTTATAATCAAAAACTAAATACGTTTGCCGTTGTCAGTACTTCAAAAGGTGAGCGGATGCGGGAAAATATTGACGCGTTGGACATGAAACTGACAGAGGAAGAAATGATGTATCTGGATTTGAAAAAGGAGGTGAGATAAAAATGAAAATCAGTTTGATGACATTGACCATGTTCTTGCGCGCGTTCATAAAATTTCAACTTGACCACGACATGGAGGATTTGTTGGAAACGTATGAGGAAATGATGGAGTTGGTTTCGGAAACGGGTTATGAAGCGGTGGATGTGACCAGCATGGAAACGGCATTGTTTACGTTGGACGGCGTGAAGGGAATTTTGGATAAAAATCATTTGAAGGTCAGCAGCTATATTTATATGGCATGCTTTACCCAGATGGACGAAGCGGGTATGGAGGAACGGATTGAATCGGCTAAAAAAGCGGTGGATACGGCGGCCTCCCTGGGAACAAACATAATCATGCTGGTTCCCCAGGCGCAATCGGAAATTGGAGAATATGAACCGAAGGCGATTCGCGCACAAATGATTAAGCATTGGATTCCGATTATGGCATATGCAAAGGAAAAAGGAATGCACGCGGTCGTGGAGGACACGCCGGATTTAAAACTTCATTTCTGCAAGGCGGAGGACGTAAAAGAGGTGTTGGATGCGGTTTGTGGGTTGGAGTTGGTGTATGACAGTGGAAACATGCTTTTGGTAGAGGAAAATCCGGTAGAATATTATGAAAGTTTCGCGGATAGGGTCGGCTATGTTCATTTGAAGGATATGCGGATTGCGGCACCGGCGGAGGGGTATGCGGATACCGCGCTGGACGGAACGAAAATGAAAGGCGCATGTACGGGAACCGGAATGGTAGATTTGAAAGCCGTTGTGAAATGCATAAAAAGGCATGGTTATGAAGGTTATATGACGGTGGAGTTTGCAAATGGGGCAGACGGGGATTTCAGAAAGAATTTGATTGAAAGCAGGAAATACGTGGAGGCCTTGATGTAAAAGAAATATCGGGGCGGATAAGACAAGAAATAACGACGATTAGAAATCTAAGGAGGAAGAAAAAAATGAGTGAAGGAACAAAGAAAGGACGTAACATGAGTCCGGACGCGGCATTGCCGTTGTACGAGAAGTTGGGGTATCTGTCGGGGGCGACGGGAGTCGGTATTTTTCAGGCACTGTTCGGGACGTTCATGCTCGTGTATTACACGAACGTGGCGCATGTCAATCCAGGAATCGCCGCCACGGTGATTGCGGTTTCCCGTATTTTTGACGGTGTCTCGGATTTGATTATGGGACGGCTCGTGGACAAGACGAAGAGTAAATACGGAAAAGCCCGCCCGTGGTTTTTGCGGATGATTATTCCGGCATTTATCTGTACGGTGCTTGCGTTCTGGCAGCCGACGGGACTGGAAGGAACCGTACAATTGATTTACATGTTCCTGACGTACAATCTTGCGGTCACGATTTGCAACACGGCCATCGCGGTTCCAGAGCAGTCGCTGATCAGCTATGCGACGTTGAACGCGAAATCGCGAAGCAGCCTGGGCGGCATGCACATGTTGGGCGTGAACGTCATCGTGGCTCTGGTCGTCACGAGTAACTTTTTGAAGGTCAGCACGGCGATTGGCGGCGGCGACCCGTACACGCAGGGCGGGTTTACAACGACGATTATCATTTGCATGGTACTTTATGCGGTGCTTTCTCTGATTTGTTTCTTTGTGATGCGGGAGCGCGTGTCAAACATCAGTACCGAGGAAGAGGAAGAAAAGGCAAAAGCAAATGACGTGCCGATGCAGAAGGTGTTAAAATCTTTGTTTACAAACAAATACTGGCTGATTTGCACGGGTATCACGATTCTTGTCTACATTCTGATGGGCGCGACGAGCGGAACGACCGTCTATTATGCGGAGCATGTGGCGGGAAATCTGGAATTGCAAGGTTCGATTACGTCCATATATACGCTGACGATGTTGGCGGCACTTTTGGTAACGATTGTACTTATTATCGGAAGGTTGGGAAAGCGCAACACGATTATCCTGGGCATGGGTATCGCGGTGGTTGGATACTTCCTGCCAGTTATCACGTATACGCCGCTCATGCTGCATGTAGGCGGGGCACTTCGCGGTATCGGTTTTGGTATCTCCAGCGTGCCGGTCGGGTCGATTTTGCAGGACTCGCTTACATATGGACTGTGGCGTGACGGTTTTTCGGCGGTCGGCATGGGCAACGCGGCGGCATCGTTTGGCAACAAGCTCGGCACGGCACTCGGGACGGCGGTTCTTGGCTGGGTGCTACAACTTGGCGGATTTGTAAGTGACGCGGCGACCCAGAGCGCGTCGGCGGTGAGCTCGATTACGTTTATGTTCGCAATCTTCCCGACAATCGTCTGTGCGGCAATCCTCGTGCTGGCATTCATTTATGACCTTGACGGGGAGAAATATACGAAAATCGAGGCGGATATTAAAGAAGGAAAATTCGGAGAAAACAGAGAACGATAATAATATTTTATTATATCATAATGGAAAATAAAAAACAAGACTTTTTATACGGATCTCATAAAGAGATCTCATAAAGATATAATATAGACAAGGAAATCTGTTTTAGGCACATGTTTTTGGTGTATGCATATCATGTAATAGGGATATGCTAGATATCGTTGCTATGTGCAACTGAAAATAACAGATAATGACGATATCTTTATGTTATAGGGAATTTTGTTCCAAAGTAGTGGTCTTGCCGCGAATGACGGGATGTAAATTTAGAATATCATTCATCAGTAAGTGATAGTTCTTAAGGACTATCACTTTTTAAATGAAGGGATGGGGTACGCATGAGATTGGTGAAAGTGAAACAATCTTTTTTTTAGTTATGCGAAAGAGAAAATGTTCAAGAACAATTAATGAGAACTAAAGGAGGAAGGCCGGGAGTATTGATTTTGAATTTAAAATATAAGAATCAAAAAAGAGACTTTGTCGTGCCGCTTCGTTCGAATATATCAGGAAAAGTGGATGAGTGGGAATTTAAAAAATTACCTCCGAATAGAGATACAAAACCAGGGTTTCATCATGGCGTTCATTATATAAAGTTATTTCCGATTACAAGGAAATATATTGATAAGTATAATATTGATAAAAGCAGTTATCTTATGACGGTAAATACTATTTTGGACAAGAATACAAAAGAGATCGTGGATGCATGCCAAACGTATTTGGAACAATGCGAAAAGGGAAATAGGCATAGATTTTCACCGGATATTGATGGGATAATAAGGGTTTTAGATGGTGAGGGGGAAGGTGAAAAAGTATGGGCAAAAAATGGAAAAGATGCATGATTGCCAATCAGGCAGAGGAAGATAACGAACCATGCCTAAACACCATCCCCTGAAATGTTGCCGTTTCATCTCCGTTTTTGCAGGAAAACTGCATGTGAGTGCCCCGTTCCTGGATAAAACCCGCGTGATTTAGGGCGCATTTCAGTCCGGCATAAGCGTTACCCTCCTCATAGCGCTCTATGCTGATCAGACATCCTTCTGTTTTTATCAGTTCTGAAAGCTCGGCCGCATATTTTTGATGACGTTCTGTCAGTTCCGGCAACGACAAGGGAGGTTTTTCTACTTCTTCGCAAAGCGGTCTGAATGCGGCATTTTCATGTGCGGTACGGCAGGAAAGCAGGGTATCGCAGCTTTTGGACGGCAGCGCCCCCGGTTCCATAAACTGCACGTTATTTATCTGAAGGCGTTTGGCGAGTTCCTTTGCAACATGGATGGCATTTGGGGAAAGTTCGATGCCGGTGACCTGGGAATCGGGATGGCGCAGTGCAAGAAAGCAGGTCAGGATGCCGTTCCCGCAGCCGATATCAAAAATATTCCCGTTAAAAAAATGGTCGTGCCGAAGCAAATATTCCATGGCTCTGCGGAAAAACACGCGGTCATAAAAAGAAGATGCCAGAAGGCTCATTTCTGGACTTTGGTTTAGATAGTCCACAAGTGCTTCCTGACGGCGAAGATAAAGAGTGTCCTTTGACCCGCGCAGCAGCCGTTCTTCTGCCCGGTCAAACAAGGCGGTCAGGTTCTCGATATGCTTGTCGCCTTCTTCCCGTCCATAAGCTTCAATCAGCGCAGTATCCAGCTCATTGATTTTTCGGATGCCGATGTATGCAAGATAGTCTATAATTTCTGGATTTGTCATATTATACTCCTTATGGTTTTTTACTTTATATAGTGAACGACAAATTATTTTGCCGCTTACTATATTCATGCCTAGTTTATCACGTATTATTAAACTCAACAACCACATATTTGAAAAAAGTCAGGCAGGATTGAATTGAATTTGTAATGGAGAAATGGTATTATGAAGTAAAAAATAAGTACTTTTTCATTTGTGATGAAGAAGAAGGGGATGGGAACAAAGGAATATTGAAATAGTGGGTAAGAAAGTGCTGCAAAGCTTATATTTCTTATCCTTTCTTATTTTTTTACAATGTTTTCGATAAGGGACAAGGATTATAATAAAACGAGGAGTGCGCCATGAAAAAGATAAAATTTGACAGAAAAAGTATGAAGACCCGATTGGTCGTGGCATTTGTCGTGACATCGTTAATCCCGATATTTTTGGTGAATATCGTATCTTATTACAATACGTCACGGTTGGTAGAGCGTAACGTGGAAAGTATGACGAGGGCCAATTTGGAACAGACGAGGGTGAGTCTTGACGTGTGGCTTGATTCATATGAGGATATTTTGTTCCAGGTGTACACGGATGACTATATTGTGGAACTGGTGGACAAAATCAATGCAGGGGAGGACGTGGCAAATAACAAGCAGTTGTTGCGAAAGACGCTGCGGGGATTATTTTATACGAAGGATTATGTGAAGTCCATTTCCGTCATTACAGAAAGCGGGGAATTGGTATTTTATGACCGGTTGACGGCATCTACGACCCAGACGTCATGGATGGACAGCATTTCCATGTCAAAAGAAGAGCTTTATGACGAAATCAGTGGGGACAATAAGACGCATCTCATCCCCACCGGGGGCAAGGTGGTGGTCGGCAGTAATTCTTGCCACTTGTTCCATATCGGACATCGGATCATTGACTATAGGAGCGTGGGAAAACAGTGCGGCGTGGTTTTGGTCAGTATTGATGAAAGACTATTGGAGGAGATTTGCTCGTCAAATACGGAAAACGGACTTAATTTTATCGTGGATCAAGAAGGATGCGTGATATCCTGCAGAGATTCCGAGCAGGTAGGACAGCGCGTGTCCATGACGGAAGCGGGTGACGGGAGGGCGAGCGGGCGCGCTTTGAAAAGCGGAAGTGAGGGCGGTTCGGATGACGTGGATAATGGCCAAAGCGGAGCGGACGGCAAAAAAAATGATGCCATTTATCAAGATATTGCGCGTCGAACCGGGATTCTAGGTGAGGGAATACTGTCGGTCTGTTCCGTTTATGATGAAAAAACGGGATGGTACATTGTCCGTGTGACCAATCAGGAAGAACTTGTAAAGGGCATGAGCCAGCAGCAAAGTGTTCTGTTGGTGACGATCGGGATTTCCCTCTTGGCGGTTCTGGCCATCATGATTCGTCAAGTGACGCAGATGACCGGGTCAATAAGGCGCGTGGTGGAGGACATGGCCAAAGCCGGAAAGGGGGACCTGGCGGTTCGCGTGGCGGCAGACAAGACACGTCCTACGGAAATTGAAATCATTGCAGATGAATTTAATCTGATGATGGACAGGCTGAAAAGATCGATTGAAAGACAAAAGAACGCGGAAATTGCCGCATTGGAGGCACAGATTAACCCACATTTTCTTTACAATACGCTCGATACCATCAATTGGATGGCGATTGACAAGGACGAGTATGAAATCAGCAACATGATTGCCAATTTGGCAGGCATTCTTCGATATGGAATTTCTAAAAGCAATGAGGGCGTTCGGGTGAAGGAGGAAGTGGACTGGCTGAAACAATACATTTTTTTACAGCAGACAAGGTTGAAGAATTCGTTTGATTGCCACATCAAGGTGGAGCCGGAGATTATGCAGTTATCCATTCACAAGCTTTTGCTGCAGCCCTTTATTGAAAATGCGATTTTGCATGGTTTCAAGGGCGCGGAACGGCCTTGTCGGTTACAAGTGGACATGGGGCGTCGTGATGATTCCATAAGGATTGAAATTCAGGATAACGGGTGCGGGATGCAAGAGGAAATGGTGCGGGAACTAAATGCGGGGATTTTTCGTAAGACGGACGATAAGAACCATATCGGGATGGAAAATGCGATCACGAGGATTCGAATGTATTATGGGGAAAAGGCGCGGGTAGTAATTGAAAGCCAAATCGGACTGGGAACGTCGGTGCAGATTTGGATTCCGATCACGGGAGGCGAGGAAAATTTATGAAGGCGGTAATCGTGGAGGACGAGATTTTAATCAGAGAGGGACTTTGCAAATTGATGGAGAAAATGTTTCCGGAGATTTCCATCGCGGGTGTCGCGAGCAATGGAGAGGAAGGGCTTCTTTGTGTCGAGGAGCATAAGCCGGAACTGGTGGTCACGGATATTAAAATGCCGGTCATGGACGGGTTGGAAATGCTTTCGATTATGCAGGAGCGCGGCATGTCTCCCAAGGTAATCGTATTGACCGCTTATTCGGAATTTGCATACGCGCAGCAGGCCGTCAAATTAGGCGTCTGTGATTATATCATCAAGCCAATCGTGGTGCAGGAATTTATGACGACGATTCGGAAAATACAAAATTTGTGCGAGCAGGAACAAAAGAGGACTCCAGATACGATGGGAAATCTGGAGCACGTGGTTTCCGGCATCTTGCATGGGGAACCGGTATTGGACGAGCAGATGGAGTCGTTTTTGTATAAAAAGTATGGGATGTCAAAAGATTCGCCGATGATGGAATTGTTGATTTACATGGGAGAATATTTTGAGGAAGGCAAGGAAAGAAAACGGTTGGAGATGGGCAGGCTGCTTACGCAAAGAGATATCAGGCATTGCATGGTGGACATGGAGTATGACAAGGTAATTCTTGTCTTGATTTATGGTTATACTTCCAGAAAAGAAATCGAGCGTTGGTATCAAAATCAGATTTTGCTACAAAAAAGGGAGGCGCGGGAGCGCAAGATAAGTTATGGCATGGTAGAGGTAAACGGCGTGGAGAATATCAGGGGCGGTTACCAGACACTGTTGCCGTACATGGACTGGAACCTTGTCCTGGGAGACGACATTTTGATTTCGTATCCCAAGATAGCCGACGTGCAGACGGAAATCTGCGTTTATCCGGTGGAACTGGAGAATCAGATGAAAATAGCCGTATGTGCGGGGGAAAACGGAAAAATCCGAAACATCATGGAACGGTTCCATGATTACTTTTTGAAGGGGAAGGTTTACTCTCCCAAGGACGTAAAAAATTCTTACGTGCGTTTTCAATGGTCACTGTTAAACGTGGCCAAGGAAGTCGGCTGTATCAATTATGAGGAGGTCGACCAGAAAAGCTTGTTAAACCATGTCATGGGCGCGAAGACGGGAGAGGAGTTGAAAAATGCTTGTGAAAGTTTGGTTTGCCGACTGTCGGTTTCGGCAGACAAGGCCGGGGGAAAGGCGGGAGCGGTAAGCCTGGCGGTGAAGCGGGCACAGAGCATGATTCATGAATTTTATGCGGACGGCATCACGCTCTGTGAAATTGCCGACAAGCTGAACATGACGCAGGAATATCTGGGAACGCAATTCCACAAGGAACTGGGGGAAAATTTCAGCACGTATATGCGTAATTTCCGGATATCAAAGGCAAAAGAACTGTTGATAGGGACGCAGTTGAAGCAGTATGAGATTTCTGAAAAGGTCGGTTATACGGATGCCAAATATTTTGCCCGGGTGTTTAAAGAGTGCGTGGGAATGTCACCGGCGGAATATAGGAAGTTTAACCGTTGAGGGAGCAATTCGAATTAGATATTTTATCCTTTTTCATTTTTCGCCCGTTTTCGGAAAGGGGAAAAGGTGGTATGATAATTTCATCAAGGAACCACGCAAAAAGTGGTTAGAAGGAGGAAAATAATGAAGAAAAAAAGAATGCTTGCCTTATTGGTGACGTTGGTAATGGCAGTGGGATTGCTGGTGGGATGCGGCGCACCCAAGGAGGAACAAGATGTCGGCGGCGGTGACACGCCTGACGAGAGCGGAGGAGCAGAGGCGGTAACGATTTGGTACTATTGGGAGACGGAAGGACACCAGGTGGCTCTGGACAAGGTTATCAAGGATTATAACGCATCCCAGGACAAATACGAGGTGACCGCGAAGTACGTGCCGTTTGCAGACTTTAAGAAACAATTGTCGATTGGAGCTTCGGCGGACGAACTTCCGGACGTGGCGATCCTGGACTCGCCGGATCACGCGGCTTATGTCGAAATGGGGATTTTTGAAGATTTGACCGGAAAATTTGACGTGAGCAATTATTATGAGGGGACGGTAAACTCTTGTACCGTGGATGGGAAACTATATGGTGTGCCATTTGGCGCGAACTGCCTGGCATTGTACTACAATGAAGACATGCTGAAGGCGGCGGAATGCGAAGTCCCGAGCACCTGGGATGAATTAAAGACGGTCGCGAAGGCGTTGACGAAGGACAATGTGACCGGACTCGCGCTCTGCAGCGTGCAAAATGAGGAGGGAACGTTTAATTTTACGCCGTGGCTTTGGTCGACGGGCGCGACTTCCTATGACATTGACAATGAGAACGGCATTCGCGCGTTGACGTTCATCCAGGATTTGGTAAACGAGGGCGTGATGAGCAAGGAATGCATCAACTGGACGCAGGGGGACGTCATGAACCAGTTTATTTCCGGCAACGTGGCAATGATGGAGAACGGCCCATGGCAGATTCCGACGATGCAGGCGGAAGCCCCGGAATTGAATTGGAAGGTGACGTTGCTTCCGAAAGACAGCGAGTACGCGTCCGTGCTTGGCGGCGAGAATTATGCGGTCATCAAGGGCGGAAACGTGGAAGGGGCGTTGGACTTTTTGACCTATTCTACTTCCGAGGCGCAGGTAAAGTACCTGATGGACAAATTTGGATATATTTCGGCGGATAAGACGATCGCCGAGGGGCAGTTCGAGGCGGATTCACCCTACCAGCCGTTTGTGGAGGAGTTGAATTACGCGATGCCGAGAGGGCCGTTGGCGGATTGGCCGAGCGTGTCCGACGCGATATCCCTCGCGTTTAACAAGGTCATTACGGGCAACGCGACACCGGAAGAGGCGGCGGCAGAGGCTCAGGCCACGATTGACGGCATCATTAAGTGAAGAATCGGTAACAAAAATTGAAAAGTCGCTGCCGTGCAAAAGCGCCATGTCAAGCGTAGTCGCTTTAGCGGCACATGCACGGCGGCAGGTGGGGAATCCTGCGGGACGGGGTTCTCTTTTTTACTTTAAAAGGAATAAAAGGGAGGGTTTTTCATGGTAAAGAGGAAAAAAATATTTCGCTATGATAACGTAGGAATATTATTCGTGCTCCCGGCTTTTTTATACATGCTGGTTTTCGTGGGATATCCGATTGCTCGAAACATCATTTTAAGCTTTCAGGATGTCGACGCGGGAAATCTGGTTCGCGGGGCGAAAAATTTTGTGCTGTTTGAGAATTATATAGGGTTGTTCCAGGATGGCGTGTTTCGAACCTCACTGCTTAATACGTTGTGCTATACGGTTTTGTGCCTTTTTTTCCAGTTCGTCATTGGTTTCGCGTTGGCACTTTTCTTTAACCAGAGGTTTTCCTTTGCCAAGCCGATCAGGGGTCTTTTACTGATTCCGTGGATGATTCCCATCACGGTCACGGCATTGATGTTTCGCTTGTTATTCGCGACTGACATCGGGGTGCTGAACTATATCCTGAGGAGCCTGCACTTGATACAAGAGAACGTGGAGTGGCTGACCACGCCGGGAACCGCGTTGTTCGCCCTTGTTTTTGCCAACGTGTGGATTGGGATTCCGTTCAACATGATATTGATTTCGACCGGCCTTACGACGATTCCGAAAGAATTGTACGAAAGTGCTTCCATGGATGGGGCGAACAAGGCGAAGACCTTCTGGCACATCACGTTGCCGCTTTTGCGGCCCACCATTGAATCCGTGCTGATTCTCGGGTTTATTTATACGTTCAAGGTGTATGACCTGGTTTACGTGATGACGGGCGGAGGGCCGGTGAACTCGACGCACATGTTGTCCACATATTCTTATAAGTTGTCGTTTGAAATGTTTAAATATAGCAAAGGCTCCGCCGTGGCCAACGTATTGTTGGTAATCTTGTTGATTGTGGGCGTTTTCTATATCAGGGTCACGACGAAGGAGGAAGAATGATGGATGGTGAGAAGAAGCTTTCAAGGAATAAGAATGTTTTATTGTGTGTGATTTCCGTGTTGTTTTTGTGCATATTGTTATTCCCGCTGTACTGGGCGTTGATTACGTCGTTAAAGACCGAGCAGGAGATATTTCAAATACCGCCGACGTTTTATCCGCACGAGCTCAATTTGAAATCTTATGCGGCGCAAATAGAAATGGGAGATTTCAACATGTTCCGTTCCTTTGCGAATAGCTTTATCATATCGGTGGGCGCGATGGTGATAGCCGTCTTGCTGGCGGTTCCGGCCTCCTATGGGATTGCCAAGTACCGGTTCAAGGGACGGAAAGTGATGCTTTTATCATTTTTGGTTACGCAGATGCTCCCCGTTTCTGTGTTATTGACGCCGATGTTTATCATGTTCAAGAACATGCATGTTTATAATACGTGGTGGGCGGCGGTATTGGCGGACGCGACTATCGGCATTCCGTTTTCCGTATTGATATTGAAAAATTATTTTGCCTCCATACCGAAGGATTTGGAGGAGGCGGCGTATTTGGACGGGTGTAATCGGTTTACCGCGTTTGCCCGCATATTGATTCCCATTGCAAAGCCGGGTGTCATGGTTTGCGCGATTTTCTCATTTCTTTATGCATGGGGGGATCTGGCATATGGAATGACGTTCATCCTGGATCAGGAAAGGCGGCCGATTACCGCCGGGATTTTTAACTTCATGGGACAATATGGTACCAAGTGGAGTTATTTGACCGCCTTTGCGGTCGTCACGATTATTCCGGTGGCGTTGATTTTCATTTTCATGCAGAAATATATCGTGAGCGGCATGACGAGCGGTGCCGTAAAAGGATAATGGATGACGAGGTAAACGAGTATGTTGGAAATCAGAGAAAATAAATTGGTTTTTCATTATGACGCGGAGGAGGTTTGGATTGAGCCGTGGGGAAAAAACGCCCTGCGGATTCGCGCCACGAAGGAGCGGCAAATGCCCGAGGAGGATTGGGCGCTGGCATGGGGGAAGGAGGCGCGAAGGAGCGGCGTTTGCCGGACGACTTTTGAAGAGGGCGGTGTTCGCGGGAAATTTTCCCATACGGCGCATGGGGCGAGCGTGGCCAACGGGAAAATCCGCGCCGAGATTACGGATTTGGGAAAAATCACGGTGTATCATTCCGATGGCAGGTTGCTTTTGGAGGAATATTGCAGGAATCGGCGGGACGTGCTGGATAAAAAATGCAGCGCGATTGAAGTGGAGGCGCGGGAATTCAAGCCGATTCCCGGCGGTGATTATCATCTGACCATGCGGTTCGAGTCCGTGGACAAGGATGAAAAAATATACGGGATGGGTCAATACCAACAACCTTATTTAAATTTGAAGGGGGTGGATTTGGAACTGGCGCATCGCAATTCCCAGGCCAGTGTACCGTTTGCCGTTTCCTCCCTTGGATATGGATTGTTGTGGAACAATCCCGGGGTGGGACGTGCGGTATTTGGTAAAAATATTATGAGCTTTGAGGCGTATTCCACGAAGGCACTGGATTATTGGGTGGTGGCGGGCGACACGCCGGCGGAAATCGAGGAAGCCTATGCCGCGGAGGTCGGGACCGTCCCCATGATGCCGGAATATGGCCTTGGGTTTTGGCAGTGCAAGCTTCGTTATCAGACGCAGGAAGAGCTGTTGGAGGTGGCGAGGGAGTACAAGCGCAGGAATCTGCCGATTGACGTGATTGTCATTGACTTCTTCCACTGGCCGAAGCAGGGCGAGTGGAAGTTCGACCCGGTGTACTGGCCGGATCCGGATGCCATGGTGCGGGAATTGAAGGAGATGGGCATTGAGCTGATGGTGTCCATCTGGCCGACGGTGGACAAAACTTGCGAGAATTATGAGGAAATGCTGGAAAAGGGATACCTTATCCGCACGGAGAGGGGATTTCGCGTAGGACTGGACTTTCAAGGCGCGACAATACATTTTGACGCGACAAACCCAAACGCCAGGGAATATGTCTGGGGCAAGGCCAGGAAAAATTACTATGACAAGGGAATACGAGTGTTTTGGCTCGATGAGGCGGAACCGGAATACTCGGTGTATGATTTTGACAATTACCGTTATCACCGGGGAACAAATTTGCAAATCGGAAATATATATCCGGTAGATTATGCAAGGACGTTTTATGAAGGGATGGAGGGCGCGGGACAGAAAAATATCGTGAACCTTCTTCGTTGCGCGTGGGCGGGCAGCCAACGCTATGGCGCGCTCGTGTGGTCCGGCGACATTGCCTCGAGCTTTGAAAGCATGAGAAACCAGCTGGCGGCAGGTCTCAATATGGGGTTGGCGGGAATTCCCTGGTGGACGACCGACATTGGTGGATTTCATGGGGGCGACCCCGATGACCCGAAATTCCGGGAACTTTTCGTGCGCTGGTTCGAGTGGGGGGCCTTTTGCCCGGTCATGCGGCTCCACGGGGATCGTGAGCCGAGACAGCCGCAGTATGGCACCACGGGCGGAGCGGCATGCTGCTCGGGAGCGGCAAACGAGGTGTGGAGTTATGGGGAAGAGGTTTACCGCATTTGTAAAAAATATATGGAGCTTCGGGAAAAAATGCGCCCGTATACGAGAAACGTCATGCGGGAGGCACATGAAAAAGGAACGCCGGCCATGAGGACGCTCTTTTATATGCATCCAGAGGATCCGGCCTGCTGGGAAATCGAGGATGAATACTTTTTCGGGCCGGACGTGTTGGTGGCACCGATTTTGTACGCGAGTCAGACATCGCGCACCGTATATTTGCCAAAGGGCGAGATTTGGACGGAGCATGCGACCGGAAAGGAATATGAGGGCGGGCAGACAGTCGAAGTGGAGGCACCGCTGGAGGCCATACCGGTGTTTGCTAAAAAAGGCAGCGGGGTATGCGCCTTGTAAATGGAAGACGTAGGGGACAAGTTACTTGTCCCCTACAAAATCAGATTTCTATATATATCTAAACTTGTTTAATGAATTTCTGCCCAGCATCTGGTCAGACATCGCCTGTCCCATGACCTTTTCGAAATGGGCGTCGGATAATAGGGCTCTCTTGAATTCGTCGTAGTTCTTTACATTTGGCAGCGTGAGGTTGTCAATCTGAATCGTGACGTTCTCATTGTTGTTTTGTGTGTTCTGCGGCCCCGTCTGAAGCCACTTCATTTGTTCTTCTGTCTGCTGCATCAGCCTCTGTGCACCCGGGAAAACGAAATCCCCCATCTTGCGCATTCCGAGGCGGTCTCTCATTTTTAGTATTGCCTTTAAATTCTGTGTGGCCTCGGACGTGATGACGGTCTCCCCGGTCTTGACGAGCGCGAAGCCCGTTTCGCCGCTCTGGCGGATTAACCCTTCGACTTCCCCGCCCTCGCTCAGGCCGTGGTTTTTCATCCAGTTCAACATGTTGATGTTCTGGCTGGCTGACCCCGTGTATGTTCCGGAAAATCCCATGGCCGCGTAGTAGTGCGCCATCTGGCCGAAGCTGGAGTCGAAGTCGTGGTATTTCAGCCGGTCGACGATGGAAGTGTCCACGTTCAGCGCACTTTTCGGGTACTCGTCCTTCTTGTGCACGAAGAACGAGGTGTCCGTTTGGTTGCCGGAAGCTTCCTGGCTTGCGTTGTTTGACGTGTTGGTTTCCGCTTTGGCCGGCGTGACGGCCTTGTTCGCGGCCGCCTCCTGCCTTGTCGTCTGCGCGGTGACGTTGTCTGCCGCTTCCTGCTGTGCGTCCCCGACCATGCCGGCGACGAGGTTCTTGATGCCATCCAAAGTCTGCTGTATGCTCGTGAGTCCCGCCGTCATGCCGCTGCCGTACTTGGCGACGATGTTGCCTGCCCCGTCATCGGTTTTCCAGATGCTTTTCATGTCCTCGGATAAGTCTGTCCCCACTGCGGACGTGGCCTCCGTAAGCGTGGCCATGATGTTTTCCGCGTTCGCGTTGGCCGTGTTTAGCATGCTTTCGAGGACGAACTCTATGTCGTCCAGCCGCTGGTTGAAGAGCTGCTCATATTCGGTATAGAGGTCGTCCATCAGCCGTTCCTGGTCGGACACCCATTTCTCATACTCGGTTTCCTCCAGGTCGGTTTTTGCCTCGTCCAGCTCCAGTTTAAGCTGCTGGATTTTAGACAGCGCGTCCTCGGAGTCGTCCCCTTCGTATGCGCTTAATTGCTTTTCCAGCGAGGCGATGTTTCCGGTTTTTTCGGCAATCGTTTTCTGATAGTCGTACAAGTCCCGCTCCGCGCTTAAGGCTTCCTTGCGCTTGTCAATCAGCTTTTGCAACTTGTCCAGGTATGCGTCGTACCCTTCTGCCATGAGGTCTTTTACCGCGTCAATCTCGTCATAGGCCGCGTCGATGCTGTCGCGCTGCGCCTCCAAGAATTCGTTCCGCTTCTCGATGAGCGTCGTGTTGTATGGATCCTTGGCCAGCATTTCGTTGATTTTCAATATTTCCTTCGCGTACTCGTCGGCCTGCGCCATGTAAACGTTGTAGTTCAAGGCGTGCAGCCCTTCCGCCGCCGTCCCGAGTTTCGTGCGACTTTGTGAACCGGCAAAGACGGAGTCGTCGTCTTCTTCTACGAAGCTTCCCCGCTTTTCCAACAGGCCGATCAGCCAGTCGGCCTCCCCGGTCAGCCGGGACGTGTACTCCTGCTGTGTCTCGAAGTATTCCCATTTCAGCTCCCGCAGGGCGTTCTGGTGTTCGTAGAGCGATGTCGTGGCCTCGGTGATGGCCTTATCCACGTCGAGGATGGCGTCGTACATGTCGTACCATTCCTCACTGTATTTCTCGATGCCGCCCTTTTCCATGGCATTCGCCATTGCGTCCGTGAGCGCGTCGTATTCCTCCTTCAGCAGGGAAATGTTGTCTTGCTCCGTCTGGATGAGGCCGTCGTAGTAGGCCGTCCCCACCAGGTGCCCGCGCTCTTCGGCCTGGTCGATATAGGCATCCAACATGTCCATCGAATGCTCCATGACGGACAGCCGGTCTTCAAACATTTGTGCCGCGTGCTCGAAAAGCGTCTTTCCCAGGTCCGCCAGCGTGTCGGTCAATTCCGCGGCCTCATCCTCGCACTTTCTGGCCTTCTCGTACCATTTCTCGAAGTCGGAAATCTGCTGTTTCAACCCCTCGTCGGAAATGTCCTCGATGGCGATGGCCCCGTCCTTGACGAGGTTCTTGTAATGCTCGGACAAGCCTACTTCGTCGGCCTTCTTCATGTATTCCTGGTAGGCCAGGACTTGTCCCCAGACTTGTCCGCCCACTTCCAGGATTTCCTGGTTTAACGCGCTGTTTCGCTCGGACCAGCCCTTGTAGGTGCGCCCGACCGTCTGGTCGAGCTTCTTCACGTGCCGTTCCAAGCTGTCCAGCTTGTTTTCCACCCAGTCGAACGTCTCCACGGTCTCCTTGGCAGATTCGGACGCGCCGCCGCCAGAGCCGGAACCGCCGCCAGAGCCGCCGGTCAAGCCGCGATTGCCGCCACCGCCTCCGGTTCTTTTGCCGTAGAATTGCGCGGGGTCTATTTTGGGAGCCTGGTATTGTGAGGCTATGGTATCTGATAAAAGGTTTTCCAGTGCTCCAATTGCCATATTTTGCATGCCTTGCACCAAAATCCCGCTACCGGTTGCTTGCTTGTTTTTTTTGTATGGAGTAATTTCAATGGTTGTGCCATGGAGCTTGGCCAGCATGGTTGCCAATACCTGGATATGGGAAGCGGAAGCCCCGGCCGCGTTGGCGATGGCGATAATCTGGTTGATGTCGTCCGTCGTATCTAGCTTCATGTTGTTGACGTCCATCTTTGCAAATGCAAGTTGGGCAAGGTAGGATGCTGTTTCATCGGAAGCCACGCCTTCGTTTAAAATGGCCGTTATTTCTTCGTAAGTGACGTCGGTCAGGTCTCTTCCCGCCAGTGCGGCGATGTTCCTCGTCATGGCAAGGTATTCGTTGTTTGCGGCCAGTTTTTGTTCCACGATTTGAGCCGCGTTCATGATTCCATTTTGTTCTAACATCGCGATTGTGACATCCTTGGTCTCCTCCGTGAGGTCGTCAAAAATGCCGCTGTTGTCCAAAATGGCCGATACAAACTGACCGAAGGCATCCTGACACGCGTCCACGTCGTCCGAGTTTTTGACGATGGCATGGACAAAGTCGCCATATACGCTTCCTGCGCCCTTGAACGCATTTTCGAAATCCTCATTGTTTAAGATGGAAGACCAGTCAACCTCGTCCCCGTTTTGAATATCCTCGTAGGCACTTTTCAAGATTCCCAACTTGTCTGTCAGGGTCTGGGCATCGCCAGCGGCGGATTTATAAAATGATTCATCAATGAGTGGCGTGCCTTGCAAGCCTTCTTGTTCGTGCCGGAGCTCCAGTAACAAGTCGATGACATTTTGCGCTTCCAGGCCGTATTGTTCGGCGTATTCACAAAGCTGTTCAAAGGATTCATTACTGCTCTTGCCATCATAGACATCGTTTAAATCCGTTTCGGACAAATCTTTTAAATCGTTTGCCAGTGCTGAAACGGTGTCATTATTTTGCATGAACTGATAAAAGGAGTATGCTTTGTCGTTTGCCCCCGCAAAGACACCGTTCATGATGTCGGAGTATTCTCCCCAGACGTCTTTGTTTTTTATGATTTGACCTTCCATCATCTGCATGTTGTGCCATGCGGCTTCCACGTCCTCGTCATGATAAGGGTTTTCGCTTTTCAGTACCGCCTCGTTATAGGCGTTTACCGCCTCGATGGCATTGTAATAGCCGTCAGACAATTCTTCGTCAGCGTAAATCTGCGCCATTTTGGACTCGTCATATGTTTCGCCGTATGTTGCAATGATGTCGCCCACGCGGTTCAAGGCGTCCTGGGAGCTGGTATAAATGTTTTCAAATATGGCGTATATTCCGTCGGCATCTTTGCCGGAGGTTTTTTGTAACTCGTGTACTCCGTTTAAGAAATTGTTTATGGCATCAGAAGCCTCTTTTGCATCCCCGACAAATTCAAATCCATTGGCCGTGAACTGGATTCCGTTCATTTCGGCTAGTTGCTTGATTTCTTCCACGATGTCATTTTCGGTGTCTGTTAAATCTAAAGCGCTCAGTGCGTCCAGCGAACCAAGATAATAGGGATTTTCAGCTTCCATTTTCTTTGTCGCTTCGTTGATGCCGGTGCGGTTTTCGTTTAAAAACTGCTTTGCCTTTTCCTGGTTTAATGCCCTGATCGCCTCCGTCTGGTCGTTATATGCCTCCGTAACGAGGTCGATGGCACCGCATTCATCACCGAATCTGTTGTTCAACTCGGTTTGCAGTGCAAGCAATTGCTTTTTGATGTTGTAGGTTTCTTCCTCGTTGCCCTTGGCATCTTGCAAGGCTTGCTGCAACTCTTGATATCTGGTAACATAGTCATTAATAGATGAAGACGCTTCCTTGTATTCATCAACGGCTTCCTTGGTTTTCTGCAAGGCTTCTTCCGTTGCCTGACTATGCCAGCTCATGATGGATGAAACAATGCTATATGCCGTTGAGATGCCCGCGAGGATGACACTTGCTTTTTCGAGCGTACTCATCGCCGCCCAGGTCGCTTTGACGGAAGCGACCAGCCCGGTGAAGGTTCCTTTTAGCACGTTTACGGAAGAGGCGTTGGCCGTGTTGGCAATTGTGTTGGACTTTGTGGCATCGGTTAGTCCTAACTGTTCCAGTTTGGCTTGTGCTTGTTTTCTGTTAAGCTTATGCTTGGTCAGTATTGCTATTTGATCCTCTTTTTCAAGTTGTTTTTGTGATAAAAGCAGTTTTAGATTTTCATCTGTTAAATTCCGAGTGGCTAATCCGATATCTGCCAACATATTCTTTCTTGATTTGCTGTCTATTGGTAAATTCTTTATCTGATGTAATGCATTTCCAAGTGTGTTCATTTGTGTAACTGTTCCGACAATTGTGTCACCAAAAGTCGCCATGCCCTGACCGATTTTTATGGTAGCGATGGCGATAAGGCTGTTTTTCAAGATGTCCGCTTTGTTGACGATATCCAACAACATCGTTCCGAATTCTGCCGCATGGGAAACCATGTCACCGTTGACAAAGCCGGAGTAGGTCTCGACCAGCTTGCTCTGAAATTGTTGCAAATGTGCCTCCGTGCTCTCCAAGTAGGTTTCATACTCTTTTTGTGCGGAACCGCTTGCGTTTAAGCTGTCTTGTAGAAGAGACTGCGCATCTGTCATGTTGCTTAAGGCCGCGTCGATTGCCGATGCCTGATTTTTTCCACCAAGGATTTCTAAAAGCTCACCTTGTTTTTTACTTGACATGTCTTGGTAGACTTCGGAAATGTCCAGAAAGATGTCATAAATCGAGCGAATCGTCTTTTTGTCATTTTCCAGGATGTCCACGCCCGTCAGTGCCTTGATGGCCTTTTGGTTGTCGATGACGGACATCACGCTGTCCACGTCTTCTCCCGCCTGTGCCAGTTCGTCGGATGCCCCGCGAATTCGCAGGGAAGCGTTACCAAGTGCCGAGGCCAGTGCTTCGGCATTTTGGTAATGCTGGTTGCCCGCCCCGAATAGGGCTAGAAATTCATCCACGCTCGTGTTTGTTTCGGAAAAGGCGGAACCAACGGATTGCACGCCCCGCGCCAGTTCGGCGGTCGTGATGGACGAGGTGTTGCCAAGCTCGACATATTTGTCAATCAGTGCTTGTGCCTTGCCAGCGGCATCGCTATATCCATCCACTGTGTCATAAGCTTTTACTCCCGCGGCGATTGCCCGGGTGGAATCGGAGAGGTTCATATCTCCTACGTTGGCCAGCACTACGCTTTTCTCTGCAAGCTTGTCGCTTGAGTTTAAGTCAAAGCCCAATGTAGAAAACTCGGTCGCACCCTCTATCAACGTCTTTTGTGACGTGGCCAGTTCTTGTGCTCTTTGGTTACATCTTGACAAGTAATCAGCGTAATCTCCACGACTCAATTCATCGTTGGCCTTCATCAGGTTGGTGTACGTTTTGTCAAGGTCGATAGCCGTGTCAACCGCCTGCCGTATCTGGGAGAGAATCTCCTTGGAGATGGCGGCCGAGGAGAAGAAGTCCCTGAACTGTGCGGCTAGTTGCTTCCACTTCCCTTCAGCGGACTGGGCGGCCGCTTCGCTGTTTTTTACTTCCCGATTGAAGTCTGCCAGTTGGGACTTGTCAATCTTTTGCCGCATCTCGTTTTTCATGGATTGCAGTTCGGCTTTCATCTTGGACGTGTTCAGGCCAATCTCCAGGTCGGACACGGTCTTTTGCAATCCCTTGATGCTTTTTCGTAATTCGGCTTCCGTACTCTTGTTCACCTTGATCTTCGTTCCGACGTTGACCTTCATGTTGTCCAGTTCTTTTAGTTGTTTTTTCAATTCTCTTGAAACGAGCGTTTTTGAAAGTTTCGCCAACACTCTTACGTACATCGTGTTGTTCAACGATTTCAAGTCGTTGTTGATGGAGCTTTTTGATAGCTGCTTGTTTAGTTTTGCTATCACGTCTACTGTTAATTTGCTCATTTTTATGATTCCTCCTTTAAAAATCTGCATACAAAAAGACGGCTCTTCCTGAACCGCCTTACACTTTAATTAAGTTTCTTGATTTTAAAATTTATTGTTTTACCATTCACTGCCACAGTTGTCGCAGTGCCACTGCTTGTG
>CAOKHZ010000047.1 GCA_948468385.1 uncultured Faecalicatena sp. | reverse complement strand
TTCAAGGATTGTTGTTGTCTATTGTTCAGTTGTCAAGGTTCTTTCTTGGTGTTGTGTCGTTCTTGCTCTGAGCGACAGCTCATATATGTTACCACAACCGTTTCTCTTTGTCAAGAACTTTTTTAATTATTTTTTTGGTCTTTTTCGTGACCAACTGGTTTTCACGGCCTTTTTTCGGCCGACCAAAGTATATTAACACTTTGATTTTCATCTGTCAAGACATTTTTTTACATTTTTGTAAAAACTTGTTGATTCCTGACAAATCGTCCCGCGTCCGTCTAAGCCATTAGCTTAAAGGCTGACTCGGAACAAACGGAGAAGGAGGGATTTGAACCCTCGCGCCGCTATTAACGACCTACTCCCTTTCCAGGGGAGCCCCTTCGGCCAGCTTGGGTACTTCTCCAAAACGTCCGCTATTTAATATACACGATTTAGAACCGCTTGTCCAGTACTTTTTTTCTTTTTTTCCAATTTTTTTTATCGAGATTGTCCTATTGTGGTCCGAATGGCGCATTTTTCCCTGATTTTAGCATTTTTCATCCACCCCTTCCTCGTCCGAGCCGTATTTGATTTCCACAAGCTTGAGCCCTTGTGGCGGCGCGGTCACTCCCGCCGCCCTACGATTTTTCGATTCCAAGATTTCCTTCACCTGCTCCGGCGTGTAGAACCCCCTTCCCACGCGCAAAAGCGTACCCACGATGATACGCACCATATTATAGAGGAATCCATTTCCCGTGACACGGATTCGCAGTTCGTCTCCTACGGACACGATGTCCAAGGCATAGATGACGCGCACTGTGTCTTCCACGCCTGCATGGGCGCTGCAGAAACTTGCAAAATCATGACGGCCAACCAAATATCCGGCCGCTTTCCGCATGTTTTCCAGATTCAGCTCGTATGACACGAAAAACGTGTACAGCCTGCGGGTCGGATCCGCAATTTGGGTATTCAAAATACGATACTCATACGTTTTTGTGCAATCACGATAACGCGGGTGCCAATCGAGGGGAACCTCGTCCGATTTTACAATTACGACATCCTCTGGAAGATGCCGGTTAAGCGCATAGGAAATGCGTCCCGGCGGAATACGCGTCTCTGAATCAAAAACCGCCACGTTGCCCGCCGCATGCACTCCTGAATCCGTCCGGCTGGCCCCGATGACCGCCACCGACTCGCCAAGCATCCTGGATAAGGCCGTATTCAACACCTCTTCAATCGTAATCCCGTTCGTCTGTATTTGCCAGCCGCAATAATTCGTACCGTCATACGCCACGGTCAGCCTGATTCGCCTCATTCTCGCCTCCATTTTTATTGAAACATCCTCTCAATTAAGCTCATCCTTCGCTTTACGGCTCAAATCGCAACATCCGCTCAACTAGTGTACTGACACGTTCATATTAAGCAAAACCCGCGCCTTTTGCGTTCGCCAATCGTTCAATGCCAGTTGCTTTCGGTCAAAATATCCATATATGAAATGGTACGAACCGCCCGACGACGAACGCCACGACCACGTATGCCGCCACGAACGCATATGCCAGGTAATCCTGCCGCCGGTATAAGAGCGGCTTCATCTTCGTCCGTCCCTCGCCGCCAAAATAGCATCTGGCTTCCATGGCCAATGCCAAATCGTTGGCACGGCGAAACGCGGATACAAACAGCGGAACCAAGACGGGCACCATCGCCTTCGTCCTCTGCAAAATGTTTCCGCTCTCCAAGTCCGCCCCGCGGGCAATCTGCGCCTTCATGATTTTGTCCGTTTCCTCCAATAGAATCGGGATGAACCGTAGCGCGATGGACATAATCATCGCCACCTCGTGCACGGGGACACGGAATTTATTCAACGGCCTCAACAAGCTTTCAATCCCGTCCGTCAATGCATTCGGCGTCGTCGTGAGCGTCATCAACGACGAGCCGATAATCAAATAAATCAATCGTACCGCCATAAATACCGACAGTTTTAATCCACCCTCCGTAATTTGAAAAATCCAGAAACGCACCAAGACTGCCCCGTCCTTTGTCAGGAAAAGGTTCATGACCACGGTAAACATCAAAAGCAGGATGATTGCCTTCAATCCCTTTATGATAAATTTGAACGGAACCTTGCTGGCATGAATTACGAACGCCAAAAACACGGTCGCTATCAAATATCCCAGCAAGCTATTTTGTATAAATAACGAGATTAAAAAGAGCAGGGTGCAGACAATCTTCACCCTGGGATCCAACCGATGTATGAAACTGTCGGCGGGATAATACTGCCCAATCGTAATCTCTCGAATCATAGGAAACCCTCATCTCCATTTCATTTTCGACGACATCCACACATTACCGCCCCTTGAACGTCACATATGCCGCGCTTACGTCCGCCGCACCAACGTCTTGGATGGCGGCCCTCATCGTTTCAGTGCCCGGCAAATCTCCTCGGCCGCCTCTTCCACCGTCGTCGCCGTCGTATCCACGGGAATGCCCCGCGCTTTCAAGTCGTGCATCACATAAGTCACCTGCGGTGCGGCCAGCCCGACTTGTTCTAACTCTTCATAATGGGCAAACACTTCCTTCGGCGTTCCGTCGAACATCTTCTCCCCACGGTTCATTACAATGATGCGTTCCACATAACGCGCGATATCCTCCATGCTGTGTGAGACCAGAACCACCGTGATGCCCGTCTGGTCATGTAAATACTTAACCTGATCCAAAATGTCGTCGCGCCCCGCCGGGTCAAGCCCGGCCGTCGGTTCGTCCAACACCAGCACCTTCGGTTTCATCGCCAGAACCCCGGCGATTGCCGCGCGGCGTTTCTGCCCGCCGGACAATTCAAACGGTGACTGGTGGTAATATTTTTCGGGAAACCCGACCAGTTCCAATGCTTCGAAAGCCCTTTTTTCGCAATCTTCCTTGGACAGCCCCTGGTTCTTCGGGCCAAAACAAACGTCGGAAAGCACGTCCTCCTCGAACAACTGGTGCTCCGGGTATTGAAACACCAGACCCACCTGGCCGCGCAAGGATTTCATGTCATATCCGTCCGCGTAAATATTTTCCCCATTGTAATAAATCACGCCCGAATTCGCCTTCACCAACCCGTTCAAATGCTGTATCAGGGTGGACTTTCCAGACCCGGTATGGCCGATGACGCCCACGAACTGCCCCGGCAAAATCTCCAATGAGACGTCCTTCAACGCTTGTTTTTCATAAGCCGTGCCGGCACTGTATATATAATTGACATGCTCTAGCTTAATCGACATATCGCCTCCACCAGTTCCTCTCTCCGCAAAATCCCCCTCGGAATGTCCAGTCCGCGCCGCCGAAGCTCCTCGGCCAGCATCGTCACTTGTGGCACGTCCAAACGGTATCTTTTCAGCTCGTCAACCCGGCCGAAAATTTCCCGCGGCGTTCCCTGCATCACGACGCGCCCGCCTTCCATCACGTAAATCGCGTCCGCGTCAATGGCTTCTTCCATATAATGGGTTATCAAAATCACCGTCACGTTTTTCCGCTTTCTAAGCTCCTGCACGGTACGCAGCACTTCCTTGCGGCCATCGGGATCGAGCATGGCGGTCGGCTCGTCGAGCACGATGCATTCCGGCTCCATGGCAATCACGCCGGCAATCGCCACGCGCTGCTTCTGCCCTCCCGACAATTTGTTGGGTGAATGCGCACGGTACTCGATCATACCGACCGCGCGCAGGCCGTCCTCCACGCGCCGCCAGATTTCCTCCGTCGGCACGCCCAAATTTTCCGGACCGAACCCCACGTCCTCCTCGACCACGGTCCCGATAATCTGGTTGTCGGGATTTTGAAACACCATCCCCGCCGATTGCCGCACGTTCATCAATTCCCGCGGATCCTTCGTGTCGCGTCCGTTCACCCACATCGTACCGCCGGTCGGCACCAAAATCGCGTTCATGTGCTTGGCCAACGTCGACTTTCCCGAACCGTTATGCCCGAGAATCACCACGAACTGTCCCGGCCGCACGTCCAACTCGATCTCGTCCAACGCCCGGTTCATGCCGACGACGTTTCCCTCGTCATCGCGCTGCTCATATTCATAAACAAGCTCACTCGCCCGTATCATTTCCATCTGGAAATCCCTCCGACCTTACGCCTTTTATGGCAAAACGACCCGCCGCCCTGCCCATCCTCCAACAAACGCCTTACGCCTTCTGCGGCTCTTCGTACTCCACGCCAAACGTCTCCACCGTCACAGTCTTCATTTTCTGCTCCTCGAGCGGCCTGTCGCTAAAATCCGTCGCCGTCTCCGCAATCTTGTTCACCACGTCCATCCCC
Source organism: uncultured Faecalicatena sp. (assembly GCA_948468385.1). Taxonomy (GTDB): domain Bacteria; phylum Bacillota; class Clostridia; order Lachnospirales; family Lachnospiraceae; genus Schaedlerella. The sequence continues at coordinate 20,284 of CAOKHZ010000047.1, read as the reverse complement.
TCCGTAATCTTCCCGAACGCCGCATAGGCCCCGTCCAAGTGCGGGGACTTCTCATGCATGATAAAAAACTGGGAACCCGCGGAATCCGGATGCATCGCCCGTGCCATGGAAAGCACGCCCGGGTCGTGGCTCAAATCATTCTTAAAACCATTCTGCGAAAACTCTCCCTTGATCTGGTAATCCGGGCCACCCATCCCGGTTCCTTGCGGGCAACCGCCCTGTATCATGAAACCACGAATGACACGGTGGAAAATCAACCCGTCATAGAAGCCTTTCTGCACAAGGGAAATAAAATTGTTCACCGTGTTCGGCGCGATCTCCGGATACAGCTCCGCTTTCATAATGTCTCCATTTTCCATCTCAAATGTAACAACTGGATTTTTCATCACAATACCTCTTTCCTATTTTTCTCCGCAACGTTAACATACCCATTTTAGCTGAAAAACCATCATCCGTCAATTAAAAGGTGAAGAAAAAGAAATGCGGAAAGCCTGACGAAAAAAACGACCGGCGCGTGATCACTGATTTGCCCCTAATCAGCAAACACGCCCGGTCTTAGAAAGGAGGGAAAAATATATGAAAAACAAAAAAAATCTGCTTGTCATAGTTTAGTCGAAGTCCGGTGACCACGGAAACGTCCTTGAAAGGCTCCGCCCTCTTGTAACCGCGGCCACCGTCTTCTGTGTTCGTATTTACAAGGATACTACTTAAATATGAATTACATGTGTCATGATTCAAAAGTTTTTATTAACTTTATTAAGAAGTTATAACGCGATGGTACAAGTCATGTCTTTGTTCCATTTTTCTTCATGATTGCCGCCTCCTATTCATGCGCCTATCAAGTTTTCAATCGCCCGCACCGCCGTCTTCACCGCCAATTCCGTGTCATATACTTCCACGTCCTCAAGCCCCATCTCGCGCCGCGTCTGGTTGGCTACCACAAGCATGACGCTGCCAACGCGCACGCGTCTGGCAGCTCCCGTGATAAAGAGTGCCGCCGATTCCATCTCCGAGGCCAGCGCCCCACATGCCTTCCACGCCTCCCAATTGTTCTTTAACAATGCGCTTTGCGGCATCGTCTCCGGGCTGTGCTGACCATAAAAATTGTCCTTGCAATGCACCACGCCCAAATGATACGCGGCATTCAACTCCTCCGCCGCCGCCTTCAAAGCCTGCACCACTTCATAGTCCGGCACGGCAGGGTATTCTATGGGCGCATATTCCCTCGTCGTTCCCTCCGCCCGGATGGCCCCGGTCGCAATCACCAAATCGCCGCCGCACACATCCGGCTGCATCCCGCCCGAAGTGCCCACCCTGATAAATGTGTCCGCCCCGCAGTGGATTAGTTCCTCCATGGCAATCACCGCCGACGGTCCGCCGATACCGGTCGATGTCACGCAGACCTTTTCCCCATGAAGCTCCCCCGCATATGTGACAAATTCCCGCTTCTGCGCCACCTTGCGCGGATTGTCCAGATACGCGGCAATCTTTTCGCACCGCCCCGGGTCACCCGGCATGATCACGTAACGCCCCACGTCCGCCGAATCCAGCCCAATGTGGTACTCCTTGTCCTTCGTGTAAATTAATGACATAAAATGCGCCTCCTTTTTAGTATAAAAAACTTGAATATGAAAAACAAGGATGTAAAGCTTCTTGATGATTCACCAAACCTTTACACCCCTGAAATTGATTTCCATCCGTACGCCGATGCTACTCTTTTACCTTGTCAAGTTCTGCCAAGTTAATGCCAGATGCCATCAGGATGACCTTTAATTCTATATATCGCTCCTTGATTTCCTTGTATGCCGCGGACTCCTTGTCTGGAATTAACAACATGAACCTCTGAACCCTTGAAAATTCTTCAACGGATATCTTTATCATTTCCTTTTCCGACATGCAACCGCCCACTTTCTTTTTTATCCACACGACTTATTGATTGCTACAAATTCATCATAACAGATTATTCGAATGCTGTAAAGCATTTATTTCATCCCTTTTTCCGCCCGTAGGCATCCATGCAGTCCTCATCTGGATTTTTCATGCAAAGGTGCACCGCCGCCTTTTGAAACGTCATCGGCAAGGCCAAAATGTTCGGATTATCGCCGACGTATTTCTTTTTCGCGTCCGCCAGCGCTTCCTCAAAGGTTGCCCGGGTTTTTAACCCCATCCCCCTCGCATAGCCCGGCTCTTCCGCCCCAACAATATAAATCGCGCTCGTGTTCATTTCCGCAATATGGCCGCATGACATCATGGAAAATCCATGAAACGGATGAAACGCGTTGGTAAAGCGGTACTTGCGGATATATTCCTCGTTCGTGGCAAAGTATTCGCCCAATCGGTTCATGTCCGGCAGCGTGTCCATGTGGTCGTGCTGGAACAACTCGTACAGTTCCCGCAAATACGGCCATAACTCGTCGTGAAAATAACCGTTACAAGTCGAGGAACAAATTATGACGCACCGCTCGCTCATAATCCTCTTGTAGCGAAGCACCTGGGCACTTAACGCCTGCATCATCATGATGGGATTCGTCCCCATGCCGTCCCCGTAATGAAATTTTTGCGGCATGCCGAACACCAGCACGTCGTATTTTTTCTCCGCCCAATGCACATACGTCCTTTGATCCGCCACCTTCCAGCTAATCGGCATCATTTCCTTCGCATACCCAGAATAAATGGCAATCTGCCTCGACCGCGTATCCAGCACGGCGTCACAGCAGAAAAACGGATGTCCCATCCTTTCCTCCATGTGCATGCTGATTTCATCAAACTTGTTGCGCATCAGGCTGCCGCCGTTCACCGGCGTAAAGTCCTTTCTGTGCATGACCGAGGGCACGTGATGGCTGGCAATGCTTTTCCAGTTGGTGATTCCCGTCGCACTGTGCTTGTAACCGCCGGAATACCCGCCATACGGGTTTCCCTGCACATGGCCGATGAGAATCGGGATGTCGCACTCATAGACATATTTATTCATATACACCGGATCGCCCCTATGCGTCGTTCCCAGGTCGACCATGTGGGCTTCATCCTCGCTATCATGGCTGATAATCTGCCCTGAATGCCAAAATTCCTCAAATAATTCCGCGCCGAAAATGGCCTTGGCATCCGACTCCTTGCTTCTTGGATGCAGTCCGTTTGAAATGATGAACAAGACATCATTCTTCTCCACTCCCGCCGCATACAGCTCCCGCAAAATATATTTGATGCTCAATTTTCTATGGCTGGTCGCCTGCTCCCCGCCCTTCACCCGATCAGGGACGACAATCGTGACCGTGCTGCCCTTATGCGCCAATTCACTTAATGTCGGCATGCCGATAGGATGTGCAAGACTTTCCAGATACGCCGTCTCCAGTTTCTCCTCGGGAATACAAGCCGGATCCTTTACCGTCTCCCCCGGAATAAATATGTCCGTATTATCCGGCAGTTCCGCCGCCATCGTTCCTTGCCCATACTCAAATTCCATCTTCATTTTAGTTTTCCTTCCTTCTACAATTTCCAATCCCACTTTACACTTTCAATTGTTTTCCAAATAAATCCGAACAATGTCCAGATATTCCTGCGGATAAAACCCAATCTCTCCCTGGAATCTCGTCAGGGCAATCAACCCGCCGTCAATCTCTTCAATGGATGCCAGCATGGCCGCGTTATCTTGTTTCAAACCGCCTCCATACACCACATCCATGCCACTTGTCCGCTCTTTGACAAATCTGGCTACCTTCGTGATGTACGCTTTGTCGGCCGGTGTCTTTCCCGGCCCGATGGACCAAATCGGCTCGTAGGCTATTACCACCTTTGAAGCGTCCACGCCGTCCAATCCAATTTCCAACTGTCGTCCGAGCACCTCCTGCCATGCCCCTTGCTCCTCGCTTTTCTCTCCAATGCAATACAACACCGACATCCCTCTCTGAATCGCGCACTTTATTTCCTGATTCAAGATGCGGCTCACCGCATCCGTGTCAGTTACGCCCGCCTCAGCAAGAATCCCCGCCTTGTCATTTCGTTCCTCACAGTGACCGATAATCACCGTCTCACAACCGGCCGCCGCCATAACCGACGCAGGTCTGTTCGTGGTAAACGCACCGAAATTTCCGCCGACGGACGTATCCGCCCGATACACCCCCTGACAGCCAATTTTTAACGGACTGCCCTCGTCTTTTGCAGAAACCGCCTGTAACACATGCATCTCTGGAAAATAAACGGCGAATTCCACTTCCTGCAAGGCATACTTTTCCAGTTCTTTTTGCACTCCGCCGACAATCGTCCTCGCCCAGGAATCCGTCGGCGCCAATCTATTCACGCCGCCATATTCCGATGGTACGTCAAAACGTTTCAAATTCAAATAAATATGTTTCATGACGCTCCCTCCTTTTGCAGTCACATTGCACGAAAACCCGCATCGTCAAATTCCCGCTTTTTTATATCGCTCTGCCATTTCCTCCAATGTCGCCATTTTCACTTTTGGTGCCCTGCCGACACTGCCAAACTTGACAATCAACGTGCCCACGACTTCCTTCACCCCGTCCTCGATGCATTTGCAAATCCGAGCCACGTCCATATCCGGCACGTCTCCATACATCACCGTATCCATAATCGGCGTGAGGAATACACGAGGGTCGAAGACCGCCTTGTTTTTCTCCAACAGTTCGTAAATACCGCCGACCGTGGCACTGTTTCGAAGTGCCGTATCCTTGTCAAACAGTTCCTTCATGTTGCGCGTCACTGCCAGACGGATGTCCGTGTCCACGTTAATCTTGTTAATCCCACAGTGCGCGGCCTCGATTAACTGGTTCACGTCGATACCGTAGGCATTTTTCAACTCGCCGCCCAGACCGTTGATTTCCTCCACGATATATTGCGGCACAGTGGATGAACCGTGGCTGACCAGGTAGCCTTCGATTCGCTCGTGGCGCATGCATTCCTTGATGGCAATGGCAATCTCCTTGCGTATGACCGCATTTTTCCCTTTATTGGCTCCATGCATCGTGCCATAACTGATGGCCAACGCGTCCACTCCCGTCCTTCTGAAAAAATCAACCGCGCTGAGCGGGTTGGTGTACGTACTATCGGCCGAAAACACATGATCCTCCACCCCGGCAAGCACGCCAAGCTCCCCTTCCACGCTCACGCCGCGCGCATGGGCGTATTTGACGACCTCCCGCGTCAGCTCCACATTTTCTTCGAATGGCAACGAACTTCCGTCAATCATCACGCTCGTGTAGCCACCCTCGATTGCCGCGATACACGAATCCAGATTTTTTCCATGGTCAAGGTGCAATGCCACCGGAATCGGACTGTCCTCGCCATATTTCTTCACCGCGGCGGCAATATTTTTCGCCCCGGCCTTTTTATCCTCCAGCGTGGCGTTCATGAAATCCGCGCGCCCGCCCATAAATCCATTGGCCAAATCCGCCCCCTGCAAAATGGCCGGGCTGCGAAACATCTCATGCACGTTCACGACCGCCTTCGCCTGACAGACCGCGTTGACATTAAACGCCCCCTGGGCGTAATCCTCTTTGTCCGCCGCTTCCAAAATCACTCTCATAGGTACTAACATATACAACCTCCATTTAACACAAAAAATATTCCATCAAAGAAGCTCTCTTTGCTAAGTTCATCGTTCGCCAAGTTCATTGTTGACCGCGCTTGCGATTTACCTAACGCTTTCGGTCAACGACACCATCTTGGGCAGTTCCCCGCCAATCAATGGGCGGCACCACTCTTTGAACCGTTCCGTCACTCCGTTTCCCTCTTCATTGATATATTCGTCCGGCATCGTGTGCTCATGCATCATCACCTCGTCAATGTCCACCAGAAACGGCTCTGCCTTGTACGGTTTCGTCGATACCCGGCGAAACGCGACCATTTTTCCGCTCTCGCCGTCTAACGCCGCCTTACATGCCAACCGTCCGGCAAGCTCCGCCTCCTGCCTGTCCAGAGAACTTTGCAACGGAATGGACGCACGACCCAAAAGCCCAGGCTTCTCACCCCGTGCCTTGTATCCTAGCCGACGGATGACGACATTTGCCAAATGGGAACTGACATCGCCAAAATAAGTCGCCCGCCCCACTTGGAAAATCGGTTCCACGACGAGATTTCCGTCCTTGTCTTTCAGGCCCTCGCTCGCTACCACGACGATGCCGCTTTTCTTCTCCAACAATTTTCGGACACTCTCAACAAATGCATCCTCGTCGAACGGCCGCTCCGGCAGGTAAACCAAATCCGGCCCCAAGCCGTCGCCATTATCCGCCAACGCGCTGGCCGCCGTGATCCACCCGGCGTTCCTGCCGGAAGCTTCCACGACCACCACATGAATCGGCAGTCCCCTGACATCGGCGCACACCTCCCGCACGCTCTGCGCGATATACCGCGCCGCACTGCCAAATCCCGGACTGTGATCCGTGATGGCAATGTCGTTATCCATTGTCTTGGGAATTCCCATCACTTTTACATCCATCCGTCTGGCCTGGCAGGTCTTGTATAATTTTCCGCATGTGTCCATCGTCCCGTTGCCGCCGTTAAAAAGCACGTACCTTATATTTTTTCTCACCAAAATATCCGCCATGCGCTCATAATCTTCCTGCTCAAGCTGGTCGCGCGACGTGCCAATCGCGCTGCCCGGCGTCTGCAACAACAATTCCAATTTTTCCTGCGACACCTTTTCCAATTCGATAAATTCTTCCTTAAGCAGGCCGCCCGTGCCATTCTTTGCCGCATAAACATGATGGACGTTCTCATGTTTTTTCGCCTCGCATACCGCTCCGTAGAGCGAGGCGTTAATGACTGCCGTCGGGCCGCCTCCATGTATGATTAGCACATTCTCTTCCATTTTCAACGCTCCCATGCCGTTAAACGTTTTTTCCTCTGGCTTCGCCATTTCTCCACCCTAATCTGCCTACTTTTCCTTCCCGAGGGACTCGAACATCTTCTTTTTATATGCCTCGACCTCCGGTTGATCAAAGGGATTCACCCCCATCATTTCGCAGGAAAGGTAGCATGCAAATTGAAAAAAGTAGAACAATTGGCCAAAGTGGTACGCGTCCAACGCCCCGATTTCTAATGCCATGCAAGGAACCCGCTCGCTGTGGGCCGCTACGGTCGCCTCGTAAGCAATCTTATTTATGTTCCAAAAATCCTTCCCGTCCAGATAGCCAAACCCGTCCGCCAGCCCTTCTTCTATCAGCCTGCCATTGTTTCCATCGGCCGCTCCCCTATCCATGGCCAGCGTGTCATCCGCTTCCAACACGAGGGAGTCCTGCCGCTTTTGCACGTCCAAAAAGGTTTCAAATAAAATCGGCGTTCCGTCCTGCACGAATTGCCCTACCGAATGCAATTCTTCCGAATACTCCGAAGCCACCGGAAACAATCCCTTGCCATCCTTGCCCTCGCTCTCGGCAAACAATTGTATCCACCATTTATAAAAATACTTAAATTGCGGTTCAAACGACGAAAGCATCTCCACACGGTATCCTTGTCTGTAAAGAACGTTTCTCATGCACGCATACTGGTATGCCGGATTTTCACCCGCATGCGTCCCGCATGTCCCTTGCATGTACGATTCTTCTTGCACGGCACGCGCCGCCCCTTCCACATGCGACTTTGCGTGCGTATCATATGCCTTCTCCCCGCGCAGTTCCACCTGCATGTCATGCGCGCCCTTGACCAGGCTTTCGATGTCAATGCCCGCCACCGCCATCGGCAGCAGACCCACGTTAGACATGGCCGTATAACGTCCTCCGATGTTCTCCGGAAATTCCAAGAACGTGTAGCCTTTTTCCATACAAATTTTCTCCAACAAACTGCCCTTCGTCCCGGTCGCGATGATTCGCTCTGCCGCCTTTTCCCCATACCGCTCATACAGCCATCCTCGTAAAACGCGGAATGACGCACCCGGCTCCAACGTCTCAAAATTTTTGGCAATACAGTCGATATACACGGACTTTCCCTCTAGCCGCGCCAATATCTTTTTTAAGGCGTTTGCGGACAACGTGTTCCCGGCGTAAATAATTTCCGGCGTTCCCGGCTCTTGTATCGCCTCGATTACGGAGCGGGCGGCATTATTGGAACCGCCCACCCCTATAAGTACAAATGCGTCTGCCTCCCGGCAAATTTTCTCCGCCAGTTTTTGCAAGGTGTCAAGTGTCCGTTGGTTCGCCCACTCTTCAATGTCAAGCCAACCCAGGCTGTCCGCATATTGCGACCCGCCTTCCTGTACCTCCTGCAACAGATATCCATACGTCTGCAGCGTTTGGCCATAGTCCTCTTGTAACTCCTTTTCCTTATTATGGACTATAAAATTCAACATTTCCTTCACTCCGCCTTCTTTAATTCTTTCATTTTCCGACATCACTCTTATTCAGGAAAACTCCCCGCGCTTTCACCTATGATTGCGCCGCTTCCTGTTCTTTCTTTTTCATTTCATCCAGAGCCGCCTGCAAATCCGCCTCGCCCTTCTTATCAATCGGATAAAAATGCATGGCCAACAACGTAATCACGTAAGCTGCCACCGGTATAAACGTACGCCATGTGAGCAAGGCACGCATCGTCCCTTCACTCTGTACTGCAGCTGTCGTGTCCAAAGCTATCACTTTCAGCACCCAGCCTGCTGCAAAAGATGCGACCGCCTGGCAAAGCTTATTGCAAAATGTAAATGAAGATGCCATTAAACCTGCCGCGTCAACCCCCGTCTTCACCCTTGTATAACTGGCGACATCCAAAAGAGCCGTCCGGCACATCAGGTTGCACACAGTGAAAGAAATCGTACTCAATGCCGAGCAAACCAAATAAATCGGAATGTGTTTCGCCCCATCCACAAAAATAGCCAGTGTTGCCGTAATCCCCACAATTTCACAAAAGCAAATCGTTTTTTTCTTACTAAACTTAGCCACGATAGGTCCTGCAAGAAAAATCATCACGATACTAATCGGCATTGACAACGCACTCAGAATACTCATCAAATCCGTCCGACCATTCATGTTGTACATAAAGAAATACGTGTTTGTCTGTGAATTAATCTGGTTTGCAAACATGTCTGTACCAAAGCTAATCAGCAAGGCAAACAATGCCACGTTTTGTAAAATGAATGCAGCACGCTCCTTAAACGGTATTTTCTCCTTCGACTTGGCGCCCTTTTCCCTATCAACAACCGCCTTCACATTTGGATTATATGTATCCAGATTCCGCACCGCCAACATGGAAAACTCAAATCCGGCTGTCGCAATCACCGCAAAGCAGATTGCCGTAATCTGCCATGCATGTGGATCGGTCATCCCGCCGAACCTATTTACAATTGCCATCGCCAATGCCGACGTGCCCGCTATGCCAATACTGCCAACTCCTTGAAAAATAGCCTGGTACCTAGTTCGCTTTGCCACGTTGTTGCTCATAATGATTGGCACTGTCAACTGTGGCACCTGCACCACCGTCCAGCACAAGCTATAAATGATGTACACGACGTATGCATAGAGCACTTTCCCGCCCATGCTAAAATTTGGCACCGTGAATAATGCGACCACCACCACGCCCAAAAGCGGGGCACCAAAATGTATGAATCCACGGTATTTGCCAAAATGCTTCGTATTGGTACGGTCAATGATCATGCCCATGATGGGATCCGTGAAGGCATCCACCAGCCGAGCCACCATAAAAAGTGTGCCGGCCACCACGGGATCCAGTCCCATTACGTTTGTAAAGAAAAACATCATGAACATCGTAATCAGCATAAAAATCAAATTGTTTGCAATATTACCAACTCCAAACCACCATGCCTGCAAAGTCGTCGCCTCTGTTTGTCTCTTCATCTTTATCTTCCTCATTCTTTCCTGATTTGCTTTTTTACCTTACCCTCTATTACCTTTCCACCGTTACCTGACTTGTATAGCTCCTCTTGTGCAATACTTCCTCCACTACTCCCGTCAGCACGACCTCTCCTACAAACGACAGATTGTCGGCACAATTTCCGACCATGACTTCAAGCTGTCCCGGCTCCACCACGAAACGCATATCTTCGTTATAGTACCCCAGTTGCGCGCATTTCACCTGGAAACTTACCCGCTTTTGTTCTCCGGCCTTTAATGAAACCCGAACAAATCCAACCAACTGTTTGACCGGACGAACCACATGCGCGTCACAGAAATGTGTATAAAGCTGTATTACCTCGTCTCCTTCCCGTTCCCCTATGTTTTTCACGCTGCACCGCACTTCAACTTCGCCGTTTGTGGGCACTTCGTTTTGTAAGATTGCAAAATCCGACAGTACAAACGTGGTATAGCTAAGGCCATGTCCAAACGAAAACAACGGACTGATTTCCTCGTCCACGTATTTTACATTGAAAATCTCAGATGCCATCGCACTTGTGTCCGCGCCAAAACCATTCTCCGTTTCTACCGCCTTGGCTCCTTTTCCCTGGTAACCACTGCCCGCGCGTTGGTTATAAACGACCGGCACCTGACCGACGCTCCTTGGAATCGTCACCGGCAACTTGCCGCCGGGATTACTCTCACCGGAAAGCACTCTGGATACGCCGCGACCGGCTCCGACTCCCGGCATCCACGCCTGCAGCATGGCCGCCACATGCTCCACGGCCCACGGAAGGGAGAAAATCCCCGGTCCGTAAAGTACCAGAACAATTGGTTTTCCAACAGCCGCCACCGTCTCCAATAGCTGTTGCTGAACTCCCGGCAGACCTAAGTGACAGCGATCCCTGCCCTCGCCTCCGGTCGTATTCACCCAGCCGCAATTGCCACCGACCGCCATGACAACCACGTCACTCTCCTCGGCTGCCCTCACGGCATCCGAAAAGCCCGACATGTCCTTACCTAAAACGGAACAGCCTTTTGCATGCCGCACGGTAAAACGGCTTTCCAGTTCTTCTTTCAGACTCGTGGCACCCATGGCACGCAAGACGCGTTCCATACCGCTTGGCGAAACCGAATCCCCGCTGCCATCTTTCTTATCAGAACCTGCATTCACGTTTGTCCCCGTCCCGATCGCGGCATATGGATCATTCCCGCCTTCTGCCTTTGCCTTCTCCGCCTCATCCGCAATCCCGTTGAAACCGGTATTCTGCCCTTTTAATCCCGCTTCCATCATTTCGATATACGCCGGATACGTATAGCCGCTGACCGGGTCGCGTAAGCTGTCCGCATGCGGTCCCACTACCGCCAGCTTTATTCCTGGCTTTAACGGCAATACTCCATCATTTTTCAACAACACGAGCGACTTCTCGGAAATCTCGTCAGCCAGCTTTTGCCTTGACGCGTTCGTCATATGTGCCGCCACTTTCGCCTCCTCCACGTACGGATGTTCAAACAATCCATACTCGAACTTAATTGTCAGAATCCTCCTCACCGACTCATCCAGCACCGTCTCGTCCAATTTTCCCGCCCGAACATAATCCGGCAGCTTCTGAAATGCGTTTCCCACCGGGATTTCCGTGTCAAGCCCAGCCTTTTTCGCCAAATATCCCGCTTCCTCGTAACTGCCCGCGACTTTATATTGCTTATGCATCTTCATCACGCCCGCGCCGTCGCTCGTCAACATACCACGAAATCCCATCGTGTCTCGCAAAAGCGTCCGTGCAACCTTCGGGTTCATCCCCACCGGCAGACCATCAATTTCCGAATAAGAAGCCATCATGCCAGAGACATCCGCTTCCCTGGCCGCCGCCTCGAAGGGCGTGGCAAACACCTCGTACAGCTCCCTATCCGTAATCCGGCTCACCGCAGTATTCAAGCCTCCCTGCGTCTCCGAGTAGCCCAGAAAATGTTTGGCGATACAAGCCACCCCATCAGTCTTATTCTTCTGCATTCCCTTAACATAGGCGACTCCCATCTGGCTAATCAAATAGGGATCTTCACCAAACGTCTCCGATGTCCTGCCCCAGCGCGGGTCACGGGACACGTCCACGACCGGACTCATGGCAGACGTGATACCCACCGCCCGGGTCTCCTCCCCGATAATTTCACTCATCGCCTCTGCCAGCTTCGGCTCCCATGTGGCCGCCACGTTCGTCATGGACGGGAACAAAGTGCCGCCCGCCGCCGGATAACCGCACAAATTTTCCGACTGGAACGCAACGGGAATCCCCAGACGCGTCTCCTCCACAAAATACTTTTGAACCTGATTCGCCACATGGGCAATCTGCCCGGCAGACATAAGTCCCAACGTGGAAAACTGCGTAAACCGCCCGTGACCATCAGGATACTTTTCCTGCATCATCTCGGTCGTGACTTCTCCCGTCATGGCAAACATCGGCAAGTCCCCGCATAACTGTGCCGCCTTCTCCTCCAACGTCATCCGTGAAAGCAAATCCTCCACACGCTCCTGCACCGGTTTCGTCCTATCCTTGTACAATTCCATACACGCTTCCTCCCTATTTCCTTATTTTTGACTTCCATATCTTGTCTCGACTTCTAACTTTGTATTCTTTCCAGAATTTCGTTCTTTTCTTCCAATTTCCTTTATGCTGCTCTTTATTTCTTAAAAGTTTTAATAAACATATTATACATAAAATTAAAACTTTTAACAATATGGATATGTAACAAAAAAAGAGAGAGGAATTTGTACAATATGCACAACGCCTCCCTCATAAAAAGAAACCAAAACAAATTTTGACAATATATGAAAATAACATCATCGCCCTATACAAATACCTCCAAGGCTCTAACAATTCAAAAACAATCGGCTAATCACATAATATGCCGCGCCTTTCGCCCCCCAGTAAGAATCGTATGGCTGAAAAAAGACATTCACTTCCTCACCGTTCAATCCGAAAAACTTAGATTTCGCCGTATCCAGAAGCCTGTCCCGATTCCTCTGTTCGCACATGACACGCCCGTCCACCACGACAAAACCAGGATTAATCAGGTTGACCACGTTCGCCAAGGCGATTCCCAAGCAATCCATCACGTCCTCCATGATTTTTTGCACGTCGGGTTCCCCTTTTTTCTGACTTTCCATGATGTCCTCGAATTCCATTCTTCCCTTCTCGTCCAGAATCTTTCGGAGCCCGTCGGCTCCCCCTTCCAACAATTTCTCCTGGCACCTTTCAAAAATAGCCCGCTCGCTCGCCAGATCATCCACGCTTTTACAAGCGTCTTCTCCCGTTTTACCCGTATAGATAATCGTACGCCCCAATTCTCCCGCGCCAAACGTGTTGCCCGAAATAATCTCATCCTGCACCATGATGGGACAAGCGACACCCTTTGACACAAAGAAATAGGCAAACGTACCTGCCTTGTATTCCTGCAGGCTAAGCTCGTATCCCATCGCCCGGATACGGACATTATTGTCAATGATGACCGGCACATTCAAAAGTCCCTGCAAATCCTCGGCCAGACGTTTTCCCGCCCAGCCCTTGCGCGAGCTGCTTCTGACAAGCCCGTTCTCGCAGTCAATAAATCCCGGAAGCCCGACCCCGACTCCTAAAAAACGCCCCGCCGCATACTGCATCAGCTCTTCCGCCTGACGCTTTATCTGCAGGAGCATTTGCTCATAATCCTCTTCCACGGAATGCTCCGACAAGGCCAGAACCTTCCCCCGCATATTCAATAACGCCGCCCTTGTCGCATACGGTCCCAGCTCCACCCCGATTGCACAGGCCGTATCCGCCTTGAAGGCGATGGCCGTCGGCTTGCGTCCCATCGCGTTAACCAGTTCGCTCTCCGCAAAAGGAATTTCCTCCAAAATTCCTTCTGAAAGCATTTCATTGACACTCGTCGTGATGGTCGGCAGTGTCAGCCCCAATTCCTCGGCAATCCCCGTCCGCGTCGCGTTTTTTGTGCGAAATATGCTGTTTTTGATTAGTACCCTATTTCTCCGCCTCGTCTCTAACAAGCTGTTTCCCTTTTTATAGGCCATTAACTTATCTCCCAACTATCTCTTTCTTATACATCTGTGCTATATCCGACGGTCCGCTCCACCAAAGCTTTGACTCTTCGTCATAAAGTAACTCCCCCGTCTTGGACGCGATAAACTTGCTTAACATTTCTTTCGGCTCCTCCTGCAAATCCTCTGCAAGTTCCTCTACCACCATCGTGACCATCAAATCAACCGCATATTTTTTGAACAATGCATTGATTTCCTGAATCGGTATATCAAGTTCTTCCGCCGCCAAGCGGATGAGCCGAACCTGCATAAAAATAATCTGGGATTTTTCACTCATACCAACCACCTACATATCCTCGTGCGCCACCTTACAGCTTTTCTTGTAACAAGCCACTCCGTAAACATGTATCTTTTTCATGCCGTCATCTCTCAGCCGCAAGGTGTAATCTCGTTTATGAATCTGTTCCAATGCATTCCGGCATCCTAAGTCAAGATTCCCGTCATGCGCATACTTCACCTCAATCACGCACCCCGTCTTTTGGGACATGGACTCTATGACGATATCGGCATAGCCGGCTCCTGACTCTGCATTTGACTCGACAATCCAGTCCCCCTTTCCCCGTAGAAGTCCAACCAGCATACCGTGGAAATAGTTTTCCTTCATGTCAAACGCCACCGCCGTGTCACGAATGCTGATGGTTTCTTGAAGATACATGTTAAACATGTTTTCAAAAAGCACTTCATTTCCAGAAAGCACGGCCTCGCAAAATTGCAGCATTCGCTCTGTATTTCCATAAAAAAGAACTTCCCGCATCCAGTCCTGAATCTGCCACACGAAGATTTGTCGCACCTCTCGATTGGGAATCCTCAACTTATAATGTCTGCCATCTGCCGACATTTCCGTCATCGTCAAATATCCCGTGGTAAAAAGGACGCTCCAAAGGTTGAGTCTGGCACTCTCCGAGTCCTTTGCCGCACCGACGTCCAAATCCGCATAGGTCAATTCTTGTCGGATTTCCTTTATCACGGCCTCCCCCGCCACCAACTGCTCGATTTCCTTTTTCATAGACTCATCCGCATACTGAAGCAACTGCCGCACGATGGCGTTGCCACTCGTATTAATCCAGTACATCTTGGCCGGAGCCTCCATGTCAAACAAATGGTCACCGACATAATTAATCACGTCCCACGGGCAATACACGTTCTGACATCCAAAATGATACCCATCGTACCATTGTTTTACCGTTTCATGTAGATTACTTAATCCATAGTACGAAAGCATATCCTTCACTTCATTGTCCGTAAACCCAAAATACTCCTCATAAATCCGATCCGTAATCGTATGAACTTTAAAATTATTCAAACCGGTGAATATACTCTCCTTGGCAACGCGGAGACACCCCGTTATCACCGCCATAAACATATACTCATTTGTCTTAAGCGTATTTCCGAAGAAAGAACGGATATGGCTGACCATCTGCGGATAATATCCATTGACATGCGCCTTATCCAGCGGAACATCATACTCGTCAATCAGGATAATTACTTTTTGGTCATAATGCTTATATAAAAGTTCCGATAAAGTCTTCAAACTCCGCCTTTGATTCCCCGGCGTAATATTTCCATCTAACAATTGTGTGTACGCCTTTTTATCATTCATCGAAAGCTTGGGACTTTCCAATAAAAACTGGAGCCTCCTGGCTGCCTCCTCTATCATGAACCCCATGCTTTCAATGGCATCCTCATACGTAAAACCATCAACATCTTTTAAACTGATGAAAATGACCGGAAACCTTCCCATATATTTCTCACACAATTCTTTTTCTTCCAGAATCGCCAATCCGTCAAATACCGACGCGTCCCGGCCAACTTCAAAGAACGCACGAAGCATGGACATGTTCAAGCTTTTGCCGAACCTCCTCGGACGTGTAAAAAGAGATACCTCCGACCAATTCACTAGTAATTCTTTAATAAAGCTTGTTTTATCTACATAATAAAGCCTCTCTTGGTAAATTTTTTCAAAATTATCTACGCCAATCGGCAGTCTCTTTCTATTATCCATGAAACCAACCTCCTTATGACATCATTATAATACACCATCCGCCGAAATGATAGCCCAAAACTAAAACATTTCATGCATAACAAAGAGTACGGCTTGCCGGACTCTCGCGCCGGAACGCGGCTGCGTCAGCAGCCATTTCTGACAGATGCCATTGCTTTCTTTATCGCAAAGTGATATACTTTAACAAACACAGAGCGTCTGCCGGCACGAAGTGTATCAAATGCGGGATGCTCCTAAACATTTCAATCATCAAACATTTGAAGGGATGACATTATGAATATTTTAGTAGTCGTAGACATGCAAAATGACTTTATCGACGGAGCGCTAGGCACCGCCGAAGCCGCCGCCATCGTCCCCGCGGTAGCGAAGAAAATCGAACAATTTAAAGGCCGCATATTATTTACCAGAGACACCCACGCCGAAAATTACCTCGAATCGCAGGAAGGGAAAAACCTGCCCGTCGTCCACTGTGTCAAAGGGACTTCCGGCTGGGAAATCCGACCGGATCTTGATGCCCTTAGAACGGAGGATCCAATCGACAAGCCCACCTTCGGCAGTACCGCCCTTGGTTCCCTTCTAAAGGCACAAGACGCTGATTTGAAGGCTCAGGGAAAGGACGGAATCGAATCTGTCACCCTTGTCGGGCTGTGCACCGACATCTGCGTCATTTCCAACGCCCTATTGGTGAAATCCTTCCTGCCGGAAGTTCCCGTCATCGTGGATGCCTCCTGCTGCGCCGGAGTCACCCCGCAGAGCCATAAAAACGCACTGGAAGCAATGAAAATGTGCCAGATACAGATTGAGGGGGAAGCCTCTTAAAGCCCCCCTCACCAGTTGTCACAAGTCACTTACTCATAAATCATAGGCGACTTGTGACTATTTTTTCTCTTACTTTTCTTGAACCGCCCTCTTCGCCAATTCCATGATTTTCCCATATCGTTCCAATATCTTCCCATAATTTTCCCTCTTGTGCGGGAACGTACAAGCCGTGCAATCCTTCACGCCTTTTTCCGTATAACAAAAATTTCCTCCACATTCTTCTCCCAGCACATAAAGCGGACAATAGCAAAAAAGGCAATTAAAATTTTCTTTATCCTCCGTCGGATGGCAAGGAAAATATTCACATTCCGCATGACGGAAAAAAGAATAATTTTTCCCAATCCAATCTTCTCTCTTTTCTTTCATGTCATTTACCACGTCGGCCGTACATGCTAACGACACGCCGCCTGGCATTCCTTTCTCAATCATAGCGGATTTACGTGCATCACCCGCCCCGCCGATAGCGCGTTAAAAATGAAGGTGATTCCTATTTCAGTCCAGTCCGGCTGAGTTGTAACGTATCCGCCAATAAAAGTATAGCATACAAACGTGTTTTCTGATATACTGTTTTTTACAACGGTTACCAGTCCTACTTACGAGGGCGTGCAGTCAAATGCCAAGCCCCCGCAAATGGTAACCGTGACTCTGGTACAGCATTGATACATGAACGAACACAAGAAAGGAGAACGACATGAGTTTTTCAAAAGATTTTTTATGGGGCGCGGCAACTGCCGCCTATCAAGTGGAAGGCGGGTATTTAGATGACGGCAAGGGGCCCGGCATTTGGGACGCGCTCTCCGAGGGACACATCGTCCACGGGGACAACGGAAATGTCTCGGCCGACCACTACCACCGCTATAAAGACGATGTCGCGCTTATGAAGAAAATCGGGTTAAAATCATACCGTTTTTCTGTCAGTTGGCCTCGCGTGATTCCCGAAGAAGGAAAGGTAAATGAGAAAGGACTGGCATTTTATTCCGATTTGGTGGACGAGTTATTGGCGGCCAAAATCGAGCCGATGGTCACGCTCTTCCACTGGAACCTGCCCATGTGGGCTTACGATAAGGGAGGCTGGACCTGGGACGGTGTCTCTGACGCTTTCGCCGATTATGTGAAAATCGTCGTGGACGCGCTCTCCGACCGCGTGCAGTACTGGATGACCATCAACGAGCCGCAGTGCTTTATCGGTGCCGGATACTTAGGCGGTATACACGCCCCGTTTTTGCAAGCCATTGACAAAGTGCCCGAGCTTACCAAAAACACACTCTACGCCCACGGAAAAGCCGTTTCCGTCATCCGCACCCATGCAAAAAAGACGCCGCTTATCGGCTTTGCCCCCACGGGTTCCTATTTTACGCCGGAAGCCGACACTCCTACGGAAATCGAAAAAGCCAGGTGCGCAACTTACGAAGAAACCATGCCGTTTGGCTGTTCCTGGTGGATGGACCCGGTGCTTTTAGGCACGATTCCTTCAGGATTGCAAAACATTCTCAGGGAAGATGACATGAAAATTATTTACCAGCCACTGGATTTTTGCGGGTTTAACTTATATAATTCAAACAATTACAACGATCCTTTTGACGGCGGCAAAAACCCGAAAATATATTCCGGCATGCCTCGCACGGCGATGGGATGGCCCATCACCCCGGAAGCACTTTACTGGATTCCGCGCTTCCACTACGAACGTTACCACCTGCCGATTCTGATTACGGAAAACGGCATGGCAAACATTGACTTCGTCATGAGCGACGGCAAAGTGCACGACCCACAGCGCATCGACTACATGCGCCGTTACATCAAGGAAGTAAAACGCGCCATCGACGACGGCATCCCGGTCATCGGTTACCAGTACTGGTCATTGATGGATAATTTCGAATGGGCAGAAGGTTACGACAAACGCTTCGGCCTGATTTACGTAGATTACCAGACACTCAAACGAACGTTGAAAGATTCCGCGCACTTTTATGCGGAAATCATACGCACGAACGGGGAGAATTTGTAAATCTAAGATATTTTTCATATAAACGCGCTAAAAAACAACTCCGGGGCGGTAAACCATCCGCCCCGGCCACCTATTTCAAAACCAACTTCATCCCACTTCTGTTCTACAATTCGTGATAATACGGGCAGATGTCCTCATAATGTCCGTCCTTCATCCGAAATCCCCGCGGAATCGTCCCCAGCTGGACGAATCCAAGCCGCTCATAAAGATGTCTCGCGTGGACATTGGTCGCCACCACGGCATTGAACTGCAACACACGAAACCCATGCTTTTTCCCCTGCACCAGGCAATCCGAAACCAGCTTTTCGCCGATGTGCAACCCTCTTTTTCCCGCGTCCACCGCATAGCTCGCATTGCAAATGTGCCCGCAACGCCCCACGTTATTCGGATGCAGGATATATAATCCCAAAACCTCGCCGGTATCGGCATCCACGGCCACGGCATTGTACGTCTGCGCGGCAAAAAACTCCCGCCCGGTTTGCATCGTCAACAACTCTTCCTGCGGGAAGGCGATTCCTTCCTCCACCACCTCGTTCCAGATTCGAATCATCTCTGGTAAATCACACGCTTCATATGCCCGAACAAAAATTTCCATGATTACATTCCCCCTTGTATGCTGATGATGTCGGCAAGGTCAAAAGAACTTTCACCCCCGCCGATACCACGGATTGCTCCGCGCTTCGCGCCCCCGCAACCCTCAAACTCTTGACTTAGTATAACACAAAACAGACAAGCCGTGGGATGCTAATTAGAATCATCACCTTGTTTTTGTACTTTCATATTGCATTTTCGCAAAAAGCACTTATAATGAAAACAAAAGTCAAAGAAAGAGAGGGTGTCACATATGGCTTTACCGCCAAAAAGACTTTATACGATAGATGACATTTACGCCCTGCCGGACAACCATCGAGCGGAATTGATTGACGGCCGAATTTATGACACGGCTCCGCCGAATACCATGCACCAAAGGCTTGTTAGCGAATTTACCATCACGATAGGAAATCATATTCGCTCCAAGAAAGGATCTTGCAGGGTCTTCCCCGCTCCCTTTGCCGTCTTTCTAAACAAAGATAATAAAAACTATGTCGAACCCGACATTTCCGTCATCTGTGACAAATCAAAAATCGACGATTACGGATGCGACGGAGCGCCCGACTGGGTGATCGAAGTCATTTCCCCTAGCACGGAACGGATGGACTACGGGATAAAGCTTTTTAAATATCGCTCCGCTGGCGTGAGGGAGTATTGGATTGTAAATCCCGCAAAAGGCATCGTCAACGTTTACGACTTTGAACACGACGAAAAGACGCGATTATATGATTTTGACGACAATATATCCTCTTGCATTTATGAAGACTTATGCATTCGAATTTCCGACTTGCTCTAAAAAACACCAGTGCATCGATTACTTTATTTTTAGCAGATTGCGCACGCAAAAATTATATAGTTTGCCCCCTTTTCCATTTTGAGACACAAAAAAACACTGGAAACCGCTTATTTTACGGTATCCAGTGTTTTGGCTTCATGCCGCAGACCGGAATCGAACCGGTACGGGTATCACTACCCACGGGATTTTAAGT
>CAOKHZ010000046.1 GCA_948468385.1 uncultured Faecalicatena sp. | reverse complement strand
GTGATGCGAAAAGCGGAGACGCTTCGGGAAATGAAGGTGATGCGAAAAGCGGAGACGCTTCGGGAAATGAAGGTGATGCGAAAAGCGGAGATGCTTCGGGAAATAAAAGCGATGCGAAAAGCGAGGGTGATTTAGAAAACGAAGGTAGTCCGGCGGATGAAAGTGCTCCGGGAAGCGAAGAAAATCCGGAAGAAGGCGGTTCGGAGAGTACGGCGGGGGTGACGGACGAGGAAAAGGCGTCGATGGTTGCCTCCATGTCGGACGAGGACGTGTTGGTTTATTACTTGGAGAAATATCCAGATTTGAAGGGAATGTTCGGAACCAGCTTTTTAGCGACGCAGGCCGGTTTGAAGGCCCTAAGAACGGCGGAGTGCACAGATAGCGTAGCCTTGATGGGATTTGACGCGGGAAAAGAGCAGTTGGAAGCGTTGAAAAACGGGGAAATCAAGGGACTGGTCGTGCAAAACCCGTTCGGCATGGGATATGCGGCGGTAGTCGCGGCGGCGCGTACCGTATTGGATTTGGGAAACGAGGCCCAGGTGGACACGGGGTATACGTGGGTGACGCAGGAAAACGTGGAAGACGCGTCCATTCGCGAGATGTTGTACGAGTAGAACGGAAGGGGCGGTTTACCGCCCCTTAGGCAGTGAGAAGATGAATTCGGTGCCGACCCCCTCGGTACTGATGACGTTGATGTGTTCATCGTGGGCGGCGATGGCCTCCTTGACGATGGAGAGCCCCAGGCCGGTGCCTTTTTTGTCCTTGCCGCGGGATAGGTCTGACTTGTAAAAACGATCCCAGATTTTTCCGAGGTCCTTTTTGGGAATGCCGACCCCGTTGTCCTTGACGGAGGTAAAAACCTTGCTTCCCTTCTCCGTGACCTCGATGGTGACGGTGGAGTCATACTCGCTGAACTTCACCGCGTTGTCAATCAGGTTGTAAAGAACCTGCTGGATTTTCCGTTTGTCGGCGTGAACCAAGACCTCGCCGGGTAACAACAACAATTCGATACTGACCCGCTTTTGGGTTCCCGCCCCTTCGAAGGAAGCGGCGGTTTGCTTCAACATTGCCTGCAGGTCAAAATTACTTTTGGTCAGCATGTGTTCTTTCGTGTCAAATTCATTGAGCGTCAGAAGGTCTTGCGTCAAGTCAGTCAGCCGTTCCGTCTCGAATAAAATGATTTTTAAATATTTTTCATATAGCTCGGGCGGAATCGTGCCGTCGCTCATCGCCTCCACATAGCCCTTGATGGAGGTCAACGGCGAACGAAAGTCGTGCGAGACGTTTGCCACGATTTTTTTCTGGTAATCTTCCATGTCCTTAAGTTGCGATGACATGGAGTTGAGCGAAGCGGAAAGGTATCCCATTTCGTCCTGCGTGTAAACCGGAATCTCGTAACTTAAGTTGCCGGAGGCATATTGTGCGGCGGCCTCCGTGATTTGGCGCAGCGGTAGGTAGACGAAAAACTGGAATCCCAGCAAAATCAGAAAAGCCAGCACGTATATGACGGTCAGGGTAATGTAGACCGACAGCATTATTCCTTTGCAGGTTGTGTCAATGTCGGCCATCGGCTTGTGGATGAGGAGGTAGCCGTCCGTCCTGAACCCTTGGATGACCGGGGCGATGAAGGTGAGCACTTCCTCGTCGAAATAATCATGGTAAGTCCCCGTGATATAACGTTCACCGCCCGTTTCCGCAGGATTGAAATCCTTGATTGACTCCGGTACCGCGCCATGCCCGTAAGTCACGAAAGCGATGCGGTTTCCGTCGGCATCGACAAACCAGAGGGAACCGTCGAGATAAAGTTGGGCGGCACTTAACTGCACTTGGATTTCGCGGGGAGTCACGTTCCCGGAAAAATAGCCGGGCAGGTAAGAGGCGGCCAAGAAATTTGCTTCCTTGTAAATGCTTTCGGATGCCGATTGGAGAATGCGGTTCTTGACCAAGTGCTCTCCCAGCGTCGCGGTCGTGAAGAGACTCAAAAAACCAAAAATAATGTACAAGCTGATGAATTTTAAATATAAAGTACTTTTCATGTGAACGTCCTTTAGTGTTACGATTGTACTATTTTGTCTCGAACTTATAACCAATGCCCCAGACGGTGCTTAGCCGCCAGGAATCATGATCCTTGATTTTTTCCCGCAGACGTTTGATATGCACGTCGACGGTGCGGGTGTCCCCAATGTATTCGTATCCCCAAATCTGGTCGAGAAGTTGTTCCCTCGTAAATACCTGGTTGGGCGAGGCGGCGAGGAAATACAAAAGCTCCAATTCTTTCGGCGGCATTTCCACCGAAAGCCCGTCGCACATGACGGAGTAGTTGGTAAGGTTGATCGTGAGTCCGTCCAATTCCACGCACTTGACCTTTTCGGCTTTGGGAGGCTCTTGCTTGGCGGCCTGGCAACGCCTTAACACCGCCCGCACGCGCGCCACCATCTCCTTGGAATCAAACGGCTTCATGACGTAGTCGTCGGCACCCAGTTCCAGTCCCAGCACCTTGTCAAAGACCTCTCCCTTGGCGGAAAGCATGATGATCGGTGTTTGGGATTTGGCACGGATTTCGCGGCAGACCTGGTAGCCGTCGATGCCGGGCAGCATCAGGTCGAGCAAAACGAGGCTGGGATGCCAGTAATCGTGTTCGCGCAGGGCATCCTCCCCGTTGTATACGATTTTCGTTTCAAAACATTCCTTTGTCAAATATAAAGAAATCAATTCGGCAATATTTTCATCGTCATCTACGATTAAAATCTTCTGCTTGGATACCATGGTATGTTTTCCTTCCTTATCTTACTTAAACTCCACGATTGTCACGCCGGCGTCACCCTCGCCGTATTCTGCCAGATGGTAGGACTTTACATGCCGTTGGCGGCGCAGGTATTCGTGGATGCCCTTGCGCAGTGCCCCGGTGCCTTTCCCGTGCACGACACGCACGCTGTCCAAATGCGACAACACCGCGTCATCAAGATATTTGTCCAGCTCGGCGACGGCTTCGTCCACGGTTTTGCCCAGCAGGTTGATTTCCGGGCTGACGGAGAGAGACTTGCCCATCTTGAGCCGTCCCTTCGAGGTGCCGTTCGTCCGTTTCGGCGCATAGCTGTTTTGTTCCTCAATGATTTCCAAATCGGAAATGTTGACCTGCGAGCGCAAAATGCCCATCTGAACGGTCACGTTACCTCGGGAATCCGGCAATGAGGCAATTGTCCCGGTCAAATTCATGCTGAGCACCTTGACGGACTCGCCTAGTTTGAAATCGGACGGCTTGTGCGCCTTTCTGGGTTTCTGTGCCTTGAGCGCGTTTGCGGCGGAAGTTTCCTGAAGCTTCTTGCGCAGCCGTTCACGTTCCTTCTCCATTTCCGCGGCGGAAATGCCCTCCTTGCCAAATTTGCGGAAGTTTTTCATCGTTTCGTCAGCCATCTCCTTGGCCTCGCGCAAAATATTTGCCGCCTTTTCGTTCGCTTCCTTTAAAATACGTTCGCGCTGCGCGTCCATCCGTTCCTGTTTCTGGCGTGTCTGCGCCTTCAGGCTTTCAACTTCCCGCTTGTAGGCGGCAATTTCCTCCCGCTCCTTCTCAATGATCCGTTTCTTGTTTTCCAGGTCATTTAACAAGTCCTCAAAGGAAAGGTCCGACTCCGAAAGCCGCGCCTTGGCATCTTCGATAATATAGTCTGGCAATCCCAATTTTCCGGAAATGGCGAACGCGTTGCTCTTGCCGGGAATGCCAATCAGCAGCCGATAAGTGGGGCGCAGGCTTTCTACGTCAAATTCGCAGCAAGCATTTTCCACGCCCGGGGTGGTGAGGGCGTACACCTTCAATTCGCTGTAGTGCGTCGTCGCCATCGTTCGAATGTCGCGCGCGTGGAGGTAATCCAAAATGGACGTGGCCAACGCCGCGCCCTCCGTCGGGTCGGTTCCGGCCCCCAGCTCGTCAAAAAGAACCAGGGAATGCGCGTCTACCTTCTGTAAAAAGGAGACGATGTTGGTCATGTGCGACGAGAAGGTGCTTAAGCTCTGTTCGATGCTCTGCTCGTCGCCGATGTCGGCGTATACCTGGGTAAATACCGCCAGTTCCGAATGGTCCGATGCCGGGACGTGAAGCCCGGCCTGACCC
Organism: uncultured Faecalicatena sp.; assembly: GCA_948468385.1. Taxonomy (GTDB): domain Bacteria; phylum Bacillota; class Clostridia; order Lachnospirales; family Lachnospiraceae; genus Schaedlerella. The sequence goes on along the minus strand of CAOKHZ010000046.1, from coordinate 22,899 downwards.
ATCAGCGTGAACAATCCCACGGTTTTTAGGGAAACCGTCTTACCGCCGGTGTTCGGCCCGGTAATGATGAGCAGGGAGAAATCTTCCCCCAGCGAAACGCTGATCGGCACGACCTTGTGCGGATCCAGAAGGGGATGCCGCCCGTTGCGGATGCGGATGCGCCCCTCGTCATTAAAAAGCGGACGGCTGGCGTTCATCTCCAGCGCGAGCTGTCCCCGGGCAAAAATAAAGTCCAAGTCGGTCAGCGTTCGATAATTCGTACGGATTTCTTCAATATATTCTGCCGCGTCGCCGCTTAGACGGGCCAAAATGACCTGAATTTCCTCTTGTTCCTTCGCGTAAAGCTCCTTCAAGTCGTTGTTCAGCTTGACAACCGCCATCGGCTCGATAAATAACGTGGAGCCGGTCGAGGACTGGTCGTGAATCATGCCGCTTACCTGGGCGCGGTATTCGGACTTGATAGGAATGCAGTAACGGTCACCCCGCATGGTGATGATGGGGTCTTGCAGATACGTCCGCAAGGAGCCGTTCACGAGGCCGTTCAGCGTGGAATGTATCTTGTCGTTGATCACGCCCATGCTGCGGCGAATGTGCCTCAGGGTGCTGCTGGCATCGTCGCTGATTTCATCCTCGCTGACGATGCAGCGTTCGATTTCATTGGAGAGCGGCGTGAGCGGCTCGAGCTGTTCAAAGTAAGCGTCGAGGCAGTCGGCCGTCTGTTCCTGCGTGTCGCGGCGGCCATAGGCCTTGACCCGGCCGGTGGTCTGTAACAGCTTGCAGATGCGCAAAAGCTCCGTGATGCCAAGTGCCGCGCCCACCTCCAGACGCTTTAAGGACTCCTCCACGGGGGCGGCGTCACTTAAGGAAATGCGCCCTTTCCCGACAATCCTCGTAAATGCCGCGGCCGTCTGTTCCTGCATCGTCTCAATCCGCGCAAGTTCCGACAATGGCTTTAGGCGGCGGCAAAGCTGCTTGCCCCGGAAGGAGGAGGCGCGCTCCTCCAAAAGGGTGATGATTTTGTCATATTCCAATTTATATAAAGATTTCTGGTTCATATGGATTCTCCCTCGTAAAAAATAAATCGTGTCCGATATCTATTGTATCGTATTTGGAGAGGATTGAAAAGGGAAAAATGTAGACGAAAAGAAATTTGTGAAAAGAAATGATTACATTTCACGGGGCGGGGAAACAAGGAATTAGGCGTTGCAAGCTTGCCTGCATATTGGAGCTGAAAAGTAGCGAAATGCGGTTACTATTCGCGGGTAACTATTGAACAATTGGCAGAAATCGGTTATACTGTGAATGGTAGTAAAAAAGTTACGGGTTATGGGGGAAAAGCGTTACTTTCCACGACCGTAGGTCATGCAAAGTAACGGCATCCGGCCATTTGAAATTGCCTATGGCAATGGGCCAAAATGCCAATTGAGACAAACGCTTTGCCGACTGGCGGCCGTGCGGCGGGGCGCACGGCCCCGTGAAAATTGGGGGAAAAGTTCAAAAAGTACAGGGAGGAACAAGGCTGTGCAGGATGAACGACAAATGAAAAATCGGGATGAGGCGGACGTGCAGTCCGCACCTGACGCGGAACAGGAAGAGCAGGAGCAGTTCGCGTTTTTACAAGAAAAGGTCAAGTCCCAGGAAAAGAAACGGGGAAGGGGGCTTTTCAAGGTGTTGTGGGCGGCGACGCTGGGCTTGGTGTTCGGCGGCTTTGCCTGCGCGAGTTTTTACGTGTTGAGCCCGCTGATGGAGAACGCCCTTCATGCAAAGCGGGGCGAGGTCACGATTCCCGAGGACGAGGAGCTTCCGGAGGAGGAACCGACGCAGGAAGAGACGGTGCCGGAAATGCCTGTTTTGACGGTGGAGGATTATAAGGAAATGATGCAAAGCGTCTATTCCGTCGCGCGGGACGCGGAAAAGTGTCTCGTGTCCGTGCAGGCAACGGGCGGCACATGGGCGAAGGGCGACGTACATGGCGGGGGAAATGTCACGGGAATCATTGCCGCCGACAATGGCTGGGAAATTTTAATCGTGGCGGATCACGCCGTCTGCGCGAATGCCGTGGATGGGGAGAATTCGCCGTGGACGGTCACGTTTTATGACGGCGGCAGTTGTTCGGCAACTTTGAAGAAAAGAGATAAAAACAGAGGGCTGGCGGTATTTTCCGTGAACCGCATGTTGCTTTCGGAGAACACGAAAAACGGCATTCGGACGGTCGTCTGGGGCAATTCCAACATCGCGCAGCGGGGCGAAGTGGTGATTGCTCTGGGAAATATGTTCGGTTACGATGACGGTCTGGGCTACGGTGTCATCAGTTCTAAAAAATATGACGAATTGTTTGCCGACGCGAGCTGCGGGGTACTGGCGACGGACATCGCGGTATCGCCTGGCGGCACCGGGGTACTCGTAAACCAGAAGGGCGAGGTGCTGGGTCTGATTCGCGGCAGCATTTGGTCGGAATCGGCGAACCAGACGGCCAACGCGCTGGCGATTTCCGAATTGAAACCGGTGATGGAAATGCTTTTGAACGGGGAAAGCGTGCCCTATGTCGGAATCCGGGGGACGAGCGTGACGGAAATCGTCTCGGAAGAACAAGGACTGCCGCGCGGCATGTACGTGACGCAGGTCGTGGAGGACTCCCCGGCGATGTACGCGGGCATCCAGAACGGCGACATCATTCAAAAGGTTGGCGGCACGGAAGTGACGGGATCCGCCTCTTACGAAAAGGCGGTGCTCAAATGCAAGGTTGAGACACAAGTGAAGGTGACGGGAAAGCGCCGGGGGAACGGAGGCTACGTGGACGTGGAATTCGTGGTGACGGTCGGGAGCCAGGAGTGAGAGAACGGCGGCCGAGGGCCGGGAGCGAAGCCGGGGTGACGAAGGCAAGGCAGAGACTATGCGGCGGCATTGTGTGCCGGTGGCGCACGTCTGGTGCAAACCGAAGCGGTAGCGTAGACGGGCACGCTCTATGGATAATGACGGAGACATCATAATTTTTAAGGACAGGAAGGTTTGACAGAATATGAGATTTATCAAGGATTTGCGGGAAGGCGAGACAATCGGGAGCATTTATCTTTGCAGGGGCAAGCGCGTGGCGGAGACGAGAAACGGGAAGCCATACGACAACGTGCTTTTGCAGGACAAGACGGGGACTTTGGACGGGAAAATCTGGGATCCGAATTCACAAGGGATTGCCGATTACGGCGAGAAGGACTTTGTCGAAGTGATTGGCGACGTGATTAAATATAACGGTAACCTGCAGTTGAACATCAAGCGGCTGCGGGTCGTCGGAGAGGGCGAGTACAATCCGGCGGATTATTTGCCGGTTTCCGAAAAGAACGTGGATAAAATGTATGAAGGGCTTTTGGCCTACATAGGCCGCATTGCCAATCCGTGCCTTAGGCAGGCCGTGGAATATTATTTCGTGCGGGACGAGGAGTTTATCCGCAAATTCAAGGGGCATTCGGCGGCAAAGACCGTGCACCACGGATTTTCCGGCGGGCTTTTGGAACACACGCTGAGTGTGACGAGGGCGTGCGAGTACATGATTGGCGCGTATCCTTACCTGAACGCGGATCTTTTGTACGCGTCGGCGATTTGCCATGACATTGGAAAAGTGCGGGAGTTGTCCAGTTTCCCGGAAAATGATTACACGGACGAAGGACAGTTGATTGGCCATATCGTGATAGGCGTGGAAATGCTTGACGAGGCGATTCGCACCGTGCCGGATTTTCCGCAAATCCTGGCCAATGAATGGAAGCATTGTATCGTGGCGCACCATGGTGAACTGGAATTCGGCTCGCCGAAAAAACCTGCCCTGGCCGAGGCGTTGGCTCTCAACCTGGCGGACAACATGGACGCGAAATTGCAGACGATGAAGGAAATATTGAAGGACAAGACGGGAACGGAATGGCTGGGCTTCAACCGGCTGTTTGAGTCGAACTTGAGAAAGACGTCGGTGCAGGAATTTTAGAGTGAAAAGAAAGTTACTGTTCAGCCCGCGTTGGCGCGGTGCCGAATTGTAACAAAAGAAACGAAACAATATCTGGATTGTGTGGGCACAAAATGCAGGACAATTCAGATATTGTTTTAAGTCAAGCGGATATTCGCAATCCGCTTCGCTACTTGCTCATAACCTCATTGCCGCTTCGCGGCATTTCAGTGGGAGCTTGTACTCCCACTGAAATAGGAAAGTCCGACCCCGCTTTAAGAAGCGGGGGACTTCCCTGATGAGATTAAAAAGAGGATGTAAAACATGCAGAAGGATGAAGTTGCAATCGTTAAAATAGAAGATATCGGCGTGGACGGGGAGGGCATCGGCAAGGTCGATGGCTATACGTTGTTCGTGAAGGACGCAATCATTGGCGACGAGGCCGAGGTCAAGGTGATAAAGGCGAAGAAGAATTATGGATATGCCCGTTTGATGCGCATTATCACGCCGTCTGAGTACCGCGTTGAGCCGAAGTGCGCATACGCCCGCCAGTGCGGCGGCTGCCAAATCCAGGAAATGTCTTATGAAAGGCAATTGGAATTCAAGGCGAAAAAGGTGCGGGACAATCTGGAGAGAATCGGCGGTTTTGACGCGACGCTTTTGGAGTGCGTGACGGAGCCAATCGTGGGAATGGACGAGCCGTTTCATTACCGCAACAAGGCACAATTTCCCTTTGGCACGGACAAGGACGGCCAGCCGATATGCGGATTTTACGCGGGGCGCACGCACCACATCATAGCAAATACGGATTGCGCGCTGGGCGTGGAAATAAATCAGGAAATATTGGAACAAATACTGGCATTTATGAAGGAATACCATGTGCAGGCCTATGATGAGAAAACCGGCAGAGGTCTGCTTCGCCATGTCCTGCTTCGCTATGGATTTGCCACGAAGGAAATCATGGTCTGCCTGGTAGTAAACGGGAAAAAGATTCCCCACGCCGAGGAATTGGTGCGCCGTCTTGCGCAAATCGAGGGGATGACGAGTATCACGTTTAGCCCGAATACGAAACGAACCAACGTCATCATGGGAGAGTCTTTCGAAGTGCTGTGGGGGCAAGGCTACATCACGGATTCTATCGGCGGCGTGAACTATCGGATTTCGCCGCTGTCATTTTACCAGGTAAACCCCGTACAGACGGAGAAATTGTATGCAAAGGCATTGGAATACGCCGACTTGCAGGGCGGGGAAACCGTGTGGGACTTGTACTGCGGGATTGGAACGATTTCGCTGTTTTTGGCGAGAGAGGCGAAAATGGTCTACGGCGTGGAGGTCGTGGAGCAGGCGGTCAAGGACGCAAGAGAAAATGCACGGCAAAATGGAATAGAGAACGTGGAATTTTATACGGGCAGGGCGGAGGACGTACTGCCGAGGTATTATAAAAAGGACGCGCGAGCGACGTGGGACGATATGGGCAAGGCGCATCCGGACGTGATTGTGGTCGACCCGCCCAGAAAGGGCTGTGAGGAATCACTGCTGGAGACGATGGCACAGATGCAGCCGGAGAGAATCGTGTATGTGAGCTGTAATCCGGCGACACTGGCGAGAGATTTGAAATATCTGTGCGAGAGAGGGTATGAGCTGAAGAAAGTCGGGGCCGTGGACCAATTTCCGATGGGGGTACATGTGGAAGTTGTGTGTTTGCTTTCCAAGCTTAAATTTGATAAACATATTGATGTGGAATTGGGATGGACGAACTAGATGTAAATTTTTGCATCAAGGTGGTGCGAAATTGATGGAATTAAAATGAAAAATGTCGGTTTGAATGTCGGTATATAATTGACATTTGTCGGTATAATATGTATGATACAAATTGAGGTGAAGTGAAATGCCAAAATATATTGAATCAGAAACTTTAGAGCTAAAAGAAAAATATACTGATGCCATCTGCAAAGTAATAGTTTCGTTCTTAAATGCTTCAGGGGGAACGATTGTTATCGGTGTTAAAGATGATGGAACTGTAGTTGGTGTTGATAAGATTGATGAAACTTTTAAGAAAATATCTGATGTTATCACTACACAAATTGAACCAAATCCACAAGATGAAGTAAGCTCAGAACTTCGTTTTGAAAATGGAAAGACGTTGATTGTTGTTAATGTTTCAAAAGGCATCAAACACATTTATTGCCAAAAGAAATATGGTTTTTCTTCTGTTGGTTGTACAATCAGAGTGGGAACAACTTGTCGAGAAATGACACCAGAACAGATTCGCATTCGATATGAAAATAAATTTATTGATTCAGAGTATATGCTCAAAAAACGTGCAACTTTGTCTGACTTATCGTTCAAGGAATTGAAAATTTATTATAGCGAAAAAGGTTATCACTTAGATGATAATAACTTTGAAGCAAACTTAAATTTAAAAAATCAAAATGGAGAACATAATCTTTTAGCTGAATTATTGGCGGATAGAAATAATATTCCTTTGATATTTGTGAAATTCAAAGGAAACGATAAAGCTTCAATTTCTGAAAGAAGTGATTATGGATACAGATGTATTATTACTTCTTATGATAGAATTAAAAATAGACTTCAATCAGAAAATATCTGTATTTCTAATACAACAGTTAGACCAAGAAAAGATACTTATTTATTTGATTATGATTGTGTCAATGAAGCGGTTTTGAACGCTTTGGTTCATAACGATTGGACGATTACCGAACCACAGATTTCAATGTTTGACAATCGTTTGGAAATTTTATCTCATGGCGGTTTGCCAAGTGGCATGACAAAAAAACAATTCTTTGAAGGAATCAGTAAACCAAGAAATATAACACTTATGCGAATTTTTCTTAGCATGGGATTAACTGAGCATACAGGACATGGAATACCAACGATTGTTAAAAAGTATGGAGAAGACGTTTTTGAAATAGAAGCTAACTATATCCGATGCACAATACCGTTTGATGAGGAAGTTTTGGATAAGTCAAAAAATGAAAATGTCGGTTTGAATGTCGGTTTGAATGTCGGTTTGAATAAAACGGAAAAGAAAGTGGTTTCTTTGCTGATAGAAGATTCGGAATATACTTCTGACGAATTGGCTGCAAGGATAGGCGTGACAAAAAGAACCATAGAGCGAGCATTTATCTCTTTGCAGAATAAAAACATTATAGAGAGAATTGGTTCAAAGCGTGATGGAAGTTGGATTGTCACTAAATAATTGTATTCAGAAAAAATCAACGGGACAAGACGCTAGGGGTGCACACCTATACTTAACAATAGGAGAAATGTATGAATTTACCATTATTTTTAAATGAAGTGGACGTGTTAGCTTCCGAATTATCCCATGAGGAGCTGTCAGGCTTTATACATGAAATGGCCAGGACTTTGCCGGAGGGCAGGCGAGAGCATTTCTTAAGTACGCTGAAAAGCTTTGGCGAGCGGGGCGCGTTACAAAAATAAGCGAAGGATGACGGGTATAACGCCCTGCGGGCGGATGTCGAGGCGATAAGAAAGAAGCTGTCGGAAATCAATGACGGTGAGCGGTGCTTGGACAGCGAGTATAATATAGAGTGGGATGAGTGGTATAACGATGACGTCGACGAGGTTCTTTTTATGAATCATGAGGGTGTCCTTGATGATATCAACGAGGCGATGGAACTGATTCATCGCTGCGTCGACATGGAAGTATATCAGATGGGGGAATGACTCCCTCCCTATAGGTGGTGAGCAACATAATTGTATCAGTGGCGGGGGTCATTCCCCCATCCGATATGCCTCCGGCGGATGGCAGGCGCACAAAGATGTATTTTGTCAGCATAGCTGACTTGTGCGCCGCCACAAGAACGCCGATGGCGTTCTTGAACAAGAGGGCGGCGAATTGGCCGAGATGCTATCCGTTCTGGAAGTGGAAGTGAACGGCGATTATAATGATTTTGACGGAACTCCATTGTATCTACATAACCTGGCCGAGAAAAGGCTACTGTCCTGCGATTTTGAAAGGATGGTAAGAGAATGCCTATATCTTACTTATATGGGAAATGAACTGGCGGATAGACCGGATGAAATATATCGTATGATGGAAAATTTTGGGTGCCATGATACGAGCCTTGAGCATATTCTTCAGACGGGAAATGAAGAACTGCCGCAATTTGATGAATTTCTTGCACGGTGGATTCGTTATCTTGGCGAACAGAAATTCGGAGATGCGGGGAGACTTTTGTGCGAGGCGCAGACCATGCTGCAGGATGAGGACGCTCAGATTGAGAATGCCAGAAAATATGTGGCGAACCATCCATCATTGTATAAGCAACTCCTTGAAATGAAGCTGGATTTCGACGAGGCGGCCGGGGGCGGTGAAACGTTGAATTCTGGCGAGGTGGCCAGGGTTGGTGAAACGTTAGATTTCAGCGAGAATGAAAAAATGCTTGCGATTGGCATGGAGGCTCTTGACAAGATTCCTCGTTCGTATGTGATTCGAAGCGAGATTGCCCTGCTCGCGGCTGGGTTCGCTTGTAAATTGCAGAACAAAACGGCTCTGGAGATTTGCTGGCTCGAGGCATTTCGCTCGGATTCCACGGTGACGAATTATTTGCGGATAAGATTGCGGGTGGAAAATTGGACAAAATATAAGGATGCGGTAGAGGCAATTTACGAGCAAACCTATAAAAAGACGGAAGAAAAAAGGAAGCACGGAAACATTGCGCATGATTTGGGCAAGCAGAGAGAAAATCATTTATACAAAAATGAATATTGCTTTTTATTGTTTTTGGAGGAACAGTTTGACAAGGTATTTCAAATAGGGATGAATGAGGAGGACTCCCTTGGCTGGTCATCTACATTTATGAAGCAGGGGCTGGCACCATTTCTTCTGTTACTCTACAATGGAGAGGATTTACCGGCAGGACTTGGGGCGATGCTAAGCATGGTGTCCTTTGCCTGCGGATTTAAGGCGGATGAATATTTGAAAGGAACCAACGTCGAAGACGAGACGAATGATAAGGACATGTTATGGAAACTGTTTTGCCAGTGGAAGCGTGACGTACAAGTATCGGATAAGCAGAGGGAGGCGTGGCTTAATAAAATCGAGAAATGGATTGCGTTCCGGGTGGAGGGAATCATGAACGGCAACCACCGAAATTACTATGGGGAATGCGCCTCGTATATCGCGGCATTTGGCGAAGTGCAGGAGTCGACGGGGGTTCTCTGGGGTAAGGCACGGTTTATGGAGAAGTATAAAAATGAATACTCGCGGAGACGGGCGTTCCATCAAGAATTAAGAAAGTATGGGATGGGGAAATAAGGGGAGATTTGTTTGATTATTTGGTTCTCAAATTTGCAACGATTCGGTTATTTGAAAAGGATAAGATGTTCTTTTTAAAATGATGTCATAAAAATGGATAAATATACATTGAGAATATGACATCGGCGATGTATAATAATGGTGTGAGAAGAAAGGAGGTAATCATGGCGACTATATATGAAAAATTGAAGTTGATGAGGGAACAGTCCGGCTTGAGACAAGGACAGATTGCCGCGTATCTTGGTGTGACGCAGACGTTTATATCCAAAGTCGAAACGGGAGAACGAAATTTGACCGTTGACCAGTTGGAAAAACTTGTCAATCTTTATGGTTATAGCTTATCGGCATTCGTCAGTGCGGAGACGGATGTGAAGCCTATTCGGTTTGCATATAGAGCACAAGAAGTAAGCCAGGACGATCTTGAGGTGATTGCGGACATCGGGAGAATAGCTATCAACAGTCAATTTATGACAGAGATACTGGAGGGTGCGAATGATTGATAAACTTGATCTCAATACAAAAGCACAAGAATTAAGGGAAATGTTGGGGGAGGATGCCAATTCACCGGTGGATATATTTTCGTTGGCGAGTCAGATTCATGAACTAACCATTGTATATTATCCTTTAGGGGAAAACATTAGCGGGATGTGCGTTGCAAATGAAAGAGTCAAATTGATTGCCATCAACTCAACCATGTCATATGGGAGACAGCGTTTTTCGCTGGCACATGAGTTTTTCCACTTGTATTATGATGAAGCATCCGGATTTAATGTGTGTTCAAAAAGGTTTGATTCGGCAAATGAGGTTGAGAAGAAGGCGGATCAATTTGCCTCTTATTTTATAGCTCCATATAAATCGTTGAGGACGATGGTCAGAAAAATTTGCGGAAACGAAGTTCCTTCTTTACAAAATGTGATTGAATTGGAGCAGTATTTTGGAATGAGCCATCAGGCCATGTTATGGAGGTTGGTTTCAGAGGGCTATTTGATGCGGCCTCAATTGGAGGCATATAGCTTTGGTGTAATATCAACTGCGAAGGGACTTGGATACGACGATAAACTTTACAGACCGTCGCCAACGGAATTGCAGAAAAGAACCTATGGATATTATTTGAAGCAAGTGGAACATTTGCGGCAGAAGGATTTGGTTTCTTATGGAAAGATTGATGAACTGCTTCTAGATGCCTATCGTGATGATATTGCATTTGGAGATGAGGATGAGACGGGAGGAGAGATAATTGACTGACGGGTATTTTTTCGATACGGACTGCTTGTCTGCCTTCCTCTGGGTGCGCGGGGAAAGTATATCAGATGGGGGAATGACTCCCGCCTCTATAGGCGGTGAGCAGCATAATTGTATCAGTGGCGGGAGTCATTCCCCCATCTGATATGCCTCCGGCAGATGGCAGGCGCACAAGGATGTATTTTGTCAGCATAGCTGACTTGTGCGCCGCCGCAAGAACGCCGGTGGCGTTCTTGAATAGCTCGATTTTGTGCGGAGCGTATTATTTTACCAGCGCAGGTGTACGATGAATTGAAGAAAGTTCCACATTTATTTAGAAAGAGTAGATTTGTTGAAAGATAAAGGAGAACTTTCGGTGGAAAGTATGGAAGTTGGTTCGGCAGAATATCACGATTATCTCCAAATGACTACGGCACCGAAAACGGGAATGCGAATTATTGGGAGTGGTGAGGCTGCCAGCATAGCTATGGTGAAAGAACGTGGTGGAATTATGGCCAACAATAATATGAGGGACATATTACCATACGTGACTCAATATGGGTTGAAGCATATTACTACCGGTGATATACTTGTCGAGGCGATGGATTCAGGAATTATTACAGAGGAGGAAGGGAATGTTATTTGGGCTAATATGCTTCGAAAAAGAAGAATGCTACCTACGGCGACGTTCTCTGATTACATAAAAAATAAATTTGGCGATGCTATTCTTTGAAGGACAGTTTGACCGAATGATTAAGATTGGAATGAAAGAAAAGAAAGCCCTCGGATAGTCGGCCGCATTCATGAAGTAAGGACTGGCGTTACTTTTGCTACTGCTTTATGACGGAGAGGAATTGCAGTCGGGAGCCAGGGTGATGTCGCATTGGGCGTTTGACGCGTGTGAATTTAAAGCGGCGGAATATTTCAGGGGAACCGATGTCCAGAATAAGGCGGGGAGCTATGACGTGTTCTGGAAACTGTTTTGCCGTTGGAAGAAAAACACGCAGGTGTACGAAGCGCGAAGATATGAGTGGCTTGACAAGTGGATAGAGCTTAGGGTGGTTGGAATCATGGATAATAACCGGCGAAATTACTATGGGGAATGCGCCTCGTATATTGCAGCCCTGAGTGAAGTGCAGGAATCGTTAGGAACTCCCAGTTCCAAGACACGGATTATGGAGAAATATAAAAATGAATACTCGCGGAGAAGGGCGTTTCATCAGGAACTTCGGGGGTATGGGATGAAGAAATAAAGGGAATTGTGGGATGACGGGGCGGTGGTACATGGCACAGAGAACGGTTTGCTTGTGCGATGGAAAATATATTGGAAATGAGCACCCCTATTTTTATGAAAAGTGCTTGCATTAATAAGATGCTGGCGTTATAATGTTTTGATGTGGATAAAAACCTGATTAAATGGTGTGAATAATAGGAGCAAAACATGAAGACTGATCGTAATAGCGGCGGCAGGCCTGCCGGAAGAATGAAGACAGCAAAAATTGAGATAGCGATAGAACCAGAGATTAAGGATGAATTCATGGAAATAATCCGTTCCGAAGGTAAGAAGGCGTCAATCGAAATTGGCATCTGGATCAGGGAGTACATAAAGAATCACAAGGCTCAGTCTTAGAGTGATAGAGCTTTTTTATGAACCCAAACAATATACTGGAGGAATGTAACCATGAATGTTATAGATTTATTTGCCGGTTGCGGCGGTTTATCCAAGGGGTTTATGGATGCCGGCTATGACATCTTAGTCGGAGTGGATAATGACCAGGCCGCATTGAATACTTTTGCGCTAAATCATGCGGAAGCGATTGCAATGAATGCGGATTTATCGCAACAGGAAACCTTTGATGCAATAAGAGAGGCGGCAGGGGAAAGACCAATTGATGTAATTATAGCGGGACCACCTTGTCAGGGATTTTCATTAACGGGACCGAGAAATTTTGATGATCCTAGGAACAAACTATATTTAGCGGTTATTGAAATGGTTCGTCAGTTTCAACCGAGAGGGTTTATCATAGAGAACGTTCCCGGAATGGCTACAATGTATGATGGCCAGGTGCGGGATGAAATTTTGCGCCGTTTTTCCGAAATGGGATATAACATTGAATCACGAATACTGTGTGCAGCTGATTATGGGGTACCTCAATTACGAAGAAGATTGATATTTATGGGTGTCCGTAATGATGTAGGAAATCCTGTTTTTCCAGAGCCAATTCTTGACGAAGAACATTATGTGACTTGCAGACAAGCTCTTGATGATCTTCCGTCAAGAGAGAATGAACTTGGACAAGAAGAGGATGTTTATATTCAGGCGCCACATACAGATTATCAGATTCTTATGAAAAGAAATTGCCAAGTTCTTCACAATCATGTTGCTACTGCTCATAAACAGTTTGTGAAGGATACTATTGCGCTTGTTCCTGAGGGAGGAAATTACAAAGACCTTCCAATAGGATGGGGAGAAAGCAGAAAATTTCATGAGGCATGGACGAGATACGATGGCAATCGTCCATCAAAGACGATAGACACCGGGCACCGAAACCATTTTCACTATCAATATAATAGAGTGCCGACAATAAGGGAAAATGCAAGATTACAGTCTTTCCCTGATGATTTTGTGTTTACAGGTACAAAGACACAGCAGAACAGACAAGTCGGTAATGCTGTACCGCCTTTGCTTGGGCAAGCTTTGGCGGAAGCGTTATTGGCGATAATAGGAGACGATGATGCCGCGCAGAATAATTAAGTCAATAGATTTGTTTGCCGGATGTGGAGGTCTGATGGATGGCTTTCTGCAGTCTGGTCATTATAAAACAATAGCCGCAGTGGAATGGGAAAAAGCCCCATGCGAAAATTTGCGGCAAAGGTTAAGGGATAAATGGAAGAGAAAAGATGCTGATAAGGTAGTTATGCAGTTTGATATTCAAAGAACGGATGAGCTCTTTGAAGGTTGGAAAGATGATGAGGTATATGGGACTTCCAAGGGGTTAGATTCCTTTGTTGAGAAAGCGGGAGGAATTGATGTAATAATAGGTGGCCCTCCCTGCCAGGCATATTCTATTGCGGGCAGAGTGCGTGACGAAAATGGAATGAGGGATGATTATAGAAATTACCTTTTTGAAAGCTACCTTAAGGTGGTTGAAAAATATCAGCCCAAGGCATTCATATTTGAAAATGTGCCTGGGATATTGACCGCACAGCCGGGAGACAGAAAAATTATTGAAGTTATCCAAGAGAGCTTTGAAAAGGCCGGATACTGTGTTTTGCCTGATTTAAACAAGGCAATAATTGATTTCACAGAATATGGCATACCTCAGAACCGAAGCAGAATTATAATATTTGGTGTTTGTGAAGAGGCCTATGGAAAGGACAGAGCATTGGAAATGGTAAAGCGTTTTTATGAAACGTATTTGCCAAAGTACAAAAGCGAAAGAAAAATAACGGTTAGGGAAGCTATAGGGGATCTTCCTAAACTGAAGCCTTTAAAGAAAGAAATGAAGTATCAGGGTAAGAGGCTGTCACATGCTTTACCAGATCCGTTTGTAGAGAACCATATTGCAAGATGGCAAAGTAAAAGGGATATTGATATCTTCAAACTTCTGACCAAGGATATCGAATCTGGAAGAAACAAGTATGCTTCGGCTGAGGCGTTAAAGAAACTGTACACTGAGAAAACTGGAAAGATATCCAATGTTCATAAATATTATGTTATCAGATGGGATGAGCAGAGCAATCTAATTCCGGCACATTTGTTTAAAGATGGGTTAAGACATATTCATCCGGATTCAGAACAGCTTAGAACGATTACGGTTAGAGAAGCAGCCAGACTCCAGACTTTTGATGATGATTATATTTTTTATGGAAGCAATGTGGACACGTATAAAATGATTGGGAACGCTGTGCCACCAAAATTTGCAAAATGCTGTGCTAATGCAGTATATGATTTGTTGAGGAATTATGGATTTTAAGCATTAAGGGAGAAATGTCCATCCTTTTGACTCATTCACCTGAGATATTAAACTTAAAATTCCTTGATTTTTTAAAGAAAATCACTTGACAATATGGGGAGGAGAAGTTACCGTGTATACGGCGAATAATGCATGTATAACTCTCGATGAATATTTGGGAGTTGCAGAAAGAAATGACATCAGTAAGAGTATAATTCCTGAGACTAAGAACCGGGGGGTTCTTCTGCGCCTTCCAAATGGTGAACAGATTGTAATTTTTGTTTATCCTTTGGTTCACAAGCAGGATAATACCAAGAATTATTTTGATACGAGAGATAGCGGACCTCACGAGAGAGCTGCAACATGGAATTATGCATTGCAGCATAATTTAAAGTATTTCTGCCTTGGCGTTAATGATCAGGTCGAAAAATATGAAGACTATGTTTTCAGCCTTGAATGCAACGAAAGAGACATTGAAATTTTATCTGGAACCGAGGGTGGAGACCGCAGTGCAACATCTTCGGGCAATCAGATTATTATTCCCAACAATTTCATTCCTTCAAGGCAGTTTGAGAGAATTACAAATAATCTGGGAACATTTATAGCAGTGATACATAAAGAAAGTCTTTATGACTATCTTGAGAAATATGATAATCGTCCATATTTAATGGATCACAAATTAATTGAGCAGGCAATGTCTGGTGAAGGCATGGGGCAGAATATCAATCTTCCGGACGAGAAAGAGAGATTAACAACAGGAACGAATATTCTATTGTACGGTGTTCCTGGATCTGGAAAGAGTTGGACTATCGAGCATGAATATTGTAAGCCTGGTACTCATGTGGAAAGATTGGTATTTCATCCGGATTATACATATTCGGATTTTATTGGGCAGATACTACCGGCTGTTGACAGTGAAGGGCAGGTTAGCTATAAGTTTACAGCAGGTCCTTTTACCAATATCCTTAAAGATGCATTCTGGCATCCAAAGAAGGAGTATATTCTTATAATTGAGGAGATCAATCGTGGAAATGCCCCTGCTATTTTTGGAGAGGTTTTTCAGCTTTTAGATCGAAAGTATGAAGTAGAAGAAGGGGATGATGGATTCCCAATTGGAACAAGCGAATATGGTATAACCAATCCTAATATAGCTCAGATCGTATACGATGATTCAATGATGAAAGTGCGAATTCCTTCTAATCTGTCCATAATTGGCACAATGAATACGTCTGATCAGAACGTTTTTACGCTAGATACTGCTTTTCAGCGTAGATGGGAGATGCGATTGATCGAGAATAATTTCGAGAATGTTGATCAGAAGTTTGCCAATGCTGAGATCCTTGATACTGGTATTACATGGGAAGTATTTTGTAATGAAATTAATGATATCATTGTCAGCAATAATGTAAGAATGTCTTCATCCGAAGATAAGCGGTTAGGCGCGTACTTTGTCAGGTTGCGTGATCTTCAAAAGGATTCTCGAATGGGAAATCTCGCAAGTGGTGAGTATGATGGACTTAGGCGTAAAGAGAGTGCCGGTGTTATCTCTGAAGAGGATAAGGAAAGACTGGCTGAGATCCGGGATGCGATGAAGAAGAATCGCCGGTTCCCAGAGAAAGTAATCAAATATTTATGGGATGATGCATTTAAATTCAACCGTGAAATAATTTTTGAGACAAATGAATATAGGAGTCTTGAAAGTGTTATTCGGGTATTTATGTATGCAGAGGGGATTCAGCGGTTTAAGATGTTCAAGCAGAATATCATTGATGCATTGCAGAATCCAGAAGGTGAAAACGAAGAGTGAGGTGGTGATAGTGGATGGATGCTGATGCTGCTTTGGCTGCGGTAGAGAAGGTTCAAGAGAACATTCGTGACCGCTGTCACATAAATTCAAATGAAGATGGAGATCGGTTCGTGGGCGTAAAGGCTGATTCGGATAAAGCAATGGTATATTTTCCGATTGGCTATCAGCTACCGGAGACCGATCAGGAAATCCGTACAGATATAAAGCATCTGATACAAGTACTTTCGGAATTTACATCGAAACAAGATAGGGTGTTGGCGTTAAATAAGTTTGCAGCACCGCAGACTGTAGACTTTCCTATCAATGCGTATCGTTCTGTGATGGAATTTTATTTTTCTCTTGGTGGCAAGTATTATATAGAGACGGATCCAGTGTTCAGAACAAGCCCAAAAGGAAATCAACACTGGCCACGGACGTTTAAAGATCAAACGCCACTGGTACAACAGGCAAACGGAGTGAGTTCATTAATATATACTGACTTCACTGTGAGATCATCTACGCCTAACGATAATAAACTGATTACCCAGATTAACAAATATTGTGTATACGAGGCATTCAAGAAACTTGGATGGCTGTATGTTCCATATCTGCCGGAAAAGCCCGGTAACTGTCCGAATATAAAAACATCTAAGCAAATTGTCAGAGAGAAACTTGCTAATACCAATGATGATAGGAAAAGAAACTTGTTTCAGGGTATGTTAGATATGCTTGAATACATGGATGAAAAAACATCTGAGCATACATTTTATTTTGGAACAGATGATTTTGACCATGTATGGGAAAAATTGATAGACAAGGCATTTGGAGAGAGAAATAAGGACAAGTATTTTCCGCGGACAAGATGGCTGTTAGATCAGAAAAAGAAGTCAAAGGAAAAACATCCGTTGATGCCAGATAGTATCATGATCTATGATGACAAGTATTATGTATTGGATGCTAAATGCTATCGATTTGGATGGACCAGTGTACCTGATCACTTGCCGAATGCTTCATCTATTAGTAAGCAGGTGACGTATGGCGAGTATTTAGAGCAGTATCATGCAATATCAGAAGATGTTTTGTTTAATGCTTTCATAATGCCTTATAACATGAAAAAGAATGTATTCGGCTTGACGGAGCCGGTCGGTACAATCGGTGAGGCAGTCAGTGACTGGAAGACGAACACAAAATATTATCACCGCATTCAGGGAATTGTCATAGATACGAGATATATGATGTATCACTATATAGGAAATTCTATAAAGGGTAAGGCGGCTCTCGCGGAATGTATAGAAAAAGTAACAACTAGAGATCCAGTGCCACCACCAAAATGATTATGAATAACCCCTATTGTCAGTATACGGCAGCAGGGGTATTCTTTTAATCATTTTCTTCTTGCTCACGTTTTCTCTTCCGGTGCATATTTTGCTGGTAACGATTACGACATTCATCGCTGCAGTAAACCTTCCGAGTAGATGTTGCTCTTACTGGGAAGAAGGTACCGCACTGGCGGCATCGTCTGAATAATTCGAGATCTGGCTTCATATAGAAGATGGAGAAATATAATCCGCCAAGCAGGGAGTCTACGTTCCAAGAGGGAACCATTTTCCGTGCATCATAGACCGGGTGGACATCTGACATATTGGAATTGATTTCTTCTGAAATTACAAGACGCGCTATCTCTATTATGCGTTCCTTCATGCTTGAACTTATCTTTTTTAAATCGGGTTTCTTATAATAATCTATCGAGCCGTCCTCGTTTACATTTCTTACAACACCAACATCATAAAAGTAGTGAAACAAAAAATCAACAATTCTTCTTATCTGTGGCGTTTCGTTGATTGCATGGGCAAAAAGTATGGCAGTGTTATGGAAGAGAAGTTGTGACGAACCGGGGATCCAGTGTTCGTCGCCAGAACCTTCCAATACATTCATATAAAGCTGCATATCGAATTTATATGGCTGTCCAAGCAGGGTATCTGGTATGGTAACACTTTCTTCTGTGTATAATTCCTGCTGAAAATATTCCGGAGCGGGATAATCGTTTGCCGCTTGCAGTTTTTGGTGGAAAGAATGCAAGCAGGTTCTGTATGGTGTATCCATTGTTGAAAACGATATTTCTATTGGATTGGATAATATCAAATAAAGAGAAAGTCCCAAAATCTTCTGATAATCCTTCTTTATAGCACCAAGGGCACTGAGCAGTTCTACCGTGGTGCGTAATCTTCTGATTAATTCAAACATCTTTTGTGTATCTATCGGTTCGTATTCAGTATCACTGATATTGAATAGGAACCCGTTTCTTCCAAAGTACTCAAATAAAGCTTTCGTATCCCCATTCTTAATTGCAATCAGATTTCCTAACAAATTCTTTTCTACCAGAGCACCCTTATCGCCTAAGCGAACCAAACCGACGATAGGCGCAAAGGCGAACTGTATTTTATCGGTAGGTATAGCTTGTACCTTGATTGTTGTTTGCGGTGGTTGACTTGGAGTGATGTAGTGGGTATCTTCAGCACAAGCACAAGGCCTATTTTCGAAGCGAAATAGGTTATTTTCAAAGAAATTGTCATTGTTTTCAGCCATATTAGTGGTCTCCTTCCGTGGATGATATAAGAGAAAAAATAACTTTACGTCTAAATTATTTTAATATAGTAACTGTAAAAATAACTTAAAGAAAATTATAGCATAAACTAGTAACTATAACAATACGTGGGAGAAAAATTGTTTGCAAAAATAACGGAATATATGAAGAGTATCAGTTATTCCTTAGCTGATTTATCATAGGCTTAGAAGATGTCTTGAAATAATTCGGCAAAGAATCGTCTGGCTAAACAGTTGCAAGATTTCCAAAGAAATAAGGGGTGAAAATCAGAAAAAGGTACTTTCTTTTACCTAGATATATGAAAGGGTTGGATACGGATCAGAGCCATCATCTTCGGAAGAAGGTTCTGATGGGTATCCAACGGATGCTCAAATAACAAATTCATATCGGCCACATGTGCGCAGTGAGGCAGGATACGACATACCACGGAAAGCAGTTGCGATAAAGGCAACTGGCGAAACGTGGGTGTAAGTACCCTTGTTTTTCTGCGCATTTTTTGGCCGGTTCCGAGGGTGCTTCGGTCAAAGGTTCGTACCGGTTCCCCTGCTCTCATTGTCTCTAGGTCAGAAACGGAGGCAAAAGATGTTATTTAGAAAAACACCAACAAGTGAGAGAGACGACTATGTGTATAGGTTCAATGATGGTACGGTTTCCGTCATTGCCAAGAGAAGCGAGGTGGAGGGTTGGATTAAGTCGCTCCATTCTTTCGATGATGCTGAGGTCTACAACAACATCAAGAATAGTAGGCCACAGCTTGAATCCTGGCAGAAGAAAGCCTTGGAGGAATGGAAGGCTCAGCATCTGGGGGAAGAACCGAATAAGAACTGGAATCTGAGCATGGATGGTCTTATGAAGACCGAGAACCAGGATACCAGTATCTATGCAAAGCAGCTTGCAGAGATGGCGGCGGAAGAGCCTGATCCGCAGAAGGAGTTTCTTTATGAAAAGGTAGTGGAGCTGCCGGAGGAAGAGCAGGAATTGTACCGCCTATATTTCATCGAAGGTTATTCTCGAAATGAGATTGGAGAGATGAAGGGTGCTTCGCAGAACACCATTTCCAAGAAGATCCGGCGCATTCAGAAGAAGCTGATGGAGATGTGCAGGAAAAACATTTAAAGGTTTTTCGGGAGGGGCTGTCGGGTAATAGATAGTTCTCGATAGGGAGCCGATGGGACTCATGTGAGTCTCATCGACTTCTGAAATTTTTCCTTGTTACATGTTATAACTATGCTAACCAAAGACTATTATAACGACTTTTTTGAGTTTGGGCAACAGAAAATTAGTTTCAACTTCTATGAATTGGCCTTACCCGACGACAATCTGGTGTATTGACATATTGATATTTAATTGAATTATTATGGCAATTTCGCTAGTTTCATGATATAATTCATCAGGAAAGTATCATAATCCAGAGCTGACAAAAGAGCAGTTCAGGATAAAACAAGAACTGCTCTGGATATGATTCTTTCTAATTGTACCAAGCCGCGGACGCTTAGCCGCCCCGTGTATGGGGATTGTATTCTTTCCATTTGGCGAAAATGCCGAAATTTTTGCGTGTGATCAGCGATGCGGAACCCGCTTTTGTACATGTTTCATAAACATTTTTAAAAAACCGCACACTTCACAGACCTTCTTGCGGAGGCCTTTTAAAAAACAGTATTCAGTGGGAACACATCCCGTCCTAGGAAGTGCCATAAGTCCTTCCCACGTGTCGCATGTTACGGCGGCCGCATTTCGGGCACAGGCGAACGTCAACGTCCCAGGCCGCCTTCAGCAGTTCGGCCATGGAAAGGTTGGCATACCGTTCCTTGAAACGCCGGTGTCCCTGGATGGAAAAAATCAGCTTCAGGTTTTGCGCCTTGTACCGGTTGTTCAGGAAACCATAGTATCGGACCTTCTGGAAACCGGGAGGCAGCACGTGCATCAGGTAGCGCCGGATAAACTCGGTGTTCGCAAGCGTGATGGTCCGACGTGGTTCGCCCGGCCCCTTCCCCCTGGCGGAAAAAGTCACCCGTTGTTCGTCAACGGACAGGATGCGGCCGTTCGATATCGCGATCTTGTGGGTGTACCTTCCCAGGTATTCCATGGCGTTGCCAAACCCGTTGAAGGTTTCCTTTATGTAGGGACACCATTCCTTCTTGTAAAGGCCGTCACGGAACCCTGCCCATCCGCGGGTGTCGCGCAGCCTTTCACAAGCGGAAGAAAACGCCAGCCTTCCGCCTTTGTAAAGGGAGTCAAGGCCGGCAAGGTACTTCCCCTTGAACTTGTCCCGGAGCACCCTTACCGGGATGAAGAAGCGGCCTCCCGCTTTCCGTATCTTGCGGTCCGGCGTGAGTCCCCCGCCGGACACGATGCAGTGCATGTGCACGTGGTAAAGCAGTTCCTGGTTCCATGTGTGGAGGACCTGGACGATGCCGGGGGTTGCGCCGAGACGTTTCTTGTCGGCGGACAGTTCTAGGATCGTCTGGGCGCAGCACTTGTGGAGCAACCCGTAGAGGAGGGCCTGGTTGCAGTAAATCAGGCCGTTCAATTCATGCGGCACCGTGAAGACCACGTGGAAGTAGGGCGCGTCGATCACCTCGGCCCCGCGCTTGTCAACCCATAGTTCCTTTTGCACGGCCTGGCAGCAAGGGCAGTTGCGGTTGCGGCAGGAATTGTTGTGGAATTCGACATGGCCGCAATCCGGGCATTCGGAAACGTTCGCGCCAAGCTTTCCGGACTTGCAGTACAAGATGGCCCGCGAAGCCCTTTTCTGCACGTCGGACTGGAAATGTCTGGAGGCGTCGAAGGCCTCATGGGAATTGAGCCAGACTTGCTGGATTTTCCCGCCGGTCATGGTTCCATCCCTCCCATCCCGTCAAAGGGGTTTTGCACCGCGTGGAACGCGCGGGAGGAAAGGTGGACGTAGACGGCGGTGGAACTGACGGAGCGGTGCCCCATCAGTTCCTTCAGGGTGAGCAGGTCGGTCCCGTCCTCGTAATGGTAGGTGGCAAAGGCGTGGCGGAACGTGTGGCAGGTAAAACGGTGCTCCCATCCGAGTTCCTTTTCATGCGCGAGTATGAAGTCGGGGACGCGCTGGTGGTCGATTGGCTTGGAAGTATCCCTCTTCTGCGTGAAGAGGAAGTCCCGCGGGCGTTTCCCGGCGGGAAGCGAGTACCAGTATTGCAGGACGATCTGCCATGCCCGTTCGGAAAGCTGCGCGTACCTGGAAGAACGGTTCTTGGAGGCGCGCACCAGAATCCTGACCCGGGAATGCTCGATGTCCGGGCATTTCAAATGCCGTGCCTCGCCGATGCGCAGGCCGGAAGAAAACATCAGGCAGAGCAGCGCCTTGAACTTCAGGTCGGTAATGGAGGAAAGAAAGACCCGCATTTCCTCCCTGGTCGGGACAAAGGGCAGGTAGGAATCAAACTTCCTCAAGGGAAGTTGCGTGGGATCCCAGGGCTTGTGCAGGACGTAAATGGTAAAGAAGCGGAGTTGCGAGATGCAGCAGTTTATGGTGCGGTCAGAAAGGCCCCTGTCCTTTTGAAGCTAGCGGATGAAGTCGCGCAGTTTCCCCCACGAGACGTCTTCCGGCATCTTGTGCAGGGTGTCGGAAAGGTAGCCCAGGTAAACGCGGACATAGGTGGAATAAGAAGTCACGGTGTGGTCGGTAAGGCCACGGAGGGAGAGCATCTCCCGGAATTGTTTTAAATAAGCGTCCATAACGGAACCTCTTTGTCAAAATGGTGGAATAAAGTGGCAGGCCAACATTTTCGGAGGCGGACGGTAAAAATTTTCCGATATGTAGTTGTTGAGTTTGAAAATCCATGGTAAACTATACATAGCAGTTCTTAAAGTTATGAGGTTGTTTGGTGTGGGAACTTAACAATACATCATAAATTTAAAAACTGCTACCTTTTTTTGAAAAAAGTTGTAGATTTACGTGCCTGGGGCTAGCCGCCGCGCTAGCGGCTTGGTACAATAAAAAGAAACGGCGGTGTGCGCCAGTTCGGTGCCCAATATATAGCTGGTGGGAATCTAGCCTGGTAAGACCTAGCAAGTCGCTAGTACATCATTGCATTAATAATTAAGTAATATTATACCACTAAAGGCACGCCT
>CAOKHZ010000045.1 GCA_948468385.1 uncultured Faecalicatena sp. | reverse complement strand
GCGGATTCCAGACTTTCACTGGTTAGAAACGTGCGCCGCCGGGCGCACAAAGAAAGCCATCATGAAGTACGAATACTCCATAATGGCTTCCAAAGTAACAAGAAGTTCCCGCCGCTTATTCACTTTCTAAAGTCTTCAACACCGCCCTCGGCGTAACAATAAAAGACCCTTTCGTTACCGCCATGTGGCACCATGCCATATATGACGACAACGGAAGGGATTTTCCTTGCTTCACCACGTCACTCGGAAAGACCGCTCATATAATTCGTGACCGCGTCATAATTTACCTCCGCCGTCGGCCGCTCCTGATTCGACGTGTAGCTGTCATATGCGGAGAACCCGAGCCACCCGACCAACGCCAATGCCACCACCACGACGGCGCATGTCCTAGCCACGCCCATGATACGCTGTTTTTTCATAATCTGCTTGCGGTTCGCCTTTTCCTTCTTATATTGATCCACCTTTTGCTGACTCATATTGCCAAAACTCCTTCGCTATGAAATTTCATGCCTATTCGAGGCATCAACGCGCCACGCGATCCTCATCCCCGCCGTCGGGAAATTCGCCCCGTCCCATGAACATAGTAACTATCATAGCACATTTTTCCTCAAACTACAACAATAATTCCACCGTCATTTGCATACATGGAACTGATGCCCGCCGTGTCCAGCACGAAACAATCCTTAACATGCAGCTTCTCCAAAATCATCCGCTTCACGTCCTGCGCGCGTGCCTCGCAGTTACAATGCGAAATGGCCAGTATCTTGTTCTTGGCATCCCCGGCCTCCGCCACCACGAAGTCCACCATCTTGGCAAGAGCCCGGTTCACGCCCCTCGCCTGTCCCTTCTGGCAAATGTTGCCCTCCGGGGTGGAACCCATGACCGGCCGAATGTTAAGTGCTCCGGCCACCAGTGACTTAATGCCGGTGAGACGGCCGTTCTTACGCAACGTGTCCAGATTTTCCAACACGAAATAGGTATGCTGGCTCTCAATATAAGCTTCCACCGTCTCCACGACCTCTTCAAACGACATCCCCGCCTCCTCGCAATCTTGTACTTTCAGCGCAATCAGCGTCTGCCCAATCGATGCCGAGCGAGAATTGAACACGTAAATCTGCTTTTTACCATGTTCTTCGCCATGTTCCTCCCAATACAGCCTCTTCCCAAGCTCGGCACTATTGTAAGAACCGCTCAGTTCTGCCGACAAGGTGACGACATAAACCCGCTCCTCAAGTCCGCGATACCTCTCCATATATTGTTTCGGCGACGGGCACGAGGACTTCGGGGCATCCTTGCACTCCGCAACCTTGCGAAGAAACTCCGCCTGGTTGAACGTCTCGTCGTCGACGATGGTTTCTGCGCCGACCTCCATTGACAACGACACATTTTCGAAACGTCCTGACCGCTTCATCTCTTCCGTCAACTCCCCGCAACTATCGACAATCACCTTGTATCCCATATCTTTTCCCTCCAAAACCACTTTTCCTATATTATTTTTCCATTTTACGTGGTTTTTAATACTACGTTTTACTATATCATATTTCTTCACGCATGAAAAGACATTTTTACCATTTTAGTGATTTTTATAAAACGTTTTTATAAAACGGCCCTCCGAATTCCGTTCCCGGCATCCACACGTTTTTCGCATCCCGTTGCCGCGTTTCTTACGACCACTCTCTTTATCCCCTGCCGTCCCTTGCCGTCAATCACAAGTTTTTCATTTTAAAACTCAAAACACCCACGTTCCCGCCACGACCTTCTCCATCCGGCCATCTGGCAATATCACGTCCGCCGTGGTATTGGACGGGATTTCTATTTTATACACATACTTCCTCATCTTTGCATTTCCCACGCGTTCCTCTTCCACCCCAGCTCCATTCGCATGTCCCTCTCCCCTCATGTCCTCTGGATCCATGCCGTCCATCTTCGTGTCCTTTGCCAGCCTCCACCCACTTTTCACCACCCCGTAAATGCTTTGATACGTCGTCTTTGCATGCGTAAAATGCCCACCCGGCAACGGCGCGATGACAAAATGATTCTCCCCCGCCACCGCGATGCCACACATCCTACGAAACAGCCATTCGCAGACCGCACCCTTGGAATAATGGTCAAGCGAGGCAATCCCGCCCTGGGCGTGGGTTCCCTCCCACGATTCCCAAATGGTGTTGGCCCCGGACTTCGGCATGAAAAGCCACCCCGGCATCTGTTCGTTTTCCAGCAAACGATAGGCCGTCTCGACGTCAATCGTCTCCAACACGTCAAGAATCAACGGCGTGGACAAAAAGCCCGTCCCCAGCCGCCATCCATAGTTCTCCAGCGCCTGAATCAGTCGCTTTTTGGCGAATTCTTCCTGCTTTACATTTAACAAGCCAAAATACAATGGCCGTACCAGCCTCGCCTGACGGTCGGTGTCAAGGCCAAACTCCGGCGTATCCACCAACGCCTGATAAGCCGCCCTCACTTTTTTCTCATAAAATGCATACTCTTCTGCGTCCTCGTCCCGTCCCAGCTCGCGGGCGATTTCCTTCATCAATCCCATCACATGGCTCGTATAGGCGGTCGACACCTCCGGGTGCGGCGCGATCATGTCCGTCCAATGGTTCGCGTGCACGTCCTCCGGTTCCGCCCACTCGCCGTAAGATTGACCCGCGTTGACCACGTATTTTTTTGCGTCGCCTATAAGCCCCAGTTTTTTTGCCATCAACCCACGGCGGCCGCAACGCTTCATCATGAATTTTGCATATTTTCGCATCGCTTCGTAATTGTCCGTCAAAATCTGCCTGTCGCCGTACAATTTCCAAAAACGGTAAGGAATCATCACGCCCGCATCCGACCAGCCGACGGATCCGTTCATTGTCTCCATGTAGGAATCCACACCGCCTGCCGGGGCAATCTGGGGAAATCGTCCCGCCCTATCCCGAGCCTGCCAGTCACACATGTCCCGCTCGTATTTGCGGGCGAACGCCGCATAATCCAGCAAATATCCCGCCGTCGTGAAGAAAATCTGCGCGTCCCCCGTCCAACCGTGCCGCTCCCTCGTCGGGCAGTCCGTCGGCACGTCCGCCGAATTGTTGCGGGCCGACCAAAGCGTACTTTCCACCAATTGATTCAAAAGCTCGTTCGAACTGTCAAAGAAGGTGCGCCGCTCCATGTCCGAGTAGACGGCAATCGCCGTAAAATCTGCCGCCTCGTACGGCACGTTTGTCTCAATCTGTATCAACTGGAAACCGAAGATGGCAAACGTCGTCTTATAATGGTTTTCCCCTTCCTTGCAAATATATTCCACTTGCTGCAGCGGGGTCGTCTTTTTCTTGTTGGAACACTGGATGTTCTTCTGGGTAAACTCCCCGTTTTCATCCAACATTTCACCAAAACGTAAAAACACACGCTGCCCCGCCTTCGCCTTGACGGTAAATTCCACGTACCCGGCGATATTTTGTCCGAAGTCGAGAACCGTCCCTCCCGCAGGGGTCGTAATCGTCCTTACCACGGAAAAACGCTCCTGCTCACGGATTGGCACGTTGTTCGAGGCGCACGGTGTCACGTCGCATTTCGTCACCCGCGCCTTGAACGCGCGTACCACCTGCTTCGTCGTTCCCGACAAGGCTTTTCTTGCGCTGTCCGCGCTCGCCATCGTTCCCGACACGTCCTTGCCCGCACCAAACGCCTCCTTCCGCGCGTCCACGATTTCGCCGTCTTTGTGGTCGGCAAACCGAATCGCCCCGCCATTGCTCCATTCAAAATCGCCATCGGTCACGATTATCACCATCCGGCCGTCCCTTTTCGTAATCTCCAGCTGCGCCAGTAATTTCGTCTCCACGCCATACTCGCAGGTAAGCCCCCAGGCTCCGACCGAACCTCGATACCACCCGTCGGCCAGCACGAAAACAAGCACGTTTTCCCCCTCTTCCAACTGCCCGGTCACGTCATACGTCTGGTACTGGAGACGCACCCTATAATCCGTATGTCCCGGCGCAAGGACAAAGTCACCGACGCGCCCGCCATTTAGCGTTCCCACATAATCCCCGCAGGCGGTCACGTACAACCTCGCCTTTCTGATTTCCCCGACATCGGCAACTTCAAACTTCTTCCGAAAATAATCGACGGGATAACGCTCTTTTTTAGAAAGCTTGTACGCCCCGGTAATCCACGAGGCCTTCCAGTCCTTCTTATCCAACAATCCCATTTCAAACGAGGCAGACTCGCTCCACTCGCCCTCCACGTCCTGCTCGTCCCACAGCTTCACTTTCCAATTGATACGCTCACGGGATTTCAACGACCGCCCCCGATAAGAAACCTGCGCCATTTTGTCTCCCGCCACCTTGCCAGAATCCCAGACTATCTCGCCACAATCATCCGTGGCCACGATCTGCCACGCGCTTTGTCTTACGCCGCCCTCGCAATTCCAGAAAAACCGCGGCCCCGTGATGTCAATCCCCATCGGGTTTCTCAAATATTCCGTTTGTAAATGAATCGCTCGCATGATACTTTTCCCTTCCTCTCCACTTTATTGCTTCTCAAATTAAATGATTGCTACTATCGCGGCCATGGGCTGTAAATAGTAACAAGTCACCTTCCAAACTGACCATCTATGAACGCCTTGATTTTCTTTAATGCCGGCTTGCTCTCCGGCAACACCGTAATTGTCGGAAACACATGCATCAAATTATGATATACGTCCAACGTACATTCCCGCCCCGCCCTTTTCAACGCCTCGGCCATATGAACCGAATCGTCATATAGGCATTCTGAATCCGAAACGACAAGATAGGTCGGCGGATATGCGGACAAATCCCCATACAACGGTGCGGCATAAGGATTTTTAAAATTTTCCGGTTTTGACTGCAAATACACCTCTCCCACTTCCTGCAAAAAACTGGAGCCTAACATACAATCACTTTCCACGTTATCATCAAAGGAAGGAAACCTCTGGTCAAACTGGACGCAAGGTGAAAGCGCGACCACGCATTTCGGCAATGGAAGATTTGCATCCTGTGCCTGAAGCACGAGGGACAATACAAGATTTCCTCCGGCACTGTCGCCCACCAGACAAATGTGGTCAGCTTCATAGTTCCTCAAAAGCATCCTATATGCCGCCAGACAATCCTCTGCCCCACACGGAAACGGATGCTCGGGTGCCAGACGATAATCATTGGAAAACACATTATAACCGCCTTTTTCCACCAGCCAGCATGCAAATTCCCGCTGCCCCTTGGCCGACCCCGCCACAAAACCTCCGCCATGAATACAAAACAAAATATATTTTGATGAATTTTTTCCATTTTTCAAAAAATCTCCTTGTACACCGTCCTTTTCGTAGTGCATGACCGAAATCCCTTTCTTCTCCCGAACCGGCATGGCGCTCCCCCGCGCCCGGCGGACAACGTAGTCGGGAGGATTTCCCGGCGTATACTCTTCCTTTCCCTTGTACATCATCTGAAACAAACTCGTATGTAAAATGCTCATCCTTCCTACCTCTCTTTCTCTATTTCATTTAGATGTCGGTAAAACACCTGCTCATTCCATCAACTTTCCGCAATCCTCTTCTTTTCATTCCTCTCGCGGATTTCCGCTTGTTTCCTGCCCAGATCCTTCTCCACGTTCACGAACGCCAAAAGCACGATGACGATAATCGCCGTGAAAACCTCCATCCCCACAAAGGAAAACGTGATAATACTTTGTACCGCCGCCGGTTGGACGTACGCCACCGTCTGCCCATTTATCATCTCCGGCGCGACGTATCCGGCATTTGCCAGTAAAATATTGAAAATCCCCGTGGTCAGCCCCACGCCCGCCACCGTGATTATGCTGTAAATCGACATCGCCGCACCGTCGACGCGGAACCCATTCTTCCATTCCAAGTGGTCGTAAGTGTCAGCCATCAACGCCATGAACACATAGGCGCTCGGCAGCCCGCCAAAGTTCTTGATAAACTGGCCGATAAGCACGACCACCATATTGGTCGGTGCCGCAAAGCAAACGATGCCGCCAACCGCGTACAAGACAAATCCCGCCATCGTCACGTTTCTTTTGCCAAACTTCTTGGCCAGCGGCCAGACGAGGAAAATGCCGACGCCCATCGGAATCCCGCCGATGGCCGAGACCATGGTCTGGGTAATCCCATCCGCATAGGTTCCCAACACGTAATTACAAAAATACACCAGCGAAATATTTTTCATGTTCGCCCCGATGGTAGAAATCAAAAAATACGTCAATAGGCACATCATATAGCGATCCGTAAATACCGCCTTTAATTGTTTCATGTAAGGAACCGTTTCCTCCTCTTTCAGTTCCGCGCCCTCCTGCGTGACCCGTTCCTTGGTAAAATAATATTCCAGCAATGTAAGCGGCAGGGCGATTATGGATAATACGACCGCCATCTTAATCCACGCCGCCTTGTCAACGCCAAGTGCGGGCAGCACCGCCATCGGAAAGATGAGTGCCACCAGAATGCCCGTAATCATGACGGAGGCCACGTTGTTAAAAACCGCCAGCACGCCCCGCTGGTCGGAATTTCTGGTAGAGAGCGGCACCATCAGGTTGTGGCTCATGCTATAAATGGTAAATGCCAGTGAGTAAAACAAGTTGTAGGAGAGCATGACCCAGACAACTTCCACCGTCTCATTTCCCTGCGGCACGGTAAACAGCAAAATCCCCGTAATCGGCAAAAGTAACGCCGCCAAAAACAAGTACGGCCTCGCCTTTCCCTGCCCGTTCCTCGTACGGTCAATGATGTAGCCCATGATGACATTGGTAATCGCGTCGATAATCTTGGAAATCAACGGGAACACCATCAGAAACGCGCCGCCCCAGACACCGGTCAGCTTTAACACGTCGGTATAATAGACATTTAAGTAAGAACCCAGCACCGCGTTTAAAAGAAGCGCCCCTGCCGGTCCCACCAGGTAGCCAATCCACTTTTCCCTTTTTTCCATGTCCGCCGACTTTATGACGCTGTCAAACATCGGCCTTTCCAATAACTTCCTCTTTCTTGTTTCCATCACGAAACTCCTTCCTTCTTTTCCGAAAGATACAATTGTCCTTCAATCAAGCCGTTTCTTTTCTGTTTCTTGTATTATATCCTCCCGCGTCATTTCACTATTGTATTTTTGTTTGACTTATTGTAAAATCGTGTTACGAATGATAACGAAAGGATTTTGAAAAATGAGTAACGAAAACAAGCTTTCCAAAACCCGCGAACGGGAGATTGACTATGATTATATCGCGGAACACATTTCCAGCCTCTCCCGCATCATGGTGCGCGTCTACAAGGAGGACGAACTAATTTCCCTCCACGACCCCTGCGGCTTTCCCGTCGACCCGGCCGGCATATATTTAGACGAACTGTTCCAAGTCAAACAAGCGGTTAGTTACTACGTCACGCCCTACGACCAGTTTTACGGCATCATTCGCCACAATGCGCACACCCTCATCTTGGGTCCCACCTTTGAAATGACTCCCCCACGCCCGCGCGTCCGCGAATTCATGTTCGAACTGGGCATCCGGCAAAATTATTTCGAACAATATTTAAGCCTGATGCTCGGCATCACGCCCCTGCCATTGGAATTGTTCGTGCGGGAGCTTTGCCTGATTTACTATTTTCTCAGTGAAAAAAGAATGACGTTGACGAATTTCCCGCTTTACAACTCCCGTTCAGACATATCCATGAAAGAAAAGAACATGATAGAAACCATTTCCGCAATCCAATCCGATCCCGCAGATTTTTTCTCAAATCACGACACGATGGACTTTGAACGACGGATGCTTTCCTGCATCACCGACGGAAACCAAGAAGCTCTAAACGCACTTTTCTCCAAAAATACCGCCGGACGGGCGGGCAAAACCGCGGACAACTACTTACGGCAGACGAAAAATATTTTCATCGCCACCGCCACGCTCGTCTCCCGGGCGGCGATGGCCGGCGGCCTGCCGTTCGAGGAAGCCTTGTCCTTAAGCGATCGCTATATCCAACACTGCGAGCGTTTAAACGCCTCGGAACAAATCCTAAACCTGCAGTACAACATGGTCATGGATTTTGCCTCCCTCGTGGCCGAACAGCAAAAAGGGATGCATTATGACCGCTTCCTGCGCGGCGTGACCGGATACGTCCGCGAACACCTGACCGAGGACGTTAACGTGGAGCAGATGGCAAAGGATCTGGGGGTGAGCCGCAGCCACCTATCCACCAAGTTCAAAAAAGAAACCGGTATGACACTGACCGATTACATCCAGGAGCAGAAAATCAAAAAAGCCATGGAGTACCTTGAGAAGACAGAAAAAAGCATCCTGGAAATCAGCACATTCCTCGGCTTCTCTTCCCAAAGCTATTTTCAAAACGTGTTTAAAAAACGCACCGGCATGACCCCGAGGGAATATAGGGAGCGGTAAATAAAGGGCATCCTGCCAACCAACCGTCGTGGTGCAAGCCGGAGTCGCCGCATGTCAATATCGCCCTAATTTTTGTGCAAGAAACCATCTTTTTTTCTTCCGCAAAATGGATTATCATACAATGGTAAAACATTTATGTCGACGTGCGAATTACGCCGGCGAAAACGAAAACGGGGGAATTATGATGATGAAGAAATTTACCGCGATGCTGAAACATTGGAAAAGGAAATGGAAGCAGGACAAAGATGCCAGAAATTTTCACGACTACGAGAAAAACTTTGGCACGTACACGGCCGCTTATCGCGGCAAGTCATTCCGCTTTTTATTCGTTTAAAAGGGGCGTCCGACAGACGCCCCTTTCGATTCCCACTTTACTTCTCAATACTTGCAGGATCAAGCAAAAAATCATAAACGTTCATAGTCAAAATACCATGCTCATCATAGTGACTCGGTACGACATCCTTTGTAATGACAATTTTTTTAAACGAATCATCAATTTTTCGAAACGGTCTTATTTCCTGCATTCTATTTTCTTCGTCGGGCAAAGAATAGGCCGATTGGATATAGTACCTTAACGAACCCAAATTACATACAAAGTCAACTTCAAGTTGCTTGCGAATTGTTTTTCCATCTTTATTCTTTTCTGTCACCGGAACGATGCCGACATCCACGCTATAGCCACGCATGCGAAGTTCGTTGTAAATTACATTCTCCATCGAACGTGTCTGCTCAAACTGGCGAAAACGAATACGGGCATTGCGAAGCCCAAGATCTGAAAAATAATATTTTTTCGGAGTTTCAATATATGCCTTGCCTTTAATGTCATATCTCTGTGCCGACTCTATCAAAAAAGAATCTTCAAAATAATCAAGGTATTTCTTAATCGTATTGGAAGTAATTCTTGATTTTTTCATGGTCTTAAACGTGTTTTTCAATTTTTCAGGGTTGGTAAGAGATCCCATGGCCGAAGAAAGAATGTTCAACAAATCCTCCAGCTCACCCTGGTTTCTAATTCGATTCCGGCTGTATATGTCCCTGATATATATTTCGCTGAACAGATTTTCCAACGCAATAACCTTATCATTGGCATCCTCCCGTAGGACAACCAACGGAATGCCGCCATAAAGCATGTACTCCGCCAGTCCCTCATATTTGTCACCTTTGTATACGGACATAAATTCCGAAAAGCTTAAGGGATACATATGAATTTCGTCCCCATGTCCGGCAAACTCCGTAATAATGTCCTTTGACAAGAATCTTGCATTGCTTCCGGTTACAAATACGTCCATGTTGTCCTTGCGAAGATAGCCGTTTAATACGGACTCAAAACAATCAAGCATCTGTACCTCATCCAAAAGGAGATAGTACATGCCTTTCCCCATTGTCTTTGAACGAATGTACGCCATAAATTTTTCAGGGTCAACGCCCCTTTTTTCTTTTTCAATTTTGATAAGACTTTCCCCAATCAGATAAAGGTCGTCGGCAGAATCAAAGGCAAATCGAATAATGTGGTTTTCATCCACGCCACTATCAAGAAGTTGCCGATAAAAAATCGTATTTAGCAAATAGGACTTTCCACATCTGCGAATGCCGGTGATTACTTTTACCAACCCATTATTCTTTCTCTTTATCAGTTTATCCAAATAGTAATCTCGACGAATTTCCATATAAAGCACCCCTTTGCAAAAGATTTTTGCATCTAATCACACTTTTCCGTCTCATAATAACATGTGGATGTGTAAAAGTCAATTCCAACGCAACTCTGGATGCGGGCTACAAAATCTCTCGAATTACAATTCAGCAACACTCCGCAAATCATACTCGGTAAATGATGAAATTTACCACCATCCCCGTGACAAACGAAAACGCCATCACGAACGCGAGGTACAAAACAAAGCGTTTCACGCCCAGCACGATTTTCAGCGCCCCGAGGTTGGTAATCTTCGTCGCCGGGCCGGTGACCATGAAAGCCGCCGCGCTGCCCATGCTCATGCCCGAAACCAGCCATTGCTGCAAGAGGGGAATTGTCCCGCCGCCGCAGGCATACAAGGGAACCCCAATAGTCGCCGCCATCAGGATGCCGAACGCTTCGTTGCCCTCGCCGAACAGTTCCGCAAACTCCTCCGCCGGGACATATCTCTGAAACAAGGCGGAAAGTAACACGCCGACCAGAAAGTACGCCCCCGTCGCCTTGAGGTTGCGGCCAAGATTTTTTAGAAAACGCAGCAACGGATTCGGGTCGGTGTCATGGCTCTTGCGGGGTTCGAATCCCGTAAAATCGAAAAACGGCGTATCACGATAAAACACATACACGAACATCCCGGCCACGATGCCGCATAGCGTGCAGGAAACCAGCCGCACGGCCACCGCCGCCGACCCCAGCGCGGTACTGTAAAGCAAAAGCTGCGGATTTAGAAACACGCTGCTCATCATGAAAGCCGCCAGCCAGTCATGCCGCATCCCATGGCGGGAAAAGGAGGCCGCGATGGGAATCGTCCCATACATGCAAAGCGGCGAGGCGATGCCCAGCATGCTGGCCACGACCACGCCCCATACACCCCATTTTTTTCCTTTCAGCCGCTCAAAGCAATCGTGGATGGCATCCTTGGCAAAGACGGAAACGAAAGAACCGACGACCATGCCCAGCGCCCAGTAAGGGGCTATCTGGCGAAGCTGTATCTCGAAATAATATCAGACGTAGATAAATTCTCTTCGTAAAATAGAAAGCAGCTCCACCGCAAATTCCCCTTTCCGTCTATCAAGTCATTCTGATTCACGGCCTAACCGGCCGCGAATTGGAACAGCAACCATCATTCCCCGTCAATATTCACCAACCGGTAGCTGCGGCTGCCCAATCCGATTTCCTCGCCATGCTCCAGCACGCGCTCCGCATTCCGGCTCTCCATCCGGCTCACCAACGCTTCCCTTCCCTCTGCCTGGTAAATCAGATCCACGCAGGCCTGGTCCAACGCCACCGGGTCGGTGGAGGCCAGGATGCCGATATCATAGATGTCCGGCTCGGCCGGATTCCCGTTACAATCACAGTCTATCGACAGATGGTTCATCACGTTGACAAACAGAATGTTCCCGTCCACCGAGTCCACGACGGATTTTCCTGCCTCGGCCATCGACTCCAAAAAAGCGTTCTGCTCCCCGCCCCACGGGCTGTCATGGCTCTGTCCCGCCGTGTGGATCAAACATTTTCCTTCTGCCGAACCGATGCCGATGGAAATGTTCTTGATGGCACCGCCAAATCCCGCCATCGCGTGTCCCTTAAAGTGGGATAGCACCAAGAATCCGTCATATTCCGGGAAATGCGCGCCCACGTAGTTTTCCTTCAAATGTGTGCCGCCTTCTACCGGAATGGTCGTCGAGCCGTCCTCGTCCATGATGACCACGTCGGCAATCTCTGTATAGCCATGATCCTCGGCCACCTGGTAGTGCATCGCCGTTTCCGAACGGGAGCCGCCGTAGGCCGTGTTGCATTCCACGATGGTGCCGTATACGGATTGTACCAAGTCCTTGATGAGTGCCGGGTCGAGGTAATTGCTGGCCGGCGGTTCTCCAGTGGACAGCTTGACCGCGATATTGTTCCCTTTCAATTCCACGCCCAGGGCGGCATAGATTTCCATCAACGCCTCGGGGCTGATTTCCGTCGTCATATAGACGACGCTGGCGCCGTTTTCTTCTTCGTGGGCTTCATGGGTATAGCTTAGTTCCACCGTTCCCCCCATCATGTTCTGCATCATTCGGGAAAAGATGAACATCCCCACTCCCGCGACGACCAGAAGGACGACCAACACGATCGCTATCCATTTTACCGCTTTCTTCTTCATGCCACGTTCTCCTTTTTTCACGTTCCGATTGATTTTCTCACATTGCACCCTTCATGAGCCTCCCGCCCCGCACCTCAACTGACAAGTGCCGTGAACGAAAACTGAATCAATTTCCACTCTTCGCCTTGTTGCGTATACACTTCCGTCACCGCGAAATGGTGCGACGTCGTGAAACCGCCCAGCTTCAAGCTATAGTCACAATCCGTCAGGACGATTGCCGTGTCCCCGAACAATTCCACGGACTGCCCGTGGAACACGATTTCCGTCGGCTGAAACGTCCCGCTCGTGTAATACCCAATCTCCTCGTCTAACTTGCAGGTCATCCCAATATGCACGAACGTACAATTTTCATCGGCAATCTCCCGCATGCCTTCCTCGTCCGCCTGCTCCATGGCCGACCAAAAGTCCTGCGACCTCTCGATGATTTCATTTTCTTCTTGCGTGTACTTAGAAGCATCCTGTGGCAGGGACGCCTCCACCGGCGGCATCAAAGATGCCAGGTTACTTATGCGGGTTCCGGCGAAGATGCCCACGGCCAATGCCGCCACGGCAACAAGCACCGCAATCCATACCCGAATCTTTTTCGGACTTTTCATTCCGCACCTCTATTCCTGACTGTCCAAGTCAATCGCGTAACCCGCATACCCCTCTTCCATCTCCGGGGTCGCATTGTAATATCTGACATTCTTATTCAATTTCGCGATTTCTTCCATCTCCGCGTCGGTCAGTTCAAAGTCAAAAATGTCCGCATTGGCCTTGATATGCTCCGGATTGGTCGAACCGGGAATCACCTGGTTTCCCACCTGCACGTGCCAACGCAAAACCACCTGCGCGGTGCTCTTTCCATATTTTTCGGCCAGCTTCGTGAAAATCGGCTCGCCAAGCAATGCCTTGTCCCCATGCCCAAGCGGATACCAGGCCATCACGCGGCAACCGCAGTCTTTTAACATGCCGATGGTCTTTTCATCCATGTAATAAGGATGTGCCTCCATTTGGATGACGTGCGGCTTGATTTCACACTCGGCAAGCAATTTTTCCAACTTTTCATCATGGAAATTGGAAATGCCGATGGACTTCACCTTGCCCTCCTTGTACGCTTTCTCAAGCTTTCGGTAACCCGCCATGAAGTCGCCCGCCGGCTGGTGGATGAACATCAGGTCAACGTAATCCGTCCCGAGCAGTTCCAGGCTCTTTTCCACCGTCCCTTCCGTCAGATACTGGCTCGCCCAAATCTTGGTGGAAAGAAAAATGTCCTCCCTCGCCACGCCCGATTTTTTCATCGCGCGTCCCACGGCACGCTCATTCATGTAGGCCTGTGCCGTGTCAATCATGCGGTATCCGCAGGCCAACGCGTCCAAAACCGCCTGCTCGGCCGCAGCCGGGCTCATCATAAAGGTACCGATTCCTACCGCGGGCATCGAAAGCCCATTGCTCAATGTAAATGTCATCATGATTGTTTTCCTCCTAATAAAAATGTGATTGAAAATATACCTTGACGGGCGCGTAAGCGTCCGCCCTTCCAAGGCATGCGTCAAGTGATATCCTTGAGTATCGCTGCGGGTCACTTAGTAACGGCACACTAGCAAAGTCCCGTCTGGTCATTCGCCTCCACCAGTTCCGTCAAAGTCACGTGCTCATTGCGGTAACGGGCGTTCGGGTTCGGCTCCTTCGCCAACCCCTCCTTGAACAAAATCGCCTTCTTCGGGCAAGCCTGTATACATGCGTAACAAGCCTGGCAATTCTTTTCCGAATGGACGGCTTTCTGTTCCTCCAGTTGGATGCATCCCGCCGGGCAAACCCTGGTACAAATACCACAGCCGACGCACTCGTCCGTCACGACGTAATCTGCCCAAATGGCTTCCGGCGCCTTTTTCATCCGCGCCATGGATGCCCGAAACGCCTTGTGCACCATCTTGTCCTTCATCGTCGCTTTCTGGATTTCCTTTTTGCATGCGGCGATGTCCGCCTTTACCCGTTCCAGTTGCTTTTCCACCTGCTTATCCATCGCCATCTGCTTTTCCATGTCAAAAACCGGAAGAAAATTGTCCACCATCTCGACCGTCGTGACGTAGTCCGCCCTCTTCCCCGCCTTTTGCACGAACGCGTCCGCAATCTGCGCCGCCCCGCCGTGGTTGGCCCCATAGGTCAGCACCATGTAAAAATAAGGTGTCCTAAACTCGGCCTTCTCTATAAATTCTTTCACCATCCGGGGCATTTCATGCCCGTAAATCGGGCAGACGATTCCGATTTTTTCCGCCGTAAACGACAAATCCTTTTGATGTAGCACCTGCGGAATACTGCGAACGTCACCTTCTAATTCCTTTGCCACGTACAAACTGTTACCCGTACCCGTAAAATAAAAAATCATCATCCACAACCTCCTCATACCTTTTCGTTGTGCTGGAATTACTGTAAACCAAATCCATTAAAAAGTACAGTGCCAATTTCGCAACCCAGATTGCACAAAATGAAATCTGTTACAATTCAGCGCAGGCTGAATTGTAACGGGCATCACCCGCATTTTAAATTTGCCTTTGGCAAAGCGGGTGATGCATCGGCCAGATTTACGTGCATCCCCCGAGCCAGTCAGCATAGTGACTGGCTCGGGACTGAGCAATAACAGAAGCCTAAATCTTTACATTTCCATCCCCTCATGTTAAAATGATTCCAAATTTAGAAAAGGATACCAAGCCATGATTGATTTTCAAATATTAGAACAGTTTGTCACATTTTCCCGCTCAGAAACACTTTACGAAACCGCGAGGCAACTACACCTCTCCCAGTCCACGCTGACCCGGGGCATGCAAAAACTGGAGGCTGAATTTGGCGTGCCCCTGTTTGCCAGAACCAAAAACAGCATTTCCCTGACGGAGGCCGGACGGCTTGCCGCCTCGGAAGCAGAACTCTTATTGCGGCAATATGAAAGCATGCTGCATCGCGTCCGGGAATTCGACCGCAAGAGCCGCACTATTTCCATCGGTGCCTGCGCCCCCATTCCCGTGTCGCCCCTCGTTCAACGCGTCACCGAAGTTTACCCTTATATCGCCATTTCCTCAGAACTAAAAAAAGTCCACCAGCTTTTGGAGGGACTTAAAAACGACGCGTATCAATTTATCATTTTACCTTACCGCCCGGAGGATGACGACCTTTTATCCAACCGGCTGTGCGAAGAAAACCTTTTTCTCTACCTGCGCAAGCAGCACCGCTTCGCCAAACGGAAATCCGTAAACATCGAGGAGATGAACGGGGAAAACATGCTCTTGTTTCAGGACATCGGGTTCTGGCACGACCTGGTACTCGAAAAAATGCCGAACTCCAAATTTCTCATGCAGACGGAAAGCTATACCTTTCAGGAATTGATCCTCAATTCCACCATGCCCGTATTTACCTCGGATGCCTTTCCCAAAGACCTCCCGGGTATCAACCGTGTCCGCGTGGCCATTTCCAATCCAGAATTCCACGTCACGTATTATGCGGTATGCAAGAAAGAAAACAGAAAAAGATTCAAGGACTTGTTCCCGCCAACAAATGGCGGTTAAAGTACCGCCGATTGCCATTATCTGCCCTCACTCAACGTCCGTTGTCGCAGTTCATCGCCTGACACTTTCCCGCTTCTACAAGCGTGCAACATTTGAACGTCTTCTTCCGTCAGATCCATCCCCTCAAACGCCATCGTCATTGCATTGTAAATGATTATCTCCCGTTCTATGAAAGTTTTTTTCTGACGGCAATTATGACAAAAGACAAATCTTTTCCGGCCAATTTACTGAAATGAAAACCCATAAAAGTTAAGTTTTCCCTTCCCCACGTATTTGAAATACAAGGGCACCACGTCCGCGGTCAGTTTTTCCCGCTCAAGCTCCGCCGAACATTCTTTGATTTCCTTCCCGTGGATGTCAATTGGTACCTCCGCGACAAGGTAGTGGAACGCCTCGTCACAATACACGCGAAACGCCCCGCTCGCCTTTCCCGAAACCTCGACCGAAAGTCTTCGTGCACTGCCCATGTCAAAATATTTGTATCCGGCCACGACCCCGTCCCTTACATTGGCAATGTATTGCACCGCCGTCTCGTCCCCGTCCCGTTTATCCTGCGTAATAAATGGGTGTTTCGCATAGCGAAGCCGCGAAAACGACACGTCGTAACGCCCGGTGCCCTGCCCGCTCCAAAGGTTGCAGGCAATTCGCGCCTCGTACCGACCCGCACCAGAAAGCGGCCCGCCATTCAACCCGCAGCTCGTCATCTCCGCCTGGCAAAAACCGCCGTCCTCCCCGCGCCGCAGCATTTCAGCGCAAGTCTGGCGGGCGTAGGAACTTCGGTTCGTGTGCCGGTGGTAAAAAATGTAATACTGCCCGTTCAGACAAAGCATGCCCCCGTGGTTGTTGCCAATGTAATTCTTCGCATGACCCTCGTCCTCGTTCCCGTCTAAGAACAAGTCTCCGTTGCTGACTAGCGTCCCCCCGTACACGAAATTCTTATCCGGACGGTCACTTACGGCATAGCAAAGCTCATGATTGTGGCGCGAGGAATAGACAAAATAATATTTCCCCTCGTATTTCCGAATGGAGCTGGCCTCGAAAAACTCATGGTTGGCAAAGGAACCCGCGCCCTCCTTGGGAAACAATAACTTCTCCGGAGTCTTGACGGTCACCATGTCCGGCTCCAGCTCCAGCACGTAGCCGCCCTCGTAGCGCAATGCCCGCCATCCGGTCACGATGGCGGGCATCTTCGTGTAAAATCCCGAATATAGGAACACGCGCCCGTCATCATCCACGAGCACACCCGGGTCGAACGGGAACGAATCGCCCTTCCTGCGTCCCCAAATCGTGCCATCCGCGTAATGTACGTGCCCGTAAAAGGCATACGGCCCCGCCGGGTGGTCGCTCACCGCCACGCCCATGATGCCCATAAAGTCAAATGCATAATATAGATAAAACCTCCCGTCCACACCCCGCGCCACGTCCGGCGCGAACAAAAGCCGAAGCCCCAGGCGGTTCTTCGGATCCTGGTTTTTTCGATAAATGACTCCCTCGTACTTCCAATCGGCTAAATCGTCTGCGGGTGCCGACCAGCAGACGTAGTCGTTGACACAAAAAATCGGGCTGCCGAACCCGTCATGGGAGCCGTACACGTAAACTCTCCCGTCAAATTCATAAGGTTCACCGTCCGGGATATATTCATTCCCCGGCAAATATGGGTTTACCGCTTGTCGCTTCACCGTCTTTCTCCTCTCGCATTTCACCGTCGTAATCGTCCCCGCACCATCAACAGTAATCCCGCGCTTATAATCATCATGGCCGCGTATATCCAGATGGGAGAAAAATCTCCCGTCTGGACGGCCGCCCCGCCCGGGTTCTTCGCCAACTCCTCCAAGGATGGCTCCGCGCTGGATTTTGTCGCGGGTATCAGGCCGCCAATCGCATTTTCAATCGCCCACACCGCCTGATCCACCTCCGTCTGTGAGGCATCCTGCTTGTCATAAACGACCCGTCCTTCTTCCACTGCCTTTTTCAAAACCCCATAGCTTTCGCTCGTATAATCTGTTTCCACATATTCCGCAGCCTGCGCCAGCACTCTTTCCAATTTCGACTTGTCAACCGCCGGAAGCTGTTCACCCGGATTCTGCGGATTCTGTGGGTCTTGCGGTTCCTGCGCATCTGCTGGATTTCCGGCGGCTTTGAAAGATACCGGCTGCACCTCGCTCAAAATGGAAACCACACTTCTCCCTTTCACTACCTGAAAGGAGTCCGCATCCGTTCCCAGGTAAATCTCCATGTCTTCTTCTCCCAGAATGACCGCCGACACGATTCCAACCGTCAATAAGTTCTCATCCTGGTCGGAAAACAAGGGCTCCGTTCCGGAAATATAAATGTTCAGACTGCCCGTGTCCTCGTGGTAAATCTGTTCCTGAATTTTTGCCTTCCCGGAAATACCGTCGTCGAACGTAATGGCCAGACTTACGATTCTTCCCAGAATCTCCTCCCCGGCGGGATTCCCCGCCGCGTCTTTCACCAAAAGCTTTAGCTGCAGGGAGGATATGCGTTCTTGCTCTGCATTTGGAATCTGTACCTTTACGACCACCGCCGTCTGCGTCTCGTTTTTCTCCAACAGAACCTCTCCCGTGTCTTCCGCGTGCACTTGTTGCGGCAGTATCGCGACAAATGCGAACACCGCCATGATGATTCCCCTTATATATTTCTTCATGTCCTGCTCCCTCCATCTAGTCAAGCGGATATTCGCAATCCGCTTTGCTACTTGCTCATAACCTCATTGCCGCTTCGCGGCATTTCAGTGGAAGCTTGTACTCCCACTGAAACAAGCAAGTCCCCCCGCTTTAAAAAGCGGGAGACTTCCCTGATGAGGTTCAATTGCCGCCGCTCTGACTCGAAGTCAAGGTAATCGGCCTCAATTCCTCCGGACTATTTGCTTCCACGTTCACAAAGAAGGAATCGCTGACCAGTCTCTGTCCCTGATTGGTCATGGCATCATCCACGCGGTACAATTCTGCCCGCACCTTGGTCAATGCCTCCAGGTTCACCGTATCCTGCGGTTCAATCCAATAAATCCATGTTCCGTCATAAACCTCCTGAATCTCCCCGTCATCCGGCACGTTCGCCTGGATGACGTGATAAGCTTTCTGCTCCCCGTCCGCGCTTGTACCGCTGACGATATTGCCGTCCTGATCATACAGAAGCACTACGTTATAAGCAGGATTTCCCTTATAGACTCCGGTAAAGATAATGGAGCCTGCCGGAATCACGTCCTTTGCATTTGTTCCGTACTTATAATCTGCCGTCAGCTTTCCGATAGCCGGAGTTCCGTTCAACGTGCTCTGTAACTCCACGTTATCCCCGGTCACGCCCAGGACATCCAATTCTGTAATTGCAACCTGCTTTCCTTCCTTGTTTTTAATCAGCAACTTCATCGCCGTCGTATCGTAAGCCGCTATGTTTCCTTTTACCTGACTGCTGAAATAAACCGTCTGAGCCGCTTTCCCTCCTGATGTTTCGAACGTGCCGCTGGCAGCCTCCGTCCATCCGTTCTGCGCGTTTCGAACATAAACCGTATAGTCCTGAACCTGCTCTCCGCCTGCATTCAGATCTGCCTTGTACTCAAATCCGGTAATCGTAAGCTGTCGATTAAATTCCACAACCACTTCCGCATTCTGTCCCGCCGTGCCGAGATAGGTCGTACTGCTGTTATTGTCAATGACCTTGTCGATTGCTTTCTCCGGCGTTTTTGCACACGGATCTTCTTCGCTTCCGTTGTAGTCCTCTTCCACCGACGTGATGCCGCTTGCGCTAACCGTCCACCCCGCCTTGTCAATATTGCCGTTATGCTCAATCTTTATCGGATCCAACGTCCGCACTGCGGAACGATTCAGATATTTATCAATCGCCGTAATCTCGTAAGTCACCACGCGATTGTTCATCGTCGTCACAAAGTCGCTGAACGTGCTTTCTGTTGTAAAGCCCGCGATTACCTTATCCACCTCGTTCCCGGACATGGTACAACGCACAATCTCATACCCCAGGATATCGTCCCTGCCCGCATCCGTCAGTACGAACTGGAAGTTCACCTGGTTTTTGGCATCCGCGTCAATCTGTGCAGACGTCGCGGCCGCAAGCACTTCCGTCGTGCCGTCCGCCGTAAGCCTGCTGCCGCCATGTGTCAGCCGATATACGCGGGAGTCATCGTCCACATAGTAGAGTGCCCTTGTCTCCTCTGCAAACTGTCCTGCATACCGATTCGTCTCCTCGTTCGGCGTCATGCCCCAGCGTTCAAAAAACGTCAGTAGGTTCTTTTCAGCCGCCGCGCAAGAAAGACGCATCAGATTCTGATCCGTATCACCAGTCAGCTCCAGCGCAATTCCTCCCGGCGCAGGTGCCTTCGTGGTTTCCCTTGCATAGGTGTCCACCCGGGCAAAGAACAAATTCTCCAACTGCTCCGTGTAACTCTCGTAGGTCTTATAATTATAACCGTCGTCATAAGCCAGATGAAGCTGCCAGTACATTCCCAATTGCGTAAATACGTTGGATGCCCTTCCCTTCGTACCGGACGTTACCTTCTCATATACCTTGCCATATTGGAACCGCACGCTCTCGTTGTTATCTTGCGCTTGTGCCAGCACGGAATAATAGTTGTTCGTGACCTCCGCCACCGCGTAGGCACCCTGATTGATGCAATGCCCGATTTCGTGGGCGATTCCCCATCCAAAATAATGACCGCTTTGATATCGTCCATCCGCATCCGCCTGAACCGAAGCT
This sequence comes from uncultured Faecalicatena sp., assembly GCA_948468385.1. Lineage (GTDB taxonomy): Bacteria > Bacillota > Clostridia > Lachnospirales > Lachnospiraceae > Schaedlerella. Next base: position 8,327 of record CAOKHZ010000045.1, on the reverse strand, counting down.
CCGGATGCCATGCCTCTCGTCTCGTTCCACTCAATTCCAACGTGATTGCCGGACGCATACATAAACGCTCCCGCAAACATTCTCTGATAACGGATGTTCAGATGCATGGACGGATATCGGTCTTTTACCGAAATTGCATTGGATCCGTCGGTCTCCTTCTCTGTCAATCCCTTGTGCTGATAGAAAAGGTCAATCATCTCCTCCATGGCATCCAGGGAATCTAACAGCGTCTGTGCCGAATTTCCTGCACCGGCAAGGATCTGCTGCGCCGGCAAAGACAACAACATCGTGTCCAGCATAATATCAGATGCCCCCAGAATACAATTTTTGTCCTCATACGCATAGTCTACAGAAGTATTATCCGAGCCTGCATGAACCTGGTCATGCACCTCCTCCATCTTTGCCGTATAAACCTTCAAGTCCTCTATGTATTCCTGGGTGCGCTGCAGCCGTTCCTCCCCTGTCACCTGGTACAAGTCCAGAATCGGAACCTCCACGCCGCCTTCCACGCGTACCGCATACTCGTCATTTCCGCTTCCGGTATACTGCACGTACAACGCCCCGCCTTTTTCCACGTCCGTGGAAATCAGCTTCGGTATGGTAATGTCATTCTTTCCTATCTTCAATGTTTTTACAACATTGAACAAATTTGAAGACTCCGCATGATATTGGGTCACCACCAGCTGCAATTGCGTATTGTCCCCGGTTTTCTTCGTATTGTGCCCGACATAAACGGTGATCTGCTCACCGGCCGCCACGGTCACGCCCAAGGGCTGCCATGCATTCAAACCACCAAAACCGCGGTTCACGTCGCCGGTCGTTATACCACCGTGCACGCGCACGGGGTCGCTTAGCTCTGCCCGCAAAATCTGCTTCGCCGTATCCAGCTCCCTTTGCAGTTTCTCCTTGTCCGGATGATATTCTCCGCTCACCGGATCTTTCGTGTCGATTCGATTTTGTAACTCCTCAATCTTGCCCTCCGCGCCTTCGCACAATACGGTATGGAGGTCGTCCGCGTACAAAGCCATAATATCGTCTTCCAGCGAATCATAATGATAAAAATACACTTCCGATATCGAAATCGTGCCATTAGCGACACTTCGTGCGAGCGCGAATTGAATCTTGCTCGTGGTCACCGCCTTCGGGAGCTTGACCATGTAGTAAAGCCGCCCCTCTTCATCCGTTCTCGGCTCCAGAGAAACCTGGTCGTGACCAAGCTCCACCATCTGATTTTCGTTCTCGGCATCCCAGTATCTCACCCGTATGTAACCATACCGCACGCTCTGCACCGACACTTCCTGCAGGGCAAAGCTTTGTATCTTGTACGCCTGGTCAAACTCATAGGTCATGCCCCGATCCCCCATGGCATTGAAACCTCCCTGATCCCAGGTGTTCCAGAAATACGCCGATACCGGATTCTTGTCGACGGTTCCCCACGCCGTTCCGCTCTTTGTATCCAACGGGCTGTCCTGCATACTGTCTCCATGCGTATAGGTCGCGCTGACAATATGGGAGTCCGCTTCATTTCCAATGCCCGTATTGAGCAGCTTATACTTCGGCATGTCTGCCGGGTTCGGATCGGTAGTCTCCGCTTTTGCCGTCAGCGACCGCGCCCCCTCGCCAAGTTCGTTCACGCCGGTCACATATATCTCGTACGCCGTCTTGTCCTTCAGATTCGAAAGCGTATACTGGTTAGACGTAATCCCCTCTACCTTTGTGAAATCTGCCATGCCTTCCTCTCGGTAGTAAAGGTTATAAGTATCGGTATCTTCCATTTTCTTCCATGATGCATCAATTGCCCTATAGTTCCCGGTCACATTCAGTCCGTCCGGCGCGTCCGGCTTTTTGTCCGTTTTCGGAACCACCTCGATTGCCGCGCTATACGGGCTCCTCCACGTTCCGTTGACCGAACGCACCTCCACCGTATAGGATTCGTTATTCACAAGCTTTTCCTTATTAAAGGCGGTAACCGCCAAACTATTGCTCTTTGTATACCGCACCTCTTCAAGGCCGTTATACGTAATCCGTACTTCATATCCCGTGATATTCCTGCACGCATTCCATGTCAGCGTGAAACTCTTGTTCCCCGCCACGGCACTGACCCCTTCCGGAATATCCATATCTGGTGCCGGAATACGGTTCTGCAAATTATTTAAAAATTCCACCTTGGTAATCTCTGCCAGATTGTTATTATTCTGCATCCCGGTAATCACCAGGGACACTTTCTTCACTGCAATCTGAGTTCCGAAATCTACCGTAATCGTGCCGTCCTCATCCAAGGACGCCCTCATCTGTTCTGCCACCAACAATGGGTCTACGCCTACTACCAACGGCACCGTGGCCGTCTGATTTTTCCCGCCCTCTTCATATTCCACGTCAAGCCGCAACGCACGAACCGGATTTTCCATTCCCATCTCAATGAGCATGGCTCCCACGGAATAATCTACATTCTCTTTAAAATCAAACACCAGGACAACCGGATTATCCCCACTGATCGCACCATTTACAGGGCGTAATGTCACGGCCCCTCCTTCGTTCGTCAGCAAGGTTTCCAACGATCCCTCGACCTGCGTGTTCGCATCTTCTTTTACGGTCATTGCCTTTGCCGGAACTCCGTATTCTACTGCCGAGAGCATGTCCATTCCCTCTCCAAGCTGATAGCTTGCCGCAAAATACTCCAAATCTGCAAGATCCGAAACTCCGTCGCCATTCAAGTCACCGGTTCCATCGGTCGTTCCCTGATCAATCGCAGAAACCAGGTCATCCTTGTCCTCAGTATCAATCGTGCCGTCCCCATTCACGTCTCCAAGCAGGATTACACCTGGATGCACCTCTCCCGCCTCGTATGTGTAATTGCCGACAAATCCCGTCGTCAGTTGCAAAAAATACGCCTGGTCATTTACCTCGACCGTCTGGGTATATGTCGCAAACCCTGGCGCGGACACGGTCAGCGTATAACTTCCTGCCACAAGGTTCTCAAAGCTGACCCCGGCTTTTTCAACCCGGGCTACCGTCCCATCGTCCCTTGCCAGCGTGACCTCCCTCGGCGTCTCTTCCCCCAAAGACACGGTAAATGTCACGTCACGTTCCAAAATCAGTGCCGAGACGATGGACACGTCGACTTGTCCCAGATTCCCAACCGATGCCGTTTCCGCCGCCTTTGTCTCAGGCTCCTTTGACTCGTCATTCGCCATCTCGCTAATTGGCTCCACAAGTCCGTCTCCTGGCACCGTATCGCCGTCTTCACTGTTCGGCTCCACAAGTCCGTTTCCCGACTCCGTATCGCCGTCTTTCGAATTCCCGTCCGCCATCTCGCCCGTTTCTTCTGCCATGCCGTTTATTTCGGCAGGCCTCGTCTGTTCCATGTCACCTATTTCACTTTCCGCCCGACTTTCCTCCTGCCCGTTTGACAGCACGTCATTTCCCATGACGTTCTCCCCGCTCTCCGTGGCACAAACATGAAGACATGGCGTGCACACCAGTACGACCGCCAGCAGACATGATATTATTCGCTTCATACTCCTCTCCTTTCTTCTCCCCTTATCTTTTCCAATCACACAACCGGAACTTTTCCCTCCGGCAAGCTGCATTATATCATGAAATTCCAGAAAACGAAATATGATTTTGAAAATTTCACTTGTATAATCACTTCAACTTTTTATCAATATGCCAACGAAGGATTCCTTATTCGCAATTGTTAATTTTGATTTTTCACTTTTCCCAAAAGGCACTCCTCCATCAGCTCCCGCTCCGCCTCAATTTCCTGCGGGTGCGGATAACGCCTCGCCATTTTTTCAAACGCGAGGCGAAGCTTCTCTGCCTTTTCTTCGTCGTGCTCCGCCAGGAGCGCATATGCGTACTCCGTGCGCAGCACGGTCGGAAAATTCTTCATCGACTTGTTAAACTTTACCTGCGCCTTGTCCCGCAATATGTCAAGCCGCTCTTTTTTACATTCCCCCACCAACTCACAATAAATCTGGTCGTCAATCAAAAGACGGCGATGTAACTCCACGATTCCGCTGTCCATGGAAAGCAACCGCTCTATCTCCCTGTCGGTCGCCGCAAAATGCTTTTCATCCATCAGTCGGTTGCAGGCGAACACGCCAAGCACCGCCACCATGCTATTTTTCATGTCCGCGTCGGACGGCATTAAAAACCAGTCATTCGGCATGTCCTTAAGACGCTCTCCCGCCACGATACGCTCGTTAATCTTCATCTGCAGCCAGAACGCGCGCAACGCCTGCGGCGACTTTCCCAAAGCCAAGGCATTGTATCCGTCATTGTTGACCGCCCCGCGCATGGGAATCCCGTTCATCAGCGCAAAGGCAATTCCCATCAACGCGACCACGACACAAAACGCATTTACCAATCTCAGATTCTGACACAGCAAGGCAACCCCGGCCGAAACGGATGCCGTAATCAAATTCATCAGCACGCCGCCAAGATTGTACCACACGTAGGGAAACGTGCCGTTTTTCATCGGTGGCGGACTCATCAGGCACTGCCCGCCGGTTCCCGCAAGCGACAAGCGGCGAAACCTCATTTTCCCGTCCTGCTCGATCCACATCAGGCTGCCGATACGAAAAGAGGAAAAACGATAACCGCTTAACAAACCAAACATTAGATGCCCGCCTTCGTGAAAAATGATCTGTAAGAAAGTGGACAAACAAACGCCAACAAGCAGCATAAGCAAGGCGGGAACCAAATCAACGGAGCCCTCCCGAAGCGCCCCCACCATGAAATACCTGCCAATCAAAAAGCCGGCCACCCCGCCAATGCACACGAAAAAAATACTGGTTAAAGCCGTCCCCGAACGCTTCTTTTTGCCATCCTTTACCATATAAAACCCCCCTTTGCACACGCCTTTTCCCGGCTTTGCTTAAAGCCCTCCCGTCTTACCCGTCCACACATGTTTCATCTTTACTAAAACCCTTCCCGCCTGCGCAAAATACGCATTTCACGCCGTTTTTTTCCGGCCTCCCACTCGGCTCTCTCCTCCTCGCCCACGAGTTCCAGGCGCGAAACCTCGCGCGGCCTCTCCTTGTCATCCAACGCGACCATCGTAAAATACGCCCGGTTAATTATTTTACGCATTCCGTCCATGCCCTCCACGTAAACATCCACCCGAACTTCCATCGACGAGGTTCCCACATACGTGACGCGCCCGATCAAAACAACCATGTCACCCTGATGCGCTCCCTGGATGAACTGCAGGTTGTCCACGGAAGCCGTGATACACGCGCAACCCGCGTGGCGCATGGCAACAATGGCCGCCACCTCGTCCATCCATTGCATCAGGATGCCGCCGAACAGCCGTCCCGCGCCATTCAAATGCTTGTTCCTCACCAAATGCATCGTTTCCACCCGTGAATCCTGCACCGTTTTCATGATTTCTCTCCTTCCGACACTCACGCGTCCGTCACTTTTAATACCACTTTTAACGTCGCCTTTACCACTTCCGCCGTGAAGTCCCTCTCGCCGCTTAGCCTTCTGCCGCCACTTTCACCGCCGCTTTCGCCGCCACTGCCGGATGTACCGGCTTCCCATGCCCGAAGTAGCGGTCATACCACACGAGGAAAATGTAAACCGTCCAAATCTTACGGCTATTATCTGCTTTTTCGTTATGGTTCTTCCCCGCCTTGTGGTCGTCGAGCATCCGAAGCAAAAGCTCCGTGTTGAAAAACTTCTTTGCCGCGTCGGATTCGAACATGTCCCGCACCCGCTGGTAATACGCATCTTCTTTCAGCCACACGCGGATCGGTATCGGGAATCCAAGCTTCTTCTTCTCGGCCGTCTTGCTTCGAATCACCCTCTCGGCCGCCCCGCGAAGTGCCACCTTCGTCTTCGGAGCGCGCACCTTGTAATGGAGCGGCAACGTTTGTGCCAGCTTCAGGACTTCCTTGTCCAAAAACGGCACACGCACCTCCAAGGAATTGGCCATTCCCATCTTGTCCCCCTTCATCAGGATGTCATGCACCAGCCACAAATGCAAATCGACGTACTGCATCTTCGTCACCGGATCCTTGTCACTCACCTGCGCATAAAGCGGTGCCGTCACTTTCTGGATTCCCGGTTCGCACCCTTTTCGCAAAATCGCGTCGGCCTCCCGCTCGGTAAAAATGTTCGTCGCGTTGGCAAAGTAACGCTCCTCCAACATCTTCCCATGGCGCATCAAAAATCCCCGCCCCTTCATGCCTCTCGGCAGGAAACGCTCGGCGAACTTGGCCAAAAATCTTCGGATTCCCAGCGGAATCTTATTGAACGCCGTGTGCTCAAGCGGCTCGCAATAAATGTTATACCCTCCAAACAACTCGTCCGACCCTTCGCCCGACAAGACGACCTTTACCTTTTTCGCCGCTTCTTTGCTTAAGAAATATAAGGCGATGGCCGCCGGATCCGCCACCGGCTCGTCCATGTAGTATTGGATATCCGACAAGTTGTCCCAATATTCTTCCGGAGTAATGACTTTCGCGTCATTTTGCATGTGTACGCTCTCGGCAAATTCCTTCGCGTCCTGTATCTCGCTATATTTCCCCTCCTCAAAACCAACAGTGAACGTGTGATCCACCTGCCCCAAATAAGTCAGGTAACTTGAATCCACCCCACTGGAAAGGTAAGAGGCGACCTCCACGTCACTGATTTTATGCGCCGCCACGGAATCCTTCATCACCGCCTCGACCTCGTCCACCACTTCCTCGAACGACTTCGAACAGTCCCCCGTGAAATGCGGCTCGAAATAGCGCACGATGTTCATTTCCCCATTTTCATAGGTAAAATAATGCCCCGGCTCCAGACAGTACACACCCTTAAAAAACGTCTCCGCCGTCGGCACGAACTGGAACGAAAGATAATTGCCCAATGCCTCCTCGTTAAATATCTTGTCAAACTTCGGATGCTCCATGAAGCATTTAATCTCCGAGCCAAACAGCAAGTTCCCGTTCATCTTTGCATAATAGAGCGGCTTGATGCCAAACAAGTCCCTCGCGGCAAACAACCGCTTCTTCCTCACGTCCCAGATGACGAACGCGTACATGCCCCGCAGGCGGTCAAGCAATTTCTCGCCCCATTCCTCGTATCCATGCAAAAGCGTCTCCGAATCGGTGTTGGACACGAACACGTGTCCCGCCGCAATCAACTGCTCGCGAAGTGCCTGGTAATTATAAATCTCCCCGTTAAAGACAAGCACCTTGCTTTTATCTTCATTATATAAAGGCTGGCCGCCAGCCTCGGAAAGGTCTATGATGCTCAAACGCCGAAACCCCAACGCAGCGTCCTCGTCCACGTACTTCCCTTCGCTGTCCGGGCCACGATGGACGATTGTGTTCATCATGTTCGTCAATACTTCTTCCCGCTTCTCGACAGCGCCCACAAAACCTGCAAATCCACACATCTGTATTCTCCTTTACCATGAGCACTTGGCGTCCATCCTTAGAACGCTTACGCGCGAATGTACTCCACACGCCTTAGCGAAGTTTTTCACGAGCTTAGTCGTACGGAGTTTTCTCTTTCCATGAGCACTTGGCATCCCTCCCCAGGATGCCATGACATCACGTGATTTCACTTTCCATTTTTTACAATTCTTTGTTATTATAACTTTTTTTACATATAAATACAACTTTCTATTTACTTTTTCCCCATTTTTATATATAATATATTTGTTGTTTGGTTTTGTGCCGACATTTTTCACAACGAGAAATGCAAAACCATTGTTATTCCATCACTTTGCATCCGTAACATCACATTACCGAACACGTTTCAGACAATTCTATATCGTTGCCGTGTACCGCGCTTTAGATTAGCGTAGACATGGTTTATCATCGCACCGCATGGTTTTGCGGAGGATGACTTACTTTCGGGGTATGGCTCAGTTTGGTTAGAGCGCGCGGCTGGGGGCCGCGAGGTCGCAGGTTCGAATCCTGTTACCCCGATTTTTTCTTTGTTTTACAAGGGGTTTATGGGTTGTGTCGAACATTCGTTTCGATTACCTTTGATTACCTTTTGGTCAATCTATTATTCAATTCTTGCGCCCATAGCTCTTATCTCTGCATCCGTATATAATTTTCTATATTTTGCTTCATAAGGCAACTCTCGTATTGATGCTATTACTTCAGAATCGCCTCTAAATTTGTTAATGTTTTCAAAATATTCGTTTATAAACTGTTTTGTTTCTTGTAAAAAATTTTTCGATTCACTTGGACGAAGATCCCAATACTTAAATTAATAAAGATATAATTAATTCATCTTCGACTTTCGCTTCACAAAGTGCTAATGATGGTAAACGGTAGATAGTACGTACCTCGACCAATTCGGCTAAATATGGGATAATA
>CAOKHZ010000044.1 GCA_948468385.1 uncultured Faecalicatena sp. | reverse complement strand
AGACGCAACAGATTTACAGTCTGCCCCCTTTGGCCACTCGGGAACCCATCCATAAAGCCGATGATCGGACTCGAACCGATAACCTGCTGATTACAAATCAGCTGCTCTGCCAATTGAGCCACATCGGCATATTTACTTTCCCAGAGCAGCTGATTTGTAATCAGCGCTCCGCCTGCGATTGACGTGGTCAATCTTATTGAATTGAGCCACATCGGCATATTTCACAACAATGACTCCGACGGGAATCGAACCCGTGTTACCGCCGTGAAAGGGCGATGTCTTAACCGCTTGACCACGGAGCCAAAAACGCAAAAACAATCCTCGTATCTTTGCGACGCTTTAAATCATACCATACCTCCTTCTATTTTGCAAGCATTTTTTTGCAATCATGCATAATTTCGCGGCCACCCGGTTACTATTCACGGTGCTGTGCGCTTCTACACTCCCGCTCCGGTCCGTGCTAAACGTGTGCCACTGGCACACAGCACCGCCGCACGGCCTCCGTCCAATAAAGTGACGGTGCCGATTGGGCATTTCGGCCACCGCCGATTCCACATCGGCACAAGAGTTCAAAAATGTCACGGCATGAAACCGCTCTCCCGACAGATTATCCATTTCATACCGTGACAAATATCCTTTTATCCTCTCTGTTGCTGAAAGTTCATCTTCCATGACACCTTGTTTATCATCGTACTGTTCCTTATAATACCAACGACGGCGCGGAATATACCCTGCCGGCCAATTCATTGTCCAACATGTAAAGTGCCCGCGCGTCGGAACCAAACAATTCAAACTTCTTAATCATGTCCTCCGCGTTCGTCTCCTCCTCGCCCTGCTCCTTGACGAACCAATCCAAAAACTGCATGGTCCTGAAATCCTTCACCTCATGTGCCGCCTCATAAATGTTGTGAATCAGACTCGTCACGTATTGCTCGTGCTCATATCCGGCCTTGAGCGGATCCGCGTATTCCTTCAGTTCCTTGTCCGGCTTCGCGATTGCTCCCAGCGCCACCTTGCAGCCGTTGTTCTGCAGATATTTCAAAAACAGCATCGCGTGGTCGCGCTCCTCTTGCGCCTGCACGGTATACCAATTGGCAAACCCTTTCAGTCCCTGCTCCTCGTAATATACCGCGAAATCCAAATATAAATACGCCGAATAAAACTCCTTGTTGATTTGGTCGTTTAGCAATTCTGCCACTTTTGTATTTAGCATTATGTATGTTCCTCCACTTTCTTTGGTATTTTCTTGATCATTATATCGCCATGACGAGAAAATTGTAATCCCTCCACGCTACTCATATTTCTGAATCGAACCAATCAATTCTTCCGCCTGCGCGGACTGTTCCGGCAGATATGTGATTGTAATAAGCACCGCGTGGCCATCCTTCACACGCATGTATAGGTCAACATTCGCGCTGATTCCCTGCACGGTCGTCGTAATCGGCATTTTCGTGTAAGTGGTTTCCGCGATTTCCACCTTGGACGTGTCACCAAAGTTCATCTCCGTACCTTCCGCGAGATTGCGCGACATTCCCTGCTTCGAAAGCATAAAATACTGCTCCTCCGTCATGTTGGCCAACGGGAGCTTCTCCACCGCGATGCTGATATTCATCCTGCCGCCGTCACTTATACATACCGCCATCAATTCCGGCATGATCGCTGCCGCCGCCTCATTGTATTTCTCCTGCGCCTCTTCCGACATAATCAAGTCCGCGCCCGTTTCCTGCGCATGTTCAAACTCCTCTTGTGTCGCTATCACGTAATCTTCCGAAAAGCTCAGCCGAATCCCCAGCCATTTGCTTTCATAAACATTTCCATTCACGGTGCCCCGCTCATAGGGTTCCGCATCCTGATCCTTCCCTTGAGCCAAATCCTGCCCTTCGTCTTTCTTTGCTTGTCCTTCTTCGTCTTGCCCGCTTTCATCCTCCTCCTGCCATGTCTCTTGTTTTCTCCCCCGCTCGGGCTCTTCCTTCATACCTTTTGGTACTCCAAAAGAACATGCCGTCAGTACAAATGCCAGCATCGCGAGCAACATCACCCAAGAAACCTTCATGATTCTTTGCTTTTTCAATTTCATTTTTCCTCCCATCTTAGCCTCGGCGCGGAGGCAGTACTCCAATGCGCTGACTTATTGACACTCTGCACACCGCGTTCCCTTGTCATTATATCGCCCCGACCTGGCAATTGCAACCTCAATTTGGGGCATCCCCATACAATTTCTTTCAAATTTCATTGCAGTCCACCCTCTGATTGTGATATAGTAGGGTTGACAATTTTTTAGAAAAGGCAGGTACCTATTATGTGGGCTTATAATGAAACTTTTTACCAAATATACCCGATTGGCTTTTGCGGTGCTCCGGTGCACAATGACGGCATATGTGTCCCCCGCATCAAAAAAATCGGAGAATGGGGCGGCTATCTGGAGGAACTGGGCATCGGTTCCATCATCTTGAATCCGATTTTTGAATCCGACAACCACGGCTATGACACCCGTGACTTTAAAAACATTGACTGTCGTCTGGGCACGAACGAGGACTTCAAGGATGTCTGCAAGGAATTGCACGCGCACCATGTAAAAATTATGTTGGACGGCGTGTTCAACCATGTGGGACGCGGCTTCTGGGCATTCCAGGACGTGCAGGAGAAAAAGTGGGACTCCCCTTACAAGGACTGGTTCAAAATCAGCTTCGATGGCAACAGCTGTTACAACGACGGCTTCTGGTACGAGGGCTGGGAGGGACATTTCGAACTGGTAAAGCTGAACTTGCAAAATCCCGCCGTTGTCGATTATTTGCTGGATTGTGTCAAGTTCTGGATCGAGGAATTCGGCATCGACGGGCTCCGTCTGGACGTGGCCTACAGCCTCGACCACAACTTCATGCGCCGCCTGCGTTCCTTCTGCGACTCATTCAAACCGGGCTTCGCACTGATTGGCGAGGTATTGTTCGGCGATTATAATTTGATTGTCAATGACAGCATGCTCCACAGCTGTACCAATTATGAGTGCTACAAAGGAATTTTCTCCAGCTTCAACAGCATGAACCTATTTGAAATCGCGCACTCCTTAAACCGCCAGTACGGTCCAGAACAGTGGTGCATTTACCGCGGCAAACATTTGATGAACTTTGTCGACAACCATGACGTGACGCGGATTGCCAGCATTCTGACGAATAAAAACCACCTTCCGCTGGCATACGGCATTCTTTTCGGCATGCCGGGCATCCCCTGCCTTTACTACGGCAGCGAGTGGGGCGAGGAGGGCGTAAAGGCACCGGACAACGACTACGCGCTGCGTCCTTGCTTTGACGAGCCGAAGCCGAACGACCTGACGACGTTTATCAAAAAATTAATTGCCATTCGGCGGGAAAGCGACGCGCTGTGCAACGGCGGCTACCACAACGTGGTCATCACCAACCACCAGCTCATTTTCGAGCGCAAGAGCGACAAGGAGCGGGTTCTGGTGGCAATCAACGCCTCCGACGCGCCTTTCACGGCATACAACGGGGAATTACAGGGAGAATTCGTGGAATTAATTAGCGGGAGCGAAATGGAAGGCATGGCCGCGGCAGAAAATGACACGGTCGAAAAGACTGGCGAAGCCACTGCGGAAAGCGCAAACACCGCAACCGAAAAGGCCAACGCGAAAAAGTGCAACATGAACGGGCAGTTGGAACTTCCGCCATATAGCGTGGCATATTGGAAGGCGGTATAGGTAGAATTCATTTTTATAAAGGAAATCATCTATTCATAGCAGGGAATCGGCAGAGTATAGCAGCTTTGCCGATTTTTTGATGAGGTTGCAGCATAAAACGACAATAAACGGTATGTATCATGGAATTTGGCAGCTCTTTCTAAATTAAAATAAAGTGTTTGTTGTGTATTTGTTGGGATTCGTGTAGTATAATCAATTTTAAATGTTGACCGGCAAAGGGAAACCATATCAATGAAAAGGAGCAGAAATGGCTTATAAGATATTGATTATTGATGATGATACCGAACTTCTTAAAATGCTGAAAAAATTTTTGGAAATTAAAAAGTATGAAATCATTACAGCAGAGAATGGATTGGAAGGGTTAAATAAAATAAAGCTGCAGCCAGATATTATATTACTGGATGTAAATATGCCGAACATTGACGGGATAGAGGTATGCAGGAGGATACGGGATAAAGTAGCCTGCCCGATTTTATTTCTGACCGCACGGGTAGACGAACAAGACGTTGTAAATGGGCTTTCTTCAGGAGGCGACGACTATATTTTAAAGCCGTTTAGCTTGAAAGAGCTTGATGCAAGGATTACGGCGCATCTGAAACGGGAAACACGGCGCAAAGAAAAGACGGAAATGTGCTTCCAGGGAGAACTGTCTATTGATTATAAAGCAAAGACCGTGCAAATTCACACAGATTATCTGGAGCTGACAAGATCAGAATATGGAATTATTGAATTTTTAACCATGAATCCAGGGATGGTCTTTGATAAAGACAGGATTTACGAGAAGGTCTGCGGATATGATGCAGAAGGTGACAGTAGGGTAATTACAGAGCTGATCCGTCGAATCAGAAAGAAGTTCCAGCAATACACAGAAACAGAATATATCGAAACTATATGGGGGATGGGGTACCGATGGATAAAATAAGAAACCTTTCCGTGAGAAAAACAATTTTTCTGTATATGGCAATTGCTTTATTTTGCAGTTTTTTTCTCTCGGCGGTCATTGTCGGGATTTCCCAACGTGTACAGAGGAATATCTGGTGGAGTTATGTGGATAAAGAAGCTTTTTTCGAAGCAGTGGAAAGTGAAGTCCCTTATCATGTAGCGGATTTTTCAAGACCGGGTTCTCATGAGATGACACCGTCAGACTATTTTGTGTCGGAAGTTCTTTGCGATTTTATACAGACTTATACCGTGTTGATACTATCTATGGCTGGAAGCTGTGCGGCAGTTTTGCTCTTTTACCGGAACAAGCTAAGGAAGCCGATGGAAGAACTGGCACTGGCTTCGAAAAGGATTGCCGAGAATCATTTGGATTTTTGCATTTCCTATGAGAATAAGGATGAGATGGGCGTTCTCTGCAGGGAGTTTGAGAGGATGCAAGAACAGCTTGCCAGAAATAATCAGGCAGTATGGCGAACGCTCGAGGAGGAAAAGATGCTGCGGGCGGCTATCGCCCACGATATACGCGCTCCATTGTCCGTTTTGAAAGGGTATCAGGAAATGCTGACGGAGTATCTTCCGGGCGAAGATATCGATATGGAGCAGGCAATGGAAATGTTGTCAGAAAGCGGACGTCAGATTGAACGTATGGATGCCTTTGTAGAAGCAATGCGGAAACTGAACAGTTTAGAGAACCGGCAGCTAACCCCGGGGAATATTTCTGCAAGACAATTAGAGATGGATATCCAGGGAGAACTTGCCATTTTGGAAAAAGAGTATGGGAAACAATGTATACTGCAAGCGGCAGAATCAAAGGAAGAATTTTACGGGGATAAGGAAATTATTTTGGAAGTAACGGAAAATCTTCTGCTAAATGCCCTGCGCCATGGGAAACGGAAAATCACGATTATGGTAAAGGCCGGATATGCAGAGCTAAGTATCCGTGTCATGGATGACGGCGATGGTTTTCAGGAGGATGCGGAAAAAATTACGGAAGCGTTCTATGGGCAGAATGTGAAAGACAGCCTGAAACATGCGGGACTGGGAATGTATATCAGCAGACTGTATTGTGAAAAGCATGGAGGAAGATTAGTATTGGGAAATGATGAACAGGGAGGGGCTGTGGTGACAGCAATATTTTGTCGGATTGCGTGAGTAATCCGACGATTTTTTTATTGTCTTTTTGTTGTGATTTTTCTTTTACAATAGACTTTTGATAACAAATCACTGTGAATAAGGAGGCAGGGTTATGCGGTCAATTATGAAAAGAGAGGTAAAAAATTATGTGAAAAACCCCTTGTTCTGGCTTGGCATCGCAATCGGTGTTCTTATGGTATTTGTAAATGTAAGACCCTATCTGAACATCCATTATTTCAGGGAAGGGGAAACCATTGGGAACGACTATCCGAAAGCGTATGGGGATGCCGATGTTTATGACGGATATGTGCCGACGGAGGAAGGGCTGCGGCGGGAAATATGGGAAGAACAGATTCGGGAAGTCTTGATTACTCAATTCAAGATGGACAATGAGAATGCGCAATCTGTGATAGATGAAATGAAAGACATGGATATCATGGCAGCCTGTGCCCATCTGGAAGGGTATGGCTTCTACAATGCATTTTATGCGTATCGGGACACGGCCTACCATATAGGAACCCGTGAAGAAATCAATTCTTATATTGCAGAAAAGCTGGAAAACAGGGCATTTTCGTTCTATTTTTCCAGAAAATTCGCCGATTTTGCAGGGGTGTTCATGGGATTTTTCGCAACCGTTTTTTTGTCTGGTTTATTTATGCAGGATACCAGGAGAAGTACCTATGAGCTTCTTCATACAAAGCCTGTCAGCGCGGGAAGCTATCTGTCAGGCAAAGTGGGCGGCGGTTTTGCGGTCTGCCTGATAACACTGGCAGTCTTGAACCTGATCTTTTTCGGCATTTGCCTTATAGCGACGAGAGACAGAGGATTTGAGGTTCATTTGACGGATTTTTTATTGGCAAGCGTTTTCTATATCCTGCCGAATATGCTGATGATTGTAAGCGTTTATAGCCTGATTTCATTGCTGTTTAAAAGTCCGCTGCCAGCAGTGCCGCTTTTGTTTCTTTATATCGTATATTCCAATATGGGAAGCAGTAATGCGGAAGACATCTATGGATATTACGGCAAACCGTTGGCGATCATGGTGCGGTTCCCGGGAAGATTTTTTGATACCACCCCTCCGCCAATGGCATTGCCAAACCAGAGTTTCCTCATTTTAGCCGCAATCTGCATCCTCTTTCTCTCGACGCAGATATGGAAAAGGAGGCGGGTATATTGATGCGTGAAATGAAAATCTCCCTGACCTTTCAAAAACAGGCTTATGCAGTATTTTTTGCCGTAATCTTAAGCCTTGTCAGAGGGGTGACTTATTCCAATGAAATAGGGATTGCATTAGAAGCACCAATGGCAATCCTTGCTTTCACATTCTGTGCAGATACCTACGTGCAGGAAATTGCCAGCAAACGGTCAGAAATCTGGCGGCTATGCCCCATGAAAAAGAGGATGAATTCTATTTACAGACGGATGGTGATGCAGGTAATGTTCTTACTGGCCGTGGCAGCCGCCTCCTATGGATTGTTTTTTCTGTTCCAAAATCCAAGTATATATGGAATGGAACAAAGCGGTTTGAAAATTGAAATATGCCAATTCTTTGTATATTTTGCCGCTATCGCTGTCACGCTTGGCTTCTGGGGGCTTTTATCAAATCTGGTTTCCTGTCTGTTTCGGAATATGTGGGCGGGAATCGGAGGCTGCATGGTGCTGTGGCTGATTACAAATTCCACCATCGGTGACAGAATCTTTGGCGCATGGAACCTGTTTTCCTATTCTTTCAGAGAATTGGAGGACAGCAGTGATTTTAGCTGGATATATGGGAAAGTTGTCTGTATTGTTATTGGAATCATGGCAGTGGCAGTATTGCCTAAAATCATTCAGAAAAGAGGTTAAGACTATGGGAATTAAAATAGAGGATTTAACAGTGACATTCAGGAATGACGTAACGGCAGTCAATCATGCTGATTTGGAAATCCCAAAGGGAATCTTTGGGCTGTTAGGGGAAAACGGGGCGGGAAAAACAACGCTCATGCGGGTGCTCACAACTGTGTTATCACCAACCAGTGGCACAGTAACCTTGGATGGAATGTTTTACAGCGAGGGGAATTTTGAAAAAATACGTAGAAAAATAGGATATCTGCCCCAGGAGATTGACCTCTATCCAAGCCTATCAGTACAAGAATGTCTGGAATATATGGGGGACTTATCAGGTATACCTAGACAGACATATAAAGAACGCATCAACTATTATCTTGAAAAGACAAACCTGTCAGAGCATCGCAGAAAGAAGATGAAGCAATTGTCAGGCGGCATGAAACGGCGGGTCGGGCTTATTCAGGCACTTTTAAATGAGCCGGAATTTTTAATTGTCGATGAGCCGACAACCGGATTAGACCCTGAAGAGCGTATCCGCATCAGAAATCTTCTGGTTGATTTTTCAGAAGGGCGTACCGTTTTATTTTCGACCCATGTGGTGGAAGACTTGGTAGCTACCTGCAATCAGCTTGCAGTTATGAAAAATGGGAAATTTCTTTATTCAGGAAACATGAAAGAATTATTGGAGCAGGCAAGAGGCCATATTTGGATTTGTAAAACAAAAGAGGAAGGGACGGCAAGGGAACTGGAAAAACAATATCACGTTTCATCGAAACAGTATGTAGGGGACGAATTACAAATGAAATTAATCAGTGAAACGCCGCCCCAAATGGAATGCAGTTCTTGTGAGGCAACGCTTGAGGATGCCTACATTTATCTTATGAACAAAGAACCGCATAACGCAAAATACGGCGCAGCACATTAATCGTACTGCACCGTATCCCCGACATAAAACTTCCTTATCCGGCGGTGGCAAAGGCGACCGCCTCTTTCTTGTCTTTTTTATCTTTTTGTCTTTTTTATCCTTTTTGTCTTTTCTGTCTTTTTTACCACGCATACCATTCATTCGCCCGGGCTATTCGTGACACCATTCACCACGTTCTGCGGCCTTCCCGCCAGGAACGCCCGAATATTTTCCGCCGTGACGTTCATGATACGTTCACGGCTTTCCTTCGGTGCCCAGGAAATATGCGGCGTAATGATGCAGTTTTTCGCGTTCAGCAACGGATTGTCCGCCCGAATCGGCTCCGTGGATACCACGTCCAGCCCGGCCGCCGCCATTTTCCCGCTGTTCAGGGCATCGGCCACGTCCTGCTCGACAAGCAGCTGCCCGCGCGCGTTATTTAACAATATCACTCCGTCCTTCATCCTGGAAATGCTTTCCTTGTTAATCATTCCCGTATTTTCCGGGGTCAGGTTACAGTGCAGGCTAACCACGTCCGACTCCGCAAGCAACGTGTCAAGCTCGACATACTCGCCAATCTCCCGCCCACTCTCGCAAGAATGCGGCGAACAAGCCAGCACCCGCATTCCAAGCGCCCTGGCGATCTTTCCTTCC
Organism: uncultured Faecalicatena sp.; assembly: GCA_948468385.1. Classification (GTDB taxonomy): domain Bacteria; phylum Bacillota; class Clostridia; order Lachnospirales; family Lachnospiraceae; genus Schaedlerella. The sequence continues at coordinate 20,433 of CAOKHZ010000044.1, read as the reverse complement.
GCCTGCCCAATCCGGCCAAACCCGATGATGCCCATCGTCTTGCCTTCCAACTCTATCAACGGGTAATCCCAATAGCACCAGTCCGTATTTGCCGCCCATTTCCCTGCATGCACCGTCTCATCATGATGCCCGATATGATGGCAGATTTCCAACAATAGGGCAATGGAAAACTGACTGACGCAGGCCGTGCCGTACGCGGGCACATTGACCACGGGAATCCCTTTTTCGGCCGCATACTGATAATCGACCACGTTGTAGCCGGTGGCCAATACCGCGATTAATTTTAAATCCGGACATTTGTCTATCGTTTGTCTCGACAGCGGCGTTTTATTTGTCACGGCAATCTGTGCCCCGCAAAGTCGCCCGGCAATCAGCGGGCTTTCCTCATAGGCCGTCCGCTCGTACACGGCAAGCTCCCCGAGCCGTTCCAACGGTTCCCAACTCAAATCCCCCGGATTTTCCGTAAACCCGTCCAGAACTACTATCTTCATCTTCTTCTCCTTTACATTTGGCGCAAATTGCCCGTTACGCCTCTCGGCCTCACCGAAACATGCCATATCCCTGCCGCCAGGAAAGCAGCTATGCTGACAAAATACGTCTTTGTGCGCCTGCCATCCGCCGGAAGCAAGCGCAAGAAGGATGTCCTCTCCTCATCTCACGGCGTACTCCTCTATCAGACATCGATGCTTTCCCGCACAAGCATCCTTTGGTATTTTTCCATCAGTTCTCGGTTTGGTATGCGCAAAATTCCTTCATGATAGGACAAAAACCCATAAATCACCATCGCGGACAATATTTCCTCACGATTGTCAAATTGCTGATCTGCCGCACTATATCCGTCCAATTCCAGTTCCACGGAAATTCCTGACACCATCTTCACGATGTCTTCCCGTACCGCGTCCACGTTATGCTCCACGCATTCCGACACTTCGTTCATGGGACCCGTTTCCGTCCAGTAATTTTTGCATACGCCATCGGTCAGGGCACGATTCACAGAACGCGGATTGAACAAATGCGTTCCATCGCTCAAATAATAGCCGTCATACCACCACTCCAATTCTTCATAACTCACCTTCTTATGCGTCTTGCAAAGCTCGCGTACTTCATCCTCATCCAACCCAAAGTAGAATTCATACACGTCGTCATTTGTAAAATTATATTCCGCAAACATATTAAGTTCCGAACCGCTGGAATACTTCACAATTGGCAGCACTCCCGTCATATAGGCGAGTTCCACGTAAGGTTGGTCCTTTAAAAGTCCCTTTAAAAATTTCAAATAGCGAACCTTGTCTTCCTTACCCATATATTTTTCATAAAAAACGGAATCCCACTCATCCAAAATAAAAATAAAAGAATCCTTTGTATCCAAAAACATCTGACTGACGCTGTCATATTCCCGCCCTTTAAGTTCCGAATAATTCTCCAACAAATCCGTCCGCAGATTCTTGATGATACTTCCAATGTATTCTTTGTAACTTTCACAAACATCCGGCCGCTTGCTAAAATCAATATAAACGACGTTATACTTGTTCATATGCTCGAGATACGCGCCCGTACCGGCAATCGCCAAATGGTCAAACACTGCCGCGCCATCGCATCCTTTCGTATAATACGCCCCCAACATGTTTGCATTGACACTTTTTCCAAAACGCCGCGGACGGGTAATGCAAATATATTGATTCGCGGTCTTTATTTTTGACGATATTTTATCTATCAAAAGGCTCTTGTCCACATAAATCTCACTATTTACAATCTTTTGAAATAGCTGCATCTGCGTGCCTGTGTTCAAATAATACATACCCTGCCTCCAGCCAAATCCTATTCAAACTTTCCTGCATTTTCGTACCATTTTTATTATAATGTCACGCGAGCTATCTTTCAACCTCATTTTACAAAAGGGGATAAGGCATAAATGCGGCTTTAGGCGTTGCATGGAGGCGGCACGCGCCCCCATGCAACGCCTATCTACCCTTTCTCATCTAGGTAAAAAAGCCCTCTTTCGTCAGGACAATTCCCAAATTCAATTAATTGACGGATTTTTTCATATTCGCTCTTTCCCCTTGCCTGCTGCGCCTCCATTGTTTCAAAGCCTTTCACGTTTTCCGGCATCGTCGGCAATTCGTCAATCTTTTGTACATGCCCGGTTCCTGCCGGCAATCGTTCGCTTTCTTCCGCCGGCAATTTATCATTTTCCCGCATTTTTTTATCTTCCACCCGCGCGGCATGAGAAGTCTCCTCCAGTTGGGCTTCCCGCCGTTCTCCCTCTTTTTGTATCATGGCGGAAGAAACGTAATACTGTATATTCTGGCAGACAAGCTCCTTTTCCAACGCCGGATTTACCTGATGCCGCATCCTCATTTTCAACGTCCTGATAGATTCTTCATCTGACCTCATCATGGTCACTCCTCACTTTTAGACTCTCTGGGCAATCGCACCCTCTGCCAACCGGTTCCATTTCAACTCAATCACCAACAAGGGCATGGGCGACAACCGCTTCGGATAATAGACGATATCCACATACCCGTCGCCAGACGGAAGTTCTTCAAATTTTAAATAATAGTCCTTATAACTGGTCGCTTTCTTTCACGCGCAGAATCGTCTCCTGCCGCTTGACCTCGCGAATGGACTTGGCAAATTCCAACCGAATTTCCTCATTTGGGATATGGACGGTTTTTGTTTCTTTCTCATAAGCCAGATACCCCAGGTGAATCAGAAGCGTCAGCACGTCGTCCCGATTTCGAAACTCCACCAGGTCATTGGCAAACCCATCGGTGTCCACCAAAACGTCCACCCCGCCGAGCAGTCTGGCAATCGTTTCGGACAAGCCGTCAAAATCCAAGTCAATATATTCCATCAGGCTTTTCGAGGCGGAAGTCTCCGTCCAATAGGAACGGAATTCCCGGCCACGAAGCGCCTTCATCACGGAGTTCGGATTGTACACGGAGCCTGCCGTCCCCAACGTGTATCCGTCATACCACTGTCTCATCATGGAAAAATCACCGTGATATGTTTCGCATAACGCCCGCACCTCTTCCTCCGTAAAGCCCACGTACTTTGCAAATTCCATTGGATGAATGACGGAGTATTCCTGAAAATCCGAAATCGCCGACTGGGAACCATCCTTCTTAACCGGCAGTATCCCCGTCATGTAAGCCGCGGCAAAAACCTTCGCCGTGACGCTGCTATTTTTGAACAAGGAACGCAAAAATTCCAAAAAGGAACCATCTTTTCTTTATCCCCAACCGCGCCAATGACCGCCGTCATGTCCAGATAAATCACGTCATATTGATTCAAATGTCTGCGGTAAGATTCCACGTACTGCGGATTCCTCGCAATTTCCAAATCCTCAAACAAGGACGAGGAATCACAGCTTCTATCATAATAAGCGCACAGCATCTGAGCCGCGAAGGATTTTCCAAAACGACGGGGACGGCTGACGCAAGTCAAACGCCTTGGTGCCTCAATCGTTTCATTTATCAAGCGGATCATGCCGCTCTTGTCCACGTACGTGTCGTTCCTGATACCGGTAAACCCGCTGTTTCCCGGATTCAGATAATTTCCCATGGTTTCCACCTTCCTGCCTTTTTGACCGCTTTAATGCGCAGCCGCATGCTTACCTGTACCATGTTTATCTTATTATAAAATGCTCCTCATGTCAATTTGCATTTTATGGACATCCTCCTCTGAAAAGTAACACGCGTTCGCTCTTACCTATTCTTTTCACCTATACTTCCCCATTCGCCATAAGTATTTGCCATTTTTTGTTTCTTGGTGTAAAATACTGTAAAACCTGAGCAAGACATGAAACCCGTTTACCGTACGGCAGATTTCATCGGCCGTGAATATAGTTTTAACCATGGAGGAGATTATAATCATGAGACAACATATTACCGGGAAACAATTTGACGAAGAACGCGCGTTATACCATTTGCAAAATGCGGACGTGATAGACTGTACATTCGCAGGCCCCGCGGACGGCGAGTCCGCCCTCAAGGAGGCGAGGGACGTCGGCGTAAACAACTGTCGTTTTTCACTCCGATACCCGCTCTGGCATGTCGAGGGTTTTACCATGTCCGATTCCACGATGGACGAATTGACTCGTGCCGCCATCTGGTATGCCAAAGACGGCATTATCAAAAACAGCCGCTTAGGCGGCATCAAGGCCGTGCGGGAATGCGTAAACATCCGCTTGGAACATTGCCAAGTGGAGTCCCTGGAATTTGGCTGGAAGTCGCAGGACATCGCGCTGATTGACACAGAAATCACTTCCGAATACCTTTTCCTCGACAGCAAAAATGTGACATTAAAAAATGTCAAAATGCACGGGAAATATTCGTTCCAGTACATGGAAAATCTGGAAATCGAAAATTGTAACCTTGACACGAAGGACGCGTTCTGGCACAGCAAAAACGTGACCGTGAAAGACAGCGTCGTCAAAGGGGAGTACTTAGGATGGTTCTCCGACGGGCTGACGCTTGTCAACTGTAAAATCATCGGGACACAGCCCTTGTGTTACTGCAAAAACCTGAAATTAATCAACTGCACCATGGAAGACACGGACTTGTCCTTTGAATACTCTGACGTGGAAGCCGACGTGCGCGGCCACATCATTTCCGTCAAGAACCCGAAATCGGGGATCATCACGGCGGACAGTGTGGGCGAAATCGTGCGCGAGGCACCCGTCATGGAATGCACCGGGGAAGTCATCATCCGCGGATAAAGCACCCGCCAAATTTATGTACATCTACCCGGCCAATCAGCGTGCTGGTTGGCCGAAGACTGAATTGTAATGAGTCCTGACGGCACGCCAGATACTCGAATCATAAACCTTCAAAACACCAGTCCATATTCCATCCAATCGAAACATTTTCATACGAATTATAAATCATGATAAATAGTGACAGAATGTTATAAACGGATTCCGACTTTCTGATTATGATAAAGGCACTTGAAAAACGAATCAAGTATATGAAAGGAGGATTTTTTCATGACTTCAAGAGAAAAAATCGAAAAAAGAGAGACTCGTGAACTGGCGAGAAGAAAAGCTCAACTTGGCAGAAAGCCGCTGAAATTCGCATTGCTTTTTGCCGGAATCGCAATCCTGCTGGGCGCGGGAATTGACGCGATTGCCACCCAGATTGGCGGACAATTACAATCGTCCATCGTGACGGAGTTTTTTGTGGAACCGTATCACTTGTCCTACAACGAAGCGGTTTCCAGATTCAGCGCGGTCAACATCATATCTTACCTGATTCTTCCGGTTTTGCCTTTTTACAAGGCTCTTTCGGACAAATTTGGCAGAAAGCCGTTTTTGGCATTCAATATCATTATGATGGGAATCGGAATGACGCTATGTGCATGGTCGCCAAGCATTCTTATTTTCTATATCGGTTATACCATTACGGTGTTCATGGTCTCGTCAGACATGCAGATTATTTATCTGTATGAAGTGGCGCCGCAGAAAAAACGTGCCACGTTTTACGGATTTGTAAAGGGAACCGGCGCGTTCTGCATTATCCTTGTACCGGTATTGCGGGCGACCGTGATGGGAAACGACAGTACGCTTTGGAGAAACGTGTATGCGATTCCCGCAGCATTGGCCTTCATTATTGCCGCCTACATATTGCTAGTGCCAAGGGAGTCCGAGATGTTTTTGAAACAGCGCGTGAAATATCTGGAATCGCCGTATGAGCAAAGACATCCTGAAAAAAAGAGCAAAAACACGGAAAAGAAGAAGAAAAGCGGCGTATTCCATGCAATGAAACAACTCTTTAAAGAGAAGCAGCTGTTCTGGCTGACAATCATTTCCATGATATTTGCCACCGGCTCCATGGCATTTTCTTCTTACGTGGAATCAATCATGACCAATTTCGGCATGACGACGGAAGCGGTCACGGTGGCACTATTGCTCTATCCTTTCATGAACATGTTTATCACATGGATTGCCGGCTTTGTCAGTGACAAGGTGGGAAGAAAGCCAATCATCGTGACGGCGGGCATTCTGGCAGTCGGCGGCTTCGTCTGCTTTAATGTCAGTGCCTTCCTTGGAGCCTCTCCGTACCTGGTAGGTTTCTTTTACGGACTCTATCTGCCTTGCTGGTGGCAGGTACTAGACTTTGTCGGCATGATGGTGGCGGAATCCACGCCAACCTACAACCGTGCATCCATGATTGGGGCAGTAGGCTTGTTGCGGCTGATTGGCCAGGCTTTGGGGATGCTGATACCGGTAATCGCACCGCTTTTGTTTAAGCAAATCGGTTTTGGCTACATGGTTTCGGTCGTTCCGCCCGTGGCAATCGGATTGGTTCTTTTAACCTGGAAGGTCAAAGACACCAATGGCGTTGATTTGAATACGATAGGAGATTGATGGTAATGAAAAAGATAAAGGAAATTCGTTATGTGGGAAGCCGCAGCAGCGAGGAGACAAAAAGTGAGCGCGCACATCGAGAGCTTTCCGCAAAAGCGGCGGCGGAAGGAATGGTTCTTTTAGAAAATAACGGCATGCTTCCTTTAAAAAAGCGTGGCAACATCGCCTTGTTCGGGCCCGGGGCCAGACATACCGTGACCGGTGGAACCGGATCCGGAGACGTGCACGAACGATATAGTGTCAATATAGAGAAGGGACTGAAAAGTGCCGGATTTCAAATCACGACGGAAAAATGGCTAGATGCTTACGACGCGGCAGAAGAAATCAGAAAGAAAGCATACTACACGGATATTTATGGACGCGCACAAAAAATGAGCGCGGAAAAGGGCATTTCCTTGGATCAGGCATTGGTCCAGGTATATCTTCATTCCCCGGCTTATATTCCAGAGCCGGGGGAGCTTCCAGATGAAGCCGACCTGGAAACGAACGACGCGGAAGCTGCCATTTATGTACTTGTGCGCAATGCCGGGGAGGGAAAAGACCGCTCTGACGGGGAGGGCGATTACCAACTTACGCAAGTGGAACAAGAGAGCATCCGCCTTTTAGGGGAACGCTTCGAGCACCTTCTGGTAATCATCAATTGCGGCGGCGTGATCGATACGCACTTTATGGATACCTGCAAAGTGGACGCGTTACTGCACATTCACCAGCCCGGAATGGAGGCCGGAACCGCGGTGGCCCGCATTCTGACCGGGGAGGTAAACCCGTCAGGAAAACTGACGGATACCTGGCCAATGCATTATGAAGATTATCCCAACAGTGCAACCTTCAGCTACCGAAGCGGAGATACTTCCAAAGAATACTATCAGGAAGGAATCTATGTAGGATACCGATATTTTGAAAAGGCAGGCATTGCTCCCCGGTACGCTTTCGGATACGGACTGTCCTATTCGAAATTTGAATGGAGGAAACCGCAGATTATAGTGGAAGGCAACAAGACAGAGGTCGCATTAGAGGTAACCAATGTCGGAACGGCATATGCGGGCAGAGAAGTCATCCAGGTTTATATCAGTCTGCCATGCGGCATGCTTGACAAGGAAGAAAAACGACTCGTGGCATTTGCCAAGACAAAACTGCTGGCACCGCAGGAAACAGAAACACTTCGGCTATCCTTTGAAATCTCTTCCTGCGCGTCCTTTGACGAAAGTAGAAACTCGTACATTTTAGAACCGGGGCATTATGGAATCTGCGTGGGAAACGCTTCCAATCAGGTAAACGAAATCGGATACCTGCATATGGAAGAAGAAATCCTTGTACAACGCACCGCGTCCATATGCCCGCTAAAAGAACCATTACAAGAAATCCGACTGCCAGATCGCGAGAAAACGATTCTTCCACAGCTTCCCGTCTTTGAAATAAAGGCCGAAGCAATCCAAAAGGCAGATGCGGCAGACGTAAAAGACCACGCACTCTACAGTCCATGGCAAATCACGGAAAGCGAAGAGCAAAAGCGCATTTTAAGCCACATGACGGACGAACAGATGGCCGTACTCGTCTGCGGGGCATCCGCCACATTGTCCGCCGATTCATCCGCACAAAAAGAGGAAATCGGCATGGCGGCAATCACGGTGCCCGGAGCCGCGGGCGAAACGACCTCAAACTACGCCCGGGAACCATGGAATCTGGCAAATATCATTTTCGCGGATGGTCCGGCGGGACTGCGGCTGGTAAAATACTATCAACTGGATCCAGACGGAAAGCCCTACGAAATGGGCGTAATGGAAAAATTTTTTGGTCCAAAACGCCGCGACGAAGGGACGGACTATTACCAATTCTGCACCAGGATTCCGTCGGGAACCTTACTGGCACAGACGTTTGACATTGAACTTATGGAGGACATCGGACGTATTGTGGCGGAAGAAATGACAGAATTTCACGTAACGCTCTGGCTGGCACCGGGAATGAACATCCACAGGAACGCGCTCTGCGGACGTAATTTTGAGTACTATTCGGAAGACCCGCTACTTTCAGGGAAAATGGCCGCCGCCGTCACCAGGGGCGTACAAAGCATGCCCGGCGTGGGAACGACGATCAAGCATTTTGCTTGTAACAACCAGGAGGATAACCGCCACCACTGTGACGCGATCATTTCGGAACGGGCACTGCGGGAAATCTACCTGAAGGGCTTTGAAATCGCGGTAAAAGAATCGGCTCCGCTGGCGGTCATGAGTTCCTATAATCTCATCAACGGAATTCACGCGGCCAATAATTATGACTTGCTGACCAACGTACTTCGAAAAGAATGGGGATTCCAGGGAATGGTGATGACGGACTGGAACACGACCACGGTTGGCGGTTCCAGGGCGGATCTCTGCATCCGGGCGGGAAACGACCTGATTATGCCGGGCGATTCGAGGGACGTGAAGGAAATACTGGAAGGAATGAAGGGCGCAGACGGCGACCGATTGCTTCATGAAGAACTGCGCACCTGCGCGGCAAGAATTATAGGAACCATCCTGCAGTCCAATCGATATTGACGGATTTCGCTTTTGAGATTATGATGATACCAGGTTCCTAAAGTCATGTATGGCATGCTTGCGACGCGAAGCTAGTCCTTTAGGGCATGTCAATACATGACTTTGGGAGTGTAGAACAATACGTGGGTATCATCATGCGATCCGTGAAGGGAGCTCAAAAGCAATGGAAATACAATTCCAATTGAACCAGAAAAAGATAGAGGAACTTTCGAAACGTCTGGAAAAAATTCTTTTCCAAAGGCAGGAAGCTGGAATTTTACACAACACGCCCCTCTGGAACGAAGAACTGGTAGAAGTGATTCTCAGCGGGGATGAAACGAAAGTCCTGCATTTTATGGAAGGGGAAATCCGTCTGGGAGGAGAAGCCGGATCCTTGTCCGGAAATCATTTACGAAATTTAAAAAACCTGATCATCTGCTCCGTTTCCAGTATCTGTACAAAGGTGATGCGGCAGGATTCAGTCGACTATGAAATGGTATATTCGATTGCGGACGCATGCATCCAAATGGTAGAGGAAACCGAGAAAGAGGAAGAGCTTTTCGAGGTGGCAACCGCATATTGCCTGACCCTCTGCCGCTATATCCGCAAAAACGGCGGGCAGTACCATCCGCTGATTCGGCAGGCAAAGGAATATGTGTTTCAACATTTTCATGAAAAAATCGTCATAGAAAAAATGGCGGAACAGTTGGGAACGTCCGCGTCTTATCTGGGAATGATTTTTCGCAAGAGCGAACACATGACGCTCCACCAGTTCATCATGCGTGAAAAGGTAGAGCGGGGAAAAAACCTTCTGCGCTATTCGGACTACGACCTGCAAACGATTAGCCAATATCTTGGCTTTGCCTCCCAAAGTCATTTTGGCAAAGAGTTTAAAAAATACTCTGGTTTTACACCGGCGGATTACCGTTCTCGAAAAAACCAGATATACCGCGAAAAATACAAACAAGCTTATTTTGACCATTCAGAAGAAGATTGGAGGTAGAAACGATTGAAAGCAATTATGGTAATGTTTGACTCCTTAAACAGCAGGATGTTAGGGACATATGGATGTGCCGACGCGCACACGCCTAATTTTGACCGACTGGCAAAAAGGGCGGCGACCTTTGACAATTGCTATATCGGCAGTATGCCTTGTATGCCTGCCAGACGGGAACTGCACACGGGAAGATACAATTTTCTGCATCGCAGCTGGGGGCCGTTGGAGCCGTTTGACGATTCCATGCCGGAAATGCTCAAGCAACATGGAATTTATACCCATCTGGTATCCGACCACCAGCATTACTGGGAGGACGGAGGCGCAACCTACCATACCCGGTACAATTCCTGGGAAATCAGCCGCGGCCAGGAGGGCGACCCCTGGAAGGGGCGTGTGAAAGATCCTGACATGTCGGGCTTTTTGCAAAGTGAAAGCGACCGGGCAAAGAAAAAAATGATGCGGCACCTGGGAATGCCGGATTTAAACCGAAACGACGCGGTAAACCGCCAGTATCTCCAAGAAGAACGCGACATGCCCCAGGCCGTGACGTTTCACAACGGATTGGAATTTTTACGGGAAAATCATGACGATGACAACTGGTTTCTCCAAATAGAGACCTTTGACCCCCACGAACCCTTCTTTTCGTCCGAACGCTTCCGCGCCATGTATCCGGATCCGGATTACACCGGAAAGGAGTTTGACTGGCCGCCATATGCAAAGGTAACGGAAGCGCCGGAAACGGTGGAACACTGCCGAAAGAGATACCAGTCCCTGGTGGCAATGTGCGATTACTACTTAGGAACCGTGCTGGATGCAATGGATGAATATCATTTATGGGAGGACACGCTCCTCATCGTGAACACGGATCATGGATTTCTTCTTGGCGAACATGGCTGGTGGGCGAAATCCGTCATGCCTTATTACAATGAGATTGCACATATCCCCATGTTTATCTGGGATCCCAGAAGCAAAGTGCAAGGGGAAAGACGGCAGTCACTGGTACAAAATATCGACGTGGCGCCGACCGTGTTGGAATATTTTGGCCTGGAACCGACAAAAGACATGCTTGGACATTCTCTGGCAAAAACGATAAAGGATGATACGCCGGTTCGCCAGTACGCGCTGTTTGGAAGTCACGGAAACCATGTCAACATTACGGATGGAACATACGTCTACATGCGATGTCCGACGATGGGGGCAACAGTGAATGAATATACGTTAATGCCGACCCACATGAGGAATCGTTTCTCCGTAGGAGAGCTGCAAAAAGCCGAGCTGGCAAAGCCATTTTCTTTTACCAAAGGATGCAAAGTGCTGAGAGTCCCGGCGGGAGCAAACCCGCTGTCAGATCCATCACGTTTTGGAAACAGGCTGTATTGTCTGACAAAAGATCCGGGACAGCTGCATACAATGGACAATCCTCAAAAAGAAGTGGAACTGACGGAGGAAATCAGGAAACTGATGTTGGAAAACGACGCGCCCAAAGAGCTTTACGAAGTATATGGCCTGATGGCAGATTCCGCCTACACGATGGAGGATTGGAAAAGGCAGCAGGAACAAAATGACCTGCTGACGATTCCGGGATTGGATGGGTTTACCGCCGACAAAGCGGCTTTCCGCCAGATGATGGCAATTTCCACGGCAGTTTCCGCAGAACAGCTGCAATCACTGCGCCAGGGAATCCGCCTTCAGATGAAAGAGCGCGGACTGACACACATTACCGGAACATTCATCGTACAATTTGCCAAAGGACTGCCCTTGCCGGATGAAATGAAAAAGCTGATGATTCCGCTTCTGGAAGGAATGCTCGAGGATTGAACCGGCCATCCATGCATTTCATTCATCAATCAAAATTAACTATGCCCCGACCAATCAATGAAACGGTTGGTCGGGGAGAATGGTACATACAATTCATTTTGCCCGCACCTTTGCCAACAATGCCTCTTGTAACACTTGAGAAAAATTGATATCCATTTCCAACGCCGCAGCATTCAACCATGCCGGAATCGTAAGCGTTTTCCTCACTGATTTTTCAAAATGCTGTTTTGCATATGCCGCCACGTCAACGGACACCATATTGACAAAAGCTTCTCCCATCGGTTCATCCGGCGCAACCTATTTTGAAACCACCACCAGATCAATATCAGATATTTTTGACGGCTTCGGAATTATCTCCCCATCTATCTGACAAGTATGAAGATAGCCCGCAAGACATTCGACCGCCATCTCCATTGCCTCCTCGACCGTATCCCCCTGCGTGGCCAACCAATTTAAATCTGGAAAAATAACAGAATACCCTTCCTCCTCTTTATAAAAACACGCCGGATAAATTGATAACATCGTTCCTGCCTCCAATCCATATAAATTCTCCATTAAATTCCTGCTTGTCGCCTGATGGAAATCTCTGTTCTTTTATTTAAATCTTTCCCCCTCGCTTTATCTATATATATCATAATGCGCATCATGTCAATACGTATCATTATGACGCGTCCACTTTTTGTGTTTAATTTTTTCCGCATACTATACGCCGCTCCGTTTTTGTGCAATCCATATATAGTTTACCAATTTTCCTATGCTTTTTTATTGCTTTTGCCCATACCCCTATGATAGAATGAAATCACAAGAAAAAATGAACGCTAAGTGCTCAAAGCAAAGCGGAAAGGAAGGTGGATTTTTATGGCTTTGAGAAAAAAAATCGTGCTGCTGGCCAAGATGATTGGCGGCCTGCCCGGCATGGTCAACAAAATTGACGAGAACGCGCCGGAGTACTACAGCCTGGAATGTGTCGTGACGGACGACATGGCGGACGTGGCGTTGGCGGCAGGGCTTCGGAAAGCCCGCACGATGGCCTATCTGGCGGAAAAGTGCGGGAAATCATTGGATGAGACGACACGGCTTGCGCACCAGCTCTCCGACACCGGCGTATTCACGATTTGGAAGGATAAGACAGACGGGTTGGAACGTTGTTACGTGGAGATCTTTGCCCCTGGCATTTTGGAGCGGATGGTGGGAAACCGCGAACAGCTTGCCAAGTTCCCGCAGATTGCCCGCGCATTTGACGAGTATACGAAGAAAAGCGCAGCCAAACTGGGAGCCATGTTGCCGGACGGTTCCAGCCTGATGCGTGTCATCCCGATTGAAAGTGCCATCGACGGCAACCCGAAAGCCGTGCCTTTTGAGAAACTCAGTTACTATCTGGACAAATACGATACATACAGCGTGTCCGACTGCTCCTGCCGTGCTTCCAGACGTATCATGGGCGAGGGTTGCGGGCATCTTGAGCAGGACATGTGTCTGCATCTTGGCTCGGCGGCCGAATACTACGCCGAAACGGGAAAGGCGCGCTACGTCACGCGCGAGGAGGCCGAGGAAATATTAAAGCGGGCGGAGGACAACGGCCTGATGCATTCCATGCCAAACATCGACGAGCTGGGGGAATCGGGAGCCATCTGTAACTGCTGCTCTTGTTCTTGCTTTGGCCTGCGCATCGGCCTCATGTTCGGCGCGAAGGATGCCATCCGTTCCAATTACGTGGCGGAAGTGGACGAAGAAAAATGTGTGGCCTGCGCGCAGTGCGTGGAAAATTGTCCGGGCAACGCGTTGAAATTGGGACAGAAATTGTGCTCCAAGGAGCCGTTGGAAGAAAAACCCACGTATAAGAAGATCAATGAAAGTGTCTGGACCGAAAAGGACTGGAACGTGGACTACCGGGAAAACCGGGAAGACACCGTGGCCACCGGCACCGCGCCGTGTAAGACTGCTTGTCCGGCACACATCGCCGTGCAAGGATATTTGCGGCTGGCGGCACAAGGAAAATACACGGACGCATTGGAACTAATCAAAAAGGAAAATCCGTTCCCCGCCGTCTGCGGCCGTATTTGTAACCACCGCTGCGAGACGGAATGTACCCGCGGCAGCGTGGACGAGGCCGTTGCCATTGACGAGGTGAAGCGTTTTATCGCCGACCACGACCTACGGGCAGAGACTCGTTTCGTTCCCCCGATGGTGAATCAAATCGGAAAGCCTTATGAGGAAAAGATTGCCATCGTCGGCGCGGGGCCGGCCGGCATGACTTGTGCATATTTCCTGGCGGCAAAAGGCTACAAGCCGACCGTCTTTGACAAAGCGAGCCGCCCCGGCGGCATGATGATGAACGCCATTCCTTCCTTCCGTTTGGAAAAGGATGTCGTTCAGGCCGAAATTGACATTCTCGAGGAGATGGGCGTGCAATTCAAGTGCGGCGTGGAGGTCGGCAAGGACATTACCATCGAAGAACTCCGCAAAGAGGGCTACAAGGGCTTTTACATCGCCATCGGATTACAATCAGGCGGTGCCTTGAACATTCCGGGCGAAGAAGCTGAAAATGTGTTGCCGGGAATTGATTTTATCAAGAAGGTGAATCTGGAAGGTGAGCAGAAGCTTTCTGGAAACGTGATTGTCATCGGCGGCGGAAGTATCGGAGCCGACGTGGCCAGAACCGCCGTTCGCTGCGGCGCGCAGAAGGTATCGCTTTATTGCCTGGAAAGCTACGAAGAGATGCCGATGGGCGAGGAAGACCGTTCCGAATGCGAAAGAGACGGCATCGAAATCCATGCCGGCTGGGGTCAGACCTCGATTGCCGCAACGGACGGCAAGGCGGCAAGCATCTCCTTCCACAAATGTACGAGCGTGAAGGACGCGTGGGGACGCTTTGCCCCCCAATTTGATGATGCCGTCACGGAAACGGCAGACTGCGACTTCGTTCTTTACTGTATCGGGCAAAGGCCGGAATTAAACGACCTGCTCGCCGGAACGAAGGTCAAACTCAATGCCAACAAGACCATCAAGGCTGACGGGCTCACGTATCAAACCGATGACCCGGACATTTTCGTCGGCGGTGACATTTACACCGGACAGAAGTTCGTCATCGACGCCATCGCGGCCGGCAAGGAGGGAGCCATTTCCCTTCACCGGCATGTACATGAGGGACAGAGCCTGACATTAGGCCGTGACCGCCGCCATTATGTGGCGCTGAACAAGGATGCCGCCTTGATTTCCCCGTCGGACGTAGACCGCGGCCCGAGACAGATTCCGGGCTACAACGAGGCAAAGGCAAGGACGTTTGGCGACGCGCGCATGTCATTTACGGAGGAACAGATTCGCAAAGAGACCGCCCGTTGCCTAAGCTGCGGTGCCACGAAGGTGGACGCATACCTATGCATCGGCTGCGGCCAGTGCACGACCAAGTGCAAGTTTGACGCCGTCCACTTGGTGAAAAAATATGACATGTGGGGAGGCAGCTTCGAGGCATTGCCAATCGCCGTGGCGAAGCATGTCGTCAAACGCAGCGCGAATATCGCGGCGAACGCGGTAAAAGGCGCGCGGCGCAAATAATACCATCTTAAGCGACAAGCGCGGGTCACGCCGTCCATGACGGGCGGCATGGCAGAAAGGATGTAGAACATGCACGAAGTTGGAATTATCACGTCCATGCTGCACACGGTGGCGGACATCATGGAACAAGAGCAATTGACTACGGTGGAAAAAATCGTCCTCGAAGTGGGCGAACTGTCCGGCGTGGTGCCGCATTATATGGAAGAATGCTTCCCGGCCGCCGCCTACAAAACCCCGTTTGAACATACGAAACTGGAAATGGAAGTGGTTCCCGGCATCGTGAAATGCGACCGCTGCGGCAGCGAGTTCAACGGATACCAATATGACTTAAGATGCCCGGAGTGCGGCAATGACAAAGAACTGACGCCGCTAAGCGGACGAGAACTGACAATCAAGGAAATCATCGGGTGCTGATATTCAGCACCCGATTTCCAATCATTTCTCAATCCTTAGGAACTGTTCGAAAAATTCACAAGTTATTGATGAACAGTTCCTTACTTCACGACTACCTTGCGGAAATTCTTCTTTCCCCGCTTGAACACCTTCCCGCCCCCGGCAAAGTCTTCCTTCGTGTAAGTCTTATAAATGTCCGTCTCCTTTTCCCCGTCCACGGTCACACCGCCCTGCTGCACGGCGCGTCTTGCCTCGGAACGGGTCGGTGTCAGTCCACTGCTCACCAGCACGCCAAGCACGTCAATCTTTCCATCCTTGAAATCGGCCTCCGAAAGCTCCGCCGTCGGCATGTCGGCCGCGTTGCCCTGGCTGAACAATGCGCGGGCGCTCTCCTGCGCACGTTTGGCCTCCTCCTCGCCATGCACCAGGCTCGTCAGCTCGTACGCCAGGATTTCTTTCGCCTGGTTGAGTTGACTGCCTTCCCACTTGTCCATCTCGTCAATCTGCTCAAGCGGCAAAAACGTCAGCATACGGATGCATTTGAGCACGTCATCGTCACCCACGTTCCGCCAATACTGGTAAAAGTCGAACGGGGACGTCTTGTTCGGGTCAAGCCACACCGCGCCGGACTGGGTCTTGCCCATCTTCTTGCCTTCGGAATTCAAAAGCAGGGTAATCGTCATCGCGCTGGCATCCTTGCCCAGCTTGCGGCGAATCAACTCGGTTCCCGCCAGCATGTTGCTCCACTGGTCGTCGCCGCCAAATTGCAGGTTGCAGCCGTATTTCTGGAACAACGCATAAAAATCATACGCCTGCATGATCATGTAATTGAACTCCAAGAAGCTCAACCCCTTCTCCATCCGTTGCTTGTAGCACTCCGCCGCCAGCATCCGGTTGACGCTGAAATGCGCGCCGACTTCACGCAGCACCTCAATATAATTCAAATCCAAAAGCCAGTCCGCGTTATTCACCATCAGAGCCTTTCCCTCGGAAAAATCGATGAACTTGCTCATCTGCTCCTTGAAACAGTCACAGTTGTGCTGAATCGTCTCCTTCGTCATCATCTGGCGCATGTCGCTTCGACCCGACGGGTCGCCAATCATGCCCGTGCCACCGCCAATCAGGGCGATTGGCTTGTTGCCCGCCATCTGCAGGCGCTTCATCAGGCACAAGGCCATGAAATGGCCGACATGCAGACTGTCCGCCGTCGGGTCGAACCCGATATAAAACGTCGCCTTTCCATTGTTCACCAAATCGGCAATCAACGCCTCGTCCGTCACCTGGGCAATCAGCCCGCGCGCCTTTAATTCGTCATAAATCTTCATCGTTTTCGTCTCCTTTCTTAACTCGCAAAAAGAGCCCTTTCATCCATAAAGGACGAGGGCTCTTCATTCTCGTGGTACCACCTTCATTCACAAAAGGCTCACGCCCCTTGCCTCAGAGTGTATCTCGTCATGCATGCCGCAAATCGGGAGATACCTCCCGGCAATCGGCAAATTTACGCCAAGTCTACATTATGCAACAATCCATGATTCAATCACTCAGTGCGCTAACGTGCACTACTCCGTCACGGCCTACTTGGACATATGCACTCCATCCTTTCGGTGTGCGGCTCCGGGATGTATTCGTCACGAACGGCCTCATGCGCCTCTCACCAACCGGCAACTCTCTGTCTTTGCCAAAACGTGAGTACTTGTTCCCTTCACGGCCTTTTTCTTATCTGTTGCTTATACTAACGCAAAACATAGAGATTTGTCAAGCTATTTTAAGTTTCAATTCCAATTTTAACATCCGTATATTTTAAAGCTTAATTAAATAAACCGTCTCATATTGGCGAAAAATCCGGGAAAAATTTTTACGTGTATTCTTTCTTCGTTCATTTATTTCCGTTGGCATCCCTCCGCCTCTACTCACTCCTCATGCACTCCTTCTCCTTTGTTCTCTAACTCTTTCAAATAAAATATCCTCAATGCCTTTTACACGAAAAATGCTAAAAGGTTCTAAGAATGCCACCACTTGATAATATGTTATCATGTTTCTCTCTTTAATGACAAGTCATTTTTTTCTTGTACTATCGTCTATTTTGATGTAAAATAATCGTGACTTGCCTATTAGCGCACCTCAAGGCCGTGCGAGCGCCGCGCGACCCATGGCCGTTTATGGTAGCAATTATCTACAAGGAGGACATTTCTTATGAAGAAAATGGAAGAGTACGTACGAAGCATTCCGGACTTTCCAGAAGAGGGAATTATTTTCCGGGACGTGACAAGCGTCTTGCAAGACCCTGACGGCCTTGCGTTGGCGATTGATTCCATGAAGCAGAAACTGGAAGGGATTGATTTTGACGTAATCGTGGGAACCGAGTCAAGAGGATTTATTTTTGGCGTTCCCATCGCGTATTCCTTACACAAGGGATTCGTTCCGGTTCGCAAGAAGGGGAAGCTGCCGATGGAGGTCATTTCCAAGGAATATGACTTGGAATACGGCAGTTCCGTGGTGGAGATGCACAAGGACTCCATCAAGCCGGGACAAAAGGTAGTCGTGGTGGATGATTTGATTGCCACGGGCGGCACCATCGAGGCAAGCATTCAGATGATAGAGGAACTGGGCGGCGAAGTCGTAAAGGTCATCTTCCTGATGGAACTGGCGGGACTAAAGGGAAGAGAGCGCTTGAAGGGCTACGACGTGGACAGCGTCATCATCTACGAAGGCAAGTAAGACACCATAATCAATTATCAACAAAGGCATTTACAAAAAATCAGCCGCAGAGGTAAGGGAAACGATATTTTTAAGAATGCCAAACAAAGGAAAAGGAGAGAGTAATGTTAGAAAAATGGTTTAAACTCAAAGAAAACAACACGAACGTCAAGACGGAAGTCATTGCCGGTCTCACGACATTTATGACGATGGCATACATTCTGGCGGTCAACCCGAACATCTTGTCCGCGTCCGGCATGGACAGCCACGCGATCTTGATGGCCACCGCACTCGCGGCCTTTATCGGCACGATTGCCATGGCACTTCTGGCCAACTATCCGTTCGCACTCGCGCCGGGACTTGGACTCAACGCCTATTTTGCCTACACGGTGTGCGGCGAAATGGGATATTCCTGGCAGATTGCGCTTTTGGCCGTATTTGTCGAAGGCTTGATTTTCATCGTATTGTCTGTCACGAACGTGCGTGAGGCAATTTTTAACGCGATTCCAACCCAATTAAAAAAGGGCGTTTCCGTCGGCATCGGATTATTTATCGCCTTTATCGGATTCCAGAACGCCGGCATCGTCGTAAACTCGGATTCCACCCTGGTTACCGTCATTGATTTCACGCAGGATTTCAATACGGCAGGCATCTGTGCCTTGTTGGCGATCATCGGTACCTTTATTATCGTCATCCTTCATGTAAAGAAGGTGAAAGGTTCCATCCTGATTGGCATTTTCGCCACCTGGATTCTTGGCATCATCTGCGAGTTGACAGGTCTTTACGCGGTAACTCCGGATGCGGGATACTACTCCTTGCTTCCCTCCTTTAGCACTTTCAATTTCGGCGCGATTGGACAAACTTTCGGCCAATGCTTCCGGGCAGATTTCTCGGCCGTTCGTATTACGGACTTCATCGTCATTGTTTTAGCCTTCTTGTTCGTGGACGTGTTTGACACGCTCGGAACCTTGATTGGCTGCGCAAACAAGGCCGACATGCTGGACAAGGACGGAAAGCTTCCTCGTATCAAGCCTGCATTGCTTGCAGACGCGATTGCGACCAGCGCGGGCGCAATCCTTGGTACTTCTACCACGACCACTTTCGTAGAAAGTTCCGCAGGCGTGGCCGAGGGCGGCAGAACCGGACTTGCTTCCGTGGTGACCGGACTCTTGTTCCTCGTATCCATCATCTTCGCCCCGATTTTCACGGCGATTCCTGGATTTGCGACCGCTCCGGCCTTATTGTTCGTCGGATTCCTTATGATTACGGCAGTGGTACAGATTGACTTTAATGACTTGACGGAAGCGATCCCGGCGTACCTTTGCCTTCTGGCCATGCCGCTTTTGTACAGCATTTCCGAAGGTATCGCGGTCGGCGTCATCTCCTACGTGATTATCAACGCCGTATGCGGAAAGGCGAAGAAGATTACTCCGCTTATGTATGTTCTGGCGGTGTTGTTCATCCTCAAGTACATCTTCCTATAAGATGGACTAGCGCGCCAAGCGCAACAATAGAGCAATGAGACAAATACATTTGTACAAAACCGCTGATATGCGTTTAGGGAGCCACACGTCTTAATGTGACTCCCATTTTTTGCTCAAAAAGTTGCATTTACCTTGGAAAGCGAGGAATTTTATTTTTTTTTAAAAAAGGGCTTGATTTTTCTCCAAAGTCTGGTATAATAACCATGTTGCGTCTGACAGAGAAGCAACGAGTAATGCGGATTGGTGTAATGGCAGCACAGCAGACTCTGACTCTGTTAGTAGAGGTTCGAGTCCTCTATCCGTAGCTTGAAGCTTGGCAGACAAGCTTCTGGTACATCAAGGAATGGAGATACATTGTTTGGCGTACCAACATTTATCGGAGTGTGGCTCAGCTTGGTAGAGCGCTACGTTCGGGACGTAGAGGTCGCAAGTTCAAATCTTGTCACTCCGATTTTTTGTTATCTGGGGAATTGTCACAAGTTCCTCATATAACAATTTTTTTCAAAAGCGACTGGATTTATTCCTCTCACACTTTTGAGAAATGAACATAGGGAGAGATATCGAAGTGGTCATAACGAGGCGGTCTTGAAAACCGTTTGTCCGCAA
>CAOKHZ010000043.1 GCA_948468385.1 uncultured Faecalicatena sp. | reverse complement strand
CTTAAAAACCGGTTAAACAAAACGTCATAATATCCTTTTTATTTTTTGGGTTTTTTCCCAACCTCATCCCCCCCATTTTACCCCGGGGGCCGGGCTTTTCGCGCGCCCGCCTCTTTCCATTCATTCTACTTTCTTGGTGTCGTCATAAAGGGGTAAAAATGCCCCGCCCTCCATATGATTTCGTTTACGATAACCATGTTTTTCATTTGTCCCTTACATATGCCTCACTTCTTTGCCGCCTCGGCAAACTCCGTCGTCACCAAGTCCGTATACACCGCACGTTTCTCCAGTTCTCCCGCGCTTTCCAGAATGTCTTGCAGCAAATCAAAACTCTCCTCTTCAAATACGAGGTCTTCTTTCCACGTATCCTGCTCATAATAGCGGGTGACGATCGTCGTCAACGTGGCATCCGCCGTTTCCGGGAATTGCGGCTTTATCACCGCGGCAATTTCCTCCGGTGTATGACTCTGCACAAAATCCATTCCTTTTTGCAGGGCATTGACAAATTTTTGAATCTCCTCTGGGTGTTCGTCAAGATAACTCTTTTTGGCAGAAAATGAAGTGTAGGGAACATAACCGCTGTCCTCCCCCAGTGATGCCACGACGTAGCCCTTCCCTTCCTCTTCCAGGGTTGTCGCGCCGGGCTCGAACTCCACCGTAAAATCCGCTTCTGCTCCTTGTTCGGCAAATGCAGCGGCCGTGGAACCAAAATCAATATTCTGGTTGATGGTCAGGTCGGACTGCGGGTCGATACCCTGCTGTTTAAGGATGTACTCAAACACCATCTCCGGCATACCACCTTTTCTTCCCCCCAGCACGGTCTTCCCTCGCAAATCGTCCCATGTAAAGTCCGGCATTTCTTCCCTTGCCACGAGGAAGTTGCCCGCCCTCTGCGTAAGCTGCGCAAAGTTGACAACGTAGTCATTGGCTCCCTCGTTGTACGTGTAAATCGAAGCCTCCGCTCCCATGAAGCCGATGTCCGCCTCCCCGGAGAGCACGGCGGTCATCGTCTTATCCGCGCCAAATCCGGTCACCAACTCCACGTCCAGGCCTTCTTCCGCAAAATATCCTTCCTCGATTGCCACATACATCGGTGCGTAAAAGATGGAATGCGCCACTTCGTTTAGAACCATCTTGACCGGCTCTTGTTCTTTCTTTTCTATCGGCAACTGCCCGTCGTCCGTCTGAATCTCTCCCGTCTGCTCACTCTTCGCCGGGTCGCTCTTTGGATCCCCGTTTGCTTCTCCCGCATCCGACGTGCACGCCGTCAGTGCGGTCGCAAGCAATGTAAATGCCAAAATCACTGGAAACACGCGCTTCTTCATTTTCTTCTCTTTTCCTCCTAAATCAAAACTGATTTGTTATTCCTTTCAGTATATGAAAAAAAAGGCAGATGGTTCCTATGTGAAAGGACGTCCGCCTAAATGAACGTCACAATTTATTTTTGCTTTGTTTACAAATCGTTCAAAATTATAACACACTTTCTCCATACCTGCCCGCTATACTATAATTGTTCGAAGATACAGAACACTTTTTCATAAACTTTTTCCCCCTTTTTGAGCTGCAGCAATGCAGCTCTTCCTTTTTTCATTTACGGTTCATGGGCGCAATGATAGCACCATTTCTGGTACTGTTAAACCCTGAGCCAGTCACTACGTCGGAGACGGACGATAAAAATTTTTCGATATGTAGTTGTTAAGTTTGAAAACCCATGGTAAACTATACATAGCAGTTCTTAAAGTTATGAGGTTGTTTGGTGTGGTAACTTAACAATACATCATAAATTTATCCATGCGGATTTTCCGTAAGAAAGAGAGGCTCCGGACATGATTGACAAACGACTAGTACCTGTTGGCGGTTTAAAAAAGGAACCTTTTTCCGGTAGCCACAACGGCATGCGTTATTTTTTACGCGCCGACGAAAGCAAAGAACATTTTATTGCTTACATTTATCCCGAACCATGGTCATTTGAAAAAACGCCCGAAGAAGAAAAACAAACCGCCACGTTCCCCATCACCGAGGAAGGGATGGATGCCGCCATCACCTGGCTGTTCGAACAGTATGAAGGGCAAAAAGAAAAATGGCATGCAGCTTCGAAAAACTGCATGCACATCGTAAATCAAGAATGATTTGTACCGGCATAAGGATAACGCACCTCCATCCACATGCCGGCGTTGAAAACTTGCTTAATCACTGGATGTATCCATGTTGATACGCATACTCGCGATTCCATGTATACAGTTCCGCCATGGTCGCCTGAAAATATGGTTCCGTGTAAAAGATGCCAAAAATCCCCCATGTCACCGCCGACAAGATGTACCAACCGATAAACGAGAGCTGCAGGACGAACGCGTCCCACTTATGTCCGTCCATCATGCGCTTGCTGATCATGAACACTTCGGAGCGATCCATGCCAGGATTTTCCGCCAAAATATATGGCACCATCATGTACTCGTACATCTTGACGATTCCCGGAATGACGAGCAACAGCGACCACAAGAAAATATACAAATCCATCAAAAACATGGTCACGATGACGTTGCCCACGTTTCCACTGGTAAACGCGTAGCCCAGCGTCTTGGCCGAGGGCTGCTCCGTCTGATTCATGATGAAAAACCGGTTTGCCCCGACGCGCAACGGATTGCCGATAAATATCGAAAAGAAAATCGCCACGATCATCAGGATTCCCGCCACGGCGGAAAACACGACCGCGAATGTCGAATTCACCAATCGGCTGACGTTTGAATCATAATCATAGTCGTAACCATAATCATAACCATAATCGTAGCCATAACGGTAAACGTCATCCCATAAATCAGAGTATGAATAAGAATCCCCGTTCATGACATTATACATCCTCTTTACCCCGCCGGCACCTCCGCCGATGATTAACAACACGAACGCCACCAACACCGCCGACCAGTAATTACGCCGGAAAGCGACCTTCGCCCTCATTTTTAATTCTTCCCTAATCCACATAAGCCGTTCTCCTTCCTCAATATTTTCTGTCCCCTATTTTATCACAATGCATTTTTTCCGTCAACAACCTCGCCATAACGACCATTACAATTCAGCACCGCGCCAACGCGGGCTGAACAATAACTAACGACGTACGGTACACAAATCTTCCATCCACGCCGCCACGCAGGCATCGCTCGGCATGCGCCAGTCCCCGCGCGGGGAAAGCGCGACCGTCCCTACCTTCGGCCCGTCCGGCAGGCAGGACCTTTTAAACTGTTGCGAGAAAAATCTCCGGTAAAACGTTTCCAACCATTTATATATCGTCTCGGCTTCATATTTTCCCGCAAAGGCCAGTTTCGCCAGACGATATATCTTACTCGGCTCATATCCAAAACGCAACATATAATATAAGAAGAAATCATGCAATTCATACGGGCCGACCAAGTCCTCCGTCTTTTGCGCGATGTTCCCGTCCTGCGGCGGCAAAAGTTCCGGACTGACCGGCGTGTCAAGCACGTCATAGAGCACGTCGCGCAGCCCCTCGTCCTTTGTCTCGTCCGCGACGTACCTGACAAGATGGCGCACCAAGGTCTTCGGCACGGAAGCGTTGACACCGTACATGGACATATGGTCGCCGTTATAAGTCGCCCATCCCAGAGCCAGCTCCGACATGTCCCCGGTTCCGATGACGATTCCGCCCAAATCATTGGCAACGTCCATCAGCACCTGCGTCCGCTCCCTTGCCTGACTGTTTTCATAAGCCGCGTTATGGTTTGACATGTCATGCCCAATGTCACGGAAATGAAGCGTCACCGACTCCGAAATCGGCACTTCCATCAACGTCGCCCCCACCTTGCGTACCATTTCGCAAGCGTTTTGGTACGTACGGTCGGTCGTGCCGAAACACGGCATCGTCACCGCATAAATCTTTTCCTTGTCGCGCCCCAGCATTTCAAACGCCCTCACGGCCACCAAAAGGGCCAGCGTCGAATCCAGCCCGCCGGAAATCCCGACCACCGCCGATTCCGCGCGCGCGTGCGACAAACGTTTTTTCAGCCCCGCCGCCTGAATGGTCAAAATCTCCTCGCAACGTCTGCTCCTCTCCCGCTCGTCCTGCGGCACGAAGGGATTTTGTGAAAAGACCCTCGTCAGCTTCGTATCCTCCTCGTTCACCTCGAACAAAATCCGCGGCAACGTTTCCCCGCCGTTTTGAAACGTGGTATTCTTTCTCCGCTCACTTAACAGACGTCGTATATCAATTTCTGAGTAAATAATATTATTTACAAAGCGTTTGGATTCTTTCAAAATAACCCCGTTTTCCGCGATGACATTATGCCCGCCAAACACCAGGTCCGTCGTGGACTCCCCTTCCCCGGCATTGGCATAAACATATCCCGCGATCAGCCTCGCCGACTGTCCGCCAATCAATTCCCGCCGGTAAACGTCCTTTCCGACCGTCTCGTCGCTTGCCGAGCAATTGACGATGATTGTCGCCCCTGCCAACGCCTCGCGTATGCTCGGCGGCTCCACGGCCCAGACGTCCTCGCAAATTTCCGCGCCAACCACCAGCCCCTCCATCACCGTGGATTGGAACAAAAGACATGGGCCAAACGGAACTTTCTCGCCCTCAAACAAAATTTCCCGTGCTTCGCGCGGTCCCGGCGTAAACTGACGCATCTCGTAAAATTCACTATAATTCGGCAAAAATGTTTTCGTCGTAAACCCAAGAACCTTGCCTTTGTTGAGCGCAGCCGCAACGTTGTAAAGCTTGCCGTCCGCCATAAGCGGCGCGCCGACAAACACCAGCATGTCCTTCTCTTTCGTAAAATCCGCGATTTCCAAAATCGCCCTTTTCGCCTTCGCAAGGAGCACGTCCTGCAAAAAGAGATCCCCGCACGTATAACCCGTTACGGACATTTCCGGAAACACGATGATTTTTGCCCCCTCGCGCGCCGCCTCCTCAATTGACCTGCATATTTCTCCCGTATTATATGACACGTCCGCCACGCGAATGTTTGGCGTGGCCGCCGCCACCTTGACAAATCCTTGTCTCATGATCTTCCACCGTTCCTTTTTATTTTTGCCGTCCTCAAATCACTTACGCGCGGCCTGTCGCTCCCGCTCGTAAGATGCCTTGCAAATCCTCCACCGTGAACTCGTATGCCGTGTTACAAAAATGACATTTTACCTCGATTGGCACGCCCTCGTCTATCATCGCCTGCAGCTCGTCAGCGCCCACGCTGGACAAGGCCTTTTCAATCCGTTCCTTGGAACAATTGCAGGAAAACCTGGCCGGCAGCGTGTCCGTGATTTCCAAATCCAATCCTTCCAACACTTGTCCAAGCATTTCCTCCGGCGTATGCCCATGATCTAACATTGCCGTCACGGACTTTACTTTCGCGATATTTTCTTCCAACTTGCATAGTACCTCGTCCTCGATAAACGGCATCACCTGGATGATGAACCCGCCCGCACAGCGCACGGTATTGTCCTTTTCCATCAAAACCCCCAGCCCTACCGAGGAGGGAATCTGCTCCGACGTGGCAAAATAATACGTCAAATCCTCCGCGATTTCCCCCGTCTGCAAAATGGTCTGGCCGCTGTATGGTTCTTTCAGCCCCATGTCCTTGATGACGGTAAGAACCCCCGCGCCCACGGCCCCGCCGACATCCAGCTTGCCGTTCTTCGCCGGAAGCATTACGCATGAATTGTGCACGTATCCCTTGACCGTCCCCGCACTGTCCGCCGTCACGGTCAGGCCGCCAATCGGGCCGTCCCCGCGTATCTGCAAGGTCAGCATGTCGGTCGGATTCTTCATCATGCTCCCCATCATCACCCCCCCGGTCAAAAGCCGCCCCAACGCGGCGGTCGCCACCGGGCTCGTCTTATGACGTTCCCTGGCCATCTCCACAAGTTTTGTCGTCCTGGCGGCAAATGCGCGAATCTGCGCGTTCGCCGCCGTCGCCCTCACAATATAATCTGACATGATCCTATACCCGCTCCTTTCCGCGCTCCCGCGCAATCACGTAAACCCGCTCACTCTCTGCACCTGGCTCCTCGCGCGTGAACGCGTCATAGGCCGCCAAAAATTCCATGCCGGATCCGGCAAGCAACGACTTCATCTCCTCCAGCGTGTACGCGCGCTGGTAATGCGTTTCTTTCAACTTCCGGCAAACCTCTTGCCCGGTACGTCCGCAAAGTTCCTCGTCCCGGATAAACAACGTCAATTCATATTCATTGACTCGCTCGTCGGCATAATAATAATTGTCCCAGATAAAGCTGCATTCCTCCCGTTCCTCGGCAATGACCCCGTCCCCGAGTACTTCACGATATTTATACTCGGTGTTAAAATCAAAAATAAAAATCCCCTGCGGATCCAAATAATTGTTAACCAGGCGAAACACCTGCAAAAGCTCCTCCGGTTCCGTCACGTAATTAACGCAATCACAGACGCTCACCACCGCCCGCATCGTGCCATAAAGTTCAAATTCCCGCATGTCCTGCAGCAAGTACAAAATATCGTGCCCCGATATTTCACGCTTGTCACGCGCCATTTGCAACATTTCTTCCGAATTGTCCACCCCGGTCATGTCGTAGCCGCAAGATGCCAGAAATTCCGTCATGGTACCAGTCCCACACCCCAAGTCCAATACCAGGCCGTCCAAAACCCCGTATTCCTTCAGCAAACCATGTAAATACATGCCCCACTCCTCATAAGGCACGTTGTCCATGAACGTGTCATATACCGCCGCAAACCCCGTATATGCATCCATAATCTCACCGCCCCCTTTAAAGCTTGCCCGCTTTCACGCTTGTATCCATATATTGCCACAACCTTGGCCTTTCTGTCAATAGATTAACACCGACAAAGTCAATACGCTTTCATCATAAAGCGATGGCCGTGCCACAAAGCGCACGGCCACATGAATCGTAACAGCCACACTCCAATCCCGACTAATATACGTCCGCGCCAAATGGCATGAGCGCCAGCTTCGCCAATTTGAAATGCTGCATCCCGAACGGGATTCCCACCACCGTCACGCACAATGTCACTCCGAACACCGCATGCTCCAGTGCCAACGGCAGGCCGGAAACCACCAGCCAAATCAAATTCAAAAGGAACGAGCCCGCCCCGCCGCCATACCGCACTTCCTTGCCGAACGGGAAAAAGCTAAGCGACGCGAATTTGAAACATTGCATCCCCACCGGAATTCCCACGATCGTGATACACCATAAGCATCCCGCAAGGCACCAGCTCAAACCACTAAACACGCCTCCGCATATAAACCATAACACATTTCCCAGACATCCCATATTTTTATCTCCTTTCCTTTTTCCACTTCATTTTCCGCTTCTAGCTCATTCTCCGCAAGTCCACCAGCAACGATTCCACCCTGGCAATCGCCTCGTCCACCTGGTCGCGCGCCTCGCCAATCCTCGACTGCACCATGACATCCACGAACGGGTTGTCAAAAAAGATATCCGCGAACGAGAGGAACGACCCGATTTCCATCCGCAAATCCATTGACACGCTCACGTCTTGCAACTCCCTCTGAAACCTTTGCACGTCGTTCTTCGCCTCTTCCATGTACCTGGCGGCGTCATTCATTTTTGAATGCTTCACCAACGAGGACACCAGGCCGCCGCCAAAAATGTCAACAATGCCCCAATTCTTCGCGCTATCCAGACATTTTTGCGCGTTTCTAAGGCTCCCAAGCGCCCGCTCACCAGCCGCTACCGCCTCCCGTACTTCTTTTTCCATTCTCTTGTCTTCCATAAAAACCTTCCTTCCTTTTTCTGCAGGCTTATTATGTCAGTAATAAATGATGAGAGTCAAAAAGGGAATCCATACGTACCTCCCGGCATCATACCTGGCATGAACCACGTCCCATGACAACCTCCCTGGATAAGAAAAAAGACTCTTATCATGATTACTGTCATAATAAAAGTCTTGCAATCTCATTTGATACGGATGCCCAAAAGCATCGGTTGTCGATTTCAAACCCACCTATTTGCAGGCGTTTAGCTACTCCCTTTTATTTGTTAAAAATATAACACATTATCATGCTCCCGTCAAGAGAATTTTCAAAGTTCTTTCATATTTTTATTCTCCATTTTTATTCGCCAACAATCCCGTCCGCCTCTTCCTGCGTGAGAATCTCATGCTTTACCATGCTTGAAAGCACTTGCACGGTACGCTGCGCGGCCAAGTCCCCATTCACGTCCGGCGAGTAGACCGACGGGGCGTTTGGCACGCCCGCCAGCATGGCCGCCTCGTACTTCGTAAGTTCCGACGGCAATTTGTCAAAATATCCCATGGCGGCGGCATGGATGCCATAATGGCCGCTGCCAAAATAGGCCGTATTTACATATAATTCAAATATCTCTTCCTTGCTATATTTGTCCTCCATGGCAAATACCACGAAAATCTCCGCCACCTTGCGCTCTATCAACTTTTCCTGCGTGAAAAACAAATTCTTGGCAAGCTGTTGCGTGATGGTGCTCCCGCCTTCCTCGAAAGACATCGACTTGACATCCGTCCACACCGCACGGCAAATGGCAATCGGGTCAATCCCCGGATGCTCCATGAACCTATGATCCTCCACGGATATGACGGCATCAATATAAAAATCCGGCAAGTCGTCATACCGCGTGAAATGCTCTTCCGAGCGAATCGCGTCAACCGTTTCCTCAATGGACGTTTGCGACATGGCATCCTGATACATCTTATAGCCCTTTACCCCGAAATAAATTCCGACGGCCGCTCCCACGCACAGCAAGACGCACATCATGGTCAACACAAATCTTCTGACAGGATGTCTCTTCTTCATTCGTACCTCAACTCCTTTTCATCTCCCGAACCTATACCGGGCATCGCCCTGGCAACTCGTGATTCCCGCCGTCCGTAACTTTTCATCCTTCCTGCGCTTATCATAGCAAACGAAACGGCTATTGTACACTTACAGTTACTGTAAGGAACTCACGATTTTATAATATGCCTTT
Source organism: uncultured Faecalicatena sp. (assembly GCA_948468385.1). GTDB lineage: Bacteria > Bacillota > Clostridia > Lachnospirales > Lachnospiraceae > Schaedlerella. The sequence goes on along the minus strand of CAOKHZ010000043.1, from coordinate 20,710 downwards.
GACGTGATATTGTACACCAGTATATAGAACAAAGCAAACACCAATACACAAGCCACCGTCACCATAATCAGCATGTTCTGATTGGAAAAGCCAAGCATAAGCAACATCTTATACACCAGCGGAAATGCAAATGCCAGATGAAGCACCGCCACCATAAGCGGAAGGAAGAACACGGTCAGCACCTGCGAGTTGATGCTCTTTTTAATCTGCCGCATAGTCATGCCGACCTTTTGCATGATTTCAAACCGCGCCTGATCCTCATACCCTTCTGAAAGCTGTTTATAATACATCATCAATACCGCCGCCAAAACAAACACCAGCCCCAACATGATTCCCAAAAAGAATAGCCCGCCATATAGTTCATAAAACGAGGCCCGCTCCGTCGCCACGCACTCGTAGGAACAAGACTCTATCGGAATTTCTCCGTTCTCATCCGCCATCCGCTCATTCAACGCCCCCACGTTTTCCACCATGTCATTAAATATGGCCTGCTGCCTCTCATCGTCACAAGGCACGTCAACCCCGTAAATCCAATGCATCCGCATCTCCTGCCCTTCATTTTCCTTCATGATGGAAAGCCAGGGGGCAAGAGCTTCCTCCACGTCCGGCACGATCAAGAACATGCTGGGCATGATTTGCGCGGCATCTGCACCACTGTTTACAAATTTTTCAACTTGTTTCTTAATGTTCCACGTCTTCTCCTGTTCTTCGTTTCCTATTGTGACCGTGTCATAATCATAGTCCGTCTTGGACACGTAACAAAGCGCCTCGTCTTGTTCAAGCGTCTCCTTCGTTCCCGCCAGACGGTTATAATCCTCCAAGGAAATCACGAACATCTGCCATGTATTCGCCTGGAACATGATTTCATTTGGATCAAAATACACCTTGTCTTTTGTGACGTAACCGCCAAAATCCACGATGCTGTAATCCAATACGTTTTTCGCCGTCTCCCCATTATCCCTGGTGCTCTTTTCCACGACCCCGCGCAAGTCCCGGGCATATTCCGAATCAGACAAGCCAAGATTCTCTGACGTGACGTCAAACATGATGTTGCGCGCATAACGCTCCCGCAGGCTGTCCTCTATGCCAATGTAAAGACAACCGGTGGACATCAGCATGACCAGGACCATGGTGCAGAGAATGCAAATGGAAGCCAGACTGGCACCATTTCGTTTCATGCGATATCCCATGGAAGAAACCGACACGAAATGGTTCGCCTTATAATAATACCTTTTATTCTTCTGCAGCAGGCGGCATAGGGCCACGGAACCTGAAATAAACAACAAATACGTCGCCACGATGACCATGATGACCGCCACGAAGAACCAAAGCAAGGCCGCCACCGGATCCTTGATGCTCACCGCCAGATAATAGGCGCCCGCCAAAATGACGATTCCCGTCAGGGCAAACAGCCAGTTGACCTTCGGCGGCTTCTCCCCCACCTGCTCGCTGTGCAAAAGCTCCATCGGCTTGGATTTCCAAACCTGGTACAACATATTGCCAAGCAGTAAAAGGAAAATCAAGGCAAACATTTTCACCGTGTCCACGATTGCCCCCGACGAAACATAAAACGCGTAATTGCTTTCCAGAAGCAAAATGTTCGTCATGGCAAGTTCCGCCAGCTTTGAAAAAATGATTCCCATAAAAATTCCCGCCACCATGGATACCACGCCGATAATCAGGCTTTCCCAGCACAAAATCCATGAGAGGTTCCTCTTCCCCATGCCGAGGATGTTGTATAATCCGAATTCCTTCTTTCGTCTCTTGGTCAGAAACGAATTCGTGTAAAACAAGAAAATTACCGAAAAAATACAAATCACCGCGCTCCCGAGCATAAGCAGGCTCTGCATGATGCTTCCACCGACCATCTGGTCAAACAACGGGTTCGTCGTCAAAAATGAGATAATGTAATATATCACCACCATCGCGGTACAAGTCAAGATGTACGGCAAATAGAAACGCCGGTTATTTCGAATACCCGTCCATGCCAGTTTCGCGAAAAACCGACTGTCGCTAATTGGATGAAAGCCCTTTCTTTTTTGAGAAGCGGCCCTTTTCTTGTGGCTTGTGGGTAAATCACCCACGATTGCCGGATTCATGTGCTCGCTCATGCCCTCTCACCTCCCGTCGTCAACACGGTCAGCGTGTCTGAAATCTTCTGGTACATCTGTTCATAAGACGCGTCTCCCCGGTAAATCTGATGGTAAACTTCCCCGTCCTTGATAAATAGCACGCGCCCCGCATGGCTTGCAGCCTTCACGGAATGCGTCACCATCAAAATCGTCTGTCCCGCCATGTTGATTGCCCCGAAGAGCTTCAACAGTTCGTCCGTCGAACGCGAATCCAAGGCGCCGGTCGGCTCGTCGGCCAGAATCAGTCGCGGATTCGTAATCAACGCCCTCGCCACTGCCGCCCGCTGCTTTTGCCCTCCCGATACTTCGTAAGGGTATTTTTTCAAAAGCTTGTTGATTCCCAACTGATCCGCTATCGGCTCCAACCTGGCTTTCATCTGCGCATGGCTTTCCCCCGCCAACACAAGCGGAAGATAAATGTTATCCTCCAGAGAAAATGTATCCAGTAGATTGAACTCTTGAAACACAAATCCCAGATGGTCGCGGCGAAAGTTGGCAAGAGCCGATTCCTTGATCTTGGCCAAATCCTGACCGTCGAGCAACACGTTTCCCCCTGTCGGCTTGTCGAGTGCCGCCAAAATATTGAGGAGCGTCGTCTTTCCGGAACCGGACTCGCCCATGATGGCGATGGACTCCCCTTCCTCCACGCTAAACGTCACGTTCTTCAATGCCTCTACCTTGTTTCCCCCAAATCTGGTCGTATAAATTTTCTTCACATGATTGACTTCCAACAAACTCATGATTTATGTCCTCCTATCAACTTGATAGTGTTATTATAGAAAAAAAGAAAACATATCGCCATCGAATCGGCTTACATTTTCCATTGAATTCCTTACGCTTCCGTAAGATTTATGTCATTTCTTGAACCTCACATAAGTCCACGTATCCTTGATTTTACGCCGCTCTACAAGGTCGTTTTCCTTTATGGTCTTTTTTCTTACCTGCCATAATCTAGTGTACTGACACGTTGATTTTTGATAAAACCGCGCTGCATATTTGTGCATCGACAAGGCGGATGAAAGAGGCGATGCGGTGGCATCGTCGATTGAATCCAACGCGGTTCGATGTCGCAAATAGGCAAGTGGTTTTGCTTAATATGAACGTGTCAGTACACTAGCTCCTTTCTGCCAAAAAGAGCCTTAATATGATAATTAACAGTTTACCACATCAATGCTCTTACTTCCACTCTTTTATATCAAAAACCTATTCACTGTCCCAACTATATTTTATATTGAAAACTGTTTTTCAACATATTCATCAAACAATTTCCTTTTTGCAATATTTATAAATTAACGAAGTGCCTCCGCCATTGTGGCACCCCCTTGCTTTTCAATTTATCACGCCAGAGGCAACCAACTTCCTGACCACCTCCAACGCCTTCCTTTCATCTTAATTTTCATTTTTTGAGTAAATCTATACTTTGTCAACGAGTTCCTGCCCAACATCTGATCCGACATGATTTGAGTTATTGGCCAGTTCCGAAAGAGGATTCACGATTGCCAATGCGTGCTTCAGGTTCTTCGTCGCTTGTTGTTTCGCGGCCTGCTCAGTTGCTTGCCTTGCCGCCTCTTGCTATCATGCCGACACCATGCCGTTTACAAGATCGTTGATTGAATTCAGGGTGTTAGAAACATTGGTTAATCCGGCTATAAAATTATCACCATATTGCTTGACAATGAAGTTTAACCCAGTGTTAGAAGTCCAAATATTGTCCTTGTTAGTTGATAACGTCGCGCCAACAGAATTCGTGGCATCCTTCAATGTTTGCGCTATGGTGTCCGCGTTGTTATTTGCGGAACTAATCATCTCGTTCATGATGAAATTGATGTCATCAAGCCTTTGATAATTCAATAAAGACTTTACACACTTAATTGTTGGTTGCTATTTGGTTGTGAACGCTACTCCTTGATTTTGTCGATTTCAGTCAAATTCACGCCTGAAGCTGCCAGGATGACTTTCAACTCGATATACCTATCTTTCATTACCCTATACGCCCCAGATTCTTTGTCCGATAACAACATGTAATTTTGAAGCCTTGAAAACTCTTCAACATTCTTTTGCAATAATTCTTCATCTGACACTTCTACCATCCCTTCACCGCCTTTTTATTGTTGCGCTTGATTATGCTACTACGGTAATTAAAGTGGATTTGTAGAAAGGTGTAAAGCCTTTACTCAATTATCAATGTGCTCCTTGGCGTTTCGTGGTTACTTTTCACGGGGCTGTGCGCCCTGCCGCACGGCCACCGTCCGCTAAAGTGACGGTTGCGATTGGGCATTTCGGCCTTCTTCGCTCCGCTTCGGTCCGTCCTAAGCAAGTGCCACTGGCACTTAGGACCGCCGTAGGCGATTTTAAATGGCCGAATGCCGTTACTATCGCGGCCGCAGGCCGTGAATAGTAACGTTTCGTGTTTGACCTTGCGACGATATTGTATATTTTCATGTACTTTTATTATCAACTTTTAAGTATACTATAATCTACAATAGTCTTAACAACAAAACAAAAGTACATTGGCAATTCAATAGATTTTATACCTTAAATGTGATATACTTACAGTCAACAGATGGACATTCATAGAAAGGGCGTGACATAATGGCATTGACGAACGAGGACTTGCTAGCAATCAGCCAGCTACTGGATATCAAGTTAAAGGCCGAGCTACAGCCAATCAAAGACGAGCAAACACGAATCAACTTGATAATTGAAAATGAGATTTAACATGATGTTCAATTATTGGCTGAAAACTACTTGCCCGCCGCTAAACGGTATGAAAAGGCAACGGCACAAATTGAATCAATGCAGGCCGACATTGACATCATGAAAAAGGTCATTACAGAGCATGGCGAAAAACTACAGAAATTAGCATAACTACATAACCATATCATATGAAAAGGTATAGAGTCTATTGAGTTGTCAAGAAAGCTTTACACTTTTTTGAGATATGCGGTTCGTGGTTATGGGTGTTCAACTCATACACCTATAGGAAAGAATTAAAGGAAATGGGCTTTAAATACGCGCCCTAAAAAAGCCTATTGCTCATCCCTATTTACATGAAGATTTCACCCCATGAAAGCAAGGTCAGAAACAACTTCGTTATCAGGATTACGAAAGAATACAAATAGAGCAATTAAAAGATATATTAAAACGAGGGGAACTCTCACCATGCTGATTATGTACGCACACATTTACTTGTCAGGTATCATGCAAAGTAACAAGACTGCAAACAATCAGGTCATATTATAGAAGCAAGTCAAACAATGACAAACATATATATTAAATGAATACTTATCATTTAATGGACGTGCTTATCATTATCAAACGATAAATATACTCGTTTTAAATCGGAATTACTGGTGCTCAGCGACAATTCAAACAACGGGCAAATAGCCGACCTCATGGAACGCTTGACAGAGCAAACGGAAAATACAAATGATGATTTTACGGACATGCAAAAAGTCATTGAATTCATAACATCAAAAGATAACTTGCAATTGTATTTTGTGGATGGCACTGGCTACTCGTAAAAATTATATAATCAATCAGATTATGACGGCTCATGACAAAAATAAAAGGCAATGAGTTTTAAATCTCACGGCCTTTTACCTTGGTTATAATCATATCGTTATCGGGCGATATTCGGCTCAATTTTGGCTTTTCAATGTACATACGACTTTTATAGGATGATGCCAAAGAATGGCCAAAACGAGCGTTTAAGCGCGTTCTGTAGTGGGTATGAGCCATAAGGATGGGCAGGACATGCCTCGGGTACGTTTACATTTTAAAACGAATACTTTCTTATGATAAAGCGGGGTGTGATGCTTTCACACGTCAGGTCGATTTTTAATTTCACCGAACCCCTAATCCCCTACATCCGAGATTATGCATAAAAGCAAATTCCCTTTATAAACATTCAACCTCACAAGCCATATCGCGCCGCTCAATGCCTATCATTATAGTATGTATTATCTACACCTTTTTCATTTAATCTAAAAACCATCTTGTCCAGTCTTTCTTTCCAAAAACTTCTGAACCACTTCGTCTCTCCAAACCATTTAACAAGAGTAGGACTGATTGCATAATAACAATTTATGAACAACCTGCCATACCATGATTCATCAAGCGTGTAATCTCTAAACCTTCTAAGTGTCCAAACTTGAGGACAGTCATAAGAGCCATATACACAAGTGGCAATGTAACAGCCATTATTAGCAGAATCATTATTTATTTCGTTTTTAGAAACAACCTTTCCATTTTCTTCATTTAAACCGCCTTTAAATAAATCAAGTGTTTTTCTTCTCGCCTCGACGGCACTATCTAACAGCTTGCTACCATATATAGCATATCTTTCAGTCAGTCCCTTTGAATATTCAACATATTGATTAGCAACTGCTTTAACGAGATTTTGATATTTGTCATTATTCGATATCTTTTCTTCAGGAACCGATAGTTTTAACATTAAAGCATTATTTGCCAATCCCTCCAATATATTTACGGTTGCACTATCAGCCTGCCTCGTCCTTTCTGCCGCCGTTAATACACTAACAAGCGAAAATGTTTGAAAGGTTTTCTTCAGTTGTACTACATCATTAATTTGGTTTGTAGCAATCACTAATAATGACAATGCTCTTGACAAATAATATTCATATACTTCCTCTTCCATTTCTTCTTTTTTATCAATAGAAACGTATTGTATAGCATTTTTTCCACATGTAACAACTTCTCCAACTCTAGGATCGCCTATTGTGCCTACATATTCCAGAGCTTTCATTTTAATCAACCATGCTTCATTAGAATCCGTTTTAATTTCTAATGCTTTGTTCGCATATTCAAAAGCCTCTTTCCCATTTCCTCCTTCCAAAGAATTATTAGCAATTTCAAGTAGATTTTTTATATCACCACCTATAACGTTTATATTTGCACCTGCGAAATTATTATTGTTTGTAATATAAGTATTATAATTATTAATCGCCTTTTCTGTTATAAATGCAGTACCACAATGTTGGCATATTCCTGCATCCTTTGTATCATCCACCTCAATATTCGCTCCACATTGTGTGCATTTTGCTGCTACGAATGCCATGACCACTCACTCCTTGTATAAAATATTTATACCTATCATACCACAAGCACGAATCCATTTCTACATTTTTACAAAAATCGTAAAAAAAAATAAGGCACGCCAGATATCCCTATCCAACATGCCTAAAAGTCAAAATACCTTTGCCCGTGCAAAATCATTTTTTTCACTGCCTATCGAGCCACTTCATCTGCTCCTCGTGCTCCTTCCTGCGCTCCTCATTATATTTGAGCATCTTGTTCGTCCTTGCAACCATTTCCGACATTTCCGTCTTGATGTCTATTATTCGCTGGACGTTGTAACAACGTGTCTGCATGTCGTTCCACAGCCTACTTGCCTTCATACGGTTATAGTTTAGAAACGATATGTATTTTTGTTCCCTTCCCAAATCTTTTACACTAATCCTTCCACTCATTAAATCACGCAACTCTTTACATGAAACACAGACAAGGTTGTTGTTTCTCTTAACAAACACCATACGGGACTTGTAAAAAAGTGCAAAGACTTTGATAATTCAATAAAGGCTTTACACCTTGTTAGTGGTTACTATTTGGTTGTTAAGATTCCTTGTTGTCAGTATCGGTACTACTCGATTACATCCCTCTGTCTATACGCTTGATACCGTTTTTAATTACTTCCTTTGCCTTATCGGTATTATCAGTTTCAAACAATGCCAAAATTAAATCTAGCAAAATACATGGTTCTTGATTATTCATTCTATTCGCCATCCCTTCACCGTCCTTTTTTGATTTACATGATTGTTAGTCGTTTAAATCATTATAACGGATTTGTGGAAAGGTATAAAGTCTTTATTCTAGGAATTATCAATGGTTACATTTTGTCGGTTACTATTCACTCCCTGACTTCGTGTTGCCGCAGGTCAATCCGAATGGCAGTCCCCTCGTCCAACACGGAAGTGGCACTAATCTGGTGTCCCAGATTGTTACAAATACGGCGGCAGAGATACAGCCCCAGGCCGCTTGCCTTCTTGTCGCTCCGACCATTATAGCCGGTGTATCCTTTTTCAAAAACGCGCGGCAAATCCTCCGGGGCGATTCCAATCCCGGTATCACGGACGCAAAGCGTCTTGGGGGATTCCAGCTCAATCGTAACGGTTCCGCTTCCACGCGTATACTTTATCGCGTTGGACAAAATCTGCTCAACCACGAACAAAAGCCATTTTTCATCGGTGACGACCGTGGCCTGAAGCGGCTTGTAATCCAATCGGATTCCGAGCATGACGAACTGCCCGGCAAATTTGCGGATTGCCTGACGTACGACTTCGTCCAAGTCCACCTTGCAAAGCACGTAATCGGTGGAATCAGAATCCAGGCGCAAGTAGCAAAGCACCATGTCAACGTACTGCTCAATCCGCTGTAATTCCGTCATCAGCCGCCTCGACAATTCACTGTCCTCGCCCTGCAACGTCAGGCGCATGGAGGCAATCGGGGTCTTGATTTGGTGAACCCACGTCGTATAATAGTCAATCAAATCCGCAAATCTTTTTTCTGCCTCCTCGCGCAGTTCCACGTTCTCGTCCCTGATTATGGAAATCAAACGCTGGTAATCCTCTTCTTCCCAAGAACCGGCTTCGGGCAAGTCATTCATCAGCTCGGCCGTCAAATTCTCCATCTCCTGTAGCCGCTTATGCTTCCCGATTGCCTGCCGATAATCCAACACCATGAATACGCTCCCCACGAAAGCGCACAGCAAGGCGGGATAATACGCCGCCTCCAGCGGAAGGTGGTACATGCCGAATACCCCCAGGAAAATCAGGCAAAACAAAACAAAGACGAAAATCCCCTTCCGTCTCTGTTTCCAATATCGTACAAAAAAGTCCATCCTCGTCCTTCCATCCTTTCCGTCGCTCACTCCACCAAATACCCGACCCCGAACTTCGTCTCGATGGCGTTTTTAAGCCCCGCCGCCTCCAGCTTCTTCCTAAGGCGGTTAATATTGACCGTCAACGTATTTTCATCAATATAATCGTCCGTCTTCCAGAGCGTTTCCATCAGTTTCTCCCTGCTGACCACGCTCCCCTTGTTTTCCAACAAGGTAAGCCAGATGCGGTATTCGTTTTTAGAAAGGGAAATCTGCTCGCCGTTGTACGTCATGGTCTGATCCCCGGTGTTCAAAATGGAACCCCTATATTCCAGCACGGGAATCGTTGACGCAAAATCATAGGTACGCCGAAGCATCGCCTGCACCTTGGCAATCAGCACCCCCTGGTCAAACGGCTTGGCAATAAAGTCGTCCCCGCCCATGTTCATCGCCATCACGATGTTCATGTTGTCGGAGGCCGAAGAAATGAATATCACCGGAACCTTGGAAACCTTGCGAATCTCCGTACACCAATGATAGCCGTTATAAAATGGCAGCGCGATGTCCATAAGTACCAGATGCGGATTATATACGGCAAATTCCGCCATCACGTCACGAAAGTTCTGCACGCACTCCGCCTCCAGCCCCCACGTCACGGCCTGCTCCTTCACCGCCTGCGCGATTCCCCGGTCATCTTCCACGATTAAAATCCGATACATGCGCACACCCCTTCCTCAACATTACCGTTTTTCATGCCATCGCCTCGGCACTCAGATGCCGCGCGCGTTCTCAGAAAATGATTTTTGCATCCGCCGCCCACCATGTACCACTTCCGTCATCCAACATATCCGACCGTACTGGCAAGGGGCAGAGAATTTCCTTCCATGTCAATCAAGTACACGTCAATATAATACGCACCCGCGCGATACCAGAACTTTTCCAATGGAATATCAAGGCGATACGTTCCATCCCCCGCCTCATATCCCCAGACCCAGACGGCATCGCTTCCGTCCATGTTCAAGGAGACGCGGGCATACATGCCGTAATCCCCGCTTCCATACCCTTTCATGCCACTGACGGCTACCGGCAGGACGCCCTCGTTCGCCTGCACGTCCCACGCCCTAAGGCGCACCACCGAGTAATCTTCCTGCAGATAATTTTTATCGACCACCTGGAGTCCTGACACGATACTCTCCAACATCCGCGTCCGCTTCGACAACTCGCCCTGCACGTAATTCACGCCGAAACGTTCGACCAACGTCTCCTCTCCCGAGAAAAGATTTGTCCCCAGTCCCAGGCGGTTTCCTTCAATTTCCACGCCAAGTGCCGCAAGAGTAGTCGGAAAGAGATCCAACGTCGTATAGACTCGATATTCTTCGGAAACCGTCTCCACGGCCGGATTGATAAAATTCACATACGTTTTTCGCTCATATTCCAAATCCACTTCGCCACAGAAATCGGCATCCATCGTCGGATGGTCTCCCGCCAGCACGATTGTCGTGTTTTCATAAAAATCCTGCTCCTGCACCCATTCGATAAACTCGGACACCTGCCTGCTTGAACACGCCATGACGTCGGCATAGACATTTCCCTCGAACTCTTCCTCGCACTGCTCGCAGTAATATCCGTCCTCGAAATGCGTGTCCACCGTCAACATGGTCAAGTTGAACGGTTCTCCCGACGCAGACAACTCTTCCAATTCCCACTTTGCAAATTCAAACAGCTTTTGATCCTCGTATCCCCACCAGACGTTGTAATCCTCGGGAATCCAGCCCTCCGCCTTCGCATACTCATAATCCTTGATTTGGTAATCCCCGTGCTCCGTATACAACGTCCGACGGCTTCCAAACGTCGCGTCCGAGCCAATCAACAACGTCTGCACATACCCATGCGCGCTCAAAATATCGCCTATCGTCGTGGTCTGCGGCATGAACGAGGCCGCCTCGGCCTTGGCCGTCCCGCCAATGGACGTGACCAGCGGCAATCCAGAAGACTGACCATACATGGCGGCCGCCGTCCAAGTCGTGTTTGGCATCACGTATCCACCGTTTAAGCGTTCCTCCGCTCCCGAAAAGTCCACATGTTCTTGTGCCAGTTCCGTCAATTCCGGGATACAATTAAAGTCGAACCCGCCACCATTTTCTTTGTCTGCGAACGTAACTTCCATGGACTCCAAATAAATATAAATCAAGTTCCGTCTCTTTTCCGGGAAAATCATCCCCGTTTCCTGCGGGTTCGCATAATAGACGCTGATAAAGTCCGAACCCGTGGACTGGTTTTTAATATAATTGCCAACGTCCAAGCGGTTCCAAGTGACAAAAAACGTCAAGCCAAGCACTGCCACCGTGGAAACAAATATCCCTCCGAGCACCTTTTTATATCCGGTTTTGCGCGTCGCTATCAGAAGAATCAACATGAGCGCCAAAACAAGCACGTCCGCCGGAACGCAGGAAATGACATAATCCTCAATCATTTCCACGTTGGTTCCCTCGATTGGCGCGTTCAACTGATAAAGCAGTTCCTCCATCGACAAATGCTGCCATGTATCAAGCATCCACGCGGCACTGGTGCAAAGAATCGTCGCCAGCATGCCTAGAAGAAGCGTGACCGCAATGAGCAAGATTTTTCCCACGATGCAGCCCTTTCTTCGACGGTTCTTCCCTCCTCTGGTCGCTTCATTGCCTTTTATTCTTTTTCCCGATTTTTGAGGTTTTCCTGATATTGTCTGATATTTTATCTGACGTTTTCCGTTCACGTTTTCCTCTGTTCCTTTCCTCGTCCATAAGCCGTCATCGTCTTTCCACATGACAAGCCGTCGGCTACTCTTCTGCATAATCTTCCATAATCCGCCGGATACGTTCTCGTTCCCGTCTGGCCTGCTTCAGCTTCCGCATCCGCTCCCTCCGGATGGCCTGAAGCCTCCAGTACGCCAAAGCGGCCAACGAAAAAACCACGACTGCCGCGACCGGCAATATGAACTTCCATCCTATTATAAACGGCATCGGACTTGCATTTTTCTCCGTTGCCACATCCTTTTCCACGCCGTTTTCCACGTCATTGCCCACGTCTTTCGTCACTTCCTGACCGTCAATTAAGTCCAACGGAATGTCATAGGGAACCATCGTCTTGTATACACAAGCCGTTCTCCTTCCGTCTTCATAGTTCACGTTGACGACCGCCGCAAAAACGCCGGGTTCCAACTCACAGATTCCCTCCGGCTCGTCCTGTACCACGCCTTCGAACTGAAAATCCAACAAGGCTTCCGACACCAGCATCCGCCGGGAAATGGAATACATGTTGACATAGTCCCCGATTCCCATAAACAAAGTCAGCGGGAAATTAATAATATAATCGCCACTGACGCATAAATCCTGAAAATTTTCTCCCTTGGCCGTCCCCCTATACTCCCCCAAATCCTCAACAAGTTGGAACTGGCTGTCAAGAACCTTGAAGCTATAGCCACCTTCCTCATTTGTTTGTATCACGTAGCGGTCATTCTCCACGTCATAGCCAATTCCCAATATATTATACCGGTCAGAAACCTGCACCCTCGACTTGAAAGCAAGCGTACCCGCATCCATCAGGTAAATGCTCCCCCGGTTCTGCCAGTCATTACTCGTATACAAGGCAACCGCGATTTCACCGGTATTCGGATTGTACGCCATCCCGTTCGCATGCTCGTAGTCCATGTCCGCCACGCGCTTCGCTAAGGAATAACGCTCCACCGGATTTCCAAATTCGTCAACGTCGTTGCGATAATACGCCTTGATGACGTCCGGCGCGTTGGTATCATCCCCGGTGTTCTCAATGCATATAATATAATGCTCCGTGGCACATATAGATTGCACGACGCCCGTTCCCGCCTCAATCGGGTCTTCTATTATTTTTTCCCATTTTGCCCCTTCGAATGCATTATCTGACGCAATCTGCGCATGAACCGTGTCCGCTCCCCACATGCAGGACAACAAACAAATAATGCACAAGGCCATAATCCCCTTCTTCATCCCAACTGATACTCCCCACCGCCCGTTGCTCACCGAGAATAAACGGAGAGTCCCGCCAAGCGAAACTCTCCCCTTCATTCAAGGGCCGCCCATGACACTCCGTGTCCCGACATACGGAGACGGCACAAGCCACGACATCCGTACTCCAGCATTACTCAATCACATGAATCCACCCTTTTGGTGCCTCCAAAAGACCCATCTGAATGCCGGTCAACGTGTCATATAGCTTCTGGGTAACGGGTCCCATCTTCTCCATGCCGCTCGGCATGCAAATTTCCTTCCCGTGGTCAACGATTTTCCCTACCGGGGAAATCACCGCGGCCGTTCCACACAAACCGCATTCCGCAAAATCCTTCACTTCGTCAAAGCGTACTTCCCTCTCTTCCACTTCAAGTCCCAAATAATGCTCCGCCACGTGCATAAGCGAACGTCTGGTAATTGATGGAAGTATCGTGTCGGACTTCGGCGTCACCACCTTGCCATCCTTCGTCACGAACAAGAAGTTCGCCCCGCCGGTCTCCTCCACCTTCGTCCTGGTCGCGGAATCCAGATACATGTTTTCATCAAATCCATTGGCATGCGCCGTCACGATCGCGTGCAGGCTCATCGCGTAATTCAACCCCGCCTTGATATGTCCGGTTCCCCGCGGCGCGGCGCGGTCAAAATCCGAAACGCAGATTGTAAGCGGCTTCACGCCGCCCTTGAAGTATGGGCCAACCGGCGTGGTAAATACACGAAACTGATATTCATCCGCCGGCTTCACGCCGATGACCGGGTTTATGCCGAACATGTAGGGCCTGATGTAAAGGGACGCGCCACTGCCATACGGCGGCACGTACGCGCTGTTCGCCCTTACGACCTGCGTCACCGCGTCAACAAAGCGATCGGCCGGAAAACGGGGCATCTCCAGCCTGTCGGCCGAATCCAACATCCGCTGCGCGTTCAGGTCCGGCCGAAACGTCACGATGCGCCCATCCTTGGTCGTATACGCTTTCATCCCCTCGAAAATCGTCTGCGCATACTGCAATACGCCTGCACATTCGCTCATCACGATGTTGGCGTCCTCGGTAATGCATCCCTCGTCCCACGCCCCGTCCTTAAAGTTGGAAACGTATCGCTTCTCCGTCTGGATATAGCCAAATCCAAGGTTTTCCCAATCAATGTCCTTCTTCATCTGCATCTCCTCCATTCACCTTGATACCATTGCCCTGATACCATTTAATAATGACCAATTATAGTACTTCCCATGGCAAAAATCAAGAGCGCGCTCGGTTTTATTTCAGCTTTGTCATCCTGCTGTTCACGACAACTTGCTCTCCAGCTGCGAAACCATTATCTCTCCATCATGCTAATTGACTCTATCCCCACGCTGCCCCCGCGCACGACCTCGATATCCTTGAACTCTTCCTTCAAAAGCTTGATGACCGCGTCATTCTTCGTCGCGGTCTGCACGAACTCCAAAAGAAGGCTGTCCCGGCCATAATCAATCACCCTCGCCTTGAAGGTCTCGGCAATCTGGAAAAGTTCCGCCTTGTCCTCGCGGCTGCATTTTTTCACTTTGACGTACAAAATCTCCTTCATCCGCACGAAAACGTCCGTGAAGTCAATCACCTTGATGACCTCCACGAGACGGTTCAACTGTTTTTTAATCTGCTCGAACGTCTCGTCGTCGCTAACCGTGGCAATCGTCATCCTGGAAACCGTCGGATCCTCCGTCGTCCCCACCGTCAGGCTGTCCAGGTTGTATGATTTTGCGGAAAAAAGCCCGGAAATCTTGGAAAGCACTCCCACCTGGTTCTCCACATATAAAGAAATCCATCGTTTTTTTATCGTATTTTCCATCTCACCCTCCACTAACAATCCAGAATCATGTCTTCGAGCGTGCCCCCTGGCTGAATCATCGGGTACACCATCTCCTCCGGGTCGATGATGAACTCAATCAACGTCGGCGTTTTTGTATTCTTTTTTGCCTCGGCAAACGCCGCCGCAATCTCCTCGCGGCGCGTGACACGAATTCCCTTCGCCCCATAGCTTTCCGCCAGTTTCACGAAATCCGGCGTGTACTCCGGCATCTGTTCACCGTTCGTGCGCCGCCACAACGCGCCCGAACGCAAGTTTGTCATGCTGTAGCGCTTTCCGTAAAACAACTTCTGCCACTGCCGCACCATGCCAAGGTAAGAATTATTGAACACGCACAGCACCAACGGAAGCTCCTCCAACACCGCCGTCGCAAACTCCTGAATGTTCATCTGCATGCCACCGTCACCGGAAATCATGATGACCGGCTTGTCCGGATTCCCCAGTTTCGCGCCGACGGCCGCCGGGAATCCGTAGCCCATCGTCCCCAAACCGCCGGACATGATCATCTGCTTCTTCTTCGTAATCTCCACGTACTGCGCCGCGAACATCTGGTGCTGTCCGACGTCGGTAACGACAATCGCCTCGTCGAACTGGCGGTTAATCTCGTCGATAATGTCCTTCGGCCCCAGCCCCGCATGTTCCCGCATCCGAAGAGGATGTGCCTGCTTCCAGGCCTCAATCTGCTTTAGCCACTTTTTGCCGCCGCATTCCTCCACATATTCGTTAATTTTCTCAAGCGCCTCCCTGGCATCCGCCACGATTGGCACGTCAACGGAAATATTTCTGGAAATGGAAGCCGTGTCAATGTCAATATGCACGATTTGCGCCTTTGGGGCAAACTCATGTAATTTCCCGGTGATACGGTCATTGAAACGTGTGCCGATGGAAAACAAAAGGTCGCACTCGCCGACCGCCATGTTCGAGGCGTACGCCCCATGCATCCCCAGGTTTCCTATATATAATGGATGATCCGTCGGAACCGCCCCTCGTCCCATGATGGTCGTCACGACCGGAACGCCGGTCTTCTCCACCACCTCGCGGAAAATCTCATGGGCTCCGGAAATCACCACGCCTCCGCCGGCCAAAAACAGTGGCCGCTGCGCCCGTGAAAGCATCTTGACGGCACGCTTGAGCTGGCCGATATGTACGCCGCTCGCCGGCTTATAGCCACGGATATTTACGCTCTTTGGATACTCCGCGCTGCCAAGTTCCGCCATCACGTCCTTCGGCAGGTCGATGAGCACCGGCCCCGGACGCCCCGTCCTGGCAATGTAAAACGCCTCCTTGACAATCCTTCCCAAATCGGCCCGGTTACGCACGGTCACGCCATATTTCGTAATGCTGCGGGTGATGCCGACGATGTCCACCTCCTGAAACGCGTCATTACCAATCAAATGCCTTGCAACCTGACCGGTAAAACACACCAACGGCACACTGTCATAATTGGCCGTCGCCAATCCCGTCACCAAGTTGGTCGCACCTGGCCCGCTCGTGACCAGGCAGACTCCCACCTTCCCCGTCGTTCTCGCGTAACCGTCGGCCGCGTGAACCAGCGCCTGCTCATGGCGCGGCAAAATCACGCGGATGCCTTCCTGCTTGTATAATTCGTCACTAATGTCAATCGTGCACGCCCCCGGATATCCGAACAACGTGTCCACGCCCTCTTCCTTCAAAGCCTTCACCAACAACTTATTACCCGATATCTGTCTCATGCCGCCTGCCGTTCCTCCTTTACACGTTTTTCTAGTGAAGCTTCCCATCCACATGGCAAGCTCCCGCTTCGGTATTCACTTGCGGGAATCACGATATTTCTACTACTATATCACAGACGAGGTACGGCCTGCAACCAGAAATTTTTCGAGATTTTCTCAAAATTTCCCATTCTCGTAAAAATCCCCGTTCACGGTACCAGACGTGAAACGACCGGGATTTTCTTCATCAGCGCCACCAGCCCCGCCGTAACCGGATAAATCACGAGCCACCCAAACGCCCGCCATTGCCACGCGCCGTTGTCTATCTGAAACCAGTCCAGCACAAAGCACAAAACATAATAATGCACCAAGAATACGCCAAAGCTTAAACTGGAAAACATCTTCACCACGTCGCCAAATTTTTTCTCCAACCAGGACAAATCCAACTGCTTGAAAAGCACGAACACGGCTCCCGCTTGTAACACACAAGGAACGTTCAAATAATTGTCGAACGTTTTATCCAGAACCCCTGCCTGGACGGACAAATACCAACCGCCAAAAAAGCGCATCCCCCATCCAACGATGCCGAGCAGGTAAATGACATATCGCTTCCATCGTGAAAAATCCATGTTCCACAATACATAACCCAGCAACACGTATGGCAAATATCCACCACATATGGGGCTTATCCATCCCGAATTCATTCCGATGCCCAACCACCCCAAAAAGAAAGGAATCGCACCCATCGTGAGAAAACCGTACGCCAACATATAAATATAGGCCCACCGTCTTTTTTCCTCTTCAATCAGGCTCAAAATGGGAATTGACAAGTACACCGAAAATAATGCAGGGAAAAACCAGTAAATCATCATCCCCCTGCAATTGATAATCATGTCCAACATCGAAAACACCGATATCTCAGTATCCAACGGAAGGTTGCCCATAATATGTATCGCCCAAAATATGGAAACGACGGACCAAAACAAGAATGGTACAAACGTCTTAAGCACCCGCCTTTTCATGAACGTTTTCGTGTCGTACCGCTTTCTATAATCTATAAGCGTAATGCCCGTAAGCATGAAAAAAACTGGCACCGGCCAGTACAACAACGTTTCCAAAAGCCAGCTTCCAACCCATGTCTTGGAATCCTCATAAATCCATACCGCGCCGTTGGCATGCAGCCACACCACGCCGATACATGAAACCACGTTCAAAAAATCGACCAGAAAAATCCGACCGCCTTTCTTGTCTTCCATAACCCACGCGATCCTTCCCCTAAACATATAATCCCGCCGCCAAAAGGTATAGCGCGACGTAATACAACGTCAACAGCAAGACGCCGCTACTCTTCGTTCGCTTCCGGCGCAGATAGTTCCATCCGATGATACCGTCTGAAATAAGAAAACAAACGCTCCCGACGGCCCGAAGAACCGTTCCCGCACAAAAATTTCGAATTGCCATGGAGACGGTCATCGAACTCATCAGACACAAAACACCGACATAACTTAATGCGACGGGCATAAGCCGCCGCATTTTCGGCAGGTAACGACGAAACAGCCACGCCCCGGCACCCGCCAGCAATAAAAAGGCCGCGACCGTGTCCGCACCGATTTTCTCTTCTGTCAACATGCCCGCGATCAGACAGACGTGTCCGGCGGCAAACAAGGACATCCCGTACAAAAACTTGATTTCCAATGCCACGTCCGCGCAGGCGTAAAAAAAGATGCCGACCGCAAACCACCATGCAAGCGCCCTGCCCGACTGCCAGGCGAAGCCAATTGCAAGAAAATCCGCCACCAGCGTCGCCAACGCCTTAAACACCAGAACCTTTTTCTTGTTGCGCTCCCGCCCGGCGATATAAACCGTGCTCAAGGCCACCATCAAAACCAACGCGACAATCAGCATCCTTGCCTCCTAATACCTACTCAACCAACTCATATTTCGTAAATCGATACTTCAAGCCGGAACACGTTCGCTCCTCGCCCTCTTCTATCAGTTCCCATCCCGGAAGTTCGTCCAAGTTCGGGAAATACGTATCGGCATCAAACGCCTGATCAACCTTCGTGACATATGCCGTGCTACAGTACGGCAAAAACTGCTGGTAAACCTGCGCCCCGCCAACCACGAACACTTCCGCAGGATCAAACTTTTCCAGCAAGGCCTTGATTTCCTCGTCCGTATGCATGGCCAGGGCCCCGCTTAGCCGATACCC
Organism: uncultured Faecalicatena sp.; assembly: GCA_948468385.1. GTDB lineage: Bacteria > Bacillota > Clostridia > Lachnospirales > Lachnospiraceae > Schaedlerella. Next base: position 1,913 of record CAOKHZ010000043.1, on the reverse strand, counting down.
CTTCTGACGCGACAATACGACGTTGACCCGGTCTTTCAACGGCTGTCCGCCCGGGAAACTCTCCATCGTCTTCCTGCCCATCACCACGACGTGTCCGATTGTCTTTTCGCGGAAAAACTTCATGTCCTCCGGAATGTTCCACATCATCTTGTTATCTTTCCCGATTCCCCAATTTTTATCCACTGCCACTATTAAATTCATATTCATCCTCCTTTTCAAACTGCGACCGGAATATTTCTTATTTGCGCGTGCGTCTGATAATTGTCAAGCCGCACGTCCTCCGGCGTAAACTGATAAAAGTCCTTGATTTCCGGATTCAGCCAGAACGTCGGTGCCGGGTACGGCTCCCTGGAAATCAGTTCCAAAACCAATGGCACGTGCCTGTCATAAATATGTGCGTCCGCAATCACGTGCACCAACTCCCCCGCCAGCATGTCGCACACCTGCGCCAGCATGTGCAAAAGTACCGCGTACTGGCAGACGTTCCAATTGTTGGCCGTCAAAACGTCCTGAGATCGTTGGTTCAAAATGCCGTTGAGCGTCAGTCTTTCCTCGTCCTTTTCCTTCGTCACGTTGAACGTCATGCCGTATGCGCACGGATATAAGTTCATCTCATGCAAGTCCTGATGCACGTAGAGATTCGTCATGATACGACGGCTGTACGGGTTATTTTTCAAATCATAAATCACACGGTCGACCTGATCCATCATGCCCTCCCGATACTGGTGCCTTACCTGCATCTGATAGCCGTAAGCCTTGCCAATCGAACCGTCCGCGTCCGCCCAACTGTCCCAGATATGGCTGTTCAGATCGTGAATATTGTTGGACTTCCTCTGCCAAATCCACAAAAGCTCGTCCGTGCAACTCTTAATCCCGGTACGCCGAAGCGTCAGGGCCGGAAATTCCTTTGACAAGTCATAGCGGTTGACCACGCCAAACTTTTTTATCGTATAGGCACTCGTCCCATCCTCCCAGACCGGGCGTACCTTCTCCCCCTCCGTGCTGGTACCGTTTTCGACAATGTCACGGCACATGTCTATGAATACCTTGTCCGCATAGCTCATACCCCCGTCCTTTCTCCACGCTTGGTGGCAACCTGACTTTCTTACCCGTGTCTCACGTCATTCACGGCTCGGCGATGTTGTGTAACACCTTTCTAAGCCCGCGAGCCAGCGAGGCAACCTCCCTCTTCGTCATCCCGCGCGTCAACTGCTTGTCGAGCTTGCGCCTATCAAGCTCCATGCGCCGTTGAATGTCGTACGCCTTTTCCGTTAGGTAAATATTCTTTCTCCGCTTGTCCTTCGCGTTGGGAACGCAAAGGACGAACCCTTTCTCGTCAAGACGTTTCAGGATTCCCGTCACCGTTGGATTCTTCAAGCTCAACGCCCGCTCCACGTCCCGTTGGTTTACCTCGTCCTTATTGGTGTGGAACAGATAATTCAAAACCGCGCACTGCGAGGAAGTGATGCCTAGCTTCTTTAATTTTTCATTGAGGTCCTTTTCATAAAGATTGTTAATCTGCTTTACGACAAATCCTATCGGCAACCCCGTCTTCTCCATGCTTTATCCCTTCCCATGTATATCCACTTACCCTTTTCCTCTAACCTATAATCAAATGATGGCATGCCAACGAGACAATTGTCACGATTCACGCCAACATGGCACGGGTCGTAACTGGCGTCACCCCTTTAAAACAAGGCATCAAAAAATGGAGCATACGGGACTTGAACCCGTGACCTCCACACTGCCAGTGTGGCGCGCTCCCAACTGCGCTAATGCCCCATGGGTGCATTATAACACAAACCGACACCAAATTACAATAGGAAATTTAAGAAATTTGTCCGTCCAAATGTCACAGTGTTACTTTTCACGGGGTGGGGAAATAAGACACGATAATAAGGGACTCTTGTGGG
>CAOKHZ010000042.1 GCA_948468385.1 uncultured Faecalicatena sp. | reverse complement strand
TATCCAAACCACAGCGTTCTATTTATTTTATTTCCCCACCCCGTGAAAAGTAACAAAAAGACTAGAAAAAAAGACTTCGAAAATTCACTTCGAAGTCTTTACATGAAGAACATTCCCTTTATATCTGAAAGCATCCCCCGCCGATAAACTCCCTGAGCAGTGAATTCATCGGCACGCACTCGCTGCCAATCCCGACAAAATAGTCAAAAAATTTCAAAAGACGCTTGGCCTCCGCATACTCCGCGCTCTCCTTCTCCACGCCGAAAAGCAACGGTTCCACATACTGCTTCAATACCGCCAACTCGTAAGCCAACGAGGAATTGAACATCACGTCCGCCTCCTCTTGGTATGGGAAAATGTTTTCCTCTTCGCCTCTTCGCACCCGATGCCACATGGCAATCGTGTTCTGGGCCGACGTCCCCCGGCTCCTTGCATCCCGCACGATCCTCCGGATCAGCCGTCCGTCCGTGGTCGGAATTCGATTGTGTTCGTCAACGTTTAACTGCGTCAGGGCGCTGATGTAAATTTTGAACTTGTTCTCGTCACTCAATTCCGCCGTCAACCTGGGATTCAAACAATGAATGCCCTCTATGACCAGCACGTCGTTCTCCCCCAGCCGTTTCGGAGTCGTAGCATACTCCCGCTTTCCGGTCTTAAAATTGAAAATCGGCAGATATACTTCCTCGCCGTTTAGCAACGCGCGCAAGTCCTTGTTAAACTCCTTGACGTCAATCGCCTCCAAACATTCAAAATCATAATTCCCGTCCTTGTCCTTTGGCGTATTCTCCCGATCCACATAAAAATTGTCCACGGCAATCGGGTGCGGAACCATGCCGTTCACCCGTAGCTGGATGGAAAGACGATGGCTGAACGTCGTCTTTCCCGACGAGGACGGGCCGGCTATCAAGATGAACTTCACGTTCTTACGCTCGGCAATCTGTCTGGCAATCCCGGCGATTTTTCGCCCCTGATAGGCTTCCTCCACCAAGACTGCTTCCAACATGTTTTGTTTCGTCACCCGCTCGTTCAGCGCACCCACGGTGTCAATCCCCTGCATGTCACCCCACTCGACGGTCTCTTTTAAGACCCCGAACAGCTTCTTTTGCGGCATAAACGGCGGCACCTCCTCGGGAGCCTTCACGGTAGGCATCTGCAGGACGAACCCGCCTTCAAACAGATGCAGGGAAAACCACTGCAAATAACCGGTGTCGGGAACCATGTAGCCATAATAATAATCCTCGAACTCGTTGATGCTGTAGATATTGACTTTGGACACCCGGCGGTAACTGAACAACCGCTCCTTGTCATACATCTTGTGTTCGCCAAACTGCCTGACGGCCTCGTTCGTGTTCACGGAACGCTTCTTGATGGGAATCCGCTCCCCCGCAAGCTGCCGCATCCGTTTCTCCACGTCCGACAGAAACGCCTCCGACAGTTCGACGTCCCCCTCCATCGTGCAGAACACTCCTTTGCTGACGGAAAAATGAATGCGTACGCGCTCCACCTTGTCGTGGCCGCCCACGTCGTGCACCGCCTTGACCAGCAAAAAACAAAGGCTTCTCTTGTACGTGTCATGTCCAATCTTGTCCGCGATCGTGATAAATTCCAACTGGCTGTCCTGCTTCAAACGCTTGGTAAGCTCCTGCAAGCGAAACTGGTTGACGAACACCAGCACGATACGGTGCTCATACATATGCTGGAAATCCTCGGCGATTTCTTGATATGTAGTTCCTTCCTTATAAGACTTTTCGATGCTTCCTACCTTCACTTGATAATACCGTTCCACCATGTAAACGCCTCTCTTCCATTTCTTTTTTCTCTGTATTTTATATATGTTTCTATTTCCTATGATACGTTTCACACCACCCGGCACGGGAAACGCACCGGCTCCGCCGCGACGTCCACGTCGCCCAGCCGTTCACGCAAGTACTGTTCCATGTCCTCCAAAAACATGTATTCCGTCCCGTAATGGCCTGCATCGATAATTGCCAACCCCTGCGCCCACGCGTCGATTCCCTCGTGATGGCCGATATCCCCGCACACCAGAACTTTCGCGCCCCTTTCCAAGGCGGGGCAAATGGCACCTTTGCCCGACCCGGGAGAAACGGCCAGACATTCCACGGGCATGTCCATATCGCCAAACACGTTCACCGTCTCAAGGCCAAGACGGTTCTTGACATATTCGCAACATTCACGCAACGCCATCTTCCGGGGCAATACGCCGATTCTGCCGATGCCCTCTTCCCGCCCGCAAAGCTCCATCGTCACGTCAAGCGGGCACGCCTTTTGCAAGTTCAGTTTCCGTGCCGCCAGCCCCGCCATCCCCAGCACGTCATAATTCGTGTGCATCGCATAATAGGAAATATCATGGCGAACCAGCTCCATGATTCTTCTGCCAATGAAGTCTTCTTGCGTGACGCTCTTTAGCGGCGTGAAAATCAACGGATGATGCGTGATTAACATGTCCGCATCCCATGCGGCCGCATGCTCGATCACTTCCTCGGTCGCGTCTAATGCCAAATATATTCGCCTCACCTTTTTTGACTTCCGCCCGACCAACAACCCCACGTTGTCAAACGAAAGGGCCGCGCATGGCGGGTAATCCTTTTCAATCAAATCCATAATTTCCTTGCAACTCGTACCGTCCTTATATTCCATGGCGATTCCTCACATTTTCATTCACGTTTCAAGCTCCCTTGTCTTCATGGGAGCGAATCCGTCCGTCAAATAACCCTTTTCATAATATGCCAACCCTTCCCGGACATAGCCGAGTTCCACGGACAGTTCCGCACGCCGCTTCTCCACGCGCTCCCCGCCGTCCACCGGCAACCCTTGCAGAATCCGTTTTGAAAGGGATAAGTCGCGCTCTAAAAGTTCCTTCAGCACCGGATGCCGATTCTCGAGCAAGAGCTTCCCATAACGAAGCTGCACCTCGTCCCACGGCCCTTGTCCATCCCGCGCCCTTTCGTCCACATACGTTTTCCCTGGTGGAAGCGCCTTCATCATTGGATAATATTTCCCTTCCTCATAGATCATTTGCTCGTCCATAATGAAAAAACCTTCCTCCAACAGAAAGGCCCTTACCTTCGCAATTTCCGACTGCGGCTGCAAAACGCAACTCTTCAAGCTGCGCGTCACATCCATGTGCGCCTTTAATATCCGCATCACCAAGCCGCCGCCCATGCCCGCCAATATCACGCAATCCGCCTCTTTCGGAAGTAACGCTCCCAAACCGTCGGACAACCGCAGTTCGATTTTATCTCCCAATCCCGCGGCGCGTACATGCCGCGCCGCCCGCTTTAGCGGCCCTTCATTTACGTCCATGGCGATGGCGCAAGAAACAATCCCGCGGCGTACCAAGTCAATCGGAACATAAGCATGGTCAGTGCCTATGTCCGCGACAATCGCGCCCTCGTCCACCAAGGAGGCCACGGCTTCAAGCCTTTTTGAAAGTTCCATCACTTACCCCCTTCGTCCCGACCAAAAAGCCGGCTGACTCCAGCCAGATAGAAAGGACCAAGCGGCCTCTTGCAGGCAAGCCTGCGAGCCGACTTGCTCCTTTCTATCCGACCGTGAATCGTAGCTTTTTAGTCCAAGTAGTCCCGCAACTTGCGGCTGCGGCTCGGATGGCGCAGCTTGCGCAGCGCCTTCGCCTCAATCTGGCGGATACGCTCCCTCGTGACGTCAAACTCCTTGCCTACCTCTTCCAAGGTGCGCGCACGCCCGTCATTCATGCCAAAACGTAGGCGCAGCACCTTCTGCTCACGCTCCGTCAAAGTGCCAAGCACCTCGTCAAGCTGCTCCTTTAAAAGCGTTTGCGCGGCCGCCTCCGCCGGTACCGGCACGTTGTCGTCTTGAATAAAGTCTCCCAGATGGCTGTCCTCCTCCTCGCCGATTGGCGTTTCTAAAGAGACCGGCTCCTGGGAAATCTTCAAAATCTCACGCACGCGCTCTACCGGCATGTCCAACTCCTCCGCGATTTCCTCCGGCGTGGGTTCACGCCCCAGTTCCTGCAAAAGCTGTCTCGACACACGGATCAGTTTGTTGATGGTCTCCACCATGTGCACCGGAATTCGGATGGTCCTCGCCTGGTCGGCAATCGCCCTCGTGATCGCCTGGCGGATCCACCAGGTCGCATAAGTGCTAAACTTATAGCCCTTGTGGTAATCAAACTTTTCCACGGCCTTGATAAGCCCGAGGTTTCCTTCCTGAATCAGGTCGAGGAACAACATGCCGCGGCCGACATAACGTTTGGCAATGCTGACCACCAGGCGCAGGTTCGCCTCCGCCAATTCCTTCTTTGCGTCCTCGTCCCCGTCCTCCATCCTCTGCGCCAGCTCGATTTCCCTGTCCGCGCTCAAAAGCGGCACCTTGCCGATTTCTTTCAGGTACATGCGAACCGGATCCTCGAGGCTCACGCCGTCTGGAACGGAAAGGTCAATATTTTCCACGTCAACCTCTTCCTCTTCCGCGAGAATGGCATCCATGTCCATGTCAACGACGTCCAGGTCAAGTCCCAAATCCAGTTCCACGTCCGTCTCTTGTCCCGGGCTTATTCGCAACACGTCCACGTTGTTGCTCTCCAGATAATCAAAAACATGCTCCATCTGTTCCGGGCTAAGTTCCATGTCATGAAAAAAGTCATTAATCTCCTGCAGTTCGAGAATCCCTTTTTTCTTTTTGCTCAGTGCGACCAGTTCCTTCAAGCGCTCCATAAACTTCTGTGTGCTATTTTCTTCCATGTGTCCTTCCTTCCCATGTCGGCTGCGCAAGCAGACATCCTGTTTTATTTTATCCTTTTATTAAAAGAAATATGCAGTTTCTCAATCTCCGGGAGGTTTCTCTTCTCATTCGTCAGCCGCTGCAGTCCCGCCATGTCCGTCGGGTGCAACTCCTTCAAACGGGTATCAATGCTGTTTTCCTTTACCCGCCAAATGGTTTCCTTCAAGGCGCGTTCCTTCTCTTGCCCGGTCGTAAGCTCACGAATCCTCGTATGGAACAAGGACGCGGCTTCCCTATGTTCCTCTTCCTCTTGAAAATGATTCAAAATCTGCGCCGGATTCAACTTTCCGCTTTCGTATTGGCTATAAAGCATCTGTGCGACCTTCTTGTACAAGGCCTCAGTAAAATCTTCCGGCGTGATGAGGCCGCGGACCAGTTGAAACACGCGCGCGTCGTCAATCATCCATGTCAAAAGAACCTTTTGCGCCGTCTTTCTCCCATCCTCTTTCTCTTCCTTCTTTTCCCCGGCGACCTTGGGACGAATCACCGGCCCCGCCATCCCCGCCCGAACCGCCTCCTTTGTGACAAGTTTTCGCAAGTTCTCGGCGCTTACGTGGTAAGCCCTCGCCACCGCCTCTATGTAATTGTCGCGCTCAAGCTCGTCCTCGAACTGCGTAAGCCTCTTGGCAGCCTCCTGAAAGAACGCCGTCTTCCCCTCCGGCGAATCCATACGATAATCCTTTTCCAGGATTTCAAGCCCGAACATGAATCCGTTGCGCGCGCTGCCAATCCGCTTTTCAAACTCCTCGGCTCCCAGATTTTTGATGAATTCGTCCGGATCCTTGTACGGATCCATGCGGATGACCTTTGCCGAAATACCAGCCGCCTTCAAAATGGGAGTCGCCCGAAGCGCGGCCTTCGTGCCGGCCTCGTCGCTGTCATATACCAGGTACACCTCCTGCACGTAACGTTTAATTAAAGAGGCATGTCCCGCCGTGAAAGCGGTTCCCAACGATGCGACCGCGTTTGTAAAACCGGCCTGATGCATGGAAATCACGTCCATATAGCCCTCGCACAACAAAAAATATGATTTTCGCGAGCTTCTTGCCTTGTGCAGCCCGTAAAGGTTACGGCTCTTGTCAAAAACGAGCGTCTCCGGCGAATTCAGGTACTTCGGCTTCGCGTCCCCCATTACCCTTCCGCCAAACCCAATCACCCGGCTGTTCGCGTCCATGATGGGAAACATGACCCGATTCCAAAACTTGTCATATACGCCGTGTTTTTCATCCGTGCTGATTAGTCCCGCCTGACGTATCAAATCCTCCGCATACCCCTTGTTTCGCAAGTAACGGTACAAATCGTCGCTATACTTGTTGGAATATCCCAGTCCGAAGGCCTTGATCGTCCCCTCTGACAGCCCTCGTCCCGTCAAATAGTCGTACGCGGTCCGCCCTGACGCGGACTTTAGCTGCACGTAGAAATACTGTGCCGCCGCCTTGTTGATTTCCAACAACGTGGCTTTCAGGTTTGCCTTTTCCCTCGCCTCTTTCGTGTATTCCATCTTGGGAAGTTCCACTCCTGCACGCTGTGCGAGTGCCTGTACGGCTTCCTGGAACGTATAGTTTTCATATTCCATCAAGAACGTGATGACGTTCCCCCCCGCACCGCACCCAAAACAGTAATACATTTGCTTCGCCCTGCTGACGGAAAAAGAGGGGGACTTTTCATTATGGAACGGGCAGAGCCCGAAATGGGAACTTCCCTTTTTCTGCAAGCGCACGTACCCCGAGATAACATCCACGATATCATTTTTTACCCTGATTTCCTCAATCAACTCGTCTGGATAATACATGAAGCACCCCCTATTTTGGCTTCCTAGTATTTATATTCGACAAAACTTTATGATTTCCTTTCTATTTTTGAAATTTTTTCATTTTTTCAACCGTTCCTCTATCGCGTCCGTCACCGTCCTTAGCACTTTAAGCCTGGCATGATACTTGTCGTTGCCCTCCACGATGACCCATGGGGCATATTCCGTGGAAGTCTGGTCAAGCATCTCGCAGACCGCGCTTTCATACTGCTCCCATTTTTCCCGGTTGCGCCAGTCCTCAGCCGTGATTTTCCACTGTTTCTGCGGATTTTCCATGCGCTCCCGGAACCGTTTTTCCTGCTCCTCCTTGTCAATGTGCATCCAGAATTTCAGGACGATTGCCCCATGGTCGGCAAGTTCCTTCTCCATCTCCCGAATTTCCTTATACGCCCGCTGCCATTCCGCCGTCGTACAAAATCCCTCTATCCGTTCCACCATGACTCGCCCGTACCACGTGCGGTCAAAAATGGCAATGTGCCCGTCCTTGGGCATGGAGTTCCAAAACCTCCATAGATAATGATGCGATTTTTCCAGCGTGCTCGGCGAAGCCACCGGAATCACCGCAAACCCCCGCGGATCCATTTTTTCCGTCAGGCGTTTGATGGCGCCGCCCTTCCCTCCCGCGTCCCAGCCTTCAAAGCCAATCACGAGCGGAATCCGCCTGCGATACAATTCCCCGTGCAAAAGTTCCATCTTTTTCTGCAATTTTTTCAATTCCTTCTGATATTCCTTTTTCGGGCAAGCCAACGTCAAGTCAACTTGCGCAAGAACGTCCTTTCCGTATTTTCCATCCTCGGCTTGCACGTCCTTTTGCGTCACCGTCTCGCCGGCTTTCGCGGCCCCCTCGTTTTCCTGCTGCCGCCTCGCCACGTTCAAAACCGCCTCTTCCAACACGGCAATGACCCGCTCGTAAATTTTCACCGTGGCATATCGCTTGTCCATCGCTTCCACGAGCGTCCACGGGGCATAAGTATCATCGGTTTTCAAAAGCATCTCCTCCATCATGCAACGATATGTTCCATAATGGGCGTTACGCTCCAGATCCCCCTTGTCCACCCTCCATGCCGTCTCCTTGTTCTCCCCAAGCTTTCGAAAACGTTTCTTCTGCTCTTTCTTGTCAATGACGAGCAATAGTTTTATGATGACCGTCCCGTCATCCGACAGCTGCCGTTCAAAGGTACGAATGGACTCGTATTGTTCGGAAAGCTTCGATTTCTTCGTGTTTTTCTCGAAACGTTCCGTCAATACCTTCCTATACCAGCTCCCGTCATAAATGGCAATCCGCCCCCCGGCCGGAGTCTTCGTCCAAAAACGCCACAAAAAAGGATACATCCGCTCCTCCTTTGTCTCCTCCTGCATGGTATAAACGGAAAATCCCCGTGGGTCAAGGCTTTGAATCAGCCGCCCGATATGGAATCCCTTTCCGGCCGCGTCGAACCCCTCGAACGCGATCATGACGGGCACCTTCAATTCCCTGCACTGCCTCTGCAGTTCGCCAAGACGGGACTGAAGCGGCGGCATTTTCAATTTGAACTCTTCTTTCGACATTTGTTTTGACAAATCCAGTTTCTCCAGCATGACATTCTCTCCTTTCATGGTTGATACCTTTTAGAAAAGTATACCACAAAATGACGGCAATGATTCTAAAATTTTTCACCGTCCACACGTTCACGGCAGAAACGAAGTTTCTTACTAAAAGAACAAAGAATCTGGCTTGCCGGACTCTCGCGCCGGAGCGCGGCTGCGTTAGCAGCCATTTTCCTTAGGCGCGAAGTGCGCATCCCCCGGAGGGTTTTGTGTCATAGGGAACGAAGTTTCCTATGACATAAAAAAAGAACCCTCACATGGGGTTCTTTTCCACCTTTCCCGCCAGTTCCTCCGCCATCCTCATGATTAACTCCTGCTGCGCCTTATCCAGACGGCCATACAGCCGGCACAGCTCATAATTTTCCTCCATCATGCGGTTAAACTCAATCACGTATTCGTTCGTCTTCCGAAAATCCGACAGATATAAAATGTAATCCACCGACACGTCGAAATATTTTGCCAAATCCACCAAGGTGTCTGCCGGAAGAGAATTCTCCTCTTTTTCAATACGGCTGATTGTCTGCTGAGACACGTTAATCTTCGCGGCAAGCTCTTCCTGCTTCAATTTATATTCTTTTCGGAGCTCCCTCACTCGATTCTGCACAAACGTCCACCTCACAAACATCTTATTTCCCACAAAATATCCTTTGTTTTTATTTTATAAAATATTCTTCGTTTGTGCTATCCAACTATCAGGTACAGTCATACTCATTTTTCAGGTATGCGTGTTGATTATGCGAATAGGAAGTATTTTTCATACATATGCGGATGGTAAAATAACGGATAACAGAATAGACGGAGGTGACTTTTCATGCTAGGCAATACGATTGGGAAAAACCTGCGCAGGCTGCGCATGGAAAAAAACATGAGCCAAACTTATGTCGCGCAAAAATTATACATACAAAGACAAACCTTGTCTGCGTACGAGCGCGGGAAAAACACGCCCGACATATATATTCTGATGGAATTATCCCGTATATATGGAATCAGTCTGGACGAGCTGACCGGAAATGACGTGGGGGAGTGACGCCGGCAAAAATACGCGGCCAATTTTAGCCTTGTTTTCTGGTATCTTTTCCCTTATAATAGTACAAGATAAAAGATAAAACAAGTGAGGATACCATGAGATTACGAAGCAAACTGGCCGTTTCCGCGGCCAAATTCACCAGCGCCGCCATCAAGAAACTGCACATGGGAAGCGGCGTCACGCTCCCCGGGTTGGTCGCGCGGCTAATTGACCCGAAAATTCTTAACGAGATGTCCGCCCAGGTCGGCAAAAAGACAATCGCCACGATGGGGACGAACGGGAAGACGACGACCAACAGCTTGTTGTGCAAGGTCTTGGAGGACGCGGGGCACGCCGTCATCATCAACCGTACCGGCGCGAACATGCTAAACGGCATCATCTCTGCCTTCGTCCTTTCGACGGACAAGCACGGGCTTTTACATGCGGATTATGCATGCATCGAGGTGGACGAGATTGCCTCCGTGCGCGTGTTGCCGCAACTTTCACCTGACTGCGTGCTTTTGACGAACATCTCCCGCGACCAGCTTGACCGTTTCGGGGAAGTCGACATCACGTACAATTTGGTAAAGACGGCCATTCACAGCGTGCCAAAGACGAAGGCCGTCATCAACTGCGACGACGTGCTCTCCTACACGCTGGCGACGGAAGGCGAAAACCCGTACGTCACCTACGGCATCAGCGAACAAATTTTTGACGACTTTTCCCGCTCGGAAATCCGTGAAAGCATTTTCTGCCGCCATTGCGGGAAGAAATTGGAATACGAATTTTTCCATTACGGACAACTTGGCATTTACCATTGTCCAAATTGCGGGCTTTCACATCCTACCCCGGATTATACGGCCTCGGACATTTTGTTCCAGGACGGGGTGTATGACTTTTCCATCGACAACGTCGCCATCCATTCGTCGGCCCGTTCGCCCTACAACGTGTACAACACGTTGTCCGCTTATGCCGCGCTAAAGGCGCTTAATGCGGACACGTCCGGTTTCAAGGACACCATCGAGCATTTTGATTATGGAAACAACCGCGAAAGCATTTTCACGATAAACGGTGCCCGCGTGCAGCTTCACCTGGCCAAGAACCCCATCGGCTTCCAGCAGAAAATCTCGCTCGTGCTAAAGGACGCAAAGCCAAAGGACGTCATCATCCAGATTAACGACACCTATCAGGACGGCGAGGACATTTCCTGGCTCTGGGACGTGGACTTCCAATATCTGGCCGACGCGAACGCGAAAGTGATTCTCACGACCGGAACCAGGAAGTATGACATGGGTCTGCGATTGAAATACGAGGACATTTTTTGTGATTCCACGGATGACCTGCGCGCCTCGATTCTTGACCTGACGAAAAACGGCACGAAAAATTTGTACGTCATCGTGAATTATTCCGGGCTCTACCGCACGAACCACCTGCTTGGCGCGCTAGAGAAAGAATCCCGAGCGGAAAGGAGCGGCTTATGAAACTGACGATTGGACATTTATATCCAGACCTCTTGAACTTATATGGCGACCGCGGAAACATCCAGTGTCTTTGCAAGAGACTGGAATGGCGGGGAATCGAGGCCAAAGTGCTGCCATTCCTTTCCGGGGACGAAATTGACTTTTCCAAGCTGGACGTCGTACTTTTGGGCGGCGGCTCCGACCGGGAGCAGGAACTGGTCTGTGAATATTTAAAGGAAATCAAAGACGACTTCAAGGCCTATGTCGAGGATGGCGGCGTGGTGCTCGCGGTATGCGGCGGCTATCAATTGCTCGGCAACTATTACAAGACCGATAAAAAGACCATCGAGGGGCTTGGCATCCTTGACGTCACCACCGAATGGCAGCCAAAACGGCTCATCCGCAACATCATCCTGCACAGCCCGCTTTTTGCGACCCCCGTCGTCGGCTTTGAAAATCATGGCGGGCGCACCTACATCGGCAATCATACCCCGTTCGGGAAAGTCTTTTTCGGATTGGGAAACACGGGCAAGTCCGGCTACGAGGGCGTGGTATATAAAAACGTGATTGCCACTTACCTGCACGGGCCGCTCCTGCCCAAGAACCCGCATGTCTGCGACTATCTGCTGGAACGGGCATTAAGCCGCAAATACGGAGAGGAAATTACGCTAAAGCCGCTTGCGGATGAATTGGAGCACAAGGCGAACCAATACTTGACCGACCGATACAGTGACAAAAAATACGTTTTAAAAGAAACCATCAAGCGGTACACGTAACATTAGAAACTATTCGCCAGCACAATGAATCATGAATGAATAGCCGGCCATAAGGCCGAGGACAAATCTTTGGTAGTGCCAATTCAAAAGCCTCTGCTTGGCGATCCATGCAGAGGCTTTTGGTCTGGTGCCACACGGGCTACCTTTTCGCTCTCTTTTTCTTCTTTTTCACGCTGTATCCAAAGTTTCCCAATCTCTTCCCCAGCCCAAAGTATTCCCCATGGGAATAAGCCAAAAGCCCGCTTTTGTTCAGTTCGAACTTGTCATTCTCGTCAAAATATGTCTCTTCCACCTGCACCGCTCCCACCTCGGCCAAAAACATGTGGTGGCTTCCCAGCTCCTTGACCTCCGTCACCCTGCATTCGATATTGACCGGCGATTCCTCAATGATTGGCGCATACATAAGAGACACGCTCTTGCCCGCATGCAAATTCATTTCCTTCCATTTGTCCACGTCCCGCCCGGAACGCACCCCGCAATAGTCCGTGGCGCGGGCAAGCCGCTCCGTCGTCAAATTGATGACGAACTCCCCGCTCTCAATCAGCATCGGGTAAGAATGGCGCTCCGGCCGCACCGATATGTATACCATCGCCGGATTCGTGCAGATTGTCCCGGTCCACGCCACCGTCAATATGTTCGTCCTGCCACATTTGTCTCCCACGCTCACTAGCACCGCCGGAAGCGGGTAAAGCATGTTCCCCGGTTTCCAAACTCGCTTGCCCATCGCCATGACGCCTCCATTTCACAACTTTTACAAACCTCTCTATCATGCCCGCCGCGCGTCATTTCCCTCATTGCTGCAACGCCTCCACCATGGCCGGCACGAGTTGTTTCTTCCTCGACACTACGCCCTTTAAATGTATCTCCTTTGTGTCGAACGCAAGGTCGAACGCGGCCACGGCTTTCTCTCTCGCCTCCGGCCCGACGCAAAGCAACTCCGTCGATTCCTCGAGGATGTGCGTCAGCATGAAGAAAATCATGTTCAGCCGATGGTTCTTTCGAATCTTTTCCAACTGCGGCATAAGCTTTTCCTTGATTTCTGACAATTCATCCTTGCTCATCGAACTTACCTGCCCGACCCCGAACACCGTCTCACCGACCGTAAACTGCTTAAAGTCAAGGAAACAGATATCCTCCGCGCTCTTGCCTTTCAAATTGCTCCCCGCCTTGAACATCGCCTGCGCGAGGCTTTCCATGTCAATCGCCGCGATTTCTGCCAGGCTGGTTGCCGTGGCCACGTCAAGCGGCGTGCAAGTCGGCGAACGGAACAAAAGCGTGTCGGAAATGATTGCCGCGCACAAAAGCCCCGCCATGACCGGCTCGATCTCCACCTGGTTTTCCTCATACATCTGGTAAATAATCGTCGCCGTGCACCCCACCGGCTGGTTTCGAAAGAACACCGGCCCCATCGTCTCGATGCTGCTTAAACGGTGATGGTCGATAATCTCCAGCACGTCGGCCTGCTCAATTCCGTCCACGGCCTGATTCTTTTCATTGTGGTCAACCAGTATCACTTGCTTTTTGCGGCTGTTTAGCAACCGCCTGCGTGTCAAAAATCCAAGGAAGTTCCCCTTGTTGTCCAACACCGGGAAATCGCGGAACTTCTTGCGCGCCATCACCTCCTTGACGTCGTCCACGTAATCCTTCATCTTAAAAGAAACGATATTCTCCTTCGTCATGAAATGACGGACGGGAATGCTTTGGTTAATGAGCCTCGCCACGGTAAATGTATCATGCGGGGAAATGATGACAACGATTTCCTTTTCCTTCGCCTGCTCCAATATTTCCTCGGAAATGGGGGCGTCCCCGCACACCACCATGCAGCTTACGTTCAAATCCACCGCCAACTGCTGCGCCTCCACGCGGTCGCCCAAAATCACGAGGTCGTCCTGCTCGATGAATTCCGACATCAACGGGCGGCTCGAGGCAACGATGGCCACTTTCCCGCTTAGCAGATACCCGTGTTCGTTCCCGGCAATCACCTGGCCGTCAATCGTGGTCGCGATATTACGGTACTGGGTGCGCGCCCTCGACAAAATGTCGCTGTCGTATACGTCCATGTAAGAAGTCGCGATGTCGCCGACCGTGATCATCCCCTCCAGCTTCTCGTCCCGGGTCACGGGCAACGCCTTCAAGTTCTGCTCCCGCATGATGGACCACGCCGTCTTGATGGACTCCGAGCCTTTGAGCCCTTCCGTTTTCCGCAGCTCCACGTCCTTCACTTGTACGCGCAAGTCCAATAAAAGCGGCGGCGCCTTCACGCCAAAATGCTCCAATATGTACTGTGTCTCCTCGTTCAACTGACCTGCCCGCCTCGCCACGTGCGTCTGCCCCGTCAGCTTGCTTTTCAAGCTCGCGTACACGATTGCCGAGCAAACGGAGTCCGTGTCCGGGTTCTTGTGGCCTACCACGTAAATCTTTCTCTTATTCATTGTTTGCTCCATGACATCCTCCATTTCCACTCGGTGAACCATTGCCGCCCCCTGACGGCTCCGCCCCCTTGATTCCCTTGATTTCCCTGATTTCCTTTATGTCCCGCCTTATCGTCTCCCGATATTGCTTCGGCGTAAGACGATACTGCTGCTTAAACGCATTTTGAAAATTGCTCTGGCTGGAAAAGCAAAGATAGTTACTGATTTCCAGAATATTTTGGTTCGTATATTGCAATAGCCGCGCGGCTTCCTCCAACTTTGTCCTTTTGATAAACAACTTTAATCCAATCCCCATCCCGCTTTTAAATTTGTGGGACAGATAATCCGGATTAAATCCAAAACGAGCCGCAACCAGCCGCACCGTCACCGGCCGGTTCACATGCTCGCGCACATATTGAACCACCGTTTCCATCGTGTGGCTCTCTTCCTTTTCCGCACGAATATCCGAAACCACATGCACAAACCGGGAGAACATATCAATCTGGATGCTGTCTATTTGTTTGTCCGTAAAACTATTTTCCACATGCCGGATATAATTATCTGACAATAAAAGTGCCGCATTTTCATCCATCCCGCCCCGTATCGCCGCCCTGGCAAGTACCGCGATGGAGATGATGGCAAGATTCTTCTTTTGCCGCAGGGGTGACGAAGACGTAATCCCGACCGACAGATAGGGCACGTTTCGCACAAATTTGGTAAATGCCGCGACATCTCCCTGCTCGACGATTTTGCAAACCTCCCGTTCCACTGCCATTGAATTGTTGTGGTAGCCGCCTTCCTGCATCTCATAATATTCGCCGTACTGGTTCTTTCTCAGCCTATCGGTCTCTTCCTCGTCAAACACGTCAACAATCTCTTCGTCAAGCCCCGGATTCAAAAAATGGTGCATCATTCTCAGCGTTTGCTTCAAGGCCAGGGAAGAGGCCACCGGAATCCCGTTAAAAAAAGCGTATATCAATCCTTTCTGCTCCGCGTCAAAGGAATATTTTTTACTTATTTCCAGATAGACCGGATTCGAAAACGGTACGGCGAACTGCGGACCCACCATCAGCGTATACTTAGAATCCATGATACGGATGATGCCAAATCCTGCCGAGAAAGACGAAGTAAGAAACAACACGTTCCTTTCGTCCGGAAAATGAATCCGCTTTAAGATTTCCAACGGATGACAGCACGCCTCCTGCTCCGGAAACGCCTCGATTATGACATGGCGAGCCGCGTCGTTTCCGCCCCTGCCCTCAAGGATATATATAGGGATATGTAAGGCGCTGTATAAATAGAAGCAATGCGCCTTTAACGTTTCCAACTGCATGATCCCCACCTCTTTTCCTATGGTACAGTGTAACAAACATCTAAGAAAAATGCAATAACTTGGAAGAAAACAATAATCCTTATAAATCAGAAGCAGTTAAAATAAAAAGAAAACAAGTGATACACTGGAGGAATGAGGATGAAAAAAGGAACAAAACACGCGTATCCATTGGATGCCAAGACAAAATTCGGGTTTTCAACCATGTGCTGGATCAATCAGGGGTGTGCCTCTTTTATGACCAGCTTATTCATGCTGTATTTGACGGACTATTCCGGCATCGGAGCACTGGCCGTGACGCTCGGCACCGTACTGTTGCTTTTGGGAAGGGTCATTGACGCGGTGGACGACCCGATTCAAGGTTGGATTATGGACAGTGCCAAACCGACAAAATTCGGCAAATATAAACCTTTTATTTTTATCAGCACGGTGCTTTCCGCCGTTTCTGTCATATGCTTGTTCGCAATGCCGGGCGCGGTAACGAAAAGTCCCGTCGCGATTGTCGTATGGGTTATTTTCTTCTACTTATTGTACGATATCGGCGCGTCCTTCTATGCAGAAAGACCGTTGCTTCGAACATTGACATCCGATGCCGATGCCAGAGCCAAATTGATGGTTTACCCCCGCGTATTCGGCATGTTAATTTCTATACCCTTTGCATTTTTCCTTGCCATGGTGGAGGGATTAAATACAAAAGTCGGAAACATGCACGATTCTTTTGCCTATATGACCTTGATCATCGTAATTCCCGCGGCTCTGGTTTCTTTATTGGGAACTGCATGCGTGAAAGAAGGCAAGCACGCCTCGGAAGAAAAAAACGAAACGGCGATTACCGTAAAAGATATCGTGAACATGTTTAAAACAAATAAGGCGCTGCTCGTCACAAAGGTGTCCGGATTGTTCTCCGGCTTTGTATGGACCCTGGTTTTCGCCACCACGACCTACTATATCAAATGGGCGTACTGTGCGGATTTGACGACCGGCGCCGTAGATTCACAAAAATTTGCCACCTATACGATGATTATGGGTGCGATGCAAATGTTGCCCTTCATGCTGGCAGCCATTGTTTCCCCGTGGATGATGAAAAGGTTTTTTAAAGAACCGGTTGATTTTTCCATATTTTCCATGATGTCTTGTGCGGTTGCCGAAATCGCCATGTTCTTGTGCTACATACTGGGAATCTTGTCGCCAACCATGTTTTTCATCCTGCTCTTTATCGTCATGTTTACGATGGGGCTTGGATTCGTCCCGGGCGGGGTTCTCGACTCGGAAACGATGGACTACGGCATGTGGAAGACGAAAAAGGAAGTAAGCGGCCTCTGCCAGGCCGTCAGCAATTTCCTGAGCAAGGCACAAAGTGCCCTCTCCTCCGCGCTGGTCGGCGTAATATTGATTGTCATCGGTTACAAGGTGGATTCCGTGACCGACACTTATATTGGAGATTTGGCAGCGATTCCGTCCATGCTCATCTGGTTCGTAATCGTGCTCTCACTCGCACCGGCGGCTTTGAACATTATTGCATCCGTTATTTTAAAATTCTACCCGGTAAAGGGCGAAGTAAAAAAACGTATGTATGAAGAATTGAATGATTAGTTTTTTTTCGTTGTTTTTTTCCTGCATTGATGTTATAATATTCGGAAAGGGCTTAGCCCGACGGGCAAAATTTTCTAAAGACCGTCTGCTCTGCCCGCGCAGGCTGGCACATCTCGATTCGGTTGGTGCCAGTGCGCAAAAACAGAAAGAAGAATGTCAGAGGTGTAAGGTATGAGCGAAGAAATGAAAATGGAAGAAGTAACAACTACCACGGAAACCCCGGTTTCCACAGAAGAGGAGGCAGAGGTTTGCAAGGCGGCAGATTCTCCGACTCAAGAAGAGGCTCCCGCACAAGAGGCGGCCGTCGTAGAAAATGCAGCGCAACCGGTTGCAGAAACGGATGAGGCAAGTGCAAAACCTATGGAAAGCATGGCAGATTATGAGGATCATTTTGACGATGCCAATCCATGGAACCGGGTGACCGAATATATGAATGAAAAGACCATCCTCCCCGTCAAGGTCGAGGGAGTGGTAAACGGCGGCGTGATTGCCATGGTAGAGGGCTTACGCGGATTTATCCCGGCCTCCAAGCTTTCTCTATCCTACATCGAAGATTTGGAAACTTATCTTTTGAAAGACATCGAAGTGCAGGTCATTGACATTGACCAGGCAAAGAATCGTCTGATTCTCTCCGCCCGAGACATTTTAAAGGCGAAGGAAAGACAGGCGCGTAAGGACAAGATTAACAGCGTGAAGGTCGGCACCGTGATGGAAGGTGTCGTGGAGACTTTGCAGAACTACGGCGCGTTCATCAAGTTGGAAGATGATTTGTCCGGCCTTGTACATGTATCACAAATTTCCACCAAGCGCGTGAACCAACCGTCCGACGTGTTGAAGGTCGGTGACAATGTAAAGGTGAAGGTCATCGCAATCAAGGACGGAAAAATCAGCCTGAGCATGAAGGCATTGGAAGAAAAACCGGAAGAAGCCCCGGTGGAGAAGGTCGTGATTCCGAAAGCGGAAAAAATCAGCACCAACCTGGGCGACTTGCTCAAGGGCATAAAATTATAAAGCCAACCCTGAACATCGTATTCAGATGACTACGAATCATTCGTACAAATTATTTCCGCGAGCAACGTGCCAAAGTCATGCCCCAAGGCACCTTCTCTTGCCGCAAGCGGCAATTCACCTTGTGCTTGCATCATCTTGGCGACTGCCGCGAGGGCGAAATACCCCTAGCTTACTGCGGGGTATTTCGCCTCAAACAAAGGACTTGCAAATTGGTATCTTTCCAAATTGCAAGTCCTTTATTCTTGTCTTTGCCAACGAGACATCATATAATTCCCTATTCTTTTGGCTCCGAGAAATCCTGATGGCAGTGCCCGCCGCAATACTTGCAGTCTCCACCGCACTGGATGGATTTCCCGTTCTTCTTATCCCGAATCATCGACCGGACGACCAAGACGACAATCACGGCCAATGCCAAACCAACAATCCATGTTCCCATCTTTCATTGTCTCCATTCTATTTTTACTATCGTTACGATTCATGAAAGCCCGTCTCTAGCACATTTCCAATTATTACTGTAACAGTTTTCACATTTCTTTTCAAGACCAGAAATTTATCAGGTACTATTCACGGGACTGTGCGGCAGGGCGCACAGCTCCGTGAATAGTACCATCTATCATTTTGCCGGCCGTGCCGCGCGCGCCGTCCCTGCAAACTTCAAAGTTGTGCCTTCCTTATTCGGCCGCACGAGCAGGTAAACGAACAAGGCAATTACAAGTACCGACACGATTACGCCTATTCCAAACCCGCCCCCGGTAAGCAGAGTGCCAATCTGGTAGATGCAAAGCGATGCAAGCCACGCCAACCCCGTCTGCCAGCCAATGGCGAACCACGTCCACCTCGCGTTGTTCATCTCACGCTTGATGGCACCGATAGCCGCGAAGCACGGCGCGCACAGCAAGTTGAACACCAAGAAGGAATACGCCGCGACCGGAGTCATGGCCGCCGCCAAATTACTCCAGATTTCATCCCCGTTTTCTGCCACTTCGGCAAATCCATACAAGATTCCAAACGTACCTACCACGTTTTCTTTTGCAATGAGTCCCGTCATCGCCGCAACCGACATCTTCCAGTCACCCCAGCCAAGCGGAGCGAAAATCGGTGCAATCACCCCGCCAATCGTCGCCAGAAGACTTTCCTCCAGCTCTACCGCGCCAAAGCCGTCCGCGCCAAAGCCATAAGTCATCAAGAACCACAAAACGATGGTGGACAACAAGATAATCGTACCAGCCTTTTTGATGAAAGACCAACCACGCTCCCACATGCTGCGCAACACGCTTCCCACAGTTGGCATATGGTAAGCCGGAAGTTCCATGACGAACGGAGCCACGTCACCCGCGAACATCCTCGTCTTTTTCAAGATGATGCCCGAGCAGATAATTGCCGCCATTCCCACGAAGTACGCGCTCGGGGCCACCCATGAGGCCCCGCCGAACAGCGCGCCCGCAATCAAGCCGATGATTGGCAGCTTCGCGCTGCAAGGAATGAACGTCGTCGTCATGATGGTCATTTTGCGGTCACGGTCATTTTCAATCGTGCGGGATGCCATGATGGCCGGAACCCCACAGCCCGTGCCAATCAGCATCGGGATAAAGGATTTTCCCGAAAGGCCAAACTTGCGGAAAATGCGATCCATGATGAACGCCACACGCGCCATGTACCCGCACCCCTCCAAAAATGCCAGGAACAAGAACAATACCAACATTTGCGGCACGAAGCCAAGCACCGCGCCCACGCCGGCTATAATACCGTCCAAAATCAAGCTCATCAGCCAATCCGCGCAACCAATGGATGTCAAAAAGCCTTCCACCGCCGGAGGAATAATTTCGCCAAAAAGCACGTCGTTCGTCCAATCCGTAACGAGGCCGCCCACCGTCGTCACAGACACGAAATACACCAACCACATGACGGCTGCAAAAATAGGTAAAGCCAAAATGCGGTGCGTCACGATTTTGTCAATCTTGTCCGAGAGCGTCATTTTTTCCTTGCCCACCGCTTTCGTACAACACTCCCCTATAATTGAGGAAATATACACGTACCGCTCGTTGGTGATGATGCTCTCCGCGTCGTCATCCATCGCCTCTTCCAGCCCGGCGATTTCTGCCGCCACGTCCGGCACGTGATTGTCCAACAAAGCCGCTATCTTGTCGTCACCTTCTAAAAGCTTGATGGCGAAAAAGCGTTTTTGCTCCTCCCGCACTCGATTTCCCAACTTGTTTTCCACACTCGCGATTGCCTCTTCCACCGCGGACGCGAACTCACGAACCGGCTCCGGCACGTTCTTCGCTTGTGCGGCGAAAACCGCCCTTTGCGCCGCCTCCGCCACACCCTCGCCTTTCAACGCGGAAATTTCCACGACCTCGCACCCCAGCTTTTCCGCCAGCTTTCCCGTGTGAATCGCGTCGCCGTTCTTACGCACGACGTCCATCATGTTCACGGCGATGACCACCGGAATCCCCAACTCCAAAAGCTGCGTTGACAGATAAAGATTACGCTCAATGTTCGTACCATCGACAATATTTAAAATCGCGTCCGGCCTCTCATTGATCAAATAATTTCTCGCCACCACTTCCTCCAACGTATACGGGGACAGCGAGTAAATTCCCGGAAGGTCCATGATGACGACTTCCTTGTCGCCCTTTAATTTGCCTTCCTTCTTCTCCACCGTGACACCCGGCCAGTTTCCCACGTACTGATTTGCCCCCGTCAGGGAATTGAACAACGTGGTCTTTCCACTGTTCGGATTTCCCGCCAATGCAATTTTAACCGCCATTTTGTTTTGTCCTCCTAATATGTATTAGCTATAACTAACTCTTGTCCAAAAAAATGTCCGCGCTCAAACGGATGATGCCTCGTAGCCAACTTCGTTTCCAGGCTGCGCCCGTTTGCCCGACGGCTATTCCACCAGGATCATCTCCGCATCGGCCTTGCGCACGGACAACTCGTACCCCCGTACCGTGACCTCCACCGGGTCACCAAGCGGTGCCACCTTTCTCATGTACACGTCCACCCCCTTGGTGATTCCCATGTCCATAATCCTTCTTTTCACCGGTCCCTCGCCGGTCAGCTTGACTACCTTCGCGGTCTCCCCGCAGGCAATGTCTTTCAACGTCTTCATCTCGTCCTCCTTTATCACGCCCTTCACGCCAGAATCACAAAACGTCTCGCCAAGATTCCCTGCGACGTCATCCTGCCACGACCGTGAAGTCCCCGTGAATCATAATAATCATTCATACCTATACCAGAATCTTGCTTGCCATGTCCTTTCCAATCGCCACGCGCGAATCTTTCACGTTCACGATCAAGTTTCCCGATATCTTTGATATCACCGTGACGACCCCGCCGGTCACAAACCCAAGGTTCTCCAAAAAACGCTTGGTCTCTCCCTTTCCCCCGACGCGGCGGATGACATTCTCTTCCCCTGTCCTTACCATGGATAATGGCATAAACATCAACCTCTTTCCTTATGAAATGAATAAAATGGTCTGCATTACTCTGCTTCATTAGTTAGTATACGCTAACTTTTGTAAGCTGTCAAGTACAAATTACACTTTAGAAGTAACATTTAATGATAACAATAACTACAGAAACTAATTTTTCAATTGCCCTGAGGGAAAATTTGAGATATAATGATAATATTAGCGTTAGAAGGTATTCATCAGGAGGATTTTTCCATGCATACAAATACGAATGAATCTGCGGAAAACTATTTGGAGACCATTTTGGTTCTTGGCAATTCCCACCCGGTCGTGCGCTCCGTCGACGTCGCCGCCGAACTCGGATTTAAAAAATCAAGCGTCAGTGTCGCCATGAAAAAATTACGGGAGTCAAAGCAAATTACCGTCACCCCGGAAGGCTTTATTTATTTGACCGAATCCGGGCGCGAGCTTGCAGAACGCATTTATGAGCGCCACCTGCTACTCTCATCTTGGCTTACGAGCCTCGGCGTGGATTCGGAAGTGGCCACCATGGACGCATGCCGCATCGAGCACGTCATCAGCGCGGAAAGCTTTGAGGCGATTAAGAAATTCGTGCAAAAACAAGACGAATA
Source organism: uncultured Faecalicatena sp. (assembly GCA_948468385.1). GTDB lineage: Bacteria > Bacillota > Clostridia > Lachnospirales > Lachnospiraceae > Schaedlerella. The sequence continues at coordinate 9,068 of CAOKHZ010000042.1, read as the reverse complement.
AGTGATTTTCGCAACTGGCAAGCCACATGAGAAACCACAAAACCATCCCTCTTCTTTAAAAAGACGGGCGGCTATCAATCATGCCGCTCGTCTTCATTTTCATATCGTTCACAGAACCTGGCCGAGAACGCCGGCGGCTCGTCATGCACGTAAAGGTGGGATACATCTCCGAACGAACTCATGCGGAAACTGGCGATTCCTTTCCTGCGCTCCTCGCTTACCACGGTCGTCACCGAGGTCGGTGCCGCGCAAGTGGCGTGCCACATCACCATCGGGGAAAGGCCGAATAGGTGACACAAAAGCACGACTTCCAGCCCGAAATGACAGAAAAATACCAACGTGTCTTCGTTTCCTTGTTCCACCCGGTAAACATGTCCCTCCCGCACATAGCCATGTTCGGAAAGCACCTCGTCGAATCCTCTCGTCACGCGGCGGTACTCCTCTTCCACTCCGCCTTCGACCAGCGCCTGATTTTCAAACCAGTGGTCATACTGGAAAAACCGCTCGTCCTTCGTCCAATCCTGCGGCAGCCAGTCCCATGTATTTTTGAGGACATCCGTGTCCGGCCTTTGGATTCGCGGTGAAAACTCCCGAAGCCAGTCACATTCTATCGCCGTTCGCCCCATCTTTTCCAACGTGCACGAGGCCGTGTCCTTCGCCCGGCCGAGCGGCGAGACGTAAAATTGTGTCACATCCAGCCTCGCGATCCGCTCGGCAAGGAAACGAGCCTCCCGCCACCCCTTTTCCGTAAGGGAATCTATACTATAATCCGGGTCTCCATGTCTGATAATTAATAATTTCATTTGAACACTCCTATATTTACTCATGGTAAAATTTCTTCATTTATTTCTTACAAACTCATCCCTTGCGGAAAATTTTTCTTTGATTGCGCTCTAAGAAACATGAACGCCTACACGGATCGGCTTGTGCCGATACGTTTTCCTATTACTTGCCTAATTATATACATATACACTCAAAAAGTCAACAATTCGCACACAACCGGTTCGTTTTGTTGACTTTTTGGTTACTATTCACGGTCTGCGGCCGTGATAGTAACGGCATTCGGCCATTTTAAATCGCCTACGGCGATGGCCGAAATGCCCTGGATAAAATCATTCTTTTATTTTGCCCATTTCACACATTCATCCATATAATCCAAATAATGCCCCCAGTCTCCAGCATCCATCTTATGCCCGCCCTGGTGCACATGAAGGCCGATTCCCTCCGACATGACCGCCTCGCCGCGGGTCAAGTCATAATAAGAAAAATCGTCAATGACATCCACGCCATAAACGTCCTTCCATACCCTTTTGGCATCCTGCAACATGTCCACCATGGAAAACGGATCGGCCGCCAGGTCGCCGGAACCCATGCTGACGTAAAGGTGACGTGGCGCGGCCAGCGCGTACAGCACGTTCATGTCCACCGGAAATTCCCCGTCCCGATCCTCGTAAGTGAAATAGGTCTCACTAAACCAATGGGATGAGTTGCCATCGTCCATGATGCGTCCGGAAACATCACTACGCATGGAGCCACCCCCGCAACTCGCCGTCACAAGAAAAATCCGCGTGTCGCAAGCCCCAGCCCACAAGGAAACCCTCGCCAATCGGGAATGCCCGACGCTTGCAATCACCTCCGCGTCCACTTCCTCCAACGTGGACAGATAATCGACGGCGCGGGAAAAACCGAACGCCCACGCACTAAACGCCGTGGTATCCTCATCATCAAACAAACGTAGCAAACGCTCTCGATACGTGTCCTTGTCATCGGCTCCCCAATCCAAGTAACACATAGTGGCAACGCCATATCCACGGCCCACGATATCCTCCACCGGCCACAAATCCGCGCTGTCCGCCGCGGCGTGTTCCTCGTTTTCTTGTGTCGTAGAAGGCAAGATTTCTTCATCCGGCCAAATCATCGTATTACCGCTGAAATTTTCCCCGACAAACACACCGCACGGCTTGTCTGACTTAGGGAGGTAAACTAAAAGCATGGCATCACAACTCCCCTTTCCCGTCGTTACCGTAATTTTCACTTGTTGGCGCAATGCCTTCCCGTCAAGCGCGTCCCCGAACTCCACCACTTCGAAGGACGTTTGAAACCCTTCGGTCGGGGTCTTGCCGTACATGTTTTCCTCATACAATTCCAATAGCTCCAAACGCCGTTTGTCATAATCGGCCTTGGTATCGACCGCCTTCCCGTCCTCGTTCGCTAAAAGCTCCGGCAAGCCCGGATATTCGTGGCTGTCACCAAGCACCAGACGGCAGTACCAGTCGGGTAAGTCAAAACCACCGTAGCCGACCATTGCCATCATTCCTCGAACGCTAAGGGAATCCCCCGTAAACTTCTTAATCATGAACACGCTAAACCCCACCATGCCGCAAAATAGCAACAGTATGACCAACAACACGATTAATAGCTTTTTCCACCACGCCATCTTCTTTTTTGCCACGCCACTTTCTCCTTTTCTTTCCCTCATCTTTCGCTCCTTTCTCGTCCCGTTACGCACGATAAGGGACACCACCCCGGGCATCCCTTATCTAATATGCCAATACCAAAACCAAAACATTTTTTGAACCTGACATCCCATGTCCTACGTAAGCCGGGCGCTTCATCATCTATCAAAATATGGAACGATTATATCCCGCATGTTCCTGCCATGCAACCCAACTTTCCGTGAAAATGTCTGAATATTCGTCATCTTGCAGCATATTGTTTTTATCTTTCACGTCGCCACGCCATCTTCTCCTAAAATTCTCTCTTTTCCATGATTCTCATGGAGACGTGACAAGAAATAAGTATCATCCCAACCAATAGTACCGCCAATACCACGATAACCGTGACCGGAGAAACCTGCCCCGCCTTATCAAGCAAGCTTCCAACGTCCACGTTTAGAAGCCGCATTAATTTCGTCCCGCCAACGGCTACCCCCACAAACCCCAAGGTGCATCCAATCCAGACGATACGGCTTTTTTCCGAGCCAAATTTTAATTGCAACGGAATCATCAGTGACAACATCAGACAAACCGTCACCAACGCTCCGCCGATGCCACCCGCAAAAAACTCCACCACGTCCGCGCCATTTGTAAACATTCCCTTTGCGTAGCCCGCCCCAAGGCAAAACGCCGTTGCAACTACCGTCGAACACGCTGACATGATTGCCGCGAACACATATTTCTCCAACACGTATTCCCGCCTGCTGATTGGCAACGTGAACAAAAATACCGTCCCGTTGTTATACTCGTCATAGGAAATCGTGCTGAGCGTGAACATCCCCATCATGATTCCCATATAGACGATGGCAAACGTAAACGCCGTCCCGCTCGAAAAAAAGGAGTAAAAGACCACGAGGCCCGCCATCACAAGAAAAAATTGTTTCTGTTGTTTCAACAATGCCAAATCCTTCAATAATAATGCCATCATATCCTTTCACCTCGTATCATCATCGTAATCAACGTGTCAATCCCATTATTTTCCACCGTGACATCCGGATAATTATCCAAGTAAAACGCCTTCTGATCCGTCAGGCAGCTATAGCCGTAATTTTCCTTTCGAAACCGCAGAACGTGCGACTTGTCAATCTTTTGGTACTGTTCCTGGGTCATTTTCAAAAGCGCGTAGTCGCCAAGCAACACGTCCGTCTCCTCGTGGAAAATGACGCGGCCGCCATCTATCATATAAATGTCGTCACACAGATTTTCCAAGTCGCCAGCGATGTGGGAACTAATCAACATCGCCCGCCCTTCCTTTTCCTCCATGTATTCCCGAAACATGTCCAGAATCTCGTCCCTCGCCAAAACGTCCATCCCCGCCGTCGGCTCGTCTAATAGTAAAAGCCTCGCGTCATGGGAAAGTGCGAACAAAACGTGTAGCTTTTGGCGCATGCCGGTCGAAAATTCCTTGATTTTCTTATCCTCCGGCAAATGGAATTGTCTGCATCTTCCCAAAAAGACATCCCGTTCAAACTTAGGATACATGCGCTCCAGCATTGGCAGCAAGTCCCGAATCGTCAAGTACCCACTGAACCCGGAATCCGCCAGCACGATGCCAAGCTGCGCACGCTCGGCCTTTCCCATCTCCTCCACCGGCTTTCCCAACACCTTCGCCTCCCCGCCGTCTAACCTAATCAGTCCCAGAATCGCCTTTAGCGTCGTTGTCTTCCCTGCGCCGTTCTTCCCGACGACCCCGGTAATCATGCCGGGTCGCACTTCCATGGAACAGTCCAGCTCAAAATCCTTATATGTTTTCTTCACGTTTGTCAGCTTCAGCATCCTTACATCTCCTCCAAAATCATCTGAAATACGTCCAACAATTCTTCCCTGCTCATCCCGCAGCTTTTCCCCTTCTGAATGGCCAGTTCAAAAGCGTTCTCGACTTCCTTGCGCCGTTCTTCCAGGCGCATTTGCTGATTCGTACGGGCAACAAAGCTTCCTTTCCCATGGACTGTGGTGATAAATCCCTCCGCCTCCAAGGTATCGTATGCCTTCTTGACCGTCAAGGCGCTGACCCTCTGTTCCTTTGCCAGCATACGCACCGATGGAAGCGCCGTGTCCTCCAACAGTTCGCCTTTTAAAATCTGCGCCTTCATCTGCCCCGCGATTTGTTCGTAAATCGGCTGCATGGACGAATGATTGATTATAATTTTCATTCCTTCCCTCCTCTCTGTAAACAGTATATAACAGTTTGCATCTGTTGTCAACTGTTTTATACTGTTTGTTTCGATTTTTTAAACATCATTTACTGTTCAGAACAACAACACCAGAACTGATTGGCTGGGAGGATGCACGTAAATCGCAAAAAGACACCATGGAATCTCTTCCCATGATGTCCTTGACGATGATTCACGCTATTTACTGAATGGATACCACCTTGTAATCCTTCGCCTCCACCGTTTCCTTTAACACGGCCTCTGCCACTTCCGACTTCAACGTCACCACCGCGCTGCCCGCCTCGTGACTTACCTCCGCCGCGTCTACCTGCGGCAAAGCCTCCAGTGCCTTTTTCACGGCCGCCTCGCAGTGTCCGCACATCATTCCCTCGATTTTCATTGTCTTTTTCATCGTTGACTCCTCCTGATTCTGTTTTCTTTGTTCTTGTTGAATTGCCTCTTGCCTCTCTTGTTTGTCTTGTTGAATTGCTTCTTGTCTTTCTCGTCCCTCTTGTTTCTTGCGTTTCCTGATTTTCTTGTCCCTGCTGGCATCATGCATCTTGAACCAATTCAGGCGCAAGGCGTTCGTCACCACGCAAAAACTGGACAAACTCATGGCCGCCGCGCCAAACATCGGGTTTAATTTCAGTCCGAACAGCGGAATCCAAACGCCCGCCGCCAACGGAATCCCGATGACGTTGTAGAAAAACGCCCAGAACAGATTTTCATGAATGTTTCGAAGCGTCGCCCGACTTAAGCGTATCGCCGCCGGAACATCGCTTAGACGGCTTTTCATCAGCACCACGTCCGCCGCGTCAATCGCGATATCCGTTCCGGCACCGATGGCAATTCCCATGTCTGCGCGCGTCAACGCCGGTGCATCATTGATGCCGTCGCCCACCATGGCCACCTTGCCCTTCTCTTTCAACGAGCGGATGACGCTTTCCTTGCCGTCTGGCAACACCCCGGCAATGACTTCGTCCACGCCCGCCTGCCGCCCGATTGCCCGCGCGGTCCGCTCATTGTCACCGGTCAACATGACGACGTGGATTCCCATGCCCTGCAACTCTTTCACGGCCCTGGGGCTGTCTTCCTTGATCACGTCGGCCACGGCAATGATGCCCAGAAGCCTATCTTCCTCGGCAAAATAGAGCGGGGTCTTTCCGTCCTCGGCAAGTTCTTCGGCCTTTTTTTGCATCGTCATCGGAATTGGCACTTTTTGGCTGATGAAGCCTTGATTTCCGCCGTAAAGCCTTTCCCCATCCGCCACGCCGGACAGTCCGTTGCCCACGACCGCCTGAAAGTCCGCAAGTTCTGGTAAAACATGCTCTTTTGCCGTTCGGCGTATTCCCCGCGTCTTCCCTTCGGCAATCACGGCCCGTGCGAGCGGATGTTCGCTCTTCTCCTCCAGCACGTAGGCCAAACGCAGAAGCTTCTCTTCGCTGACCCCCTCCACCGGAATCAAATCCGTCACCCTCGGCTCCCCGCTCGTAATCGTTCCCGTCTTATCCAACGCCACAATTTCCGTCTTGCCGGCTTCCTCCAGAGAAACGGCCGTCTTGAACATGATACCGTTCTTCGCGCCCATGCCGTTGCCGACCATGATGGCCACCGGCGTGGCCAACCCGAGCGCGCACGGACAGCTGATGACCAATACGGAAATACTTCTCGCCAGTGCGAATCCAAAACTCTCTCCGGCAAACATCCATACCAAAAACGTCACCACGGCTATGGCAATTACGGCCGGGACGAACACGCCCGACACCCGGTCGGCCACCTTGGCAATCGGAGCCTTCGTCGCCGCCGCGTCGCTGACCATTTGGATAATCTGCGAAAGCGTGGTATCCTCCCCCACCCGACTGGCCTCGCATTTCAAGAAACCGGACTGGTTCAAGGTGGCCGCGGACACGATGTCGCCATTCTGCTTGTCAACCGGAATGCTCTCCCCGGTCAGGGCGGATTCGTTGACCGCGCTCGTTCCCTCCACGACGAAACCGTCTACCGGGATATTTTCACCTGGGCGTACGACAAAAACATCTCCCTTTTTCACTTGCTCCACCGGCACTTCCGTCTCCACTCCATTCTGCAAGACGATTGCCGTCTTCGGCGCAAGCTTCATCAGACTTTTCAGCGCGTCCGTCGTCTTCCCCTTCGAATGTGCCTCCAGCATCTTTCCCACCGTAATCAAGGTCAATATCATGGCCGCCGACTCAAAATAGAATTCATGCATGTAACTCATGACGGCATCCATGTCCATGTGCATCTGCGCGCCGGTCATCGCGAACAAGGCATAAGTGCTATAGATGAAGGAAGCCCCAGCCCCCAAGGCCACCAGGGTGTCCATGTTCGGCGCGCGATGCAAAAGACTCCTGAAACCACTGATGAAGAACTTCTGGTTAATCACCATTACGATTCCCGTCAAAAGGAGCTGAACCAACCCCATCGCCACGTGATTCCCCGCAAGGAATCCAGGCACCGGCCATCCCCACATCATATGTCCCATCGAGACATACATGAGCGGAACCAGGAACAAAAGCGACGCAATCAACCTGCGCCTCAAGAGTGGGGTCTCCCTATCCTTCAAAAAGTCCTCGTCCGAAGCGGCTTGTGAACCGGCTCCGGCCGCTTCCCTCTTCTGTCCCTTTTCTTTCACGGCCGCCCCATATCCGGCCGCTTCCACCGCCGCAATAACTTCCGCGGAAGAAACGTTTCCTTCCACGCCCATCGAATTCGTCAATAAACTGACGGAGCATGAGGTAACGCCTTTCAATCCATTTACCGCCTTTTCCACACGGGCACTACAAGCGGCACAGCTCATGCCCGTCACCGAATATTGCTCCATAAATGCCACCTCCTTACCATTTGCACGTAAGCGTCCGTCTTTTAGACGCTAAAATGCCCATTATTTCATTTACGATTCACAATCATGGTCTTATTTCATCAACTTCTGCAACGTCATCACTAGTTCGTCTATCGTCTCGTCCTTGCCTTGGCGAATATCCTCTGCCACGCAAGAACGAATGTGACTCGCCAAAAGCTCTTTGTTAAAGCTGTTCAACGCCGCATTCACTGCCGAAACTTGCACCAAAATGGCCGGGCAGTACGCGTCATTCTCCAGCATCCGCTTGATGCCACGCACTTGACCTTCAATCCGGTTCAACCGGTGAACCAAGCTTTTGTACTCCTCCTCGGAACGTTTTTTGCTTCGCTGGGAACAATCACACGCCATCCCCTCGTCGGCTGCCGCCCCCGTCATCCCCTCCCGCATCTTCTCCAACTTTCTGTCATCTTCCCTATTCTGTTCCGATTGTTTTTCTTTTATACCGTTCGCCATCGCGCTCACCTCCATGGTAAAACTCCTCCCGCACCCCGTCTTGGTTCCATCTGCGTCATCTCTTTTTCGCATCGCACATATATACTATATACCCCTATTAGGTATATGTCAAGTAAAAAAAATAGAAACCATGAAAAAATTTCTCTTATCTCATGGTTCCCTCTATCGCACATTATAATTCCATCTCTTCCAGATACGGGTTCGTCACCGCATAGAACCGCTCTTCCTCCACGTTCTTGGCAATCTCCGAATCAATCGGTATTTTTCCAAGCACTGGAACGCCAAGCTGCGCAGCGATTTCCTCGATATGGCTTTCACCGAACACCTTCAACTCTTTTCCACAGTCCGGACACTTGACGTAACTATAATTCTCCACGATGCCCAACACCGGGATATTCATCTGCTTCGCCATGTTGTAAGCCTTGCGCACGATCATCTGCACCAAATCTTGTGGGGAAGTCACGATTACCACGCCATCCACCGGCAGGGACTGGAACACCGTCAACGGCACGTCGCCCGTTCCCGGCGGCATGTCCACGAACATGTAGTCCAGGTCGTCCCAGATGACGTCCGTCCAAAACTGCTTCACCACGCCCGCGATAATCGGCCCACGCCAGATGACCGGGGCGTCTTCTTCCTCCAGAAGAAGGTTGACGGACATGATTCTCGTGCCGTCCTTCGCGATTGCCGGGAAAATCCCTTGTTCCGTGGCCTGCGCGTTCTCATGTACGCCATACATTTTGGGAATCGACGGACCGGTAACGTCCGCATCCAAAATGCCGACCTGATATCCCTTTTCCCGCATCATGCGGGCCAAAGAAGCCGTCACCAAAGACTTGCCAACGCCGCCCTTGCCACTGATGACCCCGATTACTTTCTTCACGCTGGAATATGGGTTTAACGGCTCCTGAAAATCCGTTTTCTGGCTCGGGCAATTTCCCGCGCTCGCACACCCCTCGCACGACTCCTTTGTACATTCTCCGTTGTTGTACTCTTCTGCCATCTTTTTAACACCTGCACTTTCTTACTATGAGCACTTAGCGTCTGTCTTTTAGACGCTTACGTGCGAATGTAGTTGCGGGTCAC
>CAOKHZ010000041.1 GCA_948468385.1 uncultured Faecalicatena sp. | reverse complement strand
AGAGCACACGGTTCATACCCGTGGTGTCGCTGGTTCAAATCCAGTTTCCGCTACTACAGAAAGGCTCTGGAAAAGGGCGGCGGAAAACTCTCATTTACGAGAGTTTTTCTTTTTGGCCGAAAGCAACTTTGAAATACGAAGGAGAAACTAGTGTATACGAAGTTCGTGAATTTGTTAAAATTAATCGTCTGCGTCTACTTTGTATACGTGGGCGTGGAGCTTATCAAGATCATGATGGATCAGAGGCCGGAGGACATGACGAAAAAGCTTCTGATCGCGACCGCTTTTTTGCTGGTTGGGGCAGGATATTTCGTGTGGACGTTGGGTCACATGTCGGAAAGGCTTCGAAAGAAGATGAAGGAGATTTGGGCGCTCTGGCAGGAAGAGGAACGGCGGGAAGAGGCGCGGCAAGATGTCGCGCGTAAAGCGCGGCACGCAGAACGACACAAGGATACGAATCGGGACAGCTCGATGTTTCGCACGGCTCCGATGGAACCGGTGGGCGAAAGCATTCAGGGGACAATCACGATCAAAAGCGGCGGGGACGGAAATTTGTTGAGTGGCGTGGCGAAAGAGCCGATGGGGGAACAAGTCTTGCCGGATTCGTGGGACGAGGCGACCAAGGCCATGTGGCTGGATGAGGAAGACGTAGAACCACTTCAGCGTTATTTGGAAAATGCGGGGTTGGAGGAAGGCGGGGCGGAAGCGTCACCGGATTTGTTGAAAGGTACGCGGAAGCTTCCGGTCATCTCGCAGGACACGCAGGAAATATTGGAGGCGGCAGACGGGGCGACGAGGGTGATTCCGAAGATTTCCGGGATAGAGTGACGATAGGAGGATTTGAATTATGCGGGTAGGCATGGGGTATGACGTGCATAAATTGGTGGAAGGACGGAAATTGGTTCTCGGCGGCGTGGACATTGCGTATGAAAGGGGGCTGCTTGGACATTCGGATGCCGACGTGCTTGTACACGCGGTGATGGACGCGCTTTTGGGCGCGGCGGCTCTCGGGGACATAGGAAAGCATTTCCCGGACACGGATGAAAGGTATAAAGGAATTTCCAGCATCCGGCTTTTGGAGCATGTGGCTGGACTTTTGGAAGAGAAAGGTTATATCGTGGAGAATGTTGACGCGACGGTAATTGCCCAGAGGCCGAAGCTACGTCCTTATATTGATAAAATGTGCAAGAACATGGCGGACGCGCTGGGAGTGGAGCAGGAGCAAATAAACGTCAAGGCTACGACGGAGGAAGGGCTTGGCTTTACCGGGAGCGGCGAGGGGATTTCCGCCCAGGCGGTTTGTTTGTTGGAGAAGGTTACCAATTATAGCAGTTTCGATGTGACGCCCGGGGAGCATCCGTGTGGCGCATGCGAGGGATGCACGATTTTGTCAGAAGCGAGCCGTGCAAAAACATGATGGGACGGAGACGGAAGAACCGTGGAGACGTCCTGGCAAAAGCGTGCGGCATATAGGGGAGGAAAATGGAACTTAAGAAACTAGACGCTTCGGAACATGGAAGGACGAGAAAGCTGTGGGAGGAAGTTTTCTCAGAGGATACGAAGGCCTTTTTGGACTATTACTATTTTTTGAAAACGAGGGACAATGAAATTTACGTGTTAGAGGAGGATGGGGCGATTCGTTCCATGCTTCACTTGAATCCGTATCAGACGAAGGCGGGAGAAGGGGCGTTTGCTGCGCATTATGTCGTGGGCGTGGCGACGGTTGGCACCTATCGCGGGCGAGGGTTTATGCGGAGGCTGCTCGTGTACGCCATGGAGGAAATGTACCGGCGCAAGGAGTGGTTCACGTTTTTGATGCCTGCCGCGGAGGCGATTTATACGCCTTATGACTTTCGCTTCATTTATGCCCAGAAGCAAGAGATTTTGCCGGTAGAGGAAAACGGACGAGACTGCGTGTCGGTGAAGCCTAAGGAGCAAGAGCGTATGTCTGCGGGAAGCGTGGCGTTAATCGAAAGGGACGCGAAAGAGCCGGTTATGGACATGGACGCGGGCTTGTCCGACGCGGCGGAGATGGCGGCGTTTTTCGAGGAACATTTTTCCGGACGGTGGCAGGTTTTTACGGTTCGGGACGAACAATATTACCAGAGGCAGATTCTTGAACAGCAAAGCGAGGGCGGCGGCATTCGCCTTCTGCGGGTGCAGGGGAGATTGGTTGGCATGTTTCTGTATTCCAGGGAGGGCGAACTGGAAATTTTGGAACCCCTTTATCTGGCGGAGTATGAGGAGGCTTTTCGCGAGGCCGCATGGAGGCTGGCGGGCGAGGGGCAAATCGGGATAAAAGTTTACGCGCCGGTCAAGTCGGATGGGGGACGGGGAGGGTTTGCGATTCATGTGCCAGGTGGGGAACGGGACGGATCCGAAACGCATCCGACGGACGGGGAACGAAAGCCGCTGATTATGGCGCGGCTTTTGCATCCGGAAAGCGTGTTGGCAGCGATGCGGGCAAAGGAAGGGTGCGACATTGATTGCTCTTTCGCGGTGTTAGATTCTCTTCTCGTGCAAAACAGCCGCATTTGGCGTATTTGCAGTGAGGGGCCGGAGGCGGGGCGGATTCGCGTAAGGGAGACGGAGGATTCGGAAGGAGTGCTGACAATCGGGGCCTTGACTAGTTTTTTGTTCGGCATGAAGTCGATAGAAGAGGTGGAGTTGGAGGATGGCGTTTTTTTGAGCGCGCGCTTGCGTGAGGAATTGCGAAAGCTGCAACCGTTAGAACGGGTGTTTATAAATGAGGTAGTGTGAAATTCTTTCAATTCAGCACCGCGCCAGCGCGGGCTGAACGGTAACGTGAAATTCTTTCAATTAAAGGTTGACAAAGGTTTTGGTTTTGCATATTATAAATATCGTGTAAGGAAAAATGCGGGGAACGAAGAGAGTAGCGGTCAGGAAGCTTTCAGAGAGGAGCCGCCGTCGGGTGGAAGCGGTTCTAAGTGGAATTATCGTGAAGTGCATTCGGGAGCAGACCTTGTGAATGAGGGACGCTTCGCGGAAGTCGGTGAAGCCACGTGGGACGTTGGCCTGCCGTCCGCGGGGGAGGTAGCGGGGTACGGGTGACGGACGTTATCAGTCAGTGAGGGAAGGCGGATAGGCGCGTCATGGCGGACACGTCATGCGTGATGCATTTGCCTTTATAAGAGTGGAACCGCGGATGGAAACTTCGTCTCTTGACAGAGCCGGAGTTTTTTGTGTTATAGGGCGCTTCGTTCCTTGTAACACGAAAAAGCCTCTGAAAAGTAACCTTACAAGAAAGGAGTTGCATATGGGTTTTATTTCTTATATAAAGGATGAAATACAAGTCGTGCGTGAGCGCGACCCGGCCATCAAGTCGAACATGGAAGTGTTGCTTTATCCGAGCTTTAAGGTGGTTTTGCATTACCGTGTCGCGCACAAACTGTATTTGAAAAAGCATTATTTTCTGGCAAGGTGGGTTTCCCAGCGGGCAGTGAGAAAGACCGGCATCGAGATTCATCCCGGGGCGACGATTGGCAAGGGACTGTTCATTGACCATGGAAGCGGCGTCATCATCGGCGAAACGGCCATCCTGGGCAACAACGTGACGCTTTACCAGGGCGTGACGCTCGGCGGCACGGGAAAGGAGCAGGGAAAGCGTCATCCGACATTGGAAGACAACGTGATGGTCAGCGCGGGGGCGAAAATTTTGGGGTCGTTTACCATCGGCGAGAATTCCAAAATCGGGGCGGGCTCGGTCGTCCTCGAGGAGGTGCCGCCCAACTGCACGGTGGTCGGCGTACCGGGGCGTATTGTGCGGATGGGAGAAAAAAGGATTCCACGCACGGATATGGACCATGTGCATTTGCCGGACCCGGTGCTGCAAGACATCCGGGAGCTGCAAAACGATAACATCCGGCTGCATGGGGAATTGTTGGAAATGGAGAAACGTTTGAAGGAACTGACGGAGGCTTCGAAACGAGAGAAAGGTGGATGAGAATCATGAAGCTGTATAATACGATGTCAAAAAGGAAGGAAGAATTTGTCCCTCTCGAGGAAGGAAAGGTAAGGATGTACGTCTGTGGGCCGACCGTGTACAATTATATCCACATCGGGAACGCCCGCCCGATGATCGTGTTTGACACGGTTCGGCGGTATTTTGAGTACAAAGGCTATGATGTCAATTACGTGTCCAATTTTACGGACGTGGATGACAAGATTATCAAGAAAGCGAACGAGGAGGGCGTAAGCGCCGATGAGATTTCGAAGCGTTACATCGCCGAGTGCAAAAAAGACATGCGGGGAATGAACGTAAAACCCGCCACGAAAAGCCCGTTGGCCACCGAGGAAATCGGCGGCATGGTGGAGATGATACGGATTTTGATTGAGAAAGGGTACGCCTATGAGAAGAATGGGACGGTCTATTTCCGCACCAGAATATTCGAAGAGTATGGCAAGCTGTCACATAAGAACCTGGACGATTTGCGCTCCGGCAACCGTTCGCTTTTGGTAAGCGGGGCCGACGAGAAGGAAGACGCGTTGGATTTCGTGCTCTGGAAGCCGAAGAAGGAAGGGGAGCCGGCGTGGGAATCCCCATGGGGCGAAGGACGGCCGGGATGGCACATCGAGTGTTCGGAAATGTCCAAGAAATATCTTGGCGAACAGATTGACATCCATGCGGGCGGCGAGGATTTGATCTTTCCCCACCATGAGAATGAAATCGCCCAGAGCGAGGCGGCGAACGGGAAAGAATTCGCCAAATATTGGATGCACAACGCGTTTTTAAATATTGACAATCGGAAAATGTCCAAGTCGCTCGGCAACTTTTTCACCGTGCGGGAAATCAGTGAGAAATATGACTTGCAGGTTCTGCGGTTCTTCATGCTCAGCGCGCATTATAGAAGCCCGCTCAATTTTAGCGCCGAGTTGATGGACGCGGCCAAGAACGGGTTGAATCGAATCGTGACGGCGGCGCAGAATCTGCGGTTTTTGACGGAGACGGCGAAAGCGGGGCAGATGGGCGAGGAGGAAACGGAAGCGTTTGCAAAGACGCGGGGATTCGTGGAGGCGTTCGAGAAGGCCATGGAGGACGACTTTAACACGGCGGATGCCATCGCGGCGGTCTTCGAACTCGTGAAATATGCCAACACCACGGCGAACGGGGAGAGCTCGAGAGAATATTTGCAAAAATTATACGAACTGCTCGTGAGGCTGACGGACGTTCTGGGCATCATCGTGGACCAGAAGGAGGAGATTTTGGACGCGGAAATTGAGGATTTGATTGCCCAGAGGCAGACGGCCAGGAAAGAGCGCGATTTTGCACGTGCCGACGAAATCCGTGCCGAGTTGCTTAAGAAGGGCATCGTTTTGGAAGACACGAGAGAAGGGGTAAAATGGAAGAGGGCGTAAGATTCGATTTTCGTGATTGTTTTGAAGAGGCACTGGGTTTTCGAGAGGCGGATGTTGGCACGTATTCGCCCCTCGTGCTGGCCTACGTCGGGGACACGGTGTTTGACTTGGTGATAAAGAACATGGTCGTTAACAAAGGAAACCGGCAGGTGCAAAAGATTCATGAGCAGACGAGCCATTACGTGCAGGCTTCGGCCCAGTCCCGGATGATGCGCGTCATCCAGCCGTTGCTTTCCGAGGAGGAGCACGCCGTGTTCCGCCGGGGGAGAAACGCCAGGTCCGTAACCCCGGCCAAGAACCAGTCCATCACCGATTACCGGCGTGCGACCGGGTTCGAGGCATTAATCGGCTACCTTTATCTGAAAAAGGAATACGGTCGGCTGACGGAGCTGGTGAAAATCGGGCTTGACGGGATGGAGGACGCATGAAGAAAAAAGGAGGGACGGACATGCAAAAATATCGTGACGGGGAAAAGGACGGGAGTGACCAGTCCTTGCAAATCGAGGGGCGCAACGCCGTTGTGGAGGCATTTCGTTCGGGGCGTACGATTGACAAGCTGTATGTGCAGAAAGGGTGCCAGGACGGTCCGGTGCAGACGATTGTCAGGGAGGCGAAAAAGCAAGACACGATTTTGGAATTCGTGGACAAGGAACGGCTTTCGCGTCTGTCCGTGACCGGGAGGCACCAAGGGGTCATCGCTCTCGCGGCGGCCTACGAGTACGCCGGGGTGGAGGACATGCTCGCGTTGGCAGAGGAACGCGGGGAGCCGCCGTTTTTGATTTTGCTTGACAATATCGAGGATCCACACAACCTGGGAGCCATTATCCGTACGGCAAACCTGGCGGGGGCGCACGGGGTCGTCATCCCGAAGCGCAGGGCAGTGGGGCTGACGGCGGTCGTCGCCAAGACCTCGGCTGGGGCATTGAATTATACGAAGGTGGCAAAGGTGACGAACCTTGTCCGAACCATCGAGGAATTGAAGGAAAAGGGGCTTTGGTTTGTCTGCGCGGACATGAAAGGCCAGACGATGTACGAGGCGGACATGAAAGGTCCGATCGGGCTCGTCATCGGTAGCGAGGGAGAGGGCGTGGGAAGGCTCGTGAAGGAGAAGTGTGACTTCACGGTCGGCATCCCGATGAAAGGACAGATTGACTCGCTCAACGCGTCGGTGGCCGCCGGAATCCTGGCTTACGAAATTGTCCGCCAGCGGATGTCATGACGTTTGGGGAGCAAGGCGGAGGGCGTGATGAAGAAGTATGAAGCGATACCGGATGAGCAGCTGATTGTCAGGCTGCGTGGCGGCGAGTCGGAAATCATGGATTTTTTAATGATCAAATATAAAGAGATGGTACGCAAAAAGGCGAAGGAAATGTACCTGATTGGCGGTGAGAACGACGACCTGATACAAGAGGGGATGATTGGGCTTATCAAGGCGGTGAGGGACTTTGACTTGTCGCAGGGGACGTCTTTTGCCAGCTTCGCCGGGCTGTGCGTGTCCAGACAGATGTATTCGGCGATACAAGCGTCGAGGCGTCAGAAGCATTTTCCACTGAATTCTTACGTTTCTCTGTATGACAGCAGGGAAGGGCAGGAGGATGATTCCGCCATTCCGTTGATCGACATGATTGAGCCAGGGGTGGAAAATAACCCGGAAGCCCTTTATTTTGGCAAGGAGTCCACCCAGGCGCTGATTGCGCGATTGGAGGAGAAATTGAGCGACCTGGAAAACAAGGTTCTATACCTGCACCTGACGGGCGTGGATTATCGAACCATCGCGAATATATTGGACAAAAGTCCCAAAGTGATAGACAACGCCTTGCAGCGGATTCGCGGCAAGGCGTGGAAGTTGTTGGAGTGAAGGGGGAGGCTGCCTTATTTATTCCCGCGAGCAACGGGCCAAAGTCATGCCCCAGGGCACCTTCTCTTGCCGCAAGCGGCAATTTACCGGTGCTCTTCCAGCCAGCGAACCGCGCAGTGCGCCAAACAGGCAGAGCCGATTGGACAGACGTTCTCGTTGAACCGAACCTTCGGATTGTGGGCGGGGGCGTCACCACGCTCGTCCAGATATCCCGCCGAAAGATACATAAATACGCTAGGTACTTTCTCCGCAATCGTCGCAAAGTCCTCGGAAGCGCTGGCTGACGTGTCGGGAACAGGGGTCAGGCCAGGAATTGGCAGTTCTTTCATATAACCAACCATCTCGTCGGTCATGGCAGGATTACAGATTAGCGGCGGCACTTCGGAAATCATCTCGACCTCTGCCGATCCCCCAAAAACTTGCGCGGTTTTCTGAACGGTCTCTTTCAGCCGCCGGACCAGTTTCTCCCGGCTCGCGCCGTCATTTGTTCGCAAGGTTCCTTGGAGGACGGCGGTGTCAGGGATTATGTTGGGTGCCGAGCCTGCGGAAAAACTGCCGATGGTCAGTACGCAGGCTTTGCTGGGATCCGCCTCCCGGGCAATCAGTGATTCCAGGGCAAGGTAAACATAGACGCCGATATTGATTGGATCGATGGAATTGTGTGGATATGCGCCGTGGGCACCTCTGCCATGGATCGTGATTCGAAAACCATCCACGGAGTACATCATGGTTCCACCGCTGTTGTACATGAACAAGCCCACCGGCATCCTGCCGGGGCCGACATGATAGGCCAGGGCCGCGTCCACACCTTCGAGAATCCCGTTTGCCAGCATGTCTTTCGCGCCCTCGAAGGTCTCTTCCGCGGGCTGGAACATAAATCGAACCCTGCCGGACAGCATGGCCTCGTTTTCTTTTAGCATTTTTGCCGCTGTCAGCAGCATGGCAGCATGGAAATCGTGGCCGCAGGTATGAGCCTCCGTGCCGGTCGGGCAGGAAAAGCTTTCGCCGCTTTCCTCCGGCATGGGCAGCGCGTCCATATCCGCTCGGAGCAGGATTGTCTTGCCTCCTTCCCGGCCTACCTCCGCGGTCACCCCATGACCGCAAGGATGCGGATCCAAGCCATATTCCCTTAACTGTTCCATGACATAGGTTTGTCCTTTTGGCATATGCAGGCCCACCTCCGCGTTTTTGTGCAGCCAGCGGCGGTGGGTGACTGTTTCTTCATGCAGTTCCAGTGCCCGTTCATAAAAATCCATATCGCACCTCCTTGATTTTTTTAAAGCATAACACATATTATGTGATAAAAACAATAAAAAAGTTCATAAAAATCCCGGAGAAATAAATTCTCCGGGGTACATGCAATCATTTTTCAAAGATAAAAGGGACAACGAATTGTTAACATAAAACCGATATCATAGCCATGCCCTCAAAAGTACTTAAAGTCAAGGAGGGGAATCACCAACCATCACCTTACAAGGTGATGGTTGACTAAGCTGCCTAGCGGACTTGAACCGCCGACCTCATCCTTACCAAGGATGCGCGCTACCGACTGCGCCAAGGCAGCATCTGCGTTGTATGTATCTCACATACAACGCTACTAGTTTACAATAGAGCGCGGAGTTTGTCAATCATTTTTTGAAAAAAATGTAACTTTTATGTACCGGTTGCCGATCTTACAACTCCCCGGAGTCCAGCATGATGGTGAACGGCCCGTCATTGACCAGACTTACTTTCATGTCCGCCCCGAAGTGCCCCGTTTCCACGATGGGAACGCTTTCCTTGCATTTTTGGATGACGTACTCGTAAAGGGCGTTTGCTTTCTTTGGGGCTCCGGCGTTTGTAAAGCCAGGACGGTTCCCTTTTTTACAATCCGCGTAAAGCGTGAACTGGGAAATCAAAAGTAATTGCCCGTCCACGTCAGAAAGGGAAAGGTTGGTTTTTCCGTCTGAATCCTCGAATATGCGCAGGCCAAGGAGTTTCCGGACGAGCTTGTCGGCGATTTGTTCGTCATCCTCCCCGGCGACGCCGATGAGCACCAAAAGGCCTTTGCCGATTTGCCCGATGACTTGCCCGTCCACGGCCACGCTTGCCCCGGTGACGCGTTGAATTAAAAATTTCATGATAAAACCTCCTCTTCGTCAACACCCCCGTTGCAAGCAACGGGGCATCAAACATCATTGTAGAGGTTCTCGCACGAAATGTCCAGAAAAATAGTCAATTATATTTTTAATCATTTCGGACAAGTCATAAACTTTCCGTCCGCAAAAAAAGAGCAATGATTTATTACATCTGCTTGTATGATTGTCATGGCCGGAATACTGTATGAGGTAGGTGGCGTTTCCTAGTTGGGGGACGGGAGGAAATAGCGTGAGAACCTTTACAAAAGAAGAACTGAAAGCCCTAAGACTGTCAATTACGGAATTACTGGAGTTCATACGGCATGTAAAATGGAAGGACGAGCCTTATTTTTACCGTTCTCTCGATAACATGAAAAATAATATTGAAATTTATCTTTATACCCAGAATGGGGAGGCACGTTTATTATGCGAGGTTTTGTCCCGTGACTGGCAGGCGGCGAACGATCGTTTCACGGGAATCCCGTCCTGCGAGTTAATGCCCGGAAATGACAACGTATGGTATTTGAATTGTAAATACCAGGAACTGGTGTCCGTGGTGGGGCGGTATTTTTTGGAAAAATAGGAGATTTTTTCGAAAATCGCTTGATTTTCCACGAGTTAAGTGCTATACTTGCCTACAGTTACATAAAAGATGCTGGCAGAAGAGTGAACGAAAAGTTCACTCTTCTTTGTTCGATGGCAGGAAAACAGACGGGGAAAGGAAGTTGGGACGTGTCAAGAAGAGAAGAGTATGAACGGCGGACGGAAGAATTACTTGCGCCAATCGTGACCGGGTTCGGTTTCGAGCTGGTGGACGTGGAGTATGTGAAAGAGGCGGGGACATGGTATCTGCGGGCTTACATTGACAAACCGGGAGGCATTACCGTGGATGACTGTGAGAATGTCAGCAGGACGTTTTCAGACGTTCTTGATGAAAAGGATTATATCGAGGACAGCTACGTTTTCGAGGTGAGCTCGCCGGGATTGGGGCGGCCGCTGAAAAAGGAGAAGGATTTTCAGAGAAGTCTGGGAGAGGACGTGGAACTGCGCACGTTTCGGGCAATCGAGAAGCAAAAAGAGTTTACCGGCACCTTGCATGCCTTTGACAAGGAAACGGTGACCCTTTCCTATGAGGACGGCACGTTACAAGTCTTTGAGAGAAGCAATATCGCGCTGATACGTCTGGCGTTGGATTTTTAAAGATAACTTTAGGGAGGATAAGAGAAAAATGAACACAGAATTAATGGAGGCGCTGACAATCCTGGAACAGGAAAAGAATATCAGCAGGGAAAGCATGTTGGAGGCGATTGAGGGTTCCTTGCTTAGTGCCTGCAAGAACCATTTCGGAACAGCGGACAATATCAAGGTGATCATGGATAAGGAGACTTGTGATTACGCCGTATTTGCGGAAAAGCAAGTCGTGGAAGAGGTGGAAGACCCGGCGTTGGAAATTACGCTGGAGGACGCGGAAAAGATAGACTCGGCCTTGCAGATTGGCGACGTCGCGCAAGTGCGCGTGGAGTCAAAGTCGTTCGGACGGATTGCCACGCAAAACGCGAAGAACCTGATATTGCAAAAAATCCGCGAGGAGGAGCGAAAGGTCGTATTTGACCAGTATTTTGAAAAGGAGAAAGACATCGTGACCGGTATCGTTCAACGATATGTTGGGAAAAATATCAGTATCAACCTTGGGAGGGCCGACGCGATGCTGACGGAGAGCGAGCAGGTGAAGGGAGAGCACTTCAAGCCCACGGACCGCATCAAGCTCTACATCGTGGAAGTCAGAAACACTCCGAAGGGACCGAAAATCCTGGTGTCCCGCACGCATCCCGAACTGGTAAAGCGTTTGTTCGAGGCGGAGGTCGCCGAGGTGAGGGACGGGACGGTGGAAATTAAGAGCATCGCCCGCGAGGCAGGGTCGCGTACCAAGATGGCGGTCTGGTCCAACGATGAAAACGTGGACGCGGTGGGCGCGTGCGTGGGTCTGAACGGGGCGCGCGTGAACGCGGTGGTCGGAGAACTTAAAGGAGAGAAAATCGACATCATCAACTGGAGCGAAAATCCGGCCTTGCTGATTGAAAACGCGTTAAGTCCGGCGAAGGTGATTTCCGTCATGGCGGATCCTGACGAGAAGATGGCCAGCGTGATCGTCCCCGATTACCAATTGTCCCTGGCGATTGGAAAAGAGGGACAAAACGCCAGGCTGGCGGCCCGCCTGACGGGTTACAAGATAGACATAAAGAGCGAGACGCAGGCGATTGAGTCAGGGGAATTGCCGGAGGATTACATGGAACAGATGGGAGCCATGGACGAGGAGGGATACGTCGGTGAATATGACGAGGCGTACGACCCATACGAGGGATACCCGAACACGCCCGAGTTTTATGAGACGGAGGAATAAGCGGGAAACAAGCAGACCTGAAATGGGCAAGCGTCTGGAGGACGAACGCGAAATAAGCGGGCTAGAAGCAGGCAGACGTGAAATGAGCAAGCATTAAACGAGGTGAGAAGATTGGCTGTAAAACGAAAGGTGCCGTTGCGGAAATGCGTGGGTTGCGGGGAAATGAAACCCAAAAAGGAATTGTTGAGAGTTTTGCGGACGGAAGACGAAGGCTTTTTGCTGGACGCGACCGGAAAGAAAAATGGCCGGGGGGCGTATTTGTGCCACTCCATGGAGTGCTTCAAAAAGGCGGTAAAGGGCAAGGGGCTGGAGCGTTCGTTCAAACAGCCGATTCCACCGGAAGTATATGAACGTCTGGAAAAGGAGATGAGTGTGGTTGATGCGAGATAAAGTATTGTCCCTCGTGGGCCTTGCGACAAAGGCGGGACGCCTTGCAAGCGGCGAGTTCATGACGGAGAGGTCGGTCAAGTCGGGGGCGGCGGCACTTGTCATCGTGGCATCGGACGCTTCGGAAAATACAAAGAACATGTTTCGGAACATGTGTGAATTTTATAAAGTTCCAATTTATTTTTATGCAGATAAAGATACCTTAGGGCATGCAATGGGAAAAGAATTCCGTGCATCTCTGGCAATATTGGACGAAGGATTTGCAAAGGGAATTCAAAAACAGATGGAAAGGAACACGATTGCATAAGGAGGTAGGAAAGAGTATGACGAAAATGAGAGTACACGAGCTGGCAAAAGAACTGGGGTTAGAGAGCAAGGAACTGGTAGAGATTTTGAAAAAGAAAGTGGACATAAAGGGACATATGAGTTCGATTGAGGACGAGGTCGCGACCGCCATCCGCAAGGAATACGGGAAAAGGAACGTGGGCGGATCCGCGCAGGTTGAGAAGGATGACGTGGCCAAGGCAGGGAAGAACGTTGAAAAACCCGTGCAAGCCGGGAAGGACGGCGTGACCAAGGCCGAGAAGAACGCGGAAAAACCGGTGCAAGCCGGGAAGGACGGCGCGACCAAGGCCGAGAAGAACACGGAAAAAAGTGCTCAGGCCAAGGGGGACGATGTAAAGGACGAGGCGCAGTCTGGAAAGAATCATGATGGGAAGAAGCCGGAAGATGAGAAAAAGCCGGCATCGGACGCATCGGCGAACGCGGAAGGTGCCCCTAAGAAGAAAACCATCATGCAAGTGTTCCGCCCGCAGAATTCAAAGAGCGGAAGGATGGGGAATCGCCAAG
This sequence comes from uncultured Faecalicatena sp., assembly GCA_948468385.1. Lineage (GTDB taxonomy): Bacteria > Bacillota > Clostridia > Lachnospirales > Lachnospiraceae > Schaedlerella. The sequence continues at coordinate 18,835 of CAOKHZ010000041.1, read as the reverse complement.
GAAATAAGGCGCAGGGCCAAGGACAAGGGCAAGGTCAAGGGCAGCGCGGGCAAAGACCCGGACAACAATCCCAAAAAGTGCAGGGCGGCGGACAAGGCGAGAGGCGTTCGGGGAACGCGGGAACGTCAAAGTCTTCGAGGAATCGCGGAAACCGATCAAAAGGACCCGCGGTTGAAATGCGTCCGAGAATTCAGGTGTCCGTGCAGACTACCGCGCAGAAAGAGGCGGCAATGCGCCAGCTGGAGATGGAGCGGATGAGCGCGGCTGCACAATTACAGAAAGAAATGGCGGCCAAAGAGGCAAGCATGCCAAATGTTGAAAAACCGGAACAAGCGGGAAGCGTGGAACACGTGCAGAACGTGGAGCGCGCACAAAGGGCAGAACATGTGCAGAACGTGGAACGCGCGGATTCTCAGGAAAGCCGTCGCGCGGAACGCATCCAGTCCGGCGACGGGCAGGAGCGTGAACAAGGCGGACGCATGGATCGTGCCCAGAACGGGGAACGTGACAGACGCACGGACCGTGGATTAAACGGGGAACGTGACAAGCGTGGAGACCGTGGGCCAAGCGGGGAGCGTGATAGGCGCACAGACCGTGGTCAAGGCGGGGAACGTGACAGACGCACGGATCGTGGAGCAAGCGGAGAGCGCGATAGGCGCACAGACCGTGGGCCAAGCGGAGAACGCGGCGGGTTCGGCGACCGTTCCCAGGGTGGAAACAAGGGCGGACGTTCTCAGGGCGGAGACCGTCAAGGGCGCGGGGAGCGTTTCCAAGGCGGCCAGGGCGGACGTTCCCAAGGCGGGGACTCGCAGGGACGCGGTCCGGGTCGTGGCGGCGTACGGCCGTTTGACCGTAATGACCGTGGCCAGGGCGGCGGACGCGGGTTTGGCGACCGTTCCCAGGGAAGACCCGGAACGCGCAGGGACGACCGTGAATCCATTTCCTCGTCCATCGCGGAACAACAGAAGAGCCAGAGAAACAAAGGCAAGGATAAGGAAAAGGACTATAAGAAAAGGGAACTGCGTGACGCGGAGTTTGAGAATAAAGGAAAGAAAGGTAAGCTGACCAAGCAGGTCGCGGAGGTGAAGAAGCCACAGCCGAAGAAGGTGGAAGTGGAGGAAATCAAGCAGATTATCCTTCCGGAAGTGCTTACCATCAAAGAATTGGCGGACAAAATGAAAATTGTGCCTTCCGTCATCGTGAAAAAGTTGTTCATGCAGGGGAAAGTCGTGACGGTGAACCAGGAAATCGATTATGATACCGCGGAAGAAATCGCGATGGAGTTCGACATCCTCTGCGAGAAGGAAGAAGTGGTCGACGTGATTGAAGAACTGCTCAAGGAAGAAGACGAGGACGAGGCGGCGATGGAGAAACGTCCTCCGGTAGTCTGCGTCATGGGTCATGTCGATCATGGTAAGACCTCCCTTTTGGACGCCATTCGCCATACCAACGTGATTGACCGGGAAGCGGGCGGCATCACGCAGCATATCGGCGCTTACGTGGTGGAAGTGAACGGGGAGCGGATCACGTTCCTTGATACCCCGGGACACGAGGCGTTTACGGCGATGCGTATGCGCGGGGCCAATTCCACGGATATCGCGATACTGGTCGTGGCGGCCGACGACGGCGTGATGCCGCAGACCGTCGAGGCTATCAATCATGCCAAGGCGGCAGGCGTGGAAATTATCGTGGCGGTCAACAAGATAGACAAACCGAGCGCCAACGTGGATCGTGTAAAGCAAGAGATGACAGAATATGGCCTGATTGCCGAGGACTGGGGCGGCAGCACGGTGTTCGTTCCGGTTTCCGCGCATACGGGAGAGGGAATCCAGGAACTTTTGGAGATGGTTCTTTTAACGTCCGAGGTGATGGAACTGAAGGCGAACAAAAACCGCGCGGCAAGGGGACTGGTCATCGAGGCGCAGCTTGACAAGGGCAAGGGTCCGGTGGCGACCGTCCTTGTACAAAAGGGCGTTTTGCACGTGGGTGACGCCATCGCGGCGGGCAGCGCGCACGGAAGGGTTCGTGCCATGATGGATGACAAGGGCAGACGCGTCAAGGAAGCCGGTCCGTCCACCCCGGTGGAAATTTTGGGGCTTGGCGACGTTCCGAACGCGGGCGAGGTGTTCGTTGGCTGTGCGACGGAAAAAGAGGCGAGAAGCTTCGCGGAGACGTTCATTTCCCAGAACAAGGTGAAACTTTTGGAGGACACGAAGTCAAAAATGTCCTTGGATGACTTGTTTACGCAGATTAAGGAAGGCAACCTGAAAGAGCTGAACATCGTCGTGAAAGCCGACGTGCAGGGTTCGGTGGAGGCCTTGAAGCAAAGCCTCTTGAAGTTGTCCAACGAGGAAGTGGTCATCAAGATCATTCATGGTGGAGTTGGCGCGATTAACGAGTCCGACGTAAGCCTTGCGTCCGCTTCCAACGCCATCATCATCGGCTTCAACGTTCGTCCGGATGTGACCGCGAAGGAAATCGCGGATCGGGAAGGCGTGGACTTGCGCTTGTATAGGGTCATCTATAATGCCATCGAAGACGTGGAGGCGGCGATGAAGGGCATGCTTGACCCGATATTCGAGGAAAAGGTGCTGGGCCATGCGGAAGTCCGTCAGACGTTCAAGGCTTCCGGCGTCGGAACCATTGCCGGATCCTATATACAAGACGGCATTTTCGAGCGGAATTGTACCGTGCGCCTGACGCGTGACGGCATCGTGATTTTCGACGGGCCTTTGGCGTCCCTGAAACGGTTCAAGGACGACGTGAAGGAAGTCCGGGCGGGTTATGAGTGCGGCTTCGTGTTTGAGAATTTCAACGACATCAAGGAAGGCGACTTGGCCGAGGCGTATAAAATGGTAGAAGTGGAGAGAAAGTGATAGATGAGAAAAAACAGTATTAAGAACACGAGGGTGAACGCGGAAGTGCAGCGGGAACTTTCAAATATTCTGCGCGGGGGCTTGAAAGACCCTCGCGTGGCGCCGATGACGTCGGTGGTCGCGGTCACGGTAGCGCCGGACTTGAAAACGTGCAAAGCCTATGTCAGCGTGTTTGGTGATGAAACGGCGAGACGTGAAACCATCAAGGGTCTGCAGAGCGCGGAAGGTTATATCCGGCGTGAACTGGCAAGGACGCTGAACATGCGCAACACGCCGGAAATCACCTTTGTTTTGGATCAATCCATCGAATATGGCGTGAACATGGGCAAAAAGATTGACGAGCTGACTAAGAACTTGAAAGACGGTGAAGAATGATGATTCAGTTGGCAAACATTTTATCTGGAAAAAGGACGGTGGCTCTGGGCGGACATGTCCGCCCAGATGGCGACTGCGTTGGTTCCTGCATGGGATTGTATCTTTATTTGAGGGAACAGTATCCGTTTCTTGATATCGACGTGTATTTGGAAAAAATTCCCGAGTCATTTCACATTTTGCAGGGGACAAGCGACATAAGGCATGAGATTTCGGGCGAGGTGAACCCCATTTATGACTTGTTCATTTGCCTGGACTGCGGGGACAGCACAAGGCTTGGCTTTAGCGCCCCGCTTTTCGAAGAAGCCGGGGAAACATTGTGCATCGACCATCATGTGAGCAACCAGTCCTTTGCCAATTTTAACTATATCGTGCCGGATGCCAGCTCCACTTGTGAATTGGTATATAATTTGTTGGACGTGGATAAAATCAGCCTTGCCTGCGCGGAGTGCCTTTACGTGGGAATGGCGCATGACACGGGCGTGTTCCAGTACGCGTGCACGGCTCCCGAGACGATGGAGGCGGCGGCGCAGCTTTTGCGAAAGGGCGTGGACGGAAACAATCTGATTTACCATACGTTTTATGAAAAGACGTTCGTCCAGACCCAGATTTTGGGAAAGGCGCTTTTGGAGAGCATGTTGGTTCTGGATCGGAAGTGCATCGTTTCCTATGTGACGGCGAAGGAGTTGCGTTTCTTCGAGGCCGTTCCCGCCGACTTGGACAGCATCGTCAGCCAGCTTCGCAATACCAAGGGTGTGGAGGTCGCCATCTTTTTGTATGAGCTTCAGTTTCGGGAGTTCAAGGTCAGCCTGCGCTCGAGTGACAAGGTGGACGTCAGCCGCGTGGCGAAGTATTTCGGCGGTGGCGGGCACGTGCGTGCGGCCGGGCTTACCATGAAGGGAACCGCCCATGACGTGATTACGAACATCTTGGAACAAGTGGCGCTGCAGTTGGAAGAGACATCATGATAAACGGAATCATTAACATTTATAAGGAAAAGGGATTCACCTCGCATGACGTGGTGGCGAAGCTTCGCGGCATTACTCATCAGAAAAAGATTGGCCACACGGGGACGCTTGACCCGGACGCGGAAGGAGTCCTTCCGGTTTGCCTGGGAAGGGCGACCAAGGTTTGCAACGTGCTGACCGACAAGGATAAAATTTATGAGGCAACGCTTCTTTTGGGCGTTGTGACCGACACGCAGGACGTTGGCGGACGGGTTATGAGAGAGGGCGACACGACGCGGCTCACAAAAGAAGAGGTGGAGCGGTGCATTTTGGATTACATAGGGGATTACATGCAAATTCCGCCCATGTATTCGGCGCTGAAGGTAAAGGGAAAGAAGCTTTACGAACTGGCTCGGGAAGGAAAAGAGGTCGAGCGTAAGGCGAGAAAAGTGACGATTTATGACATCCGCATTTTGGGGATGGATTTGCCCAGGGTGCGCATGGAAGTGCATTGCTCCAAAGGCACGTACATCCGCACGCTCTGCCATGACATTGGGGAGGGACTTGGCTGCGGGGGGTGCATGGAAAGCCTTTTGCGGACGAAGGTGGGCCGTTTTACGTTGGAGGAAAGCGTGCGCCTTTCGCAGGTGGAAGAATGTCAGGGGCAGGGAAGGCTGTTGGAAGTCGTTCTGCCGGTGGACGAAATGTTCGTATCGCTTAAGGAAGCGTTCGTGCGTCCCGAGTTCGTTTCCCATGCGTGTAACGGGAACGCGTTGATGCCGGGACAAGTGGTCTTTGCAGGGAGCGTGCCGGATATGGGACGGCTCTTTTCGGAAAGGTCGGAGGTGACTTTGCAAGACGGCGAGGGCGTGAGGGTTTACGTTCGTTTGGGCGGTTTGGGCCGCGTGTTTGTCGGCGTTTACCGATATGACGGGAAGAAGGGCCGCCTGGTTTTGGAAAATATGTTTCTGGACGGAGAAGAAGCGGATAGGTTAAGGAAAAACGGATATGCAATGCTTAAATGAACTGGAATCCTATCAGGACGGCCGGAGGGCGGCCGTCACTTTGGGAAAATTTGACGGTCTGCACCTTGGACACCAGAAATTAATTGAGAAGGTAAGGCGTTATCAGTCGGATGACGTGGCCGGCATCGTCTGCGCGTTCGACATGGGCAACGTGTCCTTGCTGACGGGCAGGCAACGAAGGGAGCGGCTGGAAGGACACGTCGACTACCTGATTGCATGCGCGTTTACGAAGGAACTTCGCGAGATGGAGGCTGAACGTTTTATCGAGGAAGTTCTGGTTCAACGTATGAGGGCCGCCCATGTCGTGGTGGGAAGCGACTTTTGTTTTGGATATCAAAAGCGCGGCGACGTGGAAATGCTGAAGCGTTACGAGGCCGCGGGGGGATATCGCGTGGACGTGGTGGAAAAGGAACAATATCAGGGCAGGGTGATTAGCAGCACTTATGTCAGGGAAGAACTGGCAAAGGGAAACGTGGGGCTCGCGGCAAGGCTTTTAGGCTATCCTTATACGGCAGAGGGAAGAGTGGAGCATGGCCGGAGGCTAGGCCGAAAGCTTGGGTTTCCCACGATGAACATTTTGTGGGACGAGCAAAAAATTGCCCCCCGCTTTGGCGTATATGCGTGCGAGGTTCTTGTGGACGGGGCATGGAGGCAGGGAATTTGCAACGTGGGAATCAAGCCGACCGTGACGGAAGAGAAGCGCCTCTTGGTGGAGGCGCATGTTTTTGATTATCAGGAGGATGCCTACGGGAAGGAAATTTGCGTCCGGTTTCGTGAATTTGAAAGGCCGGAAATGAAATTCGCTTCCGTGGGAGAGTTAAAGGCACAGGTGGAGGACGACCTTCAATACGGGAGGGAGTATTTTGCCGGACATGACAAGGTCGTCGGCGCGGGGCACGTGGGATAAGGGAACTTGAATCGAAGCGTGTTTGGGCGGTACGCCGGCGTGGATTCAGAAGAGGGATAAAGGTACAAAACGATGGATATGGCTACGGTATTTTTGCTGTTTGGCGGGTTGGGATTATTTTTGTTTGGCATGAAGTTGATGAGTGACGGGCTGGAGCAGATGGCGGGCGACCGGATGCGCTCGGTCTTGGAATTTTTCACGAAGAATCGCTTTATTGGAATGATGGTCGGAATCATTTTTACTGGAATCATCCAGTCGTCAAACGCGACCACCGTCATGGTCGTGAGTTTCGTCAACTCGGGCCTGATGGACTTGTATCAGGCCACCGGCGTGATTTTGGGAGCCAATATCGGAACGACGGTGACGGGGCAGTTGATTGCTTTCAATCTCTCAGACATCGCTCCGTTGTTCGTCATCATCGGCGTCGTGATGTACATGTTCCTGAATAAAAAATGGGTGAAGAAGCTAGGTGTCGTCATCCTCGGCTTCGGTGTCTTGTTCATGGGGCTTTCCACGATGTCGAATGCCATGACGTTGTTGAAGGAGTCACCTCAGCTCGTGAGCCTTGTCCATATGTTGAAGGGGAATTTGATGGCGGTTTTCGTCGGTTTTTGCGTGACGGCGGTTTTGCAAAGTTCTTCCGCCGCGGTAGGCATCCTTATGCTGATGGTGGGGCAGGGGCTGGTTCCGTACGAACTGAGTTTTTTCCTGATCATGGGTTGCAACATGGGGTCTTGCGTCTCCGCGCTGGCGGTCAGCTTAAGCGGGAAAAAGGACGCGAAGCGGGCGGCGTCCATCCATGCGCTGTTCAACGTCATCGGCACCGTTATCGTTTATATCATCTTGATGATTGGTCTGCGTCCAATCGCGGACGGGCTGCTTACGTTTTCCGGCGGCGACTTGAGCCGGGCGGTGGCGAACGCAAACTCGTTGATCAAGGTGTTCGAGGTAATCGTCCTCTTCCCGTTCATGGGCTGGATCGTGAAGGCGACGTATTTGATTATCCCTGGGGAGGATGCAAGGCCGAGTGATGTATTTGAGCTGAAATATATCGGAAAAGGCACGATGCTGAGTTCGACGACGGCCGTTGTAGATGCCATTCACGAGCTGCAGCACATGGGCGAGGTGGCTTTAAATAATTTACGTTTGAGCATGGACGCGCTTGCGCAGAAGGACGAGGAAAAGGCGCAGGAAGTGTACCGGCAGGAAGCTTACATTGACTATATGAACCAGGAAATTACGAATTATTTGGTGAAAATCAACGAGATGGATCTTCCGATGGCCGATGCCAAGATGCTCGGCGGCCTTTTTCATGTGGTAAACGACATCGAGCGAATCGGCGACCATGCGGAAAATTTTGCCGATTCGGCGATGGAGCGGATTAACAAGAAGATACCGTTTAGTGAGAAAGCGGTCAGGCAGTTGCAGGAAATGACGGAAATGGTTCTTAAAGTGTTGGAGTACGCGTTGGACATGTTTTCTAATCAAAATCTTGAGCACATGCGGGAAATCGTCGAGCTGGAGGATGCCGTGGACGAGTATGAGAAGAAGTTGCAGCGTTCCCATGTGAAGCGGCTTTCCAAGGAAAAGTGCACCCCGGAGGCGGGCATGCTGTATTCGGACGCGCTTTCCGGCCTGGAGCGCGTGGCCGACCACGCCACCAACATCGCGTTCGCCATCATGGAGTCGGAGAGCATCGACGAGATGGAGGATGAGGAAGTTTAGAAGAGATACGGTGAGATAAGGGGGGCGTTTGATTATGTTGGCCAGATTAAGGATGAAACTCAGGACAGATAAAGCGGATTTTGGATATTATCAATCCTCAAATATGCAGGGAGTTCTGATGGAACGGTTGGAAGAGGCGTATGTGGAGCGGCTGCATGAGTCCGGATTGAAGCCATATAGCCAATACGTCATGGGAAACGACCAGAAGGAATGGATTGTCAACACGCTTACGCGGGAGGCCTACCAGAAAATCATCCTCCCCCTTTTGGACGAGAAATTTACGGGTTTTGATATTGAGAAAAAGGGCGTACATGTGGACATTCAGAAAAAAGAGTTGGAAACGATAAGCCAAAGGGAGTTGTTGGAAGAGTTTTATTCGGACGAGTACGACAGATACCTGAATTTGGAATTGTTAACGCCCACTGCCTTCAAAAGTGCAGGAAAATATGTCATCATGCCGGATTTGAGGCTTATTTATCAAAGCCTGATGAATAAATACAGTGCCGTGTCGAATGACATGGACATGTACGATGAGGAGACGTTGGAGCAACTTGTAAATCACAGCGCGATTGTCCAATATCGGTTAAAGAGTACCTTTTTTCCATTGGAAGGGGTGAAGGTTCCGGCATTTAAGGGAGAGTTGTGCATAAAGACGACGGGAGCGTCCACCATGGCAAAATATGCCAGGCTGATGGCGAGGTTTGGCGAATATTCCGGTCTGGGAATCAAGACCGCCATTGGGATGGGGGCACTACAAATGAAGGTACGGGAGAAGAAAAATGGATGACAGAGAAGTAAAGCTCGTATTTGGTTGTTTGCTACATGATGTTGGCAAAGTAGTTTATAGGCAGGGCGGGGACAAACGAAATCATAGCCAGAGCGGCTATGACTTCCTCAAGGACGAGGTGGGAATTGAGGAATGCGATGTGTTGGACGGAATCCGATACCATCATGCGAATGCGCTCAAGAGTGCGGCGATTGCTGACGATTCACTGGCATATATCGTGTATATCGCGGATAATATCGCGTCTGCGGCGGATAGGAGAAAGAAGGACGGCGGCGATGTCGGGTTCGAGATATCAATGCCTTTGCAAAGCGTGTTCAATATCTTGAATCAGAATCATCAGGAAATGTATTATGAACCAAGGATGTTGGACGCACAAGGGGATGTAAATTTCCCCGTGACGGAGAAAAAGAAATTTGACGAGCAATTCTATACAAAGGTCAAGGGACATTTGCTTGATAATTTGCGCGGGCTGGAATGGACGCAGGAATATATTAATTCCTTGCTGGAGGTTCTGGAGGCAAATTTCACGTATGTTCCGTCTTCCACGGCCAAGGGTGAAATGGCAGATATTTCACTGTTTGATCATTTGAAACTTTCAGCGGCGGCGGGGAGCTGCATTTTGCAATATATGGAGGAAAATGCAGTTACAAATTATCGGAAAGCGTTGTTTGATGAAAGTGCGTCTTTTTATGAAAAAGAAGTTTTTCGGCTTTATTCCATAGACTTATCCGGCATTCAGGACTTTATTTATACGATTGCAAGCAAAAATGCGTTAAAAACCTTACGCGCCCGTTCCTTTTATTTGGAAATCATGATGGAGCATATCATGGATTGCCTATTGTGGAAGCTTCATTTGTCAAGGGCGAACGTGATTTACGCGGGCGGCGGGCATTGCTATATTCTGGCGCCGAACACGAAAAAGGCGCACGACGGCGTGGAATCCTATATGGACGAGTTGAACCATTGGCTTATGGAAATGTTTCAAACTTCCCTTTTTGCGGCGTGGGGGTATGCAGCGTGCAGCACGAATGACTTGAAGAACGTGCCGCAAGGTAGTTACGCCGGGATATTCAAGCGGATTAGCGAGATGATTTCACGAAAGAAGAGCCATCGATATTCGGCGGCTGACATCATGGTGTTTAATAAGATGGAGTATGGGGATTATACGCGGGAATGCAAGGTGTGCAAAAGGATTGCCAGGGTGGACGGGGCGGATGTGTGCCCGACGTGCAAGGCCATTGAAAAATTTTCCGGCAATATTTTACATGATTCCTTCTTTACGATTACGTTGAAAAAAGAGGAGGACGCACTTCCGCTTCCCGGAGGGTACTACCTGGTGTCGGATGACGCGGATTCCTTGAAGGAAAAAATGCAGGATGACGATTATTTTGTTCGTGCATATGGCAAGAATCGCATGTTTACGGGAAAACATGTTTCCACAAAGCTGTGGGTGGGCGATTATACGAATGGAAAAAAGTTTGAACAATTTGCCAGAAGCGCGGAAGGGATTGAACGGATAGGCATTATACGGGCGGACGTGGACAACCTGGGTCAGGCGATTGTATCCGGGTTTGACAATCCGGACAATGAGAACCGTTATGTCAGCTTGTCGCGTACCGCGACCTTGTCAAGGCAGTTGTCCTTGTTTTTCAAGCTATATATCAATAAAATCCTGCGGGAAGGCTCGTACTCGATGAACGGAAAGGAAAGGCATGGAAGAAACGCGACCATCTGTTATTCGGGAGGCGACGACTTGTTTATCGTGGGAGCCTGGAATGAAATCACCGAGCTCGCCGTGGACATTCGAAGAAGCTTTGCGAAGTATACGCAGGGAACCTTGACGATTTCGGCGGGAATCGGCATGTACGAGCCTGGTTATCCCATCAGTGCCATCGCGGGCGAGGTGGCCGGTTTGGAGGAGGCCGCGAAAGCGTTTCCGAGGAAAAACGCCGTGACGTTATTTCAGGAAAAAGAAGGCACGTATAGATGGGACGAATTCGAGACTCGAGTGGTCGAGGAAAAATACAAGAGCCTGCAGACATTCTTTGACATGTCCGAGGAGCGTGGAAACACGTTTTTGTACCAATTGCTGGAACTGCTTCGAAATAGGACGGAAAAGATTAACTTTGCCAGGTACGTATACATTTTATCGCGCCTGGAGCCGGGAAAGGACGCGGACGCGGTACAACGGGAAGCGTATGGTATTTTTTCGAAAAAGATGTATCAGTGGATCAAGGATGACGAGGAATGCCGTCAGCTTGTCATGGCAATTTACTTGTACGTGTATATGAACAGGGAGAAGGAGGAGAAGGGAAATGAAAGTAAATGTGAATGAGCAAAATTACGTGGATGAGGCGGAAAAGGCAATTAAGATATTAAGATCCATTGAATATGAAGACAAAAAGACTCCCAAGTTGACGACTACTAAATTGCGGAGTTTGTTGGCGATGACGGCAGACATTTATAACATCATATTGAATCAAAATGAAGACATATTGTCTGAGGAAATTTGTTCGAGAATCGAATACTTGCGGGTGCGGTTCCTATACGAGGCGGGACGGGAAAAGGCTGTGAAGAGGCTGTTGGATAATGCAGGCATCTTGGAACTTATGAAGGGCATAAAGGGTAGCAAAAAAAAATTTGTGTTATTTAACAGATACATAGAGGCGTTGGTGGCATTTCATAGGTATTACGGAGGAAGAGACATTTAGGGAGGATAGAAACATGTACGCAAAAATTCAGATAATAGGAATAATGGAAGTGAAAACAGGCATGCATATCGGAGATTCTTCGGCTTTTTCTGCAATTGGTGCCGTGGACTTACCAGTCGTCAAAGACGCGAAGACGAAGTTGCCGATGATACCGGGAAGTTCCTTGAAGGGTAAGATGCGCACGCTACTTGCCAAAGAGTATAATACGAAGTTGGCAGCCAAGCCGGACGAGGACGCATCATGCCTGCTTCGTTTGTTTGGGTCAGCCAAGAAGGATCATGTAAAGAGAAGCAGGGTGTTGGTTTCAGATATGTTCCTGCAAAACGAAGATGAATTAAGGCGGTGTGGGTTGCAAAGCATGACGGAAGTCAAGTTTGAAAATTGGATTAATAGGGCGACGGCGGTTGCTACTCCAAGGCAGATTGAACGTGTGATTCGTGGATCACTTTTTGACTTGGACATCATGTACGAGGCCGAGGAAGAAGCGGAGATTTTGGAGGACATGGAAATCTTGGCGGAAGGGCTGCGGTTGCTCCGATACGATTATCTGGGTGGAAACGGCTCCAGGGGGTATGGAAAAGTCCTCTTCCGTGACGTGTGTGCGGATGTCGTGGTTGGGACGGTAAATGAAACAATCATGGAACAATGCAATGCGTTGTTGGAAAAGGCGGTTGGATAAAAAGACGAGGAGTGGCGACATGGATTATCGGGTGTACAAACTGGCATTTCGAGGCGCGGTACATTTTGGAAAAAACAGTCTTGAAGACGGAGAAAACGCGTTTTGTGCGGATACTCTTTTTTCCGCGCTATGCCAGGAAGCGATAAAGAGAGGGAAGGGCGTGTTGGATGAATTATATCAATATGCCCAGAATGGCGAGTTATTGTTTTCCGACGCGTTTCCGTATATGGGGGATACCTATTATTTGCCGAAGCCGGTCAAGCGGATTGAGACGGGAGACAATCAAGGGGATTCCGTCGTGAAAAAGGCATATAAAAAATTAAAGTATATTCCGGCGGAGCAGTTGGAGGTTTACCTGCGTGGGGAGTACGACGTGCTTGGCACGCGGGAAAATGGTGAATTGGGTCGCTTTGAAATGAAGGTGTCGGCAGCGGTGCGCGGTGAGGACGAGACGCTCCCTTATCGGGTGGGATGCTATTATTATAATGAGGGGAACGGGTTGTACATCATTGTTGGCTATGAAAACCAAGGGGCGTTGCAATTAGCCGAGGAATTACTGGAAAGCCTGGAGTTTAGCGGCATTGGTGGAAAGCGGACGGCGGGACTGGGAAAATTTACGTTACAATCGGGTAAATTACCAGTCAATATAAAGGAGAGACTTGGGGGATCTGGGAAAGTTTATATGACACTGTCGGTATCGTTGCCCTTGGATGATGAGCTGGAGACCGCGCTTAAGGGTGCCGAGTATTTATTGTGCAAAAGAAGCGGGTTCGTGGCATCGGACAAGTACGCCAGGGAACAACGGCGTAAGAAGGACTTGTATGTCTTGAAGGCCGGTTCGTGCGTAAAGACGCGGTATCGCGGAGCGGTATATGACGTGGCGGAGCAGGGCGGCCTTCATCCGGTATATCGTTATGCGAAACCGATGTTTTTGGAGGTGGGGGAATGAGTCGGTATTTAAAATGTTATCAAGTGACGATGCGGACGCTGGCTCCCGTTTTTATAGGTAGCGGAAAGGAAATCGGGAAAAAGGAATATGTATTTTTAAACCAAAGGAAAGTCGGAATTCCCGATATTCAGAAGATGTACGGGTGGTTGTGCCACAAGGGGAAACAAGCGGCCTTCGAGGATTATTTGCTCGGAAACCAGCCGATGGATTTTACCGGATGGTTAAAAAGGCAGGGTTTCAAGATGGAAGAAGTCAAGCCATTTATAAAGTATACGTTGGATTGTAGCGATGCCATCATGGAAGGTGGGACGAAGCGGTTACAAATCATGGAATGCGTCAAGGATGCTTATGGCAGTCCTTATGTGCCGGGAAGCTCGCTGAAAGGAATGCTGAGGACGGTGTTGCTCGGGGCGGACGTAATAAATATGCCTCGTAAATATCAGGACATCAAGCAAAGGCTGGGGCGAAGCACCGGCATTCGTACATCGAGGACGAATTATCTGAAAGGAGAAGTCAATGAGTTAGAGGCGGTTGCGTATCGCACACTGCAAAGGGAAAAACCGAAGCCTCAGGATGCGGTGAACGACGTGTTGCAAGGCCTTATCGTCAGTGACAGTGAGCCATTGTCGATTGACGACCTCGTTCTTTGTCAAAAAGTGGATGTCTACGTCGGAGGTGGGGAAAAACCATTGCCCCTGCTTCGGGAATGCATAAAGCCGAACACGGAGATTCGTTTCACGATTACGATTGACACGCAGTTATGCCCATTTACGGAGAACGATATTTGGGATTCTATTAAAATATTCATGGAAAGTTATTGTGCCAATTTCCTCTCAGCCTTTGCGAAGGCGGAAAGGCCAAAAGGGAAGGATGTCTTTTTGGGCGGCGGATGTGGATTCGTCTCAAAGACGGTCATATATCCGCTCTATGGAAAACAAGAGGGAATCAGCGTTGTTTCACAAATATTTGAAAGTTCAAAAGCGTTTAAACAACACAAACATTATCTTGATAAAAAGCATGGGGTATCGCCTCACACGATGAAGTGTACGAAATATCGGGGAAAGACATATCAGATGGGCTTGTGCAGGGTCGAGAAGTTGGAATTGGTATGAATAAAATGGCGTTGGGGTCAAAATGCATTGCGCCTCCATGATATCTATGAATTGCGAAGGCATTCTTGTGATTTTGCCGCGCACCTTGAAAACAGTGGTGTTGAGAGGAATTTCAGCATCCGCATATGAAAAAATAGCAACAAAAATTATTTTCCCCCGCAAACCCCTATTGGAATGGTTGAAAATAGCGGGATGCGGGGGAGAGGATTGGAAATATAGAGACCCCGAAAGGGGACGGATACTTGTACCAATAATCTCCCTCTCAATTACCACTCTATTGGAAATATAGAGACCCCGAAAGGGGACGGATACTAGGTCTGCAGCCTTGTAACGCTTATTGGACTTCTCATTGGAAATATAGAGACCCCGAAAGGGGACGGATACTCCATCAGGTCGACCGCTTTCTCTGCCTCTAGCATTATTGGAAATATAGAGACCCCGAAAGGGGACGGATACGTGCTAAGACGACCGCTTCCAGTTACTTTCTTTTATTGGAAATATAGAGACCCCGAAAGGGGACGGATACTTGACACTCATATTATAGATAGTAAACTCGGCACATTGGAAATATAGAGACCCCGAAAGGGGACGGATACTTCGCCGTACTAAGACGGCCATTGCTGTTTACCTTCATTGGAAATATAGAGACCCCGAAAGGGGACGGACGCTAAATCTGAAAGAAGTCCTTGTCAACCATGAACAACTATTAGAAACATAAGAACTTCGAAAAGGGACAAGAATTTATGGTACGAGGAGGTATGGAATGAGCATATTATTTGTGAACGAGAATAGGGCCACAATTTCTATTGAAGGGAATCGGTGCTGTGTCAAGTATGCGGATGGGATGAAAAAGATTGTTCCGATTGAAATGCTAGAAAGTATTATGATTATGGGACATGCGCAGATGACGACACAGTGTGTTCAGGAATGTTTGAAACGAGGAATCGTAGTTTCCTATTTTTCAAAAGGCGGGAGTTATTTTGGAAGGTTACACTCTACTGGTCACGTCAATACGGAACGACAGAGAAAGCAAAGTTTGCTATATGATACAGAGTTTGCGTTGGAGATTGCCAAGAGCATTGTACGGGCAAAATTAAAGAACCAAAGTGTTGTGCTGAGACGATATGAAAAGAGCGGGACGGCTACTGTAAATAGTGAATTGAAAATGGTACACATTTGCAGGAGAAAAATCCAGTATTGCAAAACGATTTCGGAAGTGATAGGATATGAAGGTCAGGGTGCAAAAGCGTATTTTGAAGGATTATCTGTGTTGATAAACTCTGATTTTCGTTTTCAAGGGAGAAATAAGCGTCCGCCAAGAGATGAGTTTAATTCCATGATTAGTCTCGGGTATTCTGTTTTAATGAATGAATTGTATGGGATGATTGAGGCAAAAGGTTTAAATCCCTATTTTGGATTCATGCACCGAGATAGGGAGAAGCACCCCACTTTGGCAAGTGACATGATGGAAGAATGGCGTGCTATTATTGTGGATTCCACTGTCATGAGTATGATAAATGGCCATGAGATTCACAAGGATGATTTCATGATAAACATAGAAGAACCGGGATGTTTTATGACAAGAAATGGAATCAAAGTGTATTTGTCAAAATTGGAGAAGAAGCTGCAGACGGAGGTGAGATATTTACCGTATGTTGATTATGCCGTAAGTTTCCGGCGGGGAATCGCATTGCAGATAGATACCTTGGTAAAAGCGATAGAGAGCGGTGATGCGTCGCTTTATAAACCAATAGAAATCAGGTGATGGAATGGAGGAAAATTATTTTTTCATAGACGAGAATGTAGAGAGTGATAAGGTGTTTACCTTGATTATTTATGATATCGTGGATAATAAAAAACGTTTAAAACTTACCAAATTATTGTTAGGATACGGATTTCGAATACAAAAATCCGCATTTGAAGCCGTGATTTCTAAGAAAAAATATAAAGAATTGCTAAACCGCTTTCCTATGTACGCTACGCCTGAAGACAGTATTCGCGTGTACAAAATTATCGGAAAAGGACAAGTGGTATCATTTGGAAAGGTGATAGAAAATGAAACAGGGGATGTGATAGTAATTTGAAACAGTGTTGTTTTTAGGCAACATAATTGGAGAAAACTTATTTTGAAAAGTACAATATAAAGAAGGAAGGGATTGAAATGGGAAAGAGAATTCTATTTAGTCCGATTGGAGGGACGGATCCAATTACGGGGTTTCATGATGGCTCTATGCTACATATTTGCAGATATTATAAGCCAGATGTCGTGTATTTGTTCATGACCCATGAAATACTTGAATACCATAAAAAGGATAATCGATATATGTACGCGCTTAAGAGATTGGAAGCTTATTTGGGGATTTCTTTTGAAGCGCATGTGATTGAGCGGAATGATCTGATTGATGTCCAGCAGTATGATGTGTTTTATCGGATTTTTAAAGAAAAGCTTGATGAGATAGAGTGTCAAATGAAAGAAGACGATGAACTTTTGCTAAACATGTCATCGGGTACTCCGGCGATGAAGAGTGCGTTGTTCGTGCTAGCTACATTTGCCGAGTACCGATATAAGCCAATTCAGGTTTCAACCCCGATAAAGAGGATGAATTCGGAACATGGGGAATATGACAGTGAGAATAACTGGATACAGAATAAGGACAATATAGAAAATGCGCCAAATCGGTGTGAAGAAGTGAAGAGTCTGAATCTGGTGCGGATGATACAGATTGAAAATATAAAGAAACACATTATGGCGTATGATTATGTGGCGGCACTTTCTATTGCCAACGAGATAAAGGATAGTATCCCAGAGGAGGTGCTTGTTTGGTTACAGATTATGGACGCAAGAGTAAAGTTGAATCATCAGAAGATTGACGAATTAACAGAAGGAAAATCATATGATGTTTATCCTATTAAAATAGAAAATAAGCGAACGATGTTTGAATATGCTCTTGTTTTACAGAGGGAATTGGAAAAGCAAGAGTATGCCAATTTCATCCGGGGAATTACACCATTAGTTATGGATTTGTTGGAAGAAGTTTTAAATAACAAATGTAAAATTAAATTGGATGATTATTGTGATATGGAGAATGGGAAAAGAAAATGGAATATAGAAAAACTGAAAGAGGCAGGCTTGAAAGCGCAGTTAGATAAGGCTTATCGTAATGCCCCTGGTAATAGTGAAAGATTTTCAGGTAAAATAGTATATTCTAATCATATTGCAAAACTAATTGAATGCCGGTGTGCTGATAAGCGAGTATCTGAAGCTATGAGAGAAATAACTTGGGTAGAGCAGAGAGTACGTAATATAGCGGCACATGAAGTTGTGTCTGTGACAGAGGAATGGATTAAAAAAAGAACAGAGGAAGTGATTGGAGAAGATTTGGAACAGATAGATGAAAATAATCCAAAAGAAGTACAAGTAAGACATGGGAAAAGCGCGAAAGAAATATTTGATCTTTTGAAGAGCCTAGTAGAAATGGCAGGGATTAATGCGACGGAAGAAGACTGGCGTTCCTATGATAAGGTCAATGAGAGAATTATAGAGTATTTAAAATAGAAAAGAAGATGGGAGAGTTGAGTCTCTACTTTGATACCGGAAGGGAGCCTCTTGGAAGGAGGGGGATAATACCCCTTCCCAAGAGGTTCTCTATACTACCATTTAGAATAAGCAGTCCAAAAAGCATCCAAAATCGAAGAGCGCGTCAGAGATTGCGTCTCCAATTCCATCAACCACCTCTTCAATCCCGTCTCCGATATCGTCAACAAGGTTTTCGACCCCGTCTCCGATATCATCAACGAAATTTCCGACCTCGTACCCGATGTCCTCGACTACATCCCCGATGCCATCCCCAATGTCTTCAAACAAACCATCGGTTACTCCACCAACGACCGCGCTGGTTCCTAATGCGACCACACCGGCCACGACCAACGGGCCGACCGCGGGAACCGCGCTTGTCGCCAACAAGGCGGTTGCCGTACCGAGGGTGACTTCTGCCGCCGCTGTCGATGCCGCAGCGGTTATTGCGCTTTCCGCCGTTTTGGAAACAACGTGGCTCACGCATTCTCCCATGCTGTCGCCATTGGCGACAGACTTGACAATCTCGACTCCGGCAGTCAGGCCGGCCGCCATTGCCGCCGCGGACTTGGCAACGTTTCCGACACCTGATAGGGTGGGGGCTTTCCCGGTAAACATGTTGCCAATATGCTGGGTCGTGTCGCTTGAGATTCCTGTGGACTGCATCCGTTTTGGAATCCCCATCTTTTCGGCCATCTGGTTGAACTTGGCCGTGGTTTCTTTCGTCCCCTTAAGTTGCGCCTGGCGATACTTCCCGCTTGCGGCCTGCTTCACGGTTTTTTGAACCCCAGACGGGCTCGTGGTGTCCTTATACTGTATCCTTTCCAATACCTTCCCCCCTTTCATTGTCACGGCATCGACCTGCGGTGCGTTTGATGACTTCGTGAGCCACGTCACGGTATCAGGTTTCAGCAAATTGTTCAAATTCGCCCAATCATTGGCCATGATTTCATGAGCGATTCCCTTGGAGCCACTGGGCGTATAGGCACCGGAACGCCCCTGCATCCGCTTCATTACCGAAGCCTCGTAGCCCAACCTTCCCACTTCACCTGCTACTGCCATGTTCTTTCCTTCGTTTTGATTATTCCTCATGTTATTTCCCTCCATCTTATAAGCGGTAGTGTCAAATCTACCACTATATTTTTTGTTGCAAACCTTATAATTCCAAGGA
>CAOKHZ010000040.1 GCA_948468385.1 uncultured Faecalicatena sp. | reverse complement strand
CCGTATGTCCGGTGCTGTGAGAGGACGGCGGCTAGTCACCGCCTCCTACTCGATTATGCACACGGGCATCCGTCAGCTAGAGCTGACGGATGCCCGGCGCGCGAGTAGGGAAGATAAATCTTCTCTACTCGATCACAAAAGCATTAGAATGTGCCAAGTCATTAGACAATTCCGACACGAGGAATGCCATGATAGAGAAGAATCCCTTTTTTGCTTTAAATTGTTAAATTGCTAAAATTTTTCATTTACTTCCTATTAAAAAAATGGTATGATAGGAAAAGTGCAGTTACCGCTAATGGTACAAGACGCATTTTACGTAAGAAAGGATTTTGGGGTTATGAGACAATTAATGTTAGGCAATAAGGCACTTGCCAGAGGATTGTACGAGGCCGGTTGCAGCGTGGTATCCAGTTATCCGGGTACTCCTAGTACCGAGGTGACCGAGGAGGCCGCGAAATATGACGAGATGTATTGCGAGTGGGCGCCGAACGAGAAAGTGGCCATGGAGGTGGCTTTTGGCGCGTCATTGGCGGGGAAGCGCAGCTTTTGCGGCATGAAGCACGTCGGGCTCAATGTGGCGGCCGACCCACTATATACTTGTTCCTACACGGGGGTCAATGCGGGGATGGTCATCTGCGTGGCGGATGACGCGGGGATGCATTCCTCCCAGAACGAGCAGGACTCGCGCCACCATGCCATCGCGTCAAAGGTTCCGATGCTGGAACCTTCGGACTCTTCGGAGGCATATCAGTTTGCCAGGCTGGCGTTCGAGATTTCGGAAGAGTTTGACACGCCGGTCATCATCAAGATGTGCACACGCGTGGCGCATTCGCAGAGCGTGGTGGAGACGGAGGAACGCGTCGTTCCGGAGACGATTCCTTATCAGAAAAATATCGCGAAATACGTGATGATGCCGGGCAATGCCATCCGTCGTCATCCTATCGTCGAGGAGCGCATGCGCAAGCTGACGGAATATGCCGAGACTGGCAAGCTCAATCGCGTGGAGATGGGCGATACCGCGCTTGGCATCGTCACCTCTTCCACGAGTTACCAGTACGTGAAGGAAGTGTTTGGCGACAAGGCTTCCGTTTTGAAACTAGGCATGGTCAATCCGTTGCCGGAAAAGTTGATTCTTGATTTTGCCGCCAAGGTGGAAAGGTTGGTCGTGGTCGAAGAGTTAGACCCGATTATCGAGAACCATTGCAGGCGGTTGGGGCTTGAAGTGACGGGCAAGGACGTATTGCCAATCGAAGGAGAATTTTCCCAGAATTTGATTGCAAGGAAGCTTGGCCAGGCCGTGCCGACGGGAAAAAAGCTTGACGAGGTGATTCCGGGCAGACCGCCGGTGATGTGCGCGGGATGTCCGCACAGAGGATTGTTTTATACGTTGGCAAAAAATAAGTGTACCGTGCTTGGCGACATCGGATGTTACACGCTCGGCGCCGTGGCGCCGCTTTCCGCGATGGAGATGACGCTCTGCATGGGGGCTTCCATCAGCGCGACGCATGGATTTAACAAGGCGCTGGGAGCCGAGGGCGAGGGTCGGACGGTGGCGGTCATCGGCGATTCGACGTTCATGCATTCGGGAATGACCGGGCTTGCCAACATTGCATATAACCAAAGTAATTCCACGGTGATCATTTTGGACAATTCCATCACGGGAATGACCGGACACCAGCAGAACCCGACGACAGGGTACAACATCAAGGGCGACCCGGCGGGAAAGATTGACCTCGAGGCATTATGCAGGGCGATGGGCTTTTCACGGGTGGTCGTTGTGGATCCATATGACCTGGCAGAATGTGACCGCGTGGTCAAGGAAGAGCTGGCGGCGAACGAGCCTTCCGTCATTATCAGCAGAAGGCCGTGCGCGTTGTTAAAATATGTGAAGCACAATCCACCGTTAAAGGTGGAGAAAGACAAATGCGTGGGGTGCAAGTCGTGCATGCGCCTCGGCTGTCCGGCCATCAGCGTACGCGACGGAAAGGCTGTCATTGACACAACGTTGTGCGTGGGTTGTGGCGTATGTCAGCAGATGTGTAAGTTCGACGCGCTTAAGGCGTAACGAGGGAGGTACATAAAGATGACGAAGAATATAATGATTGTCGGCGTCGGCGGGCAAGGTTCGCTTTTGGCGAGCAAGTTGCTCGGGCATCTGTTCTTGACGCAAGGGTATGACGTGAAAGTGTCCGAGGTGCACGGCATGAGCCAGCGCGGCGGAAGCGTGGTGACATACGTTCGGTTCGGGGAAAAGGTGTACTCGCCGGTGATTGACAAGGGTGAGGCGGACTTTATCGTCTCTTTTGAGAAGTTGGAGGCCGCCCGCTATGTGGAGTATTTGAAGAAAGACGGGCGAGTCGTGGTAAACACGCAGGAAATCGACCCGATGCCGGTCATTATCGGGGCGGCAAAATATCCGGAAGACCTCGTGGAGAAGATGAAGAGTGCCGGAGTACAAGTGGATGCCATGGACTGTTTGTCCCTGGCGGAGGAAGCGGGCTCGGCCAAGGCGGTCAATATCGTGCTGATTGGCAGGCTGTCGAAATATTTTGACGAGATTCCGATAGAAAAGTGGCAGCAGGCGATTCGGGAATGCGTGCCGGAAAAATACGTGGAACTCAACTTGAAAGCGTTCGGGCTGGGAAGAGGAGAATGAGAAGATAAGGAGAAAGAAAAAATGGGGAATTATTATCAGCCGGAAATCGAGACGATGCAGGTAGAAGAACTGCAGAAATTGCAGAGCGAGAGACTGGCGGCGCAGGTGAAATTCGTCTATGACAATGTTGGGTTTTATCGTAACCGGATGGACGAGGCGGGCGTGAAGCCGGAGGACGTCAAAGGCATCGAAGATTTGCATAAGCTGCCGTTCATTACCAAGGATGATTTGCGCGACCAGTATCCGTATGGCTTGCTGGGCGTGCCCTTAAAAGACTGTGTGCGAATCCAGTCTACCAGTGGCACGACGGGGCGGCGCGTGGTGGCATTTTACACTCAGGAGGATATCGACGTTTGGGAAGAGTGTTGCGCGAGGGCCATCGTGGCGGCGGGGGGCACGAAGGACGACGTGTGCCATGTCTGCTATGGCTACGGCTTGTTTACAGGCGGCCCGGGATTAAACGGCGGTTCCCACAAGGTCGGTTGTCTTACGCTTCCCATGTCCTCGGGAAATACCGAGAGACAGTTGCAGTTTATGACGGATCTGGGTTCCACCATCATTTGTTGTACGCCGTCCTATGCGGCGAATCTCGGGGAGGCCATCGCCGAGAGAGGATTAAAGGACAAAATCAAGCTGAAGGCCGGCATTTTCGGCGCGGAACCGTGGACGGAGGAGATGCGCCACAATATCGAGGAAGCACTTGGCATCAAGGCGTATGACATTTATGGGCTGACGGAGATTTCCGGTCCGGGTGTGTCGTTCGAGTGCGAGGAGCAGGCCGGGATGCACATTCAGGAGGATCATTTCATTCCAGAGATTATCAACCCGGACACGGGCGAGGTGTTGCCGGAGGGCGAAGTGGGCGAGTTGGTATTTACATGCATCACGAAAAAGGCGTTCCCGCTGCTTCGTTATCGTACGCGTGACCTCTGTTACTTGACAAGGAAGCCGTGTTCCTGCGGGCGCACGCACATCCGCATGCACAAGCCGACCGGGCGCAGTGACGACATGCTGATTATCAAGGGCGTAAACGTGTTCCCGTCCCAGATTGAGACGGTGCTGTTAAATCTTGGCTATCAGGCGAATTACCAGATTATCGTCGACCGTGTCGGCAACAGTGACATTTGCGAGGTGCAAGTGGAACTGACGCCGGAGATGGCCGCAAGTGACGTGCCGGCCGAGGCGAGGGAGAAGAAAATTGTCAAGGATTTAAAATCCATGCTCGGCATCCGGGTGGACGTGAAGGTCTTGGAACCGAAGAGCATCGTGCGTAGCGAGGGCAAGGCGGTGCGCGTCATTGATAGGAGACACTTGTATAAATAAGAAAGGGAAAGTTACTGTGAACAGTAGCAAGGGAAATAAAGAATGCCGGTTACAGATTTATTGGAGCGGAATCATAAATTGTATGGGGACGAGGTGGCGTTGGTCGAGTTAAATCCGACCATGAAGGACACCAGACGCACGACGTGGAAGGAGTACGATCTTGTCCAGCAGACTTCGGCGGTTCCGTACCGGAGGGAGATTACGTGGAGCATTTTTGACGAGAAGGCGAACCGCGTGGCGAACATGTTGCTCTCGAGAGGCATCCAGAAGGGTGACCGCGTGGCGATTCTGATGTTCAACTGCTTGGAATGGCTGCCGATTTATTTTGGAATACTGAAGACCGGGGCGATAGCGGTGCCGTTTAATTTCCGATTCGACGAGAAGGAGATTAAATATTGTGCGGATTTGGCACAAGTGCACATGCTGTTTTTCGGGCCGGAGTTTATCGGGCGTATCGAGTCGATTGCCGATGAGCTCTGCAAGGGGCGGTTACTTATATATGTGGGGGACGGATGTCCCACGTTTGCCGAGAGCTATCGGGAGCTGGTGGCGGATTGTTCGAGCCAGCCGCCACTCATTCGGCTGGAGGAGGAAGACGACGCGGCGATTTATTTTTCCTCCGGGACGACGGGATTTCCCAAGGCGATTTTGCACAACCACGAGAGCTTGATGCAGGCGGCACAGATGGAGCAGAAGCATCATTTGACGGATCGAAACGACGTGTTCCTATGCATCCCGCCGCTTTACCACACTGGTGCGAAGTTTCACTGGATGGGAAGCCTTTGCGCGGGCAGCAAGGCGGTGCTGTTAAAAGGGGCGACGCCGGAAATTATTCTGGACACCGTATCCAAGGAGCACTGTTCAATCGTCTGGTTGTTGGTGCCGTGGGCGCAGGACATTTTGGATACTTTGGATCGCGGTGACTTGAAGCTTGCGGACTATGAGTTGGATCAGTGGAGGCTGATGCACATCGGCGCGCAGCCGGTGCCGCCGTCATTGATTCGGCATTGGAAGGATTATTTCCCGCACCATCTGTATGACACCAATTATGGCCTATCGGAGTCGACAGGACCAGGGTGCGTACATCTGGGCGTGGAAAACATACATAAGGTGGGGGCGATTGGCGTTCCGGGCTATCGTTGGAAATGCAAAATCGTGGATGAAAATGACGGTGAAGTAAGGCAAGGCGACGTTGGCGAGCTTTGCGTCAAGGGGCCGGGCGTTATGACGTGTTATTATAACGATCCGGCGGCGACGGCGGAGACGCTTAAGGGAGGCTGGCTTTACACCGGGGACATGGCGATGCAGGACGAGGATGGCTTCATTTTCCTCGTGGACAGAAAGAAAGACGTGATTGTCAGCGGCGGTGAAAATATTTATCCGGTGCAGATTGAGAATTTCTTGAGTGCCCATGACAAGGTCAAGGACGTGGCGGTGATCGGTCTGCCGGACAAGCGGTTGGGCGAGATTACGGGCGCGATTATTTCTATTAAAGAGGGCATGGAGTGCACGCAGGAGGAAATCGAGGAATTCTGCAAGGGACTGCCGCGTTACAAGCGGCCGAAAAAAATCATTTTTGCCGAGGTTCCGAGAAATGCCACCGGAAAGATTGAAAAGCCGTTGCTTCGGAAAATTTATGGGGCGGACAAGCTGGTGGAACAGCAGAACAAAGGATAAATGGTTTTATAAGAGAAACAAAAGATAAGACGAGAGGGCGTGTCGGGGGTATCGGGCTTGGCGGTGCCAGTTGCATGCCTTTTCGATTTATTTTTTGTTTTCTCTTTTTTTTTCTTGGAATTTACAGTATAATGGATATAATTGAAAATACATGAGCGGAGGGTAACTTTATGGAAAAGAAGAAACCTGCTAAAAAAGTAGAAAAAAAGACAAAGGGAAGGGCTAAGAAAGGGAAAAAGACGCTCCTTCCCCATGAAGTCGGAGAATTGGACCAGTATCTGTTCGGCAAGGGCAACCATTATGAGATTTATAAAAAGATGGGCGCGCACAACGTGACGGTTGGCGGCGTGGACGGTGTTTACTTTGCAGTGTGGGCTCCCCATGCAAAGAGCGTGTCCGTGATTGGCGAGTTTAACAACTGGGATTTCTCGGCGACACCGATGGAGCGTCAGGAGCCAATGGGCATTTATACATGCTTCGTGCCAGGCGTGGAACAAGGGATGATGTACAAGTTCAGCGTCGAGACGATGAAGGGACAGCGCCTTGACAAGGCAGACCCTTTCGCCAACTTCACGGAGAAGAGGCCGGGAAACGCCTCGCGGGTGACGGACATCGAACATTTTACATGGACGGACAAGGCATGGATGGCGGCTCGTGACAAGTGGAATCATAAGGAAAGCCCGATGGCCATTTATGAGGTGCACCCGGGTTCATGGATGCGTCATCCAAGGCCGGATTCGCTGGCGGCGGACGCGGAGTGGGACGGGTTTTATAATTACCGCGAATTCGCGGTGGCCATCACGGATTATGTGAAGAAGATGGGATATACGCATGTCGAGCTGATGGGCATTTTGGAACATCCGTTTGACGGCTCCTGGGGGTATCAGGTGACCGGGTACTATGCGCCCACGTCGCGGTACGGAACGCCCGAGGACTTCGTTTTTATGGTGGATTATTTGCATCGTAACAAGATAGGGGTCATCCTGGACTGGGTGCCGGCGCATTTTCCGCGTGACGCGCACGGATTGGCCGACTTTGATGGTACGCCGACGTTTGAGTATGCGGATCCGCGCAGGGGTGAGCATCCGGACTGGGGGACGAAGATTTTTGACTATTCCAAGCCGGAGGTGCGTAACTTCTTGATAGGGAACGCGTTGTTCTGGGTGGAGCATTACCATGTGGACGGGCTCCGTGTTGACGCGGTGGCAAGCATGTTGTATTTGGACTACGGCAGGCAGGAAGGACAGTGGTTGCCGAATAAATATGGCGGCAAGGAGAATTTGGACGCGATTGAGTTTTTCAAACATCTGAATTCCGTGTTACTTGGCAGGAACCCGGGCGCGCTGATGATTGCCGAGGAGTCCACGGCGTGGCCGAAGGTGACGGGAAAGCCGGAGGACGACGGGCTGGGCTTCTCTTTGAAGTGGAACATGGGCTGGATGCATGATTTTACGGAATATATGAAGCTTGACCCGCTATTCCGCAAGAACGCCCATTATATGATGACGTTTTCCATGGAATATGCTTATAGCGAGAATTATGTCCTGGTACTTTCGCATGACGAAGTCGTGCATCTCAAATGTTCGATGCTCAATAAGATGCCGGGGCTTGGGTTCGACAAGTTTGCCAACCTGAAAGTGGCATATGCTTTCATGATTGGGCATCCGGGCAAGAAGCTTTTGTTCATGGGACAAGAGTTCGCACAATTGCGGGAGTGGAGCGAGGAGCGTGAAATAGACTGGTTCTTGCTGGCGGAGGACGCACATTGCCAGATTCAGAACTGGTATCAGGACTTGTTGCACTTGTACCGTAAAAACAAGGCGTTGTATGAACTTGACACGGACGAGAAGGGATTTGAGTGGATTAACAAGGACGACGTGTTCCGCAGCATTTTCAGCTTTGTAAGGCATTCGAAGGACAATAAGAAGAATTTGCTATTCGTCTGCAACTTCACGCCGGTGGAACGGCCGGATTATCGCGTGGGCGTGCCCAAGCGGAAACAGTTCAAATTGATACTGGACAGTGATAGTGCGAGGTACGGAGGAAAGGGCATTGAACGTCCGCAGATGTACAAGCCCGTGAAGGAAGAATGCGACGGGCAGAAATACTCGTTTGCGTACCCGCTGCAGCCATATGGGGTGGCGGTGTTTGAGTATTAATGGCGGCCGGCAATGGTGAAAGGGTGAATCCGATGGATTCACCCTCTTTTTTCCAGTGATAATGCTATAGTAAAATAGCCTTGTTGGTGTCGGCGAGGGGGGCGGCCAGAAACATGGGAATATCCCACCAAACGTTCCTGCGCAGGGTCAGGACGTCTAGGTGATCAAGGAATACATAAACGGAAAATTACGGAACGAATGAAATCCTTGCCTTCGGCTATATCCTTCCCGCTACCGGGCGGATTCGGGACTTTCACCCGTTGGAAACGTGCGCCGCCAGGCGCACATAGTAAGTGTTTCGACCCTCACAAGGATCGGAACACTCACGTTTTTATCACACAATACTTATCACAAAAACAAATCCCATAACAAATCACTTTGTCATACCCGTCATGAAGCAGTTCTGTCGCGTAGCCCCGGTTTTCAATCTGTCTTAACGCCTCGTCACAAGCCTTGTCCTGCTTTGCGAAGTTTTTCACACGCTTGATTTCAATCACAAATGCCGGATGGTGGGGATTGTTCGGGCGCAGGATGATGTCCGGCCGTCCCGTTCCCTGCTCGCGGTTGGAAAGGATTTTGCACCCACCGAACCCGCCTAAAATCCCCAACAAATATCCATGGTAAAACCGCTCTCCCTCGTCATGAAAACTAATACTGAAATTCAATTGTCCGTTAATAAATTCTTCCATTTTCTGCGTGTCCTGCTCCCGCATCGCCTGATAGAACGGGGCAAAATCCGCCTTGCGCACGTTTTCATCGAACCACTCCTGAATCTTGTTTTCGTAAACGTATTTTACCTCCTCATTGGGCAACGTCATGGTCAGGTAAATCTTGTTTCCCTCAAAACGCTGTGACACCGCTTTCAGATAGCCGGTAAAAAACAAGAAATTCCACAAGTTATCCTGCTTGTCATAAATTTCACCATACGTAATATCCTCATGGATGGGCTTCTCAATCGTCCTTCCGGCAATCAACTCCTCCAACTCGTCTTTCGCGAGACCATCGGCTCGCTCTATCAATTCCCGTACAATGCCGTTTGAAGAAGTGTTCGACCAGTACGGGCGGGGAAATGCATTGGAATTTCCAACCGCCGTATCCACATAATTAATGACGCTCCACGGATTGTAAACTTCCGTATCCCCGAACAAGTACCCGTCATACCATGTCTTTGCCTCCTGAACCTTCTCAGAAAGTCCATAATAACCTAACATGTTCTCCACCTCGAACTGCGTAAAACCAAAATATTCCGCAAATCCATTATCTAAAATAGAGTTAATTTTCAGATTATTTAAACCAGTAAAAATACTTTCCCGACTAACACGAAGACATCCCGTGACAACCGCAAATTGCAGGCAGTCATTCGTCTTAAGGGCAGATTCAAACAAAGAGCGTACAAAATCAATCATCTGTCCATAAAATCCCCTGAAAAAGGCGTTCTCCAATGGCACGTCGTATTCATCAATTAAAATAATCACATTTTCCCCATGGTATTTTTGCAAGCAGTCGGACAAAAACTTCAATGCGTCCAGATACAGCGTCTCATCCTTTTTCAAATCAAGAATGGCCTGGTATCGTCGTTTTTCTTCTTTGGACAAGGCATTACCTTGAAGCACATACTTATGCCGGTCGAATTCCCCGGCAATCTGCCGACACAAAAGGGTGTAGGCTGCATGATAGTTTGCCTGCCTGGCGGACTTCAAGGACATGGAAATCACTGGGTAGCGTCCCGTGTGCCGTAAATACTCGTCCCCGGCCTCCATAATCTTCATCCCGTCAAAGTAATGACGGTTGTCTATTACATTTCCACCCCCGTCAAATTCCATTTCAAAAAACGTCTTAATCATGCTAAGCGCAAGCGTCTTCCCGAACCGGCGTGGGCGGGTAAAAAGATTCACGCTCCCGCCCTTGTCCAGTAAATCCTTTACCATCAGCGTCTTGTCGACATAATAGTACGGCTTTTCAAGCAGTCTCTTATAATTTTCAACACCAATCCCAAGCGGTCTCTTTGCCATGCAAAACGCCTCCCTTCGCCATTTTGATATCATCATGTCAATACCATAACATGTCACGCCATAAATTTCAATCAATGCCTGCATAGAAGTTCTCATTAGTTTCAAGGGGGCAATGGCTTGAGGAGCAGGGGCGGTCATACGACCGCCTCCACCAGCACCTTGTCTCCCATCACGATTTCCCTAATTCCGATTTCCTTTTTCTGGTTGAAATTGAAACTCAGCATATACCCTTTCTTGAGCTGGTAATAGTCAAGGTAATCCGTCAGTTGTTTCTCACCTCTTGTATTATAGGCCTCGCCCCGCCAGATTTTCAACTCCACGACGAACTGTTCCCCACGGTAGTCCACGATGACATCCGTGCGTTCCCGGTTCCGGGTCTCGGCTTCCACGTAATAATTTCCAACCCCATTGATAATCGGCTTGAGATATAGAAGAAAGTAGCGTCTTCCAACGACATAAAATAATTATAAAGAACCGTTTCGAAAATGCGGTTGGAAATCACGGAGTATCCATTCCCCTTTTTGATGAATCCAAACATTTCGGCCATTTCGATAGCCGGATTTAGCGGGCTGTAAGGGATGCCTTGCCCTTCGAACAATAATGCGTAAACAAATTTGCGGAGTTCCGGATAATCCTCCAGTTTGTTGACAAGTGATTCGAACAATGTGTTTCGCTCATCTAACAATAGCTTTAATGCTTCTAAAAATCCGTCCTTTGTCCACGAGCTTTTTTTGTCTGCGTCATTTTCCGCTCTGACAATTCGTTCGTCAATCAACTTGCATAAGCGTGACACCAAAAACGGATATCCTGAGGTGTAGTCATGGAGCAACTTGGCCATTTCGTCGATGTCCATGCCCGTATGGTAATCCTTCTCATAATCCGCTAGCATTCCCGAAATGTCCTTCGGGGAAAAGCTCATGTCCACGAGGAAATCAGCCGCGACGTTCCAAGGACTGTTTCTTTTGTGTTCCTCTTCTGGTCGTAATTTTCTTTTGATGTTTTTTATATCATACACACCCGCTAAAATCACGGACTGGAACGTAGGTGTCGTGTCTCGTTTAAGATAATAACCCCGCAATTGTGCTAAGAAATCCAAGAATATCTGGTTGTTTGATGCACTGTCTACTTCATCTATAAATAAAACGATTTTCTTTTCAGAGGTCTTGCACCAAGCTTTTAACGTTCTGAACAAGCCGGAAAGCGTGCCATTTCCAGATGCTCCTTCCGAAAAATCATTCAATTTTGCATCAATTCCTGCAGGCAAGTCAATTACGTTGTCTACCATTCGCTTTATTTCCTGCAACCGTGTTGTCAAATCAACCATATAATGCCATTCTGGCTTACAATCCCCGGTTGAATTAAATATTTTCGCCGCGTTGTCCCTGCCTCCTTTCGAAATGTGCTATGTTACCCACATTATAACTTGCTTTCCCTAAAATCACAACCTTGTAGTTAGTATTTCAATGGAAAATTATTGCTTTTCTGTTACTATTCATGGGCTGCGCACTTCTACGCTCCCGCTTCGGTTCGTGCTAAACGTGTGCCATCAGTACACAGTACCGCCGCACGGCCTACGACCGTAAAAAGTTACTCGTAAAGAGCAGTATGTTATGCACTACCAGTATGACAAGTGTATGCTTTCCAATAAATGTGAGCAGCATATCCCCATATTTCCCAAAGCTTTTTTGTGAAATGAGATAATAGGTATAAACGATTCCGGTCGTACCAAGCACCCGGGCAAAGGTTGCCGGAAAGAGTACGGGGCCTTTCCACAAAATCAAATGGTATGCGAGGTAACACGTGGTGCAAAGGAGCGAGAGCGGGCAAATCCATTTATGGAAGACGATTTTTTTACGGCAAAGGTAGAGTCCCATCAGAAAGTATATCCCATACTGTGCCAGTGGGAACGTGCAGAGATTTTCGCATCCGACGAGGCTTGCCAGAACCGGGTGCGTGACGAGGCGATAAGGGAAAAACGTCATTACGACGGAGCATGCGCATAAAAGCAGGATTGTCCGGTCGGACATGTTTTTTATGAATGGGAAAAACAAAAGCATCAGGAGGTAAAGCAGGGCAAAGCTTAATAAGAATTCCGAATAGGATGGCAATTCTCTAAGAAGTAACTTGTCAACGATGCCTTGCAAGGAGAAGTCTCTTTGCATGAAGAGCGTGAAAAATATTCCGCACACGTACAAGGCGAGCAAGGATTTAAAAAAGCCTGATATGATACGTTTGGCCGCATAGCCCCTTTCTTTGGAAAAATAAGCGTACTGCGAGACATAGCCAAGTACGAATAGGAAGCCGGGGAACGTCATCGTGGAAATATAGGTGGAAAATACGACGCAAAAGAAAGGCGTACCGATCGGGAAAAAATTGAGCGTATGTGAAAGAACCATCCCAATGACAAGAAATCCCTTCATCCGGTCGAGTGCCGGATTACGGGACTTCTTGTTATGGGAGTGTTTTGTTGTAACTGTGTTATCTGCCATGGTCGTGTTCCTTTCCACGGCCAGAGCCGCTTTGAGTGTTTCGCTATTGTCTCTTTTCTTGCATCCGCTTGATGACTTTCAGCCTGGTAAACTCTTCCCGCTCCTTTTCCTCCAGCGCGTTGGTGATATTATGCACCAGTTCGGTGTACATGGGAATCGTGATATTTTGCAGGGCGTTGGCGCGTTTCTGCGTCTTTTTGATGTTGTTCGCCAACCGATAGGCCGCATTTTCCACCATCGACAGTTTGATGGTCAAAGTTTTCACCCGTTGGAAAGCCTTGGTGGCCATGTCGATGGTCTCGTTCGTCCCACTAAAGGAGTACGTGGGGAAGTCACCCGCCGGAATGTATTTCACATGGGGAATTTCGGTACCCATGATACTCCGGGTCTGAATGGTGATGGAATTTTCGATTGGAACCGTGTAGGCAAGCTGCGCCACCATGTTGATTCCGTGTTCGATATTGGCGTTCTGGAGGCATTTGTACGCATAGGTGAACGTCTCGTCAATTTCCTCTTGGATACCGCGTGCCTCGTCAATCAAATCCATCAGTTCGCGAATCAAAATATTCCGTTTTTTGTCCATCAGTTCGTAGCCCTGCTTGGCCAAGACCAGCGAATTTTTCGCAAGCATAAGATTTCCCTTGGTAGGAAATGTTTTTGGATCCATCGTTTATTCCTCCACTGGCGCGGGCACGTAATACTTATCCAGTATCTTCGTGTTGACACGGTCAAGCTCTTCTCTCGGAAGCTTCCCAAGCAACTCCCAGCCAAGATTCAGCGTCGTCTCAATGCTACGGTTTTCAAAGAGCCTTTGGCCGATGTAGCGTTCTTCAAACTCCTTGCCGAATTCCAGGTATTTCTTGTCAATTGGCGACAATTCGTCCTCGCCGATGACGGATGCCAAGTTCCTGGCCTCCCCCACTTTCGCATAAGCGGAGAAAAGCTGGTTGGCAAGGTCTTGATGGTCATCCCTCGTGTAACCTTCGCCGATGCCGTCCTTCATCAGACGTGACAAGGAGGGCAGGATGTTAATCGGCGGGTAAATGGACTGGCTGTGCAGTCCGCGATCCAATACGATTTGCCCCTCGGTAATGTATCCTGTCAAGTCAGGAATCGGGTGCGTGATGTCGTCGTTTGGCATCGTCAAAATGGGCAGTTGCGTCACGGAGCCGTTTTTGCCCTGCACGATGCCGGCGCGCTCATAAATGGTCGCCAATTCACTATATAAATAACCTGGAAATCCTTTTCGGCTGGGAATTTCTCCCTTTGAGGAGGAAACCTCGCGCATGGCCTCGGCAAACGAAGTCATGTCCGTCAGGATGACCAGTATATGCATGTTTTGTTCAAAAGCCAGATATTCGGCGGCGGTCAGGGCTACCTTGGGCGTAATCAGCCGTTCCACGACGGGGTCGTTGGCCAGGTTTAGAAACATCGCCACGTGGTCGGCCACGCCGCTTTCCTCGAAGGTACGGCGGAAGAAGTCGGCCACGTCATGCTTGACGCCCATGGCGGCAAAGACGATGGCGAATTCTTCGTCGGAATCATCCCCTAAGGAAGCCTGCTTTACGATTTGCGCGGCAAGCTGGTCGTGCGGCAATCCATTTCCAGAGAAAATGGGTAGTTTCTGGCCGCGAATCAGCGTGGTCAGGCCGTCAATGGCCGAGATGCCGGTGCGAATATAGTTGCGCGGATATTCGCGCGTCACCGGATTTAGCGGCAGGCCGTTCACGTCGCGCTTCAAGTTGGAGGTAATCGGCCCCATGTCGTCGATGGGCTGCCCGATACCGTTAAAGGTACGCCCGAGTATGTCGGGGGAGAGCGAAATCTCCATCGGATGCCCAGTAAGGCGCGTGTGCGTGTTTAAAAGGGACATGTTGTCCGTTCCCTCGAACACCTGGATAACCGCCTTGTCCTCATATATTTCCACGATGCGGCCAAGCTTGCGCTCGTTGCCGCTTACGACAAATTCCACGATTTCGTCAAAGAAAGCGTCTTGTACGCCCTCAATTGCAATCAAGGGTCCGTTGATACTGCTTAAGCCTAAATATTCAATTGACATGGCACATTTCCCTCCTTATGCGTTCTTTTCCAGTACCCGCTGGTAAAATGCGTCGATATCCTGATGATATTGGGCGAACATTTCCGGCCGGTCATTTGGCACGTCGTATTTAATCGCGATGACTTTGTCGAAAATATTTTCCGCCCGCAAGACGGACATCGGATGTCCCATCGCCACGAGCGCGCGCGATTGCTCATAAAGATATAAAATCGTGTCCATCATCAAAAATTGCTTTTCCATGGAAACGCAGGTGTCGTCCTTGTGGAAGGCGTTTTGCTGCAGGAATCCCAGGCGGATGACGCGGGCGATTTCCAGAACCAGCTTCTGGTCGTCAGGCAATACGTCGCTGCCAATCAGCTTGACGATTTCCATCAGGCTGCTCTCCGAGTTCAAAAGGGCCATGATGCGGTTTCGATAGTCCACGAATTTTGGGGACACGTGCTCCTGATACCATGGGGCAAGGTCGCTTAGATACTCACTGTAACTAGTCAGCCAATGAATGGCCGGAAAATGCCGCGAGTAAGCAAGGCTCTTGTCAAGTCCCCAGAAACAGCGGACAAAGCGCTTGGTATTTTGCGTGACCGGTTCGGAGAAATCGCCTCCCTGCGGGGACACGGCTCCGATGATGCTGACCGAACCGTCGGTTCCGTTTAAGTTGTGCATCATGCCGGCCCTCTCGTAAAAGGCGGACAGCCTCGAGGCGAGATATGCCGGGAAGCCTTCCTCGGCCGGCATCTCCTCCAGACGGCCGGACAACTCGCGCAAGGCTTCCGCCCAGCGGGAGGTGGAGTCGGCCATGATGGCCACGTCGTAGCCCATGTCGCGGTAATATTCGGCCAACGTAAGTCCGGTGTAAATGCTCGCCTCGCGGGCCGCCACCGGCATGTTGGAGGTATTGGCAATCAAGGTCGTGCGATCCATCAGGGGGTTGCCGCTCTTGGGATCAATCAATTCACCGAATTCTTCCAGAACCTGCGTCATCTCGTTTCCACGTTCGCCGCAGCCGATGTAAATGATGATGTCCGCGTCGGACCATTTGGCAATCTGGTGCTGCGTCATCGTCTTTCCGGTGCCAAATCCGCCTGGGATCGCGGCGGTGCCGCCTTTGGCAATCGGGAACATCGTGTCGATGATACGTTGTCCCGTGACCAGGGGAATTGATGCCGAAAAACGGTGTTGGGTCGGCCTGGCGACGCGAATCGGCCAACGCTGGGTCATGGTCAGTTCCTTTGTCTCGCCGGTGTTTAGTCGGATGGTGACGAGCACGTCGTCAATCGTGTACTCCCCGTCGGGAACGACGCTTGTCACGGTTCCCTCCACGTCCGGCGGAACCATGCACTTGTGCATGATGGCGCGGGTCTCCGGCACTTCGGCGATAATCGTGCCGCCATGCAGGTAGTCCCCCACGGAAACGGTGAGATGGGTCGGCCATTTTTTGGCGCGGTCAAGGGAATCCACGCTGACACCCCTGGTGATAAACGCGCCGCCGGTTTCGGCGATACGCTCCAGAGGGCGTTCGATTCCGTCAAAGATATTGTTCAGGATGCCGGGGGCAAGCGTCACGGAAACGGCGTCACCCGTCGCGATGACCTCCTCGCCGGGCCGTAACCCGGATGTTTCCTCATAGACTTGTATCGTCGTCAAGTCCTTGTCGAGCGCGATGACTTCGCCGACCAGCCTTTCCTTGCCAACGTAAACCATCTCCGACATTTTAAATCCCGTATTTCCTTTCAGGTAGATGACGGGGCCGTTGACACCGTAAATCGTACCGATATTATTATACAATGCCCTCACCTCCCCGGAACATAAAGTTGTCATATTCATTGCGTAACTGCGTCTTGAACGAGTTGTCAATCAGGACGTTGCGTCCGCGAATGACACATCTCGTGCCGCCGATAAAGTCTTCCTTGCTGACAGTTAGGCTGGTGCCGGTTTCCGCCTCAAGGGCATCTTTGCGGGCTTCGTCCGTCGGGTTGATATAAATCGTGACCGGCTCCCCGTTGGCAAAGCTAAGTGCCTTGCGGATGCATGCCACCAAGAAATTTACGTATTCTTCGGTTTTCATGTATTCCTGAACCAGTATGCCCGCCTCGTCAAAGACTTTGTCCTTAAGCTCTTGCGCGATTTTGCTGTATTGGCGTTTCAATTCTAACTGCGCCTTGGCCGCCGCCTGGCTGAGCTGCTGCCTGGCGTTCATGTTTTCCGATTTGATGCGCAGTTCGGATTGCCTGGTCATTTCTTCCTTGTGTTCCTGGAAAACCCTTTCCAGTGCGTCACGGTAGGAATCTATGATGGAATTTCCTTCCGCGCGTGCCTCCTCCATGGAGGTGGCTTGTAAATGTGCTATTTTTTCATCCAGAGTCATAAAAGTCACTCCTCGCTATGAGAGCATTTTATAGTTTCAATCCTATTGCTTCCGTGATATAAGAAGTGATAAAGTCCTTTTTACGGCCGGTTCCGTGCCTGTCGGGAATTTCAATCAATAGGGGAATGCTTTGCTCAAGGCGGAAACGGTCAATGATGTCGGGAAATTCCTGCCCGAACTTTTCCGTCAAAAGCACGATGCCGATGCTCTTGTCATGCAGCACCTTTTCCAATTCCTCCCGAAGCTCCTCGCGTTCGTGGACGACCACGCCGTCCACGCCGGCCAGGCGCATTCCCGTATAGGTGTCGACATTATCACTGATAAGGTACATTTTCATCTTATAATTGTCCCAGAATCATGAAAGAGATAATCAGGCCGTACAAGCACACGCCCTCGGCCATGGCCACGAAAATCATGGACTTACCGAAAATGCTGCCGTCTTCGCTTAATGCGCCAAGAGCCGCGCTTGCCGCGCTTGCCACGGCGATGCCGCCGCCGACACAGGATAAACCGGTAACCAGTGCGGCCGCGATGTAACCAAGTCCGGTGGAAAGGCTTGCCGCCGCTTCTTCACCGGCCGCCTTTACGGAAGGTCCGCCGAGCATCATGATGGAGGCCACGGCGAGCGCGCCGAAGAAAAAGAAGGCGTTTACGCCAATGCTCCTTTTATAACGTTTCTTGTTCTTTTCCCCCAGCAGGAAATACCCAAACGGGATAATGATGCTTAATACCAAAGCAGCGATAAGAATGAGTTTTGTTGCGAGTGTCATGATAAAATTCCTCCTTCTAAATTATATTTTTAGTGTTTTGCGGCGGCCTTTTTGTTTTGGCCGTTCTTATTCTTATAAGGGGCAAATGCCCGTCCGGAGCCCTTGTAGAAGCGGCTGAACAATTCATAATATTCCAAACGCAGTACCTGAATGCCGACGATAAGGCCTTCAAAGGCACATACGAAAATGTTTCCAAGCACGACCACGATCCAGTTCGGACTACCGCTCTCCGCGCCGGAAAGCTGCAGCACGACTTCCATCATGGCGGCGTGGCTGATGGCGAACGCGCCGATACGCACGAAGGAAATCGTGTTGGAGAAGTAGCTTAGCAGTATTTCCACCAGTTCAAAAATGCCCTGGACGAGGAACATGACCTTGCTTTCCTCCATTTTTTCCGTGCTCTTGGTGACGGCTTTCGTCAGCGGCTCCTTGAACAATATTACGAGCAACGGAAGCACGAACATCACGACCAGGACGCCGGCGGCCGGCACCTTGTGGCCGGTCATGAACAATATGATGGTGGCCACGATCGCGCCGTAAAATACAAGTCCCGCCACGCCGTTGGAGTCAAACCAGGTGGCGCCCACGTCGCGGTTTTTGGCGGCCGTGATAATATGCAAAATCATCGCGAACAAGATGACGCCCATGCCGAACGCGACGGAGACGACGAACACGGTGTTTAGCTTGCCGATGAAAGGCAATGTCGTCATATGTTCGATGGGGCGTAGCCACAAGGGCTGCAAAATATCCTCAAATCCAAAGATACTGCCGAAAAGGAAACCAAAAATCGTGGAGAAGATGCCTGCGCAGGAAATGATGCCCGCGAGGGGAATCTTCTTTTTCAAGTATAGCAGTCCTCCGCCTAAAAATAGCAAAAGCCCGTGTCCCACGTCGCCAAACATCGCTCCGAAGATGAAGGAATAAGTAAGTCCCACCAGCATGGTCGGATCCATCTCGTCGTGGGCGGGGAGGCCGTACATCTGCACGTACATTTCAAATGGCTTGAACAGTTTCGGGTTTTTCAGCTTGGTGGGAGGCGTGCCGAAGTAGGATTCCCGGTCTTCCTCCACCATGATGAAAATGTTGTCGTCGTTCTTGGCTTCCTCCTGAAACTTCGCGATGTCGTCTTCAGCCATCCATCCGCAAAGGATGTAGGAATCCTCCTGATTGTCCCCCATGCGGGCGGCCATCTTGCGGACGTCGAAGTTGTTGGCCAGCTCTTCCAAGCGGTTCCGCGTGGCGATAAGCTGCGCGGCCCGTTTGTTTATCAGGGCGGCCACTTCCTCTTCCAGTTCCTCCATACGTGCCGTGGTCTTGCCGATTTCCCGCTCCAATTTTAAGTACGCTTCCGTCGGGGTGCCATGGTATTCGCCCTCGAACGAAATCCGTTCAAAATGCAGGGAACGGAAAATCGTGTCAATCCTGGCGGATTCGCCGGGGGAGACAAAGTATGCGCCGTAGACGAAGCTGTCGTCGTGTTCACCTTCCACGAAAATGGCGTTGAGGTTGTCATCCAGATATTTTTGCAGCTTATGGTAATATTCCAGTGGCAGCTTTCCAAACCGATAAGCGATAAACTTAAAGTTTAAAACGTCCTGTAAGTGAAAGTCCAATGGACGAAACGGGGCGATAATTTGCTGGCGGGCGCGCATGTCGTCAATCGAGCCCTGCAGCCGCCCCTTTTTATCCTGCAGGTTTTGGTACTCTTCCGAGACGGTGCGGATTAACTCAAACATTTCATTGAGTGCCAAGCGGCTGTCCGGCGTGACCTGGTCCTGGTTTTCCACGTAGCCCGCAAACTGCTCCGCTTGTGAAAGCGCGTCCCGATAAGGATTGGTTTCCACGAACGGACGCAGGTTGTCAACCGTCTTTAATTCGGACAATGCCGACTCAAGCTGTATTTCATACTTGGACAGATAGCGGTCCGTCACGCGGTCAATATCCTGGCGCGGCCCGGAAATATTGATGAACTTCATTTTTACAATCATTAAATCTACCTCCCGTTCTGTGTTACTATTCACGGCCAACGGCCGCGATAGTAATCTCATCCTACATCCCTTGTACCGCGAGTCCACAATGTGCAAGCGTCTCGTTTGGCGGCAAACCGTAGCGGACGCATTCTATGGCGGCGGTCAGCCGTTCGAGTTCCTCTTCCTTTTTGAAAAGGTAAGAGTAAATCGAGGCAATCGAATAAGGATTGCGCCTTGCGTCGGCGACATAAAGCTGCTTCAAGCACTGCCGATACATCTGTTCCAGCGTCAGGTTCCGCAGGGAATCAGGATGCCTCATGTAGGAAACCTTGAGCATGCTGTTTAAGAAATCCTCCGGCGTGGGCGCTTCCACGAGTTCTTTTACGAGTTCCGTGGACATCTTGAAATGTACCGGTATCAGCAGGTTATAAATGTCCACCGGTTCCATATTGTAATACTTCTTGGCCCGGTAAATCCACTGGAGGTTCAAGAGGTCGATCTTGGAACCGTAACTTCTGGTGTAAATGTCCCGCTCGGTCTTGTTTAAGACGTTTTTACGGTTCTTCCATAACTTGTGAAAACGGTACTGATCCAGCGCCAGGTCATAATCAAAGAGGGTGATGCCCGTCTTTTCGCGGAGCGCGCTCAAAGGCTGGTAATACTCGGTATCCTTAAGGTTTTCAATAAGCTGGTCCGTCGTGCGCGAGGTGATCAGCTTTTCAATGGAAATCTGCGAGTACTGGTCGAAAAAGTCTTTTTTGTAGTTTAAGTCGAACGGTTCCTGGTAATGGTTGATGACGATGCGCAGGCAGTAGTCAATCAGGTCCGTCTCATAACGCATAATATATAAGGAAAGGAATTTCCTCTGCTCTAGTCCGCAGAAACGATAAATCTTCATATAATCGTAATAAAGCTGGTTGATCAGTAGCTTTTCAATGTCCCCGCGGTGCAGGTGTTCGTCGGTCAAATCGTCGAGGACGAAAGGGTAAAACCCGTTATCACGCAACCAGGCGATGACGGCGGGAACGCCGTGCAGTCCGGCAATTTCTTCGAAATCCCGCGGGGTCAACAGCTTGGATTCCATCGCGCGAATCTTGGTCACGATTCCGCCATAAGTGAGTAGATTTCCCATCATGACACCTCTGTTATCCGTTTTAATATGTCCTGCGCGTACTGGGTGTGCGATTCCTCGAACTCTTTTTGCAATGCCGTGATTGAGTCATCGCCGCAGTTTTCCCGACCGATGGAAAGCTTTTTCAAATTTTGATCCAGTTCGCCGCGGATTTTTTCCACGCTTGCCGTGGTCTGGCGTTCCATGCCCTCGTCAAACGACTTGCGTTTCGCCTGGTATTCGCGTTCAAGGACTTCTTTTTGCGATTCGGCGTGGCGTACGATGGCAGACGCGGCAGATTCTATTTCGGTCAGCTTCTTTACAATAGTGTCCACGATTTAACCCCTCCCTTAGTATTTTTTCACCGACCTATATCATACACCTTTTTCGGAAAAATGCAAGATTGAAAAATGATTCTCGTCAAATTTTGCAAGGTTTTTACGTTTTGCGACCTTATTTTGTGCATGGTGGCATGGAATTTACGGGTATGCAAACGATTGTCCCCAAAGGATGCC
The DNA here is from genome assembly GCA_948468385.1 of uncultured Faecalicatena sp. Taxonomy (GTDB): domain Bacteria; phylum Bacillota; class Clostridia; order Lachnospirales; family Lachnospiraceae; genus Schaedlerella. The sequence goes on along the minus strand of CAOKHZ010000040.1, from coordinate 12,030 downwards.
AAGGCTGCGGCAAAATATGGCCGCGTTCTATTGAAAATAAGAAAGTGATGGGCTATACTATACTGCATGGCGGAAATGTTTACCACGCAGTATTCCCGCGAGTAACGACCGAAGCGGAGAGTAGACCTGCCGCAGGGCAGTTTGTCAGTAAACGTGAAAAGGAGATATTTATGAGATTAAGAAACATACCGAGGGCGAATGACGTGATTTCGGCTCATGCGGCGGTGATAAACGCCCCGGAGAAACAGAAGGGGAATTGGAACGAGGCGTTTGGAAACAAGCATCCCATCCACATTGAAATCGGGATGGGAAAAGGACAATTTTTGACAAAAATGGCAGAAGCGCACCCGGAGATCAATTACGTCGGCATAGAGCGGTATTCAAGTGTACTTTTACGCGCGGTGGAGCGGTATGACGCGCTCGTGGCCGGGGCGGGAGAAATGCGGGGGAAGGCGGACGCGACCGAAGATTCGAGCGGGACGCGGGTAGTGGAAGTCTCAGGTGCGGCGAAGTCTCTTGACAACATTCGCCTGATATGCATGGACGCGGCTTGTCTGGCCGACGTATTTGCCAAGGGAGAAGTCGAAAAAATTTACCTGAATTTCTCCGATCCGTGGCCGAAGGCCAAGCATGCCAAGAGACGGTTGGTGTCAAAGGAATTTTTGACAGTATTTTCCAAGGTGCTGGCATCAGGCGGGACGGTGGAATTTAAGACGGACAACGTGGGATTGTTTGATTTTTCCTTGCAGCAGGCAAAGGAGGCGGGATGGGAAGTTTTGGCAGTGACCCGCGACCTGCACCATGATGAGGTGATGAGCCGGGGGAACGTCATGACCGAGTACGAGGAAAAATTTTCCATGATGGGAAACCCCATCCATAAGGGGATTTTTGAGATAGGAACCAGATGAGTGCCACCTGCATATGATAAGGGTGAAAGGGTGTTTTCGAGGCGTATTTTCGGCGAACGAGAACCTGGACGTGTGAGGGAAGACTGGCATGAGAAGACGGAAAACATGGAAGAATTACATTTGTGAGACACTGTACTGCAAGCCGGAGCTGAACCGGAAGCTGCTCAAATTGCAGAAGATATTCGCCGAAGTGTACCAGGCGCTCAACCCGGACGAACATTGTGGAAGAAAATAGAAGGAAATGGAAGAAATAGAGGAAGAAAATAGAGGAAGGTGCGAGGGTATGAAACAGAAAGTGACTTCGGCAAATTACGCGCGCGAAGTGCTCATGGCGACGAAGCCGGTATTGGTGGAATTTTATGCCGACTGGTGCGCAAAGTGCGCGATGATGGAGGACGTGATAGAAGAATTGGCGAGGGAAAACGATTTCTGGATGAAGGTTTGCCAGATTGACATGGAAGAATCGAAGGATTTATCCGAGAAGTTCGAGGTGGAAATCGTGCCAACCTACGTGGTGTTCTGGAAGGCGAAGCCCATCGCGGCGGCGAACGGGGTGCGCGACAGAGAGGCTCTGGAAGAGATGGTAAAAGAAGCGATAATGGAGGAACGGCAAGGCGGGGCAAAAGAGACTGGATACGAGCAGTAGGGGAAAAGGGCAGGACGCGAAAAGCAGGGTGAGTGGATGAATAGGACGAACGAAACAAGACGAATGAAATAGGGTGAACGAAATAGGAGATATAAAAAAGACAAGGTGAGGGAGGCAGTCTATGTGCACGGCGGCGACGTATATGACAAAAGATTTTTATTTTGGGCGTACGCTGGATCTTGATTTTTCTTATGGGGACGAGGTGGTAATCACCCCCCGGAATTTTAGCTTTCGTTTTCGCAACATGGGCGTGATGCACAGTCATTATGCGATGATTGGCATGGCGCACGTGGTCGAAGACGTGCCGTTGTACTACGAGGCGGTGAATGAAAAGGGACTGGGAATTGCCGGCTTGAATTTTATTGGAAACGCGCATTATAACGAGGCGGAAGAGGGAAAATACAACGTGGCCCCCTTTGAGTTGATACCATGGCTTTTGGGGCGTTGCGCCACGGTAGGAGAGGCAAAGGAACTGATAAAAAATCTCAACCTTGTTAATATTTGCGTCAATGGGGAACTGCCACCCTCCGAGCTTCACTGGATGATTGCGGACAGCACCGAGGTGATAACCCTGGAATCGACCGAAAACGGCGTTCAGGTGTTTGACAACGAAGTCGGGGTATTGACGAATAATCCGACGTTTGGCGAGCAAATGTTCCAGCTCAATAATTATATGTATTTGTCAATAGAGGAACCGAAGAATAATTTTTGCAGCAAGCTGCCGTTAAAGACGTATAGCAACGGAATGGGGGCGATGGGGCTTCCGGGTGACTGGTCGTCCCAGTCGCGCTTTATCAAGGCGGCGTTCGCGAAGCTGAACTCGGTTTCCGGGGATTCGGAGTTGGAGAGTGTCAGCCAGTTTTTCCATATTTTGGGTTGCGTGGAGCAGTTGCGGGGATGTTGTTGCATGGGGGAAGGAAAATATTACATTACGCACTATACGTCGTGTTGCAACACGCAGAAAGGGATTTATTATTATACGACGTATGAAAATCACCAGATTACGGCGGTTCATATGTACAACGTGGATTTGGACGGGTTTCGGCTGACAAGGTATGAGCCGATTCAAAGGGAGCAGGTTTGGATGCAGAATTAGCTATTATTCACGGCCGGCCAGGGTAGGGCGAAAAAGAAGAGACGTGAGTGGTGGTGTCGAAAAAGACGAAATACGAACGGCAAGATAAAGGCTGTTGCAAGAGAATTGAAATTGTGGCAGTCTTTTTTGTGTACATATGCACTTTGTATATCTGTATTTTATTTTGCAAACGTTGACGAATTTCGTAAAAATGAGTATACTAATTAAGAATAAAACAATGGTTTTGGCCATAAAGGATATGGTAAAAGTAAGAAGTTTTAAATAAAACGTGGATAATTGAATGATAAAGGCAAGGGGTGGTAACGTGAGTGATAAAACCGTGTTAAACGAGAGCGTGAATGCGACAATTCTGAATGAGACCGAGAACGTGACGGTGTTAAATGAAATGGTGAACGTGACAGTACTAAATGAAGTAAGTAAAGATAATGCCACGGTGGTAAATGGGCAAGTAAGAGATGGTGGCATGAGCATGGTCGGAGAAGTTTTGGAGGGGAAGTATAAAATCACGTCGAGATTGAACGTATCTACTGGTGAGGCGGATTTGTACATATGCTCTGATGGGAATGGTGAATATGTCGCAAAGATATATAGGAGAAAAATGGCCATCAAAGAAGAGGTGACGGAGAAATTAAAATCCATAGATTCTCCATATGTCGCACAAGTGTTTTCTACAAATGTATGGAATGAGTTTCCGTATGAAATACTGCCATATTATCGAAATGGAAGTTTGGAAGGGAAAACATTTTCTTATGAGGAATTAAAGGGCGGAATTATACCGGCCTTGAACGAAGGGTTAAAGGTGTTGCATGACAATGGAATCATACATAAGGACTTAAAACCCTCAAACATCATGCTTGCCGACAATGGACAAGACGTTGCGATTATTGACTTTGGCATCAGCTCGATTCGGGAGGATGGCAACACGGTCATCGTGACAAGGACGGGGATGACTCCGGAGTATTCGGCACCAGAGACGTTTAAGAATCTTTTTTTGAGTGAATCTGATTATTATTCATTGGGAATCACCTTGTTTGAGTTATACTGTGGGCATACGCCTTATGAGAGAATGAGCCAGGATGAAATTGAACAATTCGTGTCCGTCCAAAGGCTTCCATTGCCGTCCGAAATGGAGGAGGAACTGAAGGTTTTGATTAATGCCTTGACTTATCCGGATATCACGAACAGGAAGAACAAGGCAAATCCAAACAGGCGCTGGGGCTATGAGGAAATTCTTAAATGGTGCGTGGGCATAAAGCAACCGATTCCAGGCGAAATAATAGGGGCGACTACGATTTCGGGAGATGTCAAGCCGTATAAATTTCTGGGTCAGACCTATACGGATAAGCAGAAGCTGGTAGAGGCATTGGCAAATCATTGGAAAGACGGGAAAAAGCAATTGTTCCGGGGGCTTTTGTCGGCATATTTTAAAGATGTTGATGCGGAGATTGCAGGTTATTGCATGGATGCGGAGGATGAAGTGGCCAAAGGGGACGAGGATTTCATTTTCTTTAAGACATTATATAAGATTGATGCGGCCATGACGGCTTTTGTGTGGAAGGAGAACCGATTTGACAATATAGAAATGCTTGGGGACAAGTTTTTGGAAAGTTTGTGGACGCGGGATTCTACTGTATATTCACTGATGGATGAACTTTTGAAGAAAGGCGTTTTGTCTCAATATGTCACTTATATGGATGGCGATGATATGCGGAGGGCAGATGCGGTAAGGGCGATAGAGTCCAATCATCGGGCATTTAAGCGGGATGTCAAGCAAAAATTTACAAATTATTATCGTCTTGCCTACATGCTGTCCGGGAAAAAAGTGTTTTTAAAAAATGGAATTCGGTTTCAGTCCATACAAGAATTTACAGAATACTTGAAAAAAGAATTAGCACAATCGTATGATGCCTTTGAAACAATATGCCAGGAGTTGATGGATGATAATGATAATTTGGATGCGCAATTCGAAGGGTGGCTTTTGACGTTGGGGAAAGCGAATGAGATTGAGCAGTGGAAAAGCAGCTTACAAGAATAAAGTGCGTGATGGAATAGCAGGAGAATTATGAGATATGAGCGGACCAAAAACTTCAAGTTATGTTCTGACCGAGGAACAGAGGAGACAGCTGGAAGAGCGGCAAAAAAACATACAAGAGAGAGACTTGTTGAGGGAAAAGGGCGTAGAGAATTTAAAAAAGATAAAGGCTATCTTTGAGGACATATGCGATGTATGCATTGAAGCCGGTGAAAGTCGGCCGGACGTGGAAGCGTTTCAAAAAGGATATGAAGAGTTGTCGAGCGTAGCTAGGAAAGTTAGTAATTATCATGAAAGAGATTCTATAGAGATAATAAAAAAGCAAATTTCCAACTTGGAATCATTTTGCGCGATGGTACAAAAATTGCAAGTGGAAGGACAAGAAGTAAAAAAACGGGTAACAACAGAGTATAAAAAAGAATTAAATAAGGCGATGGTTATAGGCTTTGAGTTGTCCTTTGCCGGACTGGGGGCGAATCGTAAGGAAAGGGATAATGTCCATATCCAGAAGATACAAGGAGCATTGAAAAAGATAGAAGGGGCAGAGCTGCCACAAGAGCTAAGATTGGAATTTGAACAACTGCAAAAGCGGGCGATGGAAATAAAGAGTTTGGATTTTCTGGAGAATTTTTGTTCTTTGCAAGTATATCCGTTTGTGCACAAATGTGAATATTATCAAGAGCATGTCGAGGAGTTCGAGGATTTGTCCATGCAGTATGGGCTTCTGGCAAAAGAATGTGGAGAAGAAAAGAAAACGTTTTCCTTTTCTGAAGAAGCAATGGGGATGTTGCGGTCTGAAATTGCCAGATTGGAGAAAGCATTGCTTGCACAAAAGGAAAGTGCATATATAAGCGAGGCGATAGACGAGGCAATGCGGGATATGGGGTATGAGCTTGTCGGTGAAAGAAACGTACAAAAGCGAAGCGGAAAACGATTTAGAAACGGCTTGTATCTTTTTGAGGAAGGGACGGCGGTCAATGTCACCTTTTCGGATAATGGGCAGATATCAATGGAATTGGGAGCTCTGGATACGATTGACCGCATGCCAACGGAGACGGAAGCGTCGGAATTGACCAGTGACATGGAAGCATTTTGTGCGGATTATGAAGAGTTGGAAAGACGACTGTCACAAAAAGGCATTTCAATAAATCGGCTTACGCTTTTGCCACCGACGGGGGAATATGCACAAGTTATCAATACTTCTGATTATGAACTTGTGAAGCCGGTAGAAGTCTATAAACAAGGAAAGGCAAAGAAGAAAATGACGAGAGGAAAATATTTATATAAAGAGGGCTAGAGATGGAAAAATATAAAATTTGTCCATATTGCGGCAAGCACAATCCGCCAAAAATGTTAGAATGCGTCCAATGTGAGACGGATTTGTCCAATATTCGGGTCGTGGATGATGAAATCATGCAGAAAACTATGAGTGAAAAGGCAGAAGCGCCAGAAACATCGGAATCGTCAGAGCCGAAAATGGTCAGAACGTGTGACTGCGGGGCTCATAATCCAGTGAATGCCAGAAAATGTGCGGTGTGTGGGGAAGATATTTCAGATATTGTACCGGAACCCGTGATGGAAGAAGCGCAAGATAATTTGCATTATGTATTGGCGGCGCTAGATGGGACGTATGCTTATGAAATCGTAGAGACACCGGCGGTGATTGGGCGTGAAGGCTTGATGAATGAATATTTGTCAGGAAAGTTATATGTGAGTAGAAGGCATGCGGAAATTAGCCGGGAGGATACACATTTATTTGTTCGTAATTTAAGCCAGACGAATTACACGTATGTGAACAATAAAAAGATTCCCGAGGGAAACCATGAGCTGCATGACGGAGATGAAATCGGGCTGGGCGGGAATGTTCAGAATGGCAGCAGACAGACGGAGGCGGCATATTTTCAAGTGAGGATAGGTTCATGTATATAGCCAGGGTGTTATATCCGGTGGAAGTGCTGGGACCAGGGAAAAGAATTGGAATATGGATGTCGGGCTGTGCGCATATGTGTAAAGGGTGCAGCAATCCCGAATTATGGCGGCAACATGAAAAGCATAATATATCAATGGGCAATATGGGAAAGCTGATAGAGTCCATTTGTTCGAAGTATGACGTGGATGGCTTTACATTGACCGGGGGAGACCCTTTTTACCAGCCGGAGGCGTTGAAAGAATTGCTGCCCTACCTATATATCGTTCAGAAAGATATTTTAGTGTATACCGGATATGAATATGGTTTCATTAAAGCGAAATATGGTGACCTATTAAAATATATCGCGGTATTGATTGACGGAAAATATGAGGAAGAGAAAAACAAGGGTGCGGTACTAAGGGGTTCGGATAATCAGAACATATACTATCTGAATGAAGAATACAGAACAAAGTATCAGGCTTATTTGGAACAAAAGACAAGCAAAATACAGAATTTTCACACGGCAGACGGCGTGATTTCCGTGGGAATCCATTTGCCCGGATATGAAGAGGGGATTAAAGAGCTTGTGTCAAGAAAAGGATTGGAGGAGGTTTGAGAATGGATGAGTTTATTCCAAAATGGCATAGAGAATTAGATATATTCAGTAAAATCAAACCGGTTATCATTTTAGAGGGAAATGTATTAGACCGCTACCAGTATCCGGTTTCCGGCAGTGTTGACAAAGGAAGCATTTTGCGGCTTGTCGAATACTTGCATTACTATTTCAAGGATCAGGGATATCAGAATATCGTGTTCTATGACAGCATCCGGGGCTTTCACAATCATTGTGAGGGGAGCTATATTCAGCAATTTGCAAGTCTCGTGGGGGGAAGGCTTGATGCAGACACCCTAAAGGCGGAGTTTAAGGGGAAAACAAATAGTGCCACTACATATGCCAGAACCGCCATGACACAATCGGAACAGGCAAGCGTGATTGTTTTTGATTTTGCATCAAGATACATAACAGATCCCACGAACATGGATCAATCGGAAATAGACGGATTTACGATATTGCTTCAAACGTCGCTGGAAAGCTGTGACGTGAGAACGGAGCGGGGAATATTGAAAAACATGGTTGTAATTCTGGTAAACAAGGTAAATGATTTACCGGCCTGGTTTTATCTGGACAATCCAAATGTAAAAACAATCATGCTGCGAACTCCGGTGAAGGAGGAGCGTGAGCAATTGGTCAAGGGAGATAATTTTCCAAGCTTTTTTGCGGGAGATATTTATGGGGAAGAATTTCCGCATTACGAGGAGCATCCAGAGGAGTTAGAAAAGATTCAGGATCGGTTCGTCGCTTTGACCGAAGGATTTTCCTTTACGGAATTGAATGGTCTGAGGAGATTGTGCAAAAATCAGAGGATGCATATAAAGAATATGTGCGACGTGATAGACCTTTATAAATTCGGCATTAAAGAAAACCCATGGAACACACTTGATTATGCGCAGATGAAAAATGCTTATGAAGATTTTCACAAGCGGGTAAAGGGACAGGATTACGCGTTGACCAAGACGTTGGATGTTGTAAAACGTGCAATTACAAGGACGGCCGGTTTACAGTCTTCTTCGCACTCCAAGCCCAAGGGCATTCTGTTTTTCGCCGGACCGACGGGGACTGGTAAAACCGAAACTGCCAAGACTTTGGCGGAGATATTGTTTGGGGACGAAACTTGTTGTATTCGGTTTGACATGAGTGAATATGGTCAGTCTCATAGTGACCAAAGGCTGTTGGGCGCGCCTCCCGGATATGTCGGTTATGAGGCGGGCGGTCAGTTGACGAATGCGGTTAGAAATAACCCGTTTTCCATATTGTTGTTTGACGAAATTGAAAAAGCACATCCTTCCATTTTGGATAAATTTCTACAGATTCTGGAAGACGGCCGTATGACGGACGGCCAGGGGAATACCGTGTATTTTTCGGAAACCATTATTATATTCACAAGTAATTTGGGAATATATCGTGTGAATGAAAGAGGGGAACGGTATCCGAGCGTGACATCGGACATGCCATATGAACAAGTGCAGGAAAACGTGAGGAGAGGGATAGAAGATTATTTTAAATTGCAGTTGGGCAGACCGGAGATTTTGAATCGAATCGGAGAAAACATCGTGGTATTTGATTATATCAGAGAAAATGTTGCCGACGAGATATTGCAATCGCAGATTAAAAAAATCGCTACCAATTTGAAGATGGATAAAAATATCATCCTTACGTTGTCGGATGGCGCGAAGAACACGCTTCGTACCAAGGCGATTCACAATTTGGACAATGGCGGCCGGGGAATCAGCAATATTGTTGAAAGCCTGCTTATAAATCCACTTGCGCGATACATGTTTGATCATGAGATATTTTCCGGACATAAAATAACAATTGTGGACATTGACGTGAGCGACGTTCTGTATAAGCTGACATGTGAGTGCGAGGCCGTAGAGAATGAAAACGGTGTCAGTTAGAATGGTTGAAAAATAGAAATTAATAGGAAAGGAAATGAGGTATTATGGAAAATAATAGTTCTGGCGGGGGTGGATGTTCAGCAATATTTTATGGTGTTTTCGTGTTTGTGGTTATACCAATAGTTTCTCTCGTATATTCACTTTGGGAAACACCAACCTTTATAAAAGTGTCTTATGTAATCTGGATTGTGGCTTCTTTGGCGGCAATCTCGTTGTTGAAGGGGTTGGCGGCGAAGTTTGGAGTGGCGGGGACAGTAACCCTGATTTATGCCATGGAATTTTGTGTATGGTACTCCGAAAATGTACTGAGTGAAAAGCAGGATGATGGAGGATTTACGGATGTTATATTTGTGTTTTTCTGTATTTGTCTGACACTTGTTACGATAGGGGCACTAGGATTATTTATTGAGGATAAAATTGATGATAGAAAGAGTGAATTGAAATATGAGCAAATAAAGAGGTTAGAGAAAAAAATAGAGCAGTGCAATAATGAAATAGAAGCCATGGAGGCCTCCATCCACGATAGAAGGAAAGCATTGAAGGTGGTGAGAATAATTAGCTTATGCGGAGGAGATACGTCGGCAATTGAGGCGAACCCGGCGTTTGCCGAAATCAGGACTCTGTCAGATACCATAGAGAAGAAAAGAATGGACGTAGAAAGATTTACATCGGAACTGGATGTTAAGAGGCAGGTAAAATAGTTTTTTATATAAGGCAAGGAAATGAAAACAAGAAGTGTTGTGGGTTGGAGGTGGTCGGGGTGAAATTTGACGTGGCGTATGCGGTGAATATGGGGATAAATAAGAACGTGTGTGAGGATGCCGCATTGTTGGGTGAACGGATTATAAGTGGGGAAAATGGTGCGATTGAAATTTCAACTCCCGCGAGTATCTGCATAACGGACGGGGTCGGTGGAAATGCCGGCGGAGAGAAAGCTTCTCGCTATCTGCTGGAGCAGGTGAAACATATAAGTACTGTCATGTCGCCGGAGTCATTAAGAATGGAATTGCTCAAAATAAATACGGAGTTGGTGACGTATGCGTTTGGCCATGTGGGCCAGGAGCGGATGGCGACCACGTTTACGGGAATCTTTTTTTCTGATAATGACGTGCTGCTGGCTCAATGCGGGAACACGAGAGCCTATGTTTTGCAGGGAAATTTCCTTAAGCAAATAACGGAAGACCAGACGACGTACCAATGGCTTAAAATGACGGGAAACAAGGACGCGGCGGAGAATTGTAATAGGAGCGAGATACGCGGGGCTTTCGGGGGCGGGACTCATAAGTATGTTGAGCATTTGATGGTCAAAAAGATTTTTGAGCGAGGGTTGCCTAGAGCCGTATTGCTTACATCGGACGGAATTCATGATTCACTGGATTTAGATGAAATTGAGGATATCATTTCCGATGACAAGAATGCATCAGAGAAGGTAAGTGAATTGGTAAGGATGGCTGCGAAAAAAGGATCTCAAGACGATTGCACGGCAGTTTTGATAGAAATTGAATAAAACATATACTTTTCGCATAGGAGATTATAATGGTACTTAATAATCTTTGAAAAGATATGAGGTGGGTTTATGTGCACGGCGGCAAGCGTGCGAAGCCGCCATGCAATCATATCAATCAATCCATATCACAAGAGGGCAAAGACCATGAATAAAATGCAGGAACAGCAGATTTTGGACTATTACAGCACCACAGACAAATATATCCGCAGCAAGAGTATGTATGATTGTGGTAAGATAGTGACGTTGAACAATTCGGCAAATCGGGAGTTGACGGTATGTAAAAGTTTTTTGACAGCGTTTTCGAAGGTGTGTCAAAGCCTATTGATAGACGATTTTCTATAAATGAGTTATTATCCTTTCGGATGGAGGTCACAAATATGGAAATTGAGAAGAAATTAAAAGAAGCAAGAGCAAATGCTGGTTTGACGCAAGAACAAGTTGCTGAGAAAATTATAGTTTCAAGACAAACCATATCAAATTGGGAAAGGGGAAAATCCTTGCCAGATATTGTTAGCATTATGAAATTGAGTGACCTTTATCAAATTAGTTTAGATGAACTATTGAAAGGAGACACAAAAATGAAAGAAAGGATTGAGAGGGATGTAAAGGTTGCGAAAGGTAATAAGAGATTAATATTAACAACAGCAATTGTGTTATTTGCTGTTGCAATAATTTATTCGATTAGCGCTTTCGTGGGTGGTGCGTTTTATGACTTTTGTGAGGCTGCTATAAGATGGGTAGTGTTAGGCATTGGTGTTGCTTTTGCTATAACATATATGAGCCAAAAAAACTAAGGTTATCCCCTAGAAACAAGATGAGTAAAATTCAAGTTTGTCGCTGATGAGGGATAGAAAAATAAAATGAGTATTGAATATTGTTTACCTTTAGGTAGCGATTATCTTAACAGACAATCAGCTACCTTTTTTATCGGGAGACTATTATTAAATTTGCTTAGTTGATAGAGTTTGTTTGAAGATTTATAATTAATACATAGGTAGCTTGCAATCTTGGGGGAAAGGCAAGTTCTGGACAAATGCTTGAAATTATCAGATTACAACAGGCTATACTTTTGGTAGAATCCTATAAAAAGCATTTTTTTATACTTCTCTACCGTTGGTAGGTGTTCATTTTATGCTGAATTTGTATAATAAATTGTTGGAAGGAGCTTCTTGTATAATACAAATATAGGGAATTCCAGGAAAGAAGGTTGAGAAAGAGAATACCTCAGAGTAAAATAAGATTACTGACTTTGAGCGGTTAGTAAAAAATCTTAAGGAAAAAACACTTGACTAAATAGGGAGGATTTGTAATGAATCAAATAAAGATAGGTGCATTTATTTCTGATTGCCGTAAGGCAAAGGGATGGACACAAAATCAACTGGGGGAAAAATTGGGAATTACAGATAAAGCCGTAT
>CAOKHZ010000039.1 GCA_948468385.1 uncultured Faecalicatena sp. | reverse complement strand
GCCCGGCGTCGCCGCCAGGCTCAAGCGACCTACCTAAAGCGTGACGGGCCGCCACGTTGCTTTTTTCCGGTCTTGCTTCGGATGGGGTTTACATGTGCCCTCCTTGTTACCAAGAAGGCGGTAGTCTCTTACACTGCCTTTCCACCCTTACGTGCAAGGCACTGGGCGAATCTTGTTCGTCCAAGTGCCGGAGAGCGGAAAGCTCTGCCGCACCAGGCTCGAAAAGGCCTCGCCAAGTGCTCTGCACGCGGTTTATTTCTGTTGCACTGGCCTTGGAGTCACCTCCACCGGACGTTATCCGGCATCCTGCCCTATGAAGCCCGGACTTTCCTCGTCTGCGGCCTTTCGGCTCTTGCAGCCGCGATTGTCTGTCCTACTTAACCGATAGCGCCGATTGCGTCGGCGCTACCTTACCATGATACTATGTCAATGCCCAAAAGTCCAGTTTTTTATGAAAAAATAAAGAAAACGAGTGATGCATCGGCCAGATTTACGTGCATCAAATGGATTTACTTGCGCCTTTCCGGCCAATCCCCACTTCTAAACAACTTTTAATGTTTGCGATATTTTTCTTCGCAGTACTTGCACCGATAAACTTGTTTTTCCTCGTCCGTGAGGACGAAGACATGGTCGAGCCCTTGTTCGATGGAAGTGATGCAGCGCGGGTTCTTGCAGCGAATCACGTTCTTAATCTCCTTTGGCAGGCGCAGAAGCTTTTTTTCTACGATGGTCTCGTTCTGGATGATGTTGATGGTAATGTTGTGGTCAATGAACGCGAGCACGTCCAGGTCCATGAAGTCAATCGGGCATTCGATTTTCATGATGTCCTTCTTGCCCATCTTGCTGCTCTTCGCGTTTTTAATGATGGCGACGCAACAATCGAGCTTGTCCAGATGAAGGTATTTGTAAATTTCCATGCTCTTTCCGGCGGCAATGTGGTCCAACACGAAGCCTTCTGAAATTTTTCCGACATTTAAAGTATGTTCTACCATGATTTACCTCTTTCTTTTAGATGACATAATAAAGTGAATTATAAAAAAGTTTCGTTTGGTAACGCGCGCCTACCCCACGTGAATTTCCAACAAAGTGAGTATCAGCGCCATGCGCACGTAAACGCCATATTGCACTTGGCGGAAGTAAACGGCACGCGGGTCGGTATCCACCTCCACGGCAATCTCGTTGACGCGCGGAAGCGGGTGCAGGACGTACATTTCCTCGGGCGCGAGCTTCATCTTCTCCGCGTCCAGTATATAAAAGTCCTTCATGCGCACGTAGTCCTCTTCATTGAAGAAGCGTTCCTTCTGTACGCGTGTCATGTAGAGGATGTCCAGTTCCGGCAAGGCCTCTTCTAAGCGGACGACTTCTTTGTAAGGAATGTTTTTCTTGTCCAGCACGTCCAGACGCATGTATTCGGGAAGACGCAATTCTTCCGGGGAAATGAGCACGAAGCGGATGCCCGCGTAACGTGCCAGCGCATGGATTAAGGAGTGCACGGTGCGTCCGAACTTGAGGTCGCCGCATAATCCGATAACCAGATTGTCAAGTCGCCCCTTTACGTTGCGAATGGTCAGAAGGTCGGTAAGGGTCTGTGTCGGATGCTGATGTCCCCCGTCTCCCGCGTTGATGACCGGGATAAGCGAATGCTGGCTGGCAACCATGGAAGACCCTTCCTTTGGATGGCGCATCGCGCAGATGTCGGCATAGCAGGAAATGGTGCGAATGGTGTCGGCGACGCTTTCCCCCTTCGCGGCGGAACTGGAGTCGGCAGAGGAAAATCCCATGATGCTGCCTCCGAGGTTCAACATGGCCGCCTCGTGGCTTAGGCGGGTACGCGTGCTGGGCTCGTAAAACAAGGTCGCCAGTTTCTTGCCCGCGCAAGCGTGTGCGTACTTCTCCGGGTGTGCCTCGATGTCTTGGGCCAAATCAAGTAATTGATCCAGTTCCTCAACGGAAAAATCCAAAGGGCTCATTAAGTGTCTCATAAAATACCTCCTTAAATGTCGTTGCGATTCTTGTACCATCATATACTAAAATATCCAGTTTTTCAACAGCAATATAGATTTATTTCAAAAAAAGTAGTATAATGATTACTGTTTAGCCTCGAGCCAGTCACTGCGCTGACCGGCTCGGGGGATGCACGTAAGTCTGGTATAGGTTACCGTTGCACAGGGCGCGTGACAGGCAAATATGGAAACGAGGAGAGAGAGCATGGCTACATTAGAGGAATTGAGAATTCAGCTTGACCAGGTTGATGAAGAGATGGTGCGTCTGTTTGAGAAGCGGATGCGGCTTTGTGGCGAGGTCGGGGAATACAAGGTGAAAAATGGCCGCAAGGTGCTGGATAAGCAACGGGAGAAGGAGAAGCTTTTAAGCGTGGCCGACAAGGTCACGGGTGAGTTTAATAAAAAGGGCGTGCAGGAGTTGTACGAGCAGTTGATGTCCATGAGCAGGAAGTTACAGTACCGGCAACTCGTCGAGGCCGGGGCTTTGGGGCGGCTGCCGTTTATCGAGGTATCCACGCTGAACGCGGGAAACGCGCGGGTCGTGTTCCAGGGGATCGAGGGGGCTTACGGGCAGGCCGCCATGCAGAAGTGTTTTGGGGAGGAGTGCAATTGTTTCCACGTGCGGACGTTCCGTGACGCGATGGAGTCCATCGAGGACGGGGCGGCGGATTATGCCGTGCTTCCCATCGAGAATTCTTCGGCGGGGTCGGTAAGCGAAGTGTATGACCTATTGGTGGAATTTGAAAATTACATCGTAGGGGAAACGATCATTCCCATCGCGCACACGCTGGCGGGACTTCCGGGCACGAAATTGGAAGAGGTTGAGCGGGTGTACTCCAAGGCGGAGGCCTTGATGCAGACGTCGCGTTTTTTGAACGAGCACGCGCGTTGGCAGCAGATTAGCGTGGTGAACACGGCGATTGCCGCACAGAAAATATTAAACGACAAGGATAAAAGTCAGGCGGCCGTGTGCAGTGCTTACGCGGCGAAATTGTACGGATTGGAAGTGCTGAAAGAGGAGATTAACGATGAGCCGAACAATTCCACGCGCTTCATCATCGTCACGAACCAGAAGGTGTTTTTACAGAACGCCTCAAAAATCAGCATTTGCTTCGAATTGCCGCATGAGAGCGGATCATTGTACCGGCTTTTGTCGCATTTCATATATAATGACTTGAACATGACAAAGATTGAGTCAAGACCCGTGGAGGGAAGGAACTGGGAATATCGGTTTTTTATTGATTTCGAGGGGAATTTGGAACAGCCCGCAGTCAAAAATGCCATCCGGGGACTTCGGGAGGAGGCAAGGAATTTAAAAATCCTTGGAAATTATTAGAAAATGGGTTACGGTTCAGGCTTGGCCGAACTGTGACGAAAACGGCGTATGGACAAGGGGAGGAGAATTGCATGCGTACCAGTGAACTGATATTGTATCGAAATATGGAACATGGGCAGATACTAAAGGACATGACTTATCTGATGGAACATCATGCCTTGGTGGATTTGGATGGTTCCTTGCGGGAACTTTTATTCCAATGCATGAACGAGCTTTTGGAGCTCTCGGCAAGTCACGGTTTCGAGGGAAATCTGTGGCACACGTATTTGACGTTCTTGCTGGCGAATGACGAGAACGCCTATAGCACGGCGTGTGAGATCGTTGGCGAGGTGCAGGGAAGTGTCAACGCCATCGCCCTGCATGACTTCACGGTGTTTAAGGAACTGTTTGATTATGATTTCGCATTGATGGAGGAGGCATTGGGAACGAACTGCCTGACCATTTTGCTAAACGGATATAAAAACGTGGAGGGGAACGGGAAAGTGTTCAATAAGCGGATTCGTGACCGAATCTGTGATTTGGCCAAGGCTCTGGGGGAGTGTGGGGATGCGGCCGAGTTCAAGGACTGTATGACGCAGTTTTACAAGGAGTTCGGCGTGGGCAAGTTGGGACTTCATAAGGCATTTCGTGTCGAGCATCCCGAGGGCGGAGGCGTTACGATTGCTCCCATTACGAACATCGCCCATGTGCATCTTGACGATTTGGTGGGTTATGAGATTGCCAAGAAGAAATTGATTGACAATACGGAGGCTTTCGTACAAGGGCGGCGGGCCAACAACTGCCTGCTTTATGGGGATGCCGGAACTGGAAAGTCTTCCTCCATCAAGGCGGTTTTGAATCAATATTATGACCAGGGACTGCGCATGATTGAGGTGTACAAGCACCAGTTTCAGGATTTAAACGATATTATTGCCCAGATTAAGAATCGGAATTACAAGTTCATCATATACATGGATGACTTGTCTTTCGAGGAGTTTGAGATTGAATACAAGTATTTGAAGGCGGTGATTGAGGGCGGATTGGAGAAGAAACCGAACAACGTGCTGATTTACGCGACATCAAACCGTCGCCATCTGATTCGGGAAACGTTTCGGGACAAGACCGACAGGGACGAGGAACTACACACGAATGACACCGTGCAGGAAAAGCTGTCCCTTGTGGCGCGCTTTGGGGTGACGATTTATTACGGCTCGCCGGACAAGAAGGAGTTCGGGCAAATCGTGACGACGTTGGCGCGAAACCACGGAATCACGATGCCGGAGGACGAGCTTCTTTTGGAGGCGAACAAGTGGGAGATTGCGCACGGCGGTTTGTCGGGGCGGACCGCCCAGCAGTTTATCGACTACTTGCTGGGGCGGCCGGAGTAAAGGGAAATGGCTACTGATGTGGCCGCGCTCCGGCGCGAGAGTCCGGCAAGCCGGACTCTTTGTTTTAGAGGATTTGCTCGATTCCGCTGATGTCACTGTCAATGACAAATGAATAGTTCGTGTAGTAGATGACGAATCCGGGCCTTGTGCCCGGTGTTTTTTTGACGTGCTTTTTCTCCACGTAGTCCACCTCGATTTTGTCAGCGTTGCGCATACTGGAATAGTAGGCGGCAAGCCGACCGGCTTCCTCGAAGGTGGTATCAGGCAGTTCCTGGCCGTTCGCTTTCACGATGACGTGCGAGCCGGGAACCTGCTTGGCGTGAAACCACCAGTCGCCCCCGTTGGCGAAGTGGAAGGTCAGTTCGTCGTTCTGTAAATTATTCTTTCCCACATACATATGGAATCCGTCGCTGGAAATGTAATGCAACGGATGGTTTTTGATTTTTACTTTTTTCTTGCTATACTTTCTGCGCATGTAGCCGGATTCCACCAGTTCTTCCTTGACCTGGGCGAGGTCGTCCTCCGTCAGGGCGATGTCAAGGGCGGTGCGCACCGATTCCAGGTATTGGATTTCGCCCTTCGTCTCTTCCGTCAAATGGGAGAGTGCTTCGGCGGTACGTTTTTGCTTGTTGTATTTTTCAAAATAACGCTGGGCGTTTTCCTGCGCCGTCTTGGTCGCGTCAAGAGGAATTTTTATCATTTCATTCGTGTAGTAATTGAGAGCTTCCAATGATTTTGCCCCCGGTTCCAGCTGGTAGCCGTAGGTGTTTAAAAGCTCTCCGTAAACGCGGTATTTTTCCCGTCCCTCGGTGTCGGCCAGCTGCTTGGACTGCAGGTCGAACTTTTTGCGGTTGCGCTCTAAGGCCGTCTGCACGATGTGGCGCAAGTCCGTGGATTTCTGGCGGATGCGGGTCATCGTGTTTTTTGAGGCGTAGTATTCTTCTATCACCTCGGAAATGGAGGCGTAGTCCTTACGTGCATAATTGGAAAAATGGGTCAGCGGCAGGGCGGAAAAATCCTTTGGCTCCTTGCCGTCGTAGTATATCGCCGGGGTGAAACGCGCCTCCTTGACCGCGTCTAAATAAAGGACGAACCGGTGGTAAAGGTGCGCGAGGATATCGTCGGATTGGCTTCCTGCCGGAATGTCGGAGTCCACGTCCGCCAGATGGCAGATTTCCTCGGCCACGACCGGGCTGATGCCGGTAAAGCCGGTGTAAAGTGCCTTGCCAAGCGGCATCGGCTTTTGCTTTAGCGTGTCGATAAAATCTTGTTCGCCCACGGTGAGAAGGTCTTTCTTTTGCATCGTGTCCGGAACGAAATAAGCGCGTCCAGGCAAGACCTCGCGCACGGAACTCATCTGTGCGGAGACGTGCTTGATGCTGTCGATGATGGTGCCGTCCTCGGTGCAGAAAATGATGTTGCTGTGTTTGCCCATCAGTTCGACAATCAAGTCCTTGCGGCAGAGGTCGCCCATTTCGTTCAGATGCTCCACCGTGAAATGTAAAATGCGTTCCAAACCGGGTTGGGAAATGTCCACGATTCGTCCGTTGGCAATGTGCTTTCTAAGCAACATGCAAAAGCCCGGCGCGGTCATCGGGCTTGGTTTATTTACATCTGTCAGGTAAATAAGCGGGAGCGACGCACTGGCAGAGACGCAAAGCCGCCGCTGCCCGCTTGGTGTCTTTATTGTAAATAGTAATTCGTCCGTCTCCGGCTGGGCGATTTTTGCAATTCGGCCGCCGAGTAATGCTTCACGCAGTTCGGCCGCCAGGCCCGCCACGACGATTCCGTCAAAAGCCATGGTGTATTCCTCCTATACAGTGATAGTGTTTAAATCCAATGTACAAATATTGTGAATGTTCCTTTCAGCTTGAAACTATGTTGAGTGTCATTTTTTCAATCACACAGCTGTGCGGCTTGTTTTTGTCGTCCTTGTCGTAGTTTACCCCGACCAATAGGATTTCGCCCGCATATCCTTTGAGTGCCCGCGTGTATTGTCTGTCTTTGATTTGCCGGATGGCGGTGGCGGCCGACTTGTCATATTTCAACTCGACCACGAGCGCGGGCTTGCGGCTAAAGGGCAGGGGCAGGAAGACGATGTCCGCGAAACCGCGTCCAGTCGGTAATTCCCGAATGATTTTGTAGTCCTTCCTTGCGCTGTAGTAGGCGAGGCTGATGGCGCAGGCGAGGGAATTTTCATCATTGTAGGTCAGGATCGAGGCCACTTCCGTATGCGCCATGTCGAGTCCTTCGGCGACGTATTTTTCCGCGCATTGAAGCGTGTCGTCAAGGAGCCGTTCGGATGCTTTTAAGACGTGCATGATTTCCGACCAGCCGCCGACACTCATGGCGTTTTCGAATTCTTCGATGATTTCCTTGTTTGGAATAAATGCCTGCTTTGTTTTGGAATCGTATCCAAGGTAGCCCAAATGAATCAGCAAGGTCAGCACGTCGTCTTTGGTTTCAAAATTTCGCATATCGTTTTGGAAACTATGTGTGTTGACGTTGACCGATTCCCCGCCAAGCATTCGCACGATGTCCGAACGTAGCCCGTCGAAATTCATGTCCATGTAGACCTTCAGCGCGTCGTACGTCTCGGTTGAAGTCCAGTAGTTGGAACAATCTCCGCACAATATCGCCTCCACCACGGACTTGGGATTATAGATATGTTCGAATTTTTTGAGTCTGTAGCCGTCATACCAACTGCTTATTTCTGCAAAATCCATGTCGAACCGTTCGCATAATTCCTTTACTTCGCTCTCGGTAAACCCGGTGAATTCCTCCAAGGCCTTTTGATTGGTCATGGAATATTCCCAGAACATGTTCAACGCTGAATGCTGCCCGTATTTTTTTACGGGCAAAATGCCCGTCAAATAGGCAAGCGCGACGTAAGGTCGGTCTTTTAAGAGGTTACGCAGAAAGTCAAGGTACTGCTTTTGCAGTCCTTCGGATTCCTGCCGCTCGCGCATCACGCAGTCCCATTCGTCAATCAGGAAAATGAACTTTTTCTTCGTCTTGGCGTAAATTTGTTCCAGCACGGCGGCGAGAATGGTTTCTTGCTTGGAAAACAATTCCTCATATACTTCGCGAATATCATCGATAACCGTCTGCTCCAGATAATCCGTCACGCCTTGTTTTCTTGCCTGGATTAGAAAGTGCTGCATGTTCAGATGGATCACGTTATATTGATTCAAATGCGCATTATACGTGGCATCATTTGCTATTTTTAATCCCGAAAATAATTCTCTGGAATTGCAGCCACGGCTATAATAGGCGGCAAGCATTTTAAGTGCCATGGATTTCCCGAAGCGGCGCGGCCTGCTGACGCAGATATATTTTTGTTCCGTATTCAGGCACTTATTCGTATATGCAATCAAACCGGTTTTGTCCACGTAAATTTCGGAACGAACGGATTCCCAAAATCCTTCGTTATCCGGATTTAAATAAATCCCCATAAGGAACCTCCCATGTTTTCTTAATTATATACAAGCGTCTTTATTCAAGTATTTTTGTGGTTGTCTGGAAGTATCATATCACATAAAAAGATTTTTGAAAATAGTATATTTCTTATCCTTTTCGGAACCGTACCGGGCTGACCCCGCTCCATTTTTTGAAAATTTTACAGAAATAGCTGGCGTTCGTAAAACACAATAATTCACTGATTTCAGTGATGCCAAGGCTCCCGAATTCGAGCAGCCTTTTTGCCTCGTCTATTTTACATTCCTGAATATAATTCGCGATGGTCTTCCCGGTCTCTTTCTTAAAACAAGTGCATAGATAGGTGCAGTTTTTGTTAAGTGCCAGAGCCGCGGAGGCAGGAGAGATTTTTTCATACAAATGGGACTGGATATACCGGTTAATCTGCCGAACAAGCAGGGAGTTGGAGTCCAGCCGCTTCAACCTGGCGACTTGCCGGGTATAGTCCTGACATAATTGCGCAAAGAGATTGCTTAAGTCGGTCTCGGTGCGGGCGTTCTGGATAAGCTCGATGTATTCGCCAGACATCTGCATGCCGAGCCCGTAGTCCAGCCCGCCGTCCATCGCCGCGTGGGAAATCAGCATATTGGCACCGAAAATATAGGTGCGCAGTGTTTGCAGTCGGTTTGCGCGGTCAGAAATTTCCGTATGGAACGTGGTGGTCATGATATGTGCGTTCAAAAATTGGCGCAACGAATCCGTCTGCCCGTATTTTACGTAGGAGAGAATGTTCCGTTCAATCCAGTCTTCATCGGGAATTTCCGGGTAGAATGGGGAAATGTGTTGTGGGGGCAGCAGTTCCTTCCATTGAAAAGGGAGTCGTGGGACGCTTCGCTCCCTCCCGTTTAAAAGAAAATCCAAAAAGCGAAGGTTTGCCTGCAGGGTGGGCGCGTCACATAGGGGAATATTGGAAAAATGGTTCAGCAATGTCTGGCGGTCTTTCGTACCTCTGCCGATGTGGGAGAGGATGGAATCCGCCTGCCCAAGGGAGTAGGCAAAGGGCATGGTGGGGCCTAGAAAAAGCGTTTCCCCGGTCGTTTCCAGATGAACTCCCCCAAAAAACAAATGTTCCGGAGTGTCACAGTACCAGATTGGAGGCAACGTTTCATTCAGGCAATTCATCAGCAGAAGAGGGAGGTTAAAGTCCGAAACTGCCGGCAGACGGCAGACAAGTTCTTTTTCATGAAACAAGCAAAGCGGGATGCGGACGGCCTCGTAATAGTGGGACAGAGTGCGGGGCAGGATTGTTTTTGTGTTGGTTGTTGTTTTCATAAGCCGATTCTCCAATCTTTCGTTTGTATCCATCGCGTTTGCTGGTATTGGTGGTGCGGATTGCAACATGTTATAGTGCCAATATTAAAAATAATAAAAATATAATATCATAAATAAAAATAAAATGACAGATTTTTGGCGGAAAAAGAGATAAAATAGAAAAAAATTACCGTGAACGGTAAAAAAGAAGGAGAGAGACAAAATGGAAGAGAAAATGATTTATACGCCAAAAGGCGACGCATATTTTGCGCACCCCTATATCGATGTGGAGGAGTGGAGGGACGAGCCGGTGCGGCATCTGTTCGTTCACGGCGGATTCAGGGGGACGGAAATGAACGGGAATGAAGTACGGTTCTGTTATTATTTCCCGGAGAAGGAGAGGTATGAGGGACGTTTTTTCCAATACGTTTCCCCGGCACCGGAGGACGAGCATGAGAGTGAGCATTTGACGGGGGAGGATGACAAGATCAGTTTTTGCCTGACGCACGGGGCATATTATGTCGTGACGAACCAGGGCGGCTTCGTTCTCAACCAGGGGGAGCGTTTGTATAAGTCGAGTGCCAACGGGGCGGAGTATGGTCGGGAGGTGGCGCGCCGCGTCTACGGGTATGACCATCGGCCGTACGGCTACATTTTCGGCGGCAGCGGCGGGAGCTTTAAGACGATGAGCTGCATGGAAATGACGGACGGCGTTTGGGACGGCGCGGTGCCGTACGTGTTGGCGAACCCGATGGCGACACCGAACGTGTTCTGTCCGCGCGGGCGCGTGCAGCGCGTGTTCGGTGACGAGGGAATGGCGAAGTTGGTGGACGCGATGGAGCCGGGCGGCAGCGGGGACATATACGAGGGGCTGGACGATTTGCATAGGCAAGTGCTGGAAGAAGCCACCCGCATGGGATTTCCGAAACGCGGATGGCACAGTTATCCGTACATGGGCGACGGCGCGTTGATGGTGCTGGCACCGAACATTTACCAGATGTATCCGTCCTATTTTGAGGAGTTTTGGACGAAGCCGGGCTTCGCGGGCGCGGATCCAAATAGCAGCGAGGCGCGTGACAGGGTGCATTTCACTACCACCGTGGCGGAATTAATCGAAAAGCAAAAGCCGGAGACGACGGAAGAATATACCAGCGTGGACAATAGCTGGATTAATACGATGACCGGAAATATGGACGCTCCGCAGATTCGGATGAAGGAAAACCCGCCGGAAGGTGCGTATTTGTTTCATTGCCGCGTGCGGGTATTGAGCGGTGCGGCGGCGGGAAAGGAAACGCCGGTGGAGTCAATCGACGACGGCGTAATTACGGTCAGCAGCGCGTTTGACGGCAGCAATAACGGAAACGCCTTGGAGGGGCTGGCGGTCGGTGACGAGATTATGATTGACAATAGTGATTATCTGGCGATGCAGACGTTCCACCGCCATCAGATACCGGATGCCAGCTACAAGGTATATGACCAGTTCCGGGACGAGAACGGAAACCCGATGTACCCGCAGCTTCCGTTTTTGATTGCCCCGTTCATCGCGAAGGGCGGCGGAGGTTCCGTGCCTTGTGGGGACATTCACGGGAAAGTAATCGCGGTGTGCAGCTTGTTGGATGAGTGCGCCTATGCATGGCACGGCGACTGGTACCGCAACGCGGTTCGGGAGAAAATGGGCGGCGATGAGACGGGCGTTTTCCGCCTTTATTACAATGACCACTGTATCCATGACGACCGGGCGGGGTATCTGGATGATGCGCAGCACCAGATTGATTACCTGGGGATGCTGCATCAAGCGCTTTTGGATGTGGCGGCATGGTGTGAGAAGGGAATCGAGCCGTTGCCGACGACAAATTATACTTTCGTGGACGGCCAAATTGAAGTGCCCAGGACGGCGGAGGAGCGTGGCGGCCTGCAGCCAGTCGTGGACTCGTATGCAAACGGCGAGAAATGCGTGACGGTAAATGCGGGCGAAGAGGTGCGTTTTACGGCGCGAATCGAGGTGCCGCATGGCGCGGGACGCGTGACGGAAGCCGCATGGGATTTCGAAAAGACGAATGATTTTTCGCGGACGCTCGAACTTGCCCTGGAGGAGGACGGCCGCGTGGCAAACGTGGCGGCGGCGCATACGTTTGACAAGCCGGGCACTTATTTCCCGGTCATCAAGGTAAAAAGCAACCGCCACGGCGACGTCACGGACATTTTTACCCAGTGTAAGAACCTGGACAGGGTGCGGGTAATCGTAAGGTGACGTTGTGATAGTTACTCCGGTGGATGGCAGGCGCACAAAGATGTATTTTGTCAGCATAGCTGACTTGTGCGCCGCCGCAAGAACGCCGGTGGCGTTCTTGAATTAGTTTGTAATACCGTAAATGCTGTTCATGTTCATCAAATACGAATGCAATTCGTGACAGTGAGGGGAGTTCGTACTATAGGTCAAGAGAAACAGTTCTAGGAAACAAATGTTTCCGATTGACACGCCTCGCGAAACATGCTAAGATTCAAATGCATATCCGGGAGGCGAGGTCTTTCAGGCTTCACATAAAGATTCTGAATTCATCTTCCAATGGGGACGGTTGGCAGATAATTTCCAGATAATTCGAAAAAATCCCAGTATGAATTTTAAATTGCTGATACCATAGGTAATTGCATAACCATGGTGAAATAGGGATTGTCGAGAATATTTTTCTGAAAATATTTTTCGTTTTCTGCCAAAATCCACTTGAAATTTTCTGACAATGCCCTACAATGAAAGGAGAAGATTTATGGAGAAACGAACGTTGCAGGAATTGAACTTGTTGGATGACTTCTTATTTGGAAAGATGGTCACCTACCCGGAAATCGGGGAGCGGTTTTGCAAGCGGCTCCTTGGAATCATTAAGGCATTGCCGCAAAGGGGACGATTCTACCATTCAATGCTGGATCAAGAGTGTCTCAAATCCGGGCAGGGCTACGAGGCACTCAAGCGGGTGGTTGTCATTTTTATGATGCCATATGACCCGTTTGACCATGACCGCATGGTTTACACGGTAAAAAACCATTGTGTGGAACTGCCGGACATGCCGTATGACGACGGTGCTAAAACGTTGTTTTTGTACACCAAAGGCAGAGAGGGCAATCCTTCCAAAGAACTTCAAGAGCTTTTGCGTTACATGGAAGAGACCACCAAGGCCAATGCTTGCAACCAGATGCTTCGAGATATTCACAAAATGGTGACGAAAATCAAGCAGGATAGTGGGGTGACATTGGAGTATATGAAAATATTCGAGCGTGAAAAAATGCTGTATGAGGATGGCAAAGAAGATGGAATAAAAGAGGGCAGGGAAGACGGAATAAAAGAGGGTAGATTAGAAAAGTTGGTATCACAAGTGTTTAAGAAGTTGCGAAAAAACTGTGACGTGTGCGAAATTGCGAACATGTTGGAAGAGGACGAGCATGTCATCCAACGGATATGTGATGCCGCCAGAAAGTACACGCCAGATTATGACGAGGAAAAATGTGCCGAATTGCTGGAACATATTTACCATAATGCAAACGAAAGCGAACGATTCGTTCAAAGAGTTCGTTAACGAACTTTTTCTTGAAACAGCTTCTGTTTTTTTCGACGCGTGTCTGTTAGAATTTACCTAAAGTGCCATGTTGGATGAACCGTTTGCATGGGCATAGGTTCATCCGATTATTGGCAGGAAAAAGTAAATTTATCGTCCAAATGAATGAAAATGTTTGTCTGGATTTTTCACTCATAGTGTGCTATAGTAATAAAAGCTGCTTCGGAAATGTAGTTCGAGGCGGCTTTTATTTGACTGAAAGGATATGAAGAAGTTTATGAATCAGACAAATTTGACAGAAAATCAAGCGAAGGGACGCGGGGGTCATACGCGGGCGGCGGCCAACCGGATGACGAGCGGGCCGATCGGGCGGCAGATTTTGTCGTTTGCCTTCCCGCTTTTTTTAGGAAATTTGTTCCAGCAGCTTTACAACACGGCGGACTCGCTGATCGTTGGCAATTTTATCGGAAGTAACGCGTTGGCGGCGGTAAGTTCCTCCGGCAGCCTGATTTTTCTCATGGTGGGATTTTTTGCCGGCATTTCTGCCGGGGCAGGAGTCGTTATTGCCCGCTATTTCGGGGCAAAGGACAGTATGCGGATGGAACGGGCGATACATACGACGGTGGCGTTTGGCCTCGTGGCCGGGGCACTCCTGATGCTGTTGGGAATCTTGTTTACGCCATTCATTTTGCGGTTGATGGGAACGCCGCAGGAGGTGTTACCGTCCTCCGTCCTTTATTTCCGCATTTATTTCTGCGGTTCGCTGGCATTTGTCTTGTACAACATTTGCGTGGGCATCATGCAGTCCGTGGGCGACAGCAGGCATCCGCTGTATTACCTGATATTTTCTTCCGTGGTCAACGTCGTGCTGGACTTGGCTTTCGTGGCAGTGCTCCATTTGGGCGTGGGCAGCGCGGCGGCGGCCACGGTGATTTCCCAGTTTTTGAGCGCGGCGTTGTGCCTTTTTAGGCTGACGCGGGTGGAGGAGGAGTACCGGGTCAATCTCCGACGCGTCCGCTTTGACATGCCGATGCTTAAGGAGGTTATTCGAAACGGCCTTCCGACCGGATTTCAAAACTCCATCATTGCCCTTGCCAACGTCGTGGTGCAGTCGAATATCAACGCCTTTGGAAAGATGGCGGTGGCCGGTTGCGGTTCCTACTCAAAAATTGAAGGGTTTGGATTTTTGCCAATCAACTGCTTCGTGATGGCCCTGACGACATTTATCAGTCAGAACTTGGGGGCGAAGGAGTATGAGCGAGTGAAAAAAGGGACGCGGTTTGGCATTTTGTGTTCCGTTTCCATCGCTGAATTGACGGGGATTGTCATTTATTTGCTGGCACCGTATTTGATTGCCTGCTTTAACAGCGACCCGGAGGTGGTGGCGTTTGGCGTGACGCAGGCGCACACTGTCACATTGTTTTATTGCTTGTTGGCCTACTCGCACTGTCTGGCGGCAATCTTTCGCGGGGCGGGACATTCGGGCGTGCCGATGGTAGTCATGCTGGTGTGCTGGTGCATCATCCGTGTCAGCTACATTACGTTGATGGTACATTTCATCCCGAAAATCGGCGTGATATTTTGGGCGTATCCGTTGACGTGGAGCCTGAGCGGGATAATATTTACGATATATTTCTTTAAGGCGGACTGGATGCATAATCCCCGTTGATGGTGGGCATCAAGTGTGAATGCGATTGCATTTTCTGCCAAAAGGCGATAGAATGAACATGGACATGGCCGTGAGGATTTGGATTTGAGTGTTTGTAAAAGGGGTCAAGATGGATTTAAGAGAGAAAAAGACGATACGGAATATCCAAAATGCTTTTTTGAAATTGCGGGCGAAGAAGCCGCTTGAGCGTATCACGATAAGAGAACTGGCGGAAGCGGCGGAAATTAGCAAGGCGACGTTTTATCTTCACTATAAGGATATTTATGACTTGTCAGAGCAGATGCAAAATGACATGGTGCGGAAAATGTTCAGCGGGATTCGGGCTCCAGACTTGATGTTTTCAGATCCCGTACGATTTGCATATGAAACATTCCAAATATTTAGTGAGTTTCCCGAGGTTACGGGGGTCTTGTTTTCCGGTGCCCAGTTTTGGGAACTGCCGCATCGTGTCGAACGCACGATGAAAGAGTATATTTTTCAGGAATTTCCAGAGTTGGAACATGACGCGGATTTTAATATCGGGATTTCCCAGATGATTTATGGTGCGTATTATGCATATGTGGAAAATTATAAAGAATTCGGAGTGGAAAAGGTGATGGAAAAGCTTTCCCGGATGGCAGTGAAATTTTACGAGGAGTTTTCCTATCTCAATACAAAAAGAACGCGGTGAGTAATGATGCCGTGCTTTTGGCGCGGTATGTCGGGATGGGCATAAATGTGCAGTTTCAGATTATCATGGCATGGCGGAATAAGTAAGTGTTTTCCGTCATGCCATGGTTTTTATAGCAGAATGGAACGTTTGACACTACATGAGTGGAATCTTTGTTTCCGTGAGCAACGAGCCAAACGGGGATTAATTCACATATTTTTGCAGCAGAGAAACCGCCGTATCCGTGTCAATATTTTCAAATCCTTTCACATATTCATCCCAGTCGAGCGTGCCCTTGATGATGTTTGGAACATTTTGAGCCTGATAATCAATGCACGCCGTACTGATTTTTGCGTATTGTTCGGATTCTTCCGGGGTGAGCAGGGTGGCATACTCGGATACGCTTCCCGTGCTCAAGTATCTCGTCCATTGTTCTTCGGCCTTGGTATTGACCATCGGGTTGCCCTTGTCAACGATACAGTATTCACCGTTGCTGGTCAGTCCCAGTCCGGGCCCCATTCTCTGTGCAATCAAGGCTCCGCCGATGGCGTAGGAGTCGTCAAATGTTTTTTTCAAGATAATGTTTCCGTTTTCATCCGTAGATTCGGTATATGCCGCTTCAATATCATAATCCGCATAGGTGTTTGGATTGAGCGTCGTGGCGGCGATTTGTTCTTTGCTTAAGCCGAGATGGATAATCTTTGCACCTTCTAATGTATAGGTCCAGTCAAAATAAGTAAATAGGGTCGCCAAATCTTTGCCCTCCGCCTTGTTGGTGATACCGATTGGCAGTCCCCTCCGGCTATCCTGATAAACGGCGTCCGGAGCCACGAACATCTGCTTCTCGGTTCCGTACATGTCATTAAGCGGCAATGCGGCACCCATCACGTAGGCATCCTTCTGGTCGTCCGAATTCTGGCAGGATGTGCGGATACCGGCACCCAACGTGCTTGTAAGTCCATACCACATGCCGACTTTCCCCTGGTTTACACCGGTCGTGTCAATCATGAAAAACATATCATTGGAGCGGGTGTTAAAGGCGGGGTCCAACCAGCCATTTTCATACCAGACCTGCATGCAGTCTAAATATGTCCTGAAATTATCGGAGGTTCCGTCAAATGTCACGGTTCCGTCTTTCGTATAGAAAAATCCGGTGCCACCACCAAAGGAGGAGGTGATTTCTCCTAGCTGGCTGTATCCGTAATGCTGGATGGACACGCCGTAGGCACCACTGTCATCCGCCCAGCCCCTTTCGTCGATGGCCTTGTCAAAGGCTTCAAACATCCATTCCCAGTCACTGATGGTCAATGGGTCTTGCGTGCCGCTTGGGAAAATCACGTTGTCCGTGTAATCTTCCGATGGATTTTCACCTTCTTCGGCATGGAAAGAGGTCACTTCATTTTCTTTCCAGCCCTCTAAGTTGTCTTCGTCAATCGCCTTGGCAAGCGGGGTTACCGCCGGATGTCCGTTTTCCTTTACATAATCACTTTCTAGGTCCCATACATATTCAGTGGGCTTTGCATATTTTACCACCCAGTCGCGGCGGTAACACATGCCCGCCCAGGGAGAATTCACACCATCCATAAAAGGATAAAGCGCATGATAGTGGATATTTCCTTCCTCGTCCGTCACTTGTACCAGTGGTTTT
Source organism: uncultured Faecalicatena sp. (assembly GCA_948468385.1). Taxonomy (GTDB): domain Bacteria; phylum Bacillota; class Clostridia; order Lachnospirales; family Lachnospiraceae; genus Schaedlerella. Next base: position 19,318 of record CAOKHZ010000039.1, on the reverse strand, counting down.
AATTCCGGGTTGGCATCCAGGTAGGCCACATAATTTGGCATATATTTTTCCACATATTCCGTGATGTCCATTAGAACGCCGTTTTCATATAGGGCTTCAGGGCTTTCCGAGGACATTGCCAGTGATAGGATGTCCGGGTATTCGCCGGTACCAATCATCGTGTTAAAATTCTCCATTTCGGAGCCGGTTACCGGAACCAGGAAGGAGAAATTTAATTTTCGACCTGCCTCTTCCGTGCCGATTCCGCCGTTTACACTGTCCCAGTATTGCTGGTTGATAAATTGTACGGCGGTATTGTCCGCATAATCGTCGTAGTATTCCCCGTTGCTGTCCGTCTGGGTAATCCACCATGTGAAATCCGTACTCTTTCCGGCGAACGCGTCGTCACCGTCACCGCCTGACGCATTTCCGCCGTCGCCGTTATTGCCTTTCCCTCCGCAGCCGGCTGCCAAAGCGACGGTTAGTACGGTTATCAGGCCGATGGATAAAATCCGTTTTACTAATTTGTTTTTCATGCATTTTCCCCTTTCGTTTGATAACTGAATCTTATCAGATGAAGTTTGAAATGGATATTGGCGTTTTTAAGGAATCATAAATTATTGGACAAATAGTTGAAATTGACTAATTGTCACTTTAGCATATGGTCTCGCAGTTGTTTGGGCAATCATTTATGCAATTGCATTTTTAACGGAAATACGGTAGAATGAGCGTAAGCATTATCCATATGGGAAGGAGATAGACAAGCATGCCAAGGACGATAGGGATTGGCCGTCAAAATTTTGAAAAGATTCGATTGAACGGCGGTTTTTATGTAGATAAAACAAATTTCATCAAGGAATGGTGGGACGTGCAGGATGACGTTACGCTGATTACCCGTCCGCGGAGATTTGGAAAGACTTTGAACATGAGTATGTTGGAACAGTTTTTCTCGGTCAATTATGCGGGAAGAGGAGACTTGTTTAAGGGATTGTTTATCTGGCGGCATGAAAATTATCGAAAACTGCAAGGAACATACCCGGTGATTTCAGTTAGCTTCGCGGGAGTAAAGGAAAGTTCGTTTTTGCAAGCGCGCAAGGCTTTGTGCCGCATTATCAGAGAGTTATATAATCAGTTTGAGTTTTTACTTGAGGGGACATTGCTCAACGAAAGTGAAAAGGAAGATTTTAAAAACATATCCGTGGAGATGGAGGATAACGCGGCCACCGTCTCGCTGAGATCATTGTCGGATTATTTGAGTCGGTATTACGGCAAGAATGTGATTATCCTTTTGGATGAATATGACACGCCGATGCAGGAGGCCTATGTGAATGGTTACTGGAACGAGCTTGCGGGATTTGTTCGAAGCTTGTTCAATGCTACGTTTAAAAGCAATCCATATTTGGAGAGAGCGATTTTGACCGGGATTACAAGGATAAGCAGAGAATCCATTTTTTCGGATTTGAATAACCTTGAGGTGGTCACGACGACTTCCGATAAATATGAAACGGCGTTTGGATTTACAGAAACGGAAGTGTTTGCGGCATTGGGGGAGTATGGTCTGTCGAACCGACAGGAGGAAGTCAGGGAGTGGTATGACGGATTTTCCTTTGGAAAAGAAAAGGACATTTACAATCCATGGTCTGTCATTCATTATCTGGATAAAAAAAGAGTCGGCTTATATTGGGCGAATACAAGCTCAAATGATTTGATAGGGAAATTGTTAAGAGAAGGAGGCAAAGAAATTAAGCAGTCGTTTGAGGACTTGATACGCGGGGGAATTATCAGCGTCGAGATAGATGAGCAAATTGCGTATAACCAGTTATCTAAAAAAAGGAATGCCATCTGGAGTCTTTTGCTTGCGAGCGGGTACTTAAAAGTCGTTCGGGTGAAATTTGTGGAACGAACGGGGCGGTCGCAATACGATCTTGTTTTGACAAACAAAGAAGTACGTGTCATGTTTGAAGACCTGATTCGCAGTTGGTTTGCGGAAAGTGATTCTTATAATGACTTTGTAAAAGCGCTGTTGTTAGGAAATTTGACAGAAATGAACGCGTATATGAATAGGGTGTCATCAGAGATTTTCAGTTATTTTGATGCCGGAAAGAACATGCCAGAAGAGGAAGCGAAACGGCCGGAACATTTTTATCATGGCTTTGTTTTGGGATTGATGGCAGAATTGTCAGGGAGGTACGTTATCACTTCAAATAGGGAGAGTGGATTTGGAAGATATGACGTAATGTTGGAGCCGCAGCTTGAGAGGGATGATGCCATGATATTGGAGTTCAAGCTTCAGGATAAAAAGAATGGCAATGAACGGGAATTGTCTGATACGGTTGCGGCGGCTTTAAAGCAAATTGATGAAAAGGATTATGCCGCATCGCTAAGGGCAAAGGGAATCGAGGAAGAACGTATACGAAAATATGGTTTTGCTTTTTGCGGGAAACAAGTGTTGATTGGAAAAGCATGACGTAATCCGTGTGGCGTGGAGATTGTTACGATTCATCGTAACGGGAGATTGACGGGCGATTGTGAAAATGGGTTGACCTATGGCAAGGTTTAGTAGTATAATGAGTTGGCAAATTGTGAAAGTTGGCAAGAGTATGGAAGAAAGCCGAAAAGTAAAGCAAATGAGTGAAGTCAGAGGATGAAATAACATGATGAAAAGCATGACCGGTTTCGGAAGATGTGAGTATTCAAATGGTGATAGGAAGTTCACGGTGGAAGTGAAGGGCGTCAACCATCGTTATTTGGACGTGAACGTCCGTATGCCGAAGAAGTTTAATTTTTACGAGACGGCGGTGCGGGCGCTGCTTAAGCGGTACGCAAGCCGTGGAAAGGTGGATATTTTCATTGGTTATGAGGATGTGTCGCAAAACCAGCTTTCCTTGAAGTACAACGAGGTTCTGGCAAGAGAGTATATGAAGTGTTTCGAGCGGATGAAGCAAGAGTTCGAGATTGAGTATGACGTTCGGGTTTCCACTTTGGCCAAGTGTCCGGAAGTGCTGACCATGGAGGAACAAGGCGAGGACGAGGAAGAACTCTGGAACGGGCTTAAAAGTGCGTTGGAAGGTGCGTTTGCCCGGTTTTCTGACACGCGGGCGTTGGAAGGGAAGAATTTAAAGAAGGACATTTTGGAAAAGCTCCTCTTCATGGAAGGCCTGGTCGCAAAGATAGAGCGGCGTTCCCCGGCAATCGTGACGGAGTACCGTGCGAAACTTACGGAAAAGGTAAAGGAGCTTTTGGCGGATTCACAAATCGAGGAGAGCCGCATGGCGGCGGAAGTCGTATTATATGCCGACAAGATTTGCACGGACGAGGAAATCGTCCGCTTGAAGAGCCATATCGGCCACATGAGAGATACCTTGGATGAGGAAGAAGGGGTCGGGCGCAAGCTTGACTTTATCGCGCAGGAGATGAACCGGGAGGCGAATACGATTTTGTCAAAGGCCAACGACTTGGAAGTGTCGAACCATGCCATCGGCTTGAAGACGGAGATTGAGAAGATTCGGGAACAGATTCAAAATATTGAATAAAGTTCCTTTTCACATACTTATGAAAAGGAGCGAAACAGTTCGGGAGGTGCGCATGAATACGAGAGGAATTCTGATCGTGGTATCCGGCTTTTCAGGAGCGGGCAAAGGGACATTGATGAAAGCGTTACTGTCGAAGTACGAGGAGCGGTATGCCTTGTCCGTCTCGGCGACGACGCGTAAGCCGAGGCTCGGAGAGGTGGACGGGAGGGAGTATTTCTTTATCAGTACCGCGGAATTTGAAAAAAAGATTGCGAAAGACGAGCTAATCGAGTATGCCAAATACGTGGATCACTATTATGGCACGCCGCGCGATTATGTGGAACGGCAGTTGGATGCGGGAAAAGACGTGATTCTGGAGATTGAGATTCAGGGAGCCTTGAAGGTGAAGGAGAAGTTTCCGGATGCCTTGCTTTTGTTTGTCACGCCGCCGAGTGCCGCCGAACTGAAAAAACGATTAATTGGCCGGGGGACGGAGACCATGGACGTGATTGGGGCGAGGCTTCAAAGGGCGGCCGAGGAGGCCGAAGGGATGAACCGGTACGATTATTTGGTGGTCAACGATGATTTGGATGTGTGCGTGGAACAGATGCACGCGATTATTTGCGGGGAGCATAGGCGGTGTTATCGTTGTGAAACGTTTATTTCCGAGATAAAGAACGAGCTGGAAGATTTGAAAGGGTAAGTATAAACTGAAAAGAGCAGGAAAGAATGAAAGGAGAATAAAAGACATGTTACATCCATCTTATACGGATTTGATGAAAGTGGTGAACAAGGACGTGGAGGAGGGCGAGACCAAGGTGGTTAACAGCCGTTATTCCATCGTGTTGGCGACGTCGAAAAGGGCGAGGCAGTTGATTGACGGGCAGATGCCGTTGGTTAATACCAAGGCTAACGCGAAACCATTGTCAACGGCCATCAGCGAGTTGAACGGGGGAAAGTTCCAGATTTTGGCCGAGAACGCGCCGGAAGAGCAAGAAAAGGAAATTGGTGAGAAAGTAGAAATCGAGGAAATGGAAATCGAGGAAGAGGCGTAGGCTTGTCGGGAAGAGGGCGAGGCGCCTGGTTTCGTATATGCCGGTGAATCGGTCATGAAGCATGGCGTGGTTTCTGGCGTGGGGCAGGTGCCGAAGAGGTATCTGCCTTTTTAGGAGAGCGTATATATGAAGGTTTTATTTATTTCATTGGGGTGTGACAAGAACCTCGTGGACAGCGAGACGATGTTGGGACTTTTGGTATCCGGGGGATATGAGATGACGGATGACGAGGCGCAGGCGGACGTCATCATCATCAATACGTGCTGTTTCATTCATGATGCCAAGCAGGAGAGCGTGGATCACATTCTGGAGATGGCGGAGTATAAAAAGAGCGGTCAGGCGAAAGCCTTGATTGTGACTGGCTGTCTGGCGGAACGTTATCAGAAGGAAATCATGAAAGAGATTCCCGAGGTGGACGCGGTGCTGGGGACGACCGCGTACGACAAGATTGTGGAGGCGGTGGAGGCCGCGCTGGAAAAAAAGAAAGTGCTGCGGCTGGAAGATTTGAGAGGATTGCCGCAGGTGGAGACGAAAAGGCAGGTGACGACCGGCGGGCATTACGCATATTTGAAAATCGCGGAAGGGTGCGGTCGGCATTGTACCTATTGCATTATACCGAAAATACGCGGGCCGTACCGAAGCGTGCCGATGGAGAGGGTGCTTTCGGAAGCGGAGGAACTGGCAGGACAAGGCGTGAAGGAACTGATTCTGGTCGCGCAGGAAACGACCCTTTATGGGACGGATTTGTACGGGGAGAAGCGGCTGCCCGAGTTGCTGCGGGGCTTGTGTAAAATAAGTGGCGTACAATGGATTCGCATTTTGTATTGTTATCCGGAGGAGATTACCGACGAACTGATTCAGGTGATGAAGGAGGAACCAAAGATTTGCCATTATCTGGACTTGCCGATCCAGCATGCCTCGGATGAAATCTTGAAGCGGATGGGGCGACGGACGTCAAAGAGGGAATTGAAGGAAGTCATCGCCAAGCTGCGGGCGGAGATTCCCGACATTTGCCTGCGCACGACGTTGATTACCGGCTTCCCGGGGGAGACAGAAGAGCAGCATGAGGAACTTATGGAGTTCGTGGACGAGATGGAATTTGACAGGCTGGGTGTGTTTCCCTATTCACCGGAGGAGGACACGCCGGCGGCCACGATGCCGGGACAAATCGAAGAAGGAGTGAAGGAAGACAGGCAGGCGGAATTGATGGAACTGCAGCAAGACATCGCCTTCGAGCAGGCGGAGGCAATGGTCGGGCGTGAATTGTTGGTGATGATAGAGGGGAAGCTCACGGACGAGCCGGTATACGTCGGTCGCACGTACAAGGATGCCCCGAACGTGGACGGGCTGATTTTCGTGGAAACGGGAGAGTGCCTTGCGACGGGGGACTTTGCCAGGGTGACGGTGACGGGCGCGCAGGAGTATGATTTGATAGGAGGATTGAGCGATGAATTTGCCAAATAAACTGACAGTGTTACGGGTGGTGATGGTGCCATTTTTCGTGTTCTTCATGTTGACGGACGTGGGCGGAGCGGCCAACAAGTGGATTGCCCTCGTATTGTTCTGCGTGGCGAGCTTTACGGATTTTCTGGATGGTCAGATTGCCCGTAAGGAAAATTTGGTGACCAATTTTGGAAAGTTCATGGATCCATTGGCAGACAAGCTGCTGGTGTGTTCGGCGATGATTTGCCTGATTGAGATGGGGAAGCTGTCGGCATGGATTGTCATCATCATCATCGCCAGGGAGTTCATCATCAGTGGTTTTCGGTTGGTGGCTTCCGACAGCGGCATCGTGATTGCGGCGAGCTACTGGGGGAAGTTTAAGACCGTGTTCCAGATGGCGATGATTATCGCGCTGATTCTGGATTTTGGCGGGATGTTTGATGTCGTGGAAATGATTTTGACCGGGGTGGCGTTGGTGTTGACCGTCATTTCGTTGATTGATTATATTGTGAAGAACAAGCAGGTACTGACGCGGGGAGGCATGTGATGGATCGGAAAGGGCAAGGTGTGAAAGCGCAGGCGGCGAACCTTTGCGAGGAAACGGAAGTGCGCGCAGGAGCGAAGCCATGTGCAAACGTGGAGCCGGTGGAGCATGACAATGAAAGTCTGGAGGAACGCCTCGTAAATTTACTTGCAAAGCGGAAAATGACGGTCACGACGGCGGAGTCTTGTACGGGAGGGCTGATTGCAGGAAACTTAGTGAACGTGGCGGGAGCGTCGGACGTGCTAAACGAAGGCTACGTGACCTATTCGAACGAGGCGAAACAGCGTCTGGTCGGTGTCAGCGCGAAGACGTTGGAGCGGTTTGGCGCGGTCAGCGAGCAGACGGCAAGGGAAATGGCGGAAGGAGCGGCGAGAGCGGCATGCGCGGACATGGCATTAAGTGCGACGGGAATTGCCGGACCTGGCGGCGGTACGGCAGAAAAGCCGGTCGGCCTGGTGTATATCGGATGTTTTGCCAATGGCATCACGCGGGTGAAGGAGTGCCGTTTTAAAGGAAATCGCCGGGAAAACCGGGAACAGACGGTGGAGGAAGCACTGAAGCTGGCGGTGGAGATGTTAGAAAGGTGATACCAAGATGCATACGGATATGACGAAGGGGCCGGTCATGAAGTCCATGTTGCTTTTTGCCGTGCCGATGGTGCTGGGGAATCTTTTGCAACAATGTTACAACATAGCGGACACTTTGATCGTGGGAAGGTTTTTAGGCCCCAACGCGTTAGCGGCGGTGGGGTCTTCCTTTACGTTAATGACATTTTTAACTTCGATTCTTTTGGGGTTATGCATGGGAAGCAGTACGCTTTTTTCGATTCGTTTCGGGGAAAAGGACGAAAAAGGATTGAAAGAGGGAATCTGTGTTTCCTTCCTGCTTATTTTGGGGCTGACGATTTTTTTGAATCTTCTTGTGTTTTTACTGATTGATAAAATCCAGATGTTTTTGCAGGTGCCGGGGGAAGTGTGGGGCGACATGCGCACCTATCTTGCGGTGATTTTTTGCGGGATTCTGGCCACGTTCTTTTACAATTATTTTGCCTCTTTGTTGCGGTCGGTCGGAAATTCCGTCGTGCCGCTCATATTTTTGGCGGTTTCCACGGTTTTAAATATTGCCCTTGATTTATGGTTCGTGATTGGTCTGGAAAGAGGCGTGGCGGGCGCGGCAGAGGCGACCGTGGTGGCGCAGTATGTTTCCGGAATCGGCATCGGGTTGTACTCGTTTTTGCGCGTGCCGTGCCTGCGGGTTCGCAAAGGGGAGTTTGGCAAATTTCGCATTCGATTGGCCTGCTTGAAGGAAATCGCCGGTTTTTCCCTGCTGACGTGCATCCAACAATCAATTATGAATCTTGGAATCTTGCTCGTGCAAGGCGTGGTCAACAGTTTCGGGGCCACGGTGATGGCGGCGTTTGCGGCGGCGGTGAAGATAGACGCTTTCGCCTACATGCCGGTGCAGGATTTTGGCAACGCGTTTTCCACGTTTATCGCCCAGAATTACGGCGCGAAAAAGGAGGGGCGCATCCGTGCGGGGCTGAAAGGTGCCATCATGACGGTCTTGATATTTTGTGCCATTGTCTCGGCTTTCGTCTGGATATTTGCCAAACAGCTGATGTTGATTTTCGTAGGAGAGGGGGAGACGGCCATTCTTGCGGAGGGAGTGCGTTATCTAAGAATTGAAGGTGCTTTCTATTGTGGAATCGGTTGTTTGTTCTTGCTGTATGGGTTTTATCGGGCGGTGGGAAGGCCGGGAATGTCCGTCGTCCTCACCGTGGCCTCGCTGGGGACAAGGGTGGCGTTGGCATATATTCTCTCGGCAATTCCCGTCGTCGGCGTGGTCGGAATCTGGTGGTCGGTGCCAATCGGGTGGTTTCTGGCCGACGCGGTTGGGGTGGGGTATTATGTGGCGAGGTGGAGAAAAGGAGGCGATTAATATGTTTTTAAAGCAGGTCATTTTACAAGGAGGGATTCCTTTTGACATGAAGTATCCTAGGTTTAAGCCGGAAGTAATCGAAGCCATGGAAGATTATTTATCTGATAGAGGATGATATTTTAACGTTGACGCTTGTTGATACTGGAACACATGCGGATTTGTTTCAGAAGTAGATGAAAAAGCATAATGTGAAATCTAAAACCCCCGCGGCCTTGAAAATGCGCAGTTTCAAGGGCTCTCGGGGGTTTGGTTTACAAAGTGGATTTAGAACTTCCCGGCTTTCGCCGCTTCCTCGACGGAAACAGCCACCGCCACGGTCATGCCGACCATCGGGTTGTTTCCGGCACCGATCAGACCCATCATCTCAACGTGGGCCGGTACGGAAGAAGATCCGGCGAACTGTGCGTCGGAGTGCATACGTCCTAACGTGTCGGTCATGCCGTAAGAAGCCGGGCCTGCAGCCATGTTGTCCGGGTGAAGGGTACGTCCCGTACCGCCGCCGGATGCCACGGAGAAGTACTTCTTGCCCTGCTCGACACATTCCTTCTTGTAAGTACCTGCTACCGGATGCTGGAAACGGGTCGGGTTGGTGGAGTTACCCGTGATGGAAACGTCCACGCCCTCTTTGTGCATGATGGCGACACCCTCGCGCACGTCGTTCGCGCCGTAGCAGTTTACCTTGGAACGAAGTCCGTCAGAATAAGCGATTCGCTGAACTTCTTTCAATTCGCCCGTGAAATAGTCATACTCCGTCTCTACATATGTAAAGCCGTTGATTCGGGAAATGATTTTGGCAGCGTCTTTTCCCAAACCGTTCAAGATAACGCGAAGTGGTTTCTTACGAACCTTGTTCGCTTTCTCGGCGATACCGATGGCACCTTCCGCGGCCGCGAACGACTCGTGTCCGGCCAGGAACGCGAAGCAGTCCGTGTCTTCTTCCAGAAGCATCTTGCCGAGGTTTCCGTGTCCCAAGCCTACCTTGCGCTGATCGGCAACGGAACCCGGAATGCAGAAGGCCTGAAGACCCTCGCCGATTGCGGCCGCAGCTTCTGCCGCGGACTTGCAGCCTTTCTTGATGGCGATGGCCGCGCCGACGATGTAGGCCCAGCAGGCGTTCTCAAAACAAATCGGCTGAATGCCCTTGATTTGATTGTAAACATCAAGGCCGGCATCTTTCGTAATCTTTTCTGCCTCTTCGATAGAAGCAATGCCATAGCTGTTCAATACCTCATTGATCTTATCAATTCTTCTCTCATATGATTCAAATAAAGCCATTTAATTGTCCTCCTGATTTGTTTTTACCTTTGTAATCATTCCTTACGTGGGTCGATGATCTTCGCCGCGTCAGCAACACGTCCGTACTGTCCTTTCGCCTTTTCCCAAGCGTCGTTCGGCGTATCGCCCTTCTTGATGAAGTCCGTCATCTTTCCAAGGTTTACGAACTGATAACCGATAATCTCGTCGTGGTCGTCCAAGGCGATGCCGGTCACGTAGCCTTCTGCCATCTCCAGATAGCGCGGGCCCTTTGCCAACGTTCCGTACATCGTGCCGACCTGGGAGCGAAGTCCCTTGCCAAGATCCTCGAGACCGGCGCCAACGGCAAGCCCGTCCTCGGAGAACGCGCTCTGGGTTCTTCCGTATACAATCTGAAGGAACAGTTCTCTCATGGCGGTGTTAATCGCGTCACAGACAAGGTCGGTGTTCAACGCTTCCAAAATGGTCTTGCCAGGAAGGATTTCGGAGGCCATCGCCGCGGAGTGCGTCATGCCGGAACAACCCAGCGTTTCGACCAAGGCTTCCTGGATGATGCCGTCTTTTACGTTCAAGGTCAGCTTGCAGGCTCCCTGCTGCGGGGCGCACCAGCCGACGCCGTGTGTAAAGCCGGAAATGTCTTTTACTTCTTTTGCCTTTACCCATTTTGCCTCTTCCGGGATTGGAGCCGGTCCGTGATTCGCACCTTGAGCCACCGGACACATCATTTGTACTTCATGTGAATAAATCATGTTAAAACTCCTTTCAAATATGTATGATTTTTCTCGTGTATGTCTGATTGTTAAAAGAACATCACACTTATTAGTATTTTCTCACACTTTTGCTTATACGTCAATCGTCAGTTTTTATAAAAAATAGGGCAAAAAACGTTTATAATATTCCTTGTCTTTTTACGGCGGGTAGTGTAAAATGCCAATGAGTGGAACCAAAGTGCCGTAAGGCACGACGAGTGCGTATGTACGGTGAAGCGGCTGCAAATCGTGACGACAAGAAAAAGGAGGTGGGATGTTTATGACGGGCGCGGCACATGTTTGAGGATATCAAGGAACATGTGAAGGATTGGATTAACGAGGACGAGGTAACCGAATATTTACGAAGGAATCTCACGAAGCAGGCGTTTGACAAAAGCGGCCTGATTTATGGCATGGGGCACGCGGTCTATACCCTTTCCGATCCGAGGGAGGTCATTTTGAAGGATTACGCCAGAAGACTGACTGGCCGAGGAGAAAGGGAAGGGGGAGGAACGGATGGACGGGCAGAATAACGATTAAAGAAGGGAAAAAGAAAAATGGAGAACAAAAAATTTGACGTGACGGCATTGGGAGAATTATTGATAGATTTTACACAGAACGGGGAAAGCGGACAAGGAAATTACTTGTTTGAGGCCAATCCGGGCGGCGCGCCTTGCAACGTGCTGGCGATGTTGCAAAAGCTGGGAAAAAAGACTGCATTTATCGGAAAGGTGGGAGACGATTTTCTGGGCAGGCATTTGCGGGACGTGGTGGACAGCGTGGGAATCAACACGGAAAATCTGTTGTTTGACGAAAAGGTACATACGACGCTTGCTTTCGTGCACACGTATGAGGACGGGGATCGCGATTTCTCGTTTTATCGTAATCCCGGGGCGGATATTACGTTGTCTGCAGACGAAGTGAAAAGAGAGCTTATCGCGGATACGAAACTTTTTCATTTTGGCTCCTTGTCCATGACGCACGAGGGCGTTCGGGAGGCGACGCGCACGGCGCTTGCGGCGGCGAAGGAAAGCGGCTGTCTGATTTCGTTTGACCCGAATTTGCGCGAGCCGCTCTGGGAGACGCTTGACGAGGCGAAAGAGCAGATTGCATACGGAATGTCAAAGTGTGACATCCTAAAAATATCAGACAATGAAATTCAGTGGTTTACGGGCAAGGAAGATTACACGGAGGGCGTGAAAGTACTGCGTGAGTCCTATGACATCCCGTTGATTTTGGTGACGATGGGACGCGAGGGCAGCCGGGCGTATTATGGTGATATGATGGTGGAGGTGACTCCGTTCTTGATGGAAAATACCATTGAGACGACCGGGGCGGGCGACACGTTCTGCGCTTGTATGCTAAATTACGTATTGGAGCATGGCATCAAGGATTTGACCAAGGCGCAGCTTGAGGAAATGCTTACGTTTGCCAATGCGGCGGCGGCATTGATTACGACCCGCAAGGGCGCGCTCAAGGTGATGCCTTCGAAGGAAGAGGTATTGGCGTTGCTTGCGTCGAAACAGGCTTGATTGCGGTTCTAGTTGAAGTAGGCTTGATTGCGACTCTAATTTATTTTGCGTTGGCATGGCAGAATGGCAGCCGCCTATGGCAGAGGGCAGAATTGGAGACGGCATAGAGGGGTGCTGACGAGGGAGTCGGATATAGATTTAAAAAGGGATAAAGGAGTGGTTTTGGTTATGTCGGGACAGAAGGAATGGAGCAAGGAATTCAAGGAACGTTTTGACAAACGATATGACGAGTTGAAATGGCTGTATTGTGAGATGTATCACAATGACATGCATGCGTTTGAGTGGCTGTGCGACTTGATGGCATCGTGCTACGAGGAGCGCGGTAAGGCACTGAAGAAATCAGACCGTCTGCGGGAAAAGAACCCGGACTGGTATCGGACGAACGGGTTGCTCGGGATGATGATGTATACAAATGCGTTCGCCGGGGATTTAAAGGGCGTGTTGAAGAAGTTGGATTATGTGAAATCATGCGGAGTGAATTACTTACATTTGATGCCCCTTTTGGAGAGTCCCAAGGGAAGGGACGACGGGGGATACGCCATTTCCGATTTCCGAAAGGTGCAGCCCGAGCTGGGGACGATGGAGGATTTGGAAAGGCTGACGGCGGAGTGCCACAAGCAGGGCATCAGTTGTTGCCTGGATTTTGTGATGAATCATACCAGCGAGGATCATGCGTGGGCAAAGGCGGCCAGGGCAGGGGACGCGGAGGCGAGAAAGCGTTATTTCTTTTATGACAACTGGGTGATTCCGGAACAGTTTGAGAAAACCATGCCGGAGGTATTTCCGACTACGGCTCCGGGAAACTTTACCTGGCTTGATGACTGTAAACAGGCGGTCATGACGACGTTTTATCCTTATCAGTGGGATTTGAATTACGCCAACTGCGTCGTGTTCAATGACATGGTGGGCAACATGCTGTTTCTGGCCAACAAAGGGATTGACATAATCCGGCTGGACGCGGTTCCTTATATATGGAAGGAGTTGGGGACGAATTGCCGCAACCTGCCGCAGGTGCACAATATCGTGCGCATGATGCGGTTAATCGGCGAGATTGTCTGCCCCGGCGTTTTGTTGCTCGGCGAGGTGGTGATGGAGCCGTCCAAGGTCGTTCCGTATTTTGGCACGGTGGGGAAGCCGGAATGCCACATGCTGTACAACGTGACGACGATGGCCAGCACGTGGCATACGCTGGCGACGAAGGACGTGAGCCTTCTTCGGAGGCAGATGGACAAGGTGTGCGAGCTTCCGAAGGATTATGTGTTCTTGAATTACCTGCGCTGCCATGATGACATTGGTTGGGGCTTGGACTATGACTGGATGAAACAGTTTGGTACGGAAGAGGCGGCTCACAAAAAATATCTCAATGATTATCTGACCGGGCGGGGATACCACAGTGATTCCCGCGGGGAATTGTACAATGACGACCCGAAATTGAAGGATGCCAGACTGTGCGGGACCACCGCTTCCTTGTGCGGCCTTGAGGCGGCATTATACGAGAAGGATGAGAAAAAAGCGTTGTGCGCAATCGCCTGCGACGAGATGCTGCACGCGTACTTGCTCGTACAGAGCGGGATTCCCGTTTTGTACAGTGGGGACGAGATTGGACAATTGAATGACTATACCTATAAGGAAGAAGCGGCGAAGCGGGAGGACAGCCGCTACCTGCACCGCGGAAAGTTCCCGTGGCATCTGGTGGAGGAAAAAGACGAGCTTTCCATGCGCTTGTTTAAGACGTTGCGCGAGCTGGAGACGGCGCGTGCGGAGTATGACATTTTTGACGGCAAGGCATCCATGTGGACGTTTGACACGGGGAGCCGCTCGGTGCTTGGAATCGGGCGATATCTGGACGGAAAGAAATTGCTGGCATATTTTAATTTTAGCGAGCACGGACAGTGCATCCAGGTTCCCCCGGAGACGAATCCGGCGCGGTACGAGGATATCCTCACGAAGAAAAGGATGGACGAAATCGGCGGAGATATCGGCGGTTACGGGTACTATTGGTTTTATCAGGCGGATTGAGTTGCCTGAAAAGTTTTTGATTTAAAATGAAATAAGCCGGGTGGGTGCGATGGGGCGCGAAAAGAAATATGCCGCTAAAGCGACTGCGCTTGGCGCGAGAGTTTCGCAAGCGAAACTCTTTGTCGCACACCCGGCTTGTTTGATGTCAATTAATGCCAATCGACGTTAAATATTTACGAGGCAGATTTTTCCAGATTTTCTTTAATCAACGTTTCAATCTGTACGAATTCTTTGTCCAGTGAGACTGCGAGTTCTCCGCATAGGTTGTCCCGGGCGGCTTTCATGAACCGTTCTTGCGTGGCGGTCATCTTTTTTCCAGAATCGCGGCGTTGGCGCTGTTCCTTCCATAATGTCTTGAAAACCTTCATCCACTGTGCACATTCGCCGGATTGGACGGCTATTTTACATTTTTCTTCAAAATCCTTGCGATTGTCAGATTCGATACAATCCATCTGGGACAGCTGGGATAGAAGATTTAACGATTCTTCTTTTGTAAGAATCTTGCGCCGGACGCTTCCCTTTTGTGTGTCGACCGGGCAATAGATGGTGCCCCGTTCCCGATAGAGGGGTTTTAGCATGTAATACTCATGCATTTCACGGCTTCCGGGAGCTTCCATCAAAGTGATTCCTTCCACTTTGCATACACCATTGCAGCCATAGGAAATAAATTCTCCTGTTGAAAACATTTTCATCCTCTCCTTTTGAAACGAATTGTTACTGTGAATAGTAACAATAGAAACAGAAATTGGATTGTATCTAATATTGCGTTCATATACGAATAAAACCGAATTTGGATGACAATCATATCTTGTTTACTACTATTTTCAGATTACATATTTAGTTTAACAGAAAAAATAGATTTTTGTAAGTGAAATTTTTTTAGAAAGGTAAATTTTTTTATAGTTTTTTTATGAAATTTGGAAGGAGGATATTGAAAGATGGGGAAAGAAAGGGTATGATACAAGTGTTGGGTGCAGGCCGCGCATCGGATTTGCGGAAACGAAGAAGGGTTTTTGAACGTGTGATGACGTGGCTTTGTCATTTAGCCAGAAGAAAGCGAGGGATGTTTTACATGGGTATCAGAATTGGAATTTTAGGATATGGCAATTTGGGACGCGGGATGGAGTGCGCCGTGAAGCAAAACCCGGACATGGAACTTGTAGCGGTATTTACCCGCAGAAATCCGGAGGATGTCAAGATCTTGACGGAAAAGGCGGCGGTTTGCCGCGTGGAAGACGCGGCGGAGTGGAAGGATAAAATTGACGTCATGATTTTGTGCGGCGGCAGCGCGACGGATTTGCCGGGGCAGACGCCGGAGTACGCCAAATTGTTCCATGTGGTGGATAGCTTTGACACGCATGCCAAGATTCCGCAACATTTTGCCAATGTCGACGCGGCGGCGAAAGAGGGCGGCAAGGTGGCCGTCATTTCAGTGGGCTGGGATCCGGGATTGTTTTCTTTGAATCGGATGTATGCGAATGCGATTTTGCCGGACGGAAAGGATTATACGTTCTGGGGAAAGGGTGTCAGCCAGGGACATTCCGATGCCATTCGCCGGATTGCGGGCGTGAAAAATGCCAAGCAGTACACGATTCCGGTGGACGAGGCGTTGGAATCGGTCAGGAAGGGAGAAAATCCGGAACTGACCACAAGGCAGAAGCATACGAGGGAATGTTTTGTCGTGTTGGAAGAGGGCGCGGACGAAGGCAAAGTCGAGGAGGAGATTAAGACCATGCCGAACTATTTCGCGGATTATGACACGACGGTGCATTTTATCAGCGAGGAAGAGTTGCTAAATGAGCATGGCGGCATCCCGCACGGTGGTTTTGTGATTCGCAGCGGACGCACCGGCTGGGAGGGAGAAAACCAGCATGTGATTGAGTACGGCTTGAAGCTGGATTCCAATCCGGAATTTACCGCCAGCGTCATCGTGGCCTATGCGAGGGCGGCGTATCGTTTGGCAAGCGAGGGCCAGAGCGGGTGCAAGACCGTGTTTGACATTGCGCCGGCGTACTTAAGCGCGAAGAGCGGGGAAGAACTTCGGGCGGAGTTATTGTAGAAATGGAGGATAAGAAAATGACGACAAGGACAGAACGTGTGGAGAATATGGCCGGTGGAGAGGGCCATGTGATTATCAAGCACATTTTGGGAGAGAAGGAATTGAACGGAAAGTGCAGGCTTTATGCACAGGTGACGATTGAGCCGGGATGCTCGCTTGGCTATCACGAGCATCATAATGAGAGCGAGACGTATTTTATTCTTTCCGGCGAGGGTGAGTATGACGATAACGGAAATCGCCGCCCGGTAAAGGCCGGGGACGTGACGTTTACCCCGGACGGATGCGGGCATGGACTGAAGAATACCGGGTTGGAGGATCTGGTATTTATGGCGTTGATCATTCTGGATTGAAAGAATAATGCCGCCATAGGTTGACAAGAGAAATTAATGAATAATCCCCTACAAGAACTGGTCTTTTTGTGGATAGATTTTTGTAGGGGATTTTTTGATATTGGTTAAAATTTATTCCTATGAACAACAGCCGAAACGGGTAGCTCTAAGCGGATTATATTTCCGTAGTTTCAAAATTTTTGCAGGGAAGAGCTGTACTTGCGTATCAGGCAGGAAATCACCCCGGCGGCGCACAAGCCAAGCAACACGTTGTGCTGCGCGCCGAATACTTCCATGGCTCCCCGGATACCCCGGAATAATTCGTTAATCTCGGGGATGTGGTCGTGTATCAAAAAGCATGCGTAGGAGCACAAATAAAGCAGGATAAACGACGTACCTCCCCGTCCCACGTCCGCCCGGTAACTGCCGTATTCGTCATGGAAACGCGGCTTGCTCATCGTCCAGAGCAGGGCAACCAGTTCATAAAGGACGAGCATGGCACCAACCAGTGCATATGCGGCCAGAGCTATCGGGACGGACAAGGTTTCCAATGCCTGCGTGACATCGCCATAAGGCGTGCTGCTGCGCCAAAAGTGCCAGACGATAACGGCAATAGAGGCCAGAATCAGGATAGCCGAGAGGTTGCGCAGGAAGGATTGTACCATGTGAAAGGCGGCATCCCCGCCTCTTTGGATCGGGGCGGCCAATCGGGTGCGGCGGTACACCGGGGCGGTGTTTCCACCGTTGAAATCCCGATCCCGTATCCTTCCGGTATCGAGGATGTCCGTCATCAGCATCGTCTGGTCGTCGACACCGCCCGCGGCTCGGGAAGGGCCGCCAGGACGGGGACTTCTGCGGGAATCCAATCTGTCCGTGTCAAATCCGCCGTTGCCGCGATTTCCTTTACTTCCGCGGAAACCTCCGGTACTTCCCGACGTTTTCTCATTGGCAAAACCGATGATGCTGCTGACAGTCTGATTGTCATCAAAATCATCGTAGTCGTCGTACTTATCATATCCGCCGCCGCGGTTGCGAATTTTTCCGCCATGTCCTTTCTCGGGGAAGGAGAATGTCTGCAGTCCCTCCGGCTCCGGACGGTAGGGGGCGAGCGGCGTGTCAATCTGGCTCTTTTTCTTCTTTTTTTGCTTGGGCGGCTTGTCCAGCTTGGTAGCACCCATGTCCAATGTAATCTGAAGAGGCACTTCTTCCTCGTAAGTGACCTCGAACATTTTTAACTCTTCTGTTTGTTTTTTTGATGATGGCATAAAACTCCCCCTTAATAAAAAGTGCCTTGGTTTCCATATTCCATTGGTACGCTTCCTCTCTACATCGGCGGTTGTACAATGGCGTGTGCCATTGATACATGGTTAGCATGAGCCAAGGCGTGAACAATAACCCTATGATATCATATTTGCTAAATATTTGCAAAGAAGTGTCAGTGAAAAATCATACCAAAATGATGCGAAGGATGGACTAATTTTTGTTAAAATGCCAAAATAAAAATTGCCCTCTGGATTTCGGATTATTGTTTAAAAATGCTTAAACATATTGATTACGAAGAATGGAAAAGTAGTGGCAAAATTAGTAAATCCTCATCAGAATAGAGTAGAGACTGCAAAGGCTTTTATATATTGTTGTCCGATTATATTTCCTTTATTTTAAATTGAATATTGGGGAATGTCAACGTATATCAGGCGAGTCGGTGGAACATACTATTTTTAAAGGCGCGGGGCAAGCGCAAAAGAAGGAGGCAACATATGAATATTCAGAAGTGTGGAATCATTGGCTGCGGCGGCGTTGGCGCGACGACGGCGTATACATTGGTGGAGAGTGGGCTGTTTAACGAGATGGTGTTAATTGATTTGGATCATAAAAAGGCGGAGGGCGAGGCACTTGACATCGCCCACGGAATCCCGTTTACCGTGCCGTCCAAGATTTATGCGGGAGATTATGACGACTTGAAGGACGCGTACCTGGTCATCGTGGCGGCGGGGGCGAACCAGCTTCCCGGCGAGACGAGGCTGGATATCGCGGGAAAGAACGCGCGGGTTTTTGAAAAAATCATTCCGCAGATTGTAAAATATAACAAGGAATGCATTTTGCTCATCGTGACGAATCCGGTGGACGTGCTGACCAGCTTGTCTTTGAAGCTTTCCGGCTTTCCGGCTTCCCATGTGATTGGCAGCGGGACGGTGCTGGACACGGCCAGATTGAAATATTTGCTGGGACGGAAATTCAAGGTGGATTATCGCAACGTCCATGCGTGGATGATTGGCGAGCACGGGGACAGCGAGCTGGCGGCGTGGAGCAGTGCGACCGTGGCCGGTTTGCCGGTGGACGAATATTGCCGACAGCACGGACGGACGAGGGACAGCCTGCGGCTTGACGACATTTACCAAGAGGTGCGTAATAGTGCCTATGAAATTATCAACCGGAAGGGTTCGACCTTTTACGCCATCGCCATGTCGGTACGGCGAATCGCGCAGGCACTGGTGCGGGACGAGCACTCCATCATGACGGTGTCCAGTTATGCCGAAGGACATTATGGCTTGCACCGGATTTGCATCGGACTGCCGACCGTGCTGGGCCTAAACGGAGTGGAGGATGTCATCGAGATTCCATTAAATGAAAGAGAAATGGAACTTCTGAAAATGTCGGCACGGACATTGGAGCAGACCGTGCAGTCCATAGGGGGATTATAGAAAATTGTGCAGTCGATAGGAAATTGTAGAAATGTGAAAAGTGAGTGCCGGTATATGGGTTGCAACATGTGTTGCAGTCCGTATACCGACGAAAATCAAAGATTTTTTATAGAAAGCAGGTATTGACACATGGGGGATATGGAAATCATGTGGCGGAGCTTGCTTTATCATAGGTCTTCATATTCTATATGCTGTGATTAAGC
>CAOKHZ010000038.1 GCA_948468385.1 uncultured Faecalicatena sp. | reverse complement strand
CGTCACTCATACTTGCATCGCTCATAGAAGCGTCCGACATGCTCGCGTCGCTCATCGAAGCATCACTCATACTCGCGTCGCTCATGGATGCATCGCTCAGGCTCGCGTCACTCATCGAAGCATCGCTCAGGCTTGCGTCGCTCATAGAAGCGTCCGACATGCTTGCGTCACTCATCGAGGTGTCACTCATGCTTGCATCGCTCAGGCTCGCGTCGCTCATTGAAGCATCGCTCATTGAGGCATCACTCAGACTTGCGTCACTCATCGAAGCATCCGACATGCTTGCCCTATTTGCTTCGGTACTTGTTGCTGTTACATCCCAGCCATAAGTGGTCTCGTTCGAAGAAGATGTTTGCTCTCCTATAGGTTTATATATCGCACTGGAACTGATTGTGAATGTGTACTCTGGCGTGCTGCTACCATTCTTATACAGACCAAATTTACCATTTGCATCTGTTTTTAGAACATAATCACTCCCCAGTTTTCTCCAATCTCCCTCTTTTCCATTTCTAAAAACATAAAACTCTCCATCGTAGATTACAAGCTGAACATTTCCTTTGTTGAGCAAAAACAAACTGTTAGGCACATTATCCATAATGAGCTTGTGCCAGTTACCGTTTTCATCCTGAACGACAACAAATCTTCCATTGGCGTTTCCCCCGGCAACGGCGTACTCCTGCCCGTTTACGCTATCCGTTGCCGTCTCTGTCTCCACATTAGCATTATCTAATAGTGTATCTGGACTTTTGAACGACTCTGTCACATGGCGCACCGTAGACTTATCTTCACTTATGATATACAGTTCTCTTTCTGAAACAAAAGCACTTCCTTCTGCCTTTGTTTCAGAAACAATATACGAATACATCTTCGTTTCGTCATTATACACCGTGCGCAGGATAAGTCTCGGTTCATCTTCATTTACCTTAATCCATTGCTGTCCACTTTCATCTGTCCAAATCTTATAGCTCAGCGAAGATGTGATATTACCTTCTTCGTCTTTCGTCACATAACTTGCATTCGCCTCATATACATGTACATTGCCGTCCTCGGTACGATACTGATAATACTCCGTCACCTCTTTTCCAGAAGCATCCGTATAAGTGACACTGTAATCGCCATTCCCAAGCCATTCCACCGTCACGCCCGTACCTTTGCCAGCCACCTGATACCTAATAATGCTCTCCGCGACAGCTTTCTCTTGCGCTGTCACATCGCTAGCTCCACTGGCCTTAGCCTCTTCCAATGCAGTAAGGTTATCCTTATACTCCTGAAGCAACCTATCAAATTCTGCTTTCTCCTCATCTGTCGCATTGGTTGTATCCACATTGGCCATCAGCATTGCAGCACTACGATTCACAAACATTGTAATAGACTCGCTAGCTGCCGTGTCTTCAACGATATCGCTTTCCGATGTACTTAAAGATTCCGACTCCGATACACTAACCGAAGTGCTGGTACTCTCAGATTCGCTACTTGACGTGTCAAGTGAATTACTGCTTGACACGCTAGCCGTTTCACTATTCGAAGCACTAAATGATTCGCTTACAGATGCTTCATCCACCTCTTCAGCACCTTTTTCATCATCAACATTTGTCGTCTCTGAACCGTCATTCGGCTTCTGCTCTTCAGATGTCTCAGATTGTTCCTCGGCCTTCAAGCTGTCAGCAACACTTGAACTAATGCTTTCACTCGTACTCAGGCTTTCGCTTATACTAAGGCTTTCGCTTGTGCTCAGGCTTTCGCTTATACTAAGGCTTTCGCTTGTGCTCAAACTCTCGCTTATACTAAGGCTTTCGCTTATACTAAGGCTCTCACTTGTACTCAAGTTTTCGGATGTTTCAGTACCTGCTGTCTCTTCCCCTTGAGGCACGACCACTTCTTCGCCTGGTGTTTCCTCCTCAGCGATTTCAGTCGTTCCCATAAGGTTTTCGCTTTCAGCGGGTGAATCACTCGGCAATTCAAGATCAACGACTAATTCCTCTTCATTGCCAAGCATTTCCGTGGTTTCAAGTTCAGCCGCATATACGATGTCTGCGTCCTGCATGACACTTGCACCACCGAAAGCGAGTCCCGCTGCGGCAATACTCTTTAAAATTTTCTTCTTGCTCATGTTATTACCTCTAACCCTTTCTTTGCTCATGGACGTGCCACGAAGCATCATGACACCTCCCACACGGATGCAAAGTGTCCGGCGGCCGGGCTGGCATAGTACCGTAGCACCTTAGCCCCCTTAGCTTTGCGTCCCGCCGTTTCCAACGGTTTGCTAATTAAATTAGCAACCGGGCTGACATAGTCTCCGCGCCAACGCCTTGCTTGCAAAACGTTTCACGCTCGCTTGCCACGGTTCTCCCATGACAAGCGGACCGTAGTCCCCATGGCTTTGCGTCCCGCCGTTTCCGGCGGTTTGCTAATTAAATTAGCAACCAGGCTGACATAGTGTCGAATATAGCGACACCTTAGTCCCTATGGCTTTGCGTCCTACCGTTTCCGATAGTTTGCCAAAATGAGTTCGCACGTTATTCGCATACGAACCATTCGTTTACGTTGCCATCCCCGCTGACATTGACGGATCTTGACAATGGGTCGATGTGTCTGACGACACATCTGCCGCCCCCTCCTTCCCGCGCATACTATACTCACGACAGATTTTATCTGTCGTGAGTATTGCGCCAGCCGCAGCCGCAAAGCGGCATATTTCCTAATGCGGCTGTGCGCATCATATTATGCTGGGTGGCGGTCAAATCTGCTGCCCAGTATAACCAACCTCTTCGCGCTCCTTCACCACTATGTCTGACACGCCCCGTCGGCTCCGACGTTTCTCAGCACGGCGAGTATCAGGTGACCGGCACTTTCCGTGCCAGTATCCGTATTCGTCATGCCCGCTTGCCCGTTCCTGGCAACGCCAGGTTTTACCACGCACAAGCCAACAGCTTTACGGCAATCCGCAAAGTTGTTCGTCCTCCCGCCTACAATAGCAGGGTATGTGTCCCGCGATGTACGTTAACGCCCCTTACGGGGCCACGGCTCGTTACCCGCAGGAACCAGTTCGTCAAGGTACGCCCATCCAGGCATACCACATCAAATGTGCCTCGCACCAGCGGACTCTTACGAGTCCGTCAAAGTACACTTTGGCGAATATTGAAAAAATACATATATAGTTTCTTAATAGCAAATTTCTTGCAAATATAGACCTGAAATAAATTGACAGTGTTAAAGAAAAGGAATATACTATATAAAAACATGCATAAATCGTAGATGTTTTTACTATATGTGGTATCAGTTCGCCAAAGTGTACTTTTATGAACCTCGGCAAATTTTCCGCACTCTTATCTCGCAAAGTACATTGTCAAAGTCCCAGTTGCTTTACGTATTTAAAAAAGTACGTACGCCCGATTCCCAGTTCCGCCAGTGCCTCGTCCAGTCCAATCTCCTTTCGCCGCCATTTTCCCACCACGTCCTCAAACGTGTCCGGCAGCGGCTTGCCCGGATTTCCGAAGTGCACGCCCCGTTTCCTGGCCGCCGCGATTCCCTCCGCCTGCCGCTTTCGAATATTTTCACGTTCGTTTTGCGCCACATAGGACAAGATTTGCAATACCAGATCCGCAATGAACGTCCCGGTCAAATCCTTATCTTTGTTCCTCGTATCCAAAAGCGGCATGTCCAACACAACGATGTCCACCTGCTTTTTACGTGTAAGCATGCGCCATTGTTCCAAAATTTCCTCGTAATTGCGCCCCAATCGGTCGATGGACTGCACCACGAGAAGGTCACCCTTTTTTATTTTCCTCAACATTTTTTTATACGATTTCCGTTCGAAGTCCTTCCCGCTCTGCTTATCCATGAAAATGTGCTCCTCCGAAATTTCAAAATTTTGCAGGGCAATTTTTTGCCTGGCCTCGTTTTGCTCCTTGGTCGATACGCGAATGTATCCGTAAACCTTGTTTCTCATTTGTACGTTCCTCCATTTTTAGTATGCTTCATCATTGTACGTCAAAATCACGGTCTACCATCCAGATTTGCCAACTATTTTTTTAATTTTTATCATTGAAGTTTTCATGTGACCAAAAGGGTAACAACTAGAATTGAAGCACACAAGCGACCAACGTCTCAAATTGTAACGGCATCTAACCATTTAAAATTGCCTGCGGCAATAGGCTGGATGCTCATTGGAGCCATCACTTTGACGGACGGTGGCTGTGGGGTGGCCACCCTTTTCGGGTTGTAGGAAACAAATAATCCTGGATTACAGTACGGCGAACACTCGGCATCCAAGTCGAAGGAATTGGTCATTTCACATTCACCACACCATCTCAGGGTTATTTACACTTCCAAATGGTTTACGGTTCTGAATCATTTCGGCCACATGGCACATACAGAAATCTCAATGCTTGTAACCAGTAGTTTAAAACAGCAGAGAGGTTTCGAACGAAGCGTGGTCATGTGACGAAGAAGCTCCTTTCATCTTGGCTCGAACGTGGAGAACGACGCACCTCCTGCACCAAGACAAAGGAGGATCCTTATGGGAATAAAAGACACGGGACGTAATCAAGTCCGTAGTTGCAATGACAGATAAAAGGGCGGCCTACCTCTTGTTGGCAATTGAGGCGCAAGCCAACATTCACTATGCGATTCCAGTGAAAAACATGGTTTATGACGCGCTTCAATACACGAAACAAGTGGAAAGGGCAATTGCCTCGCACAAGGAATCGGGAGATTACAAAGGTATAAACAGCGATGAATATCTTTCGGGATTTATGAAGTCGGACCGGTTACTGCCAGTCGTAACACTGGTCATTTACTTTGACTCTAAACCATGGAACGGCCCGCTGTCAATCCATGAGATGTTTGAAAATCAGGATTCAAAGATACTTGCGTTGGCGCAAAAATAACGATGAAAGAGGACGAGGAGGCGATGGACATGTGTCTGGCAATTGAGCAAATGAAAGAAGAGGCGGCGGTAAAAGAAAGAATCAAGACGTTGGCGGACAGTGTTAATAATCTTATGGAAAGTACGGGATGGACAAAGAAGCAAGCGATGGACAACATGAAAATTTCCGAGAACGACCGAGAACTCGTTTCAAAGCTATTGTAAAAGTTATATGTGATGCCGGGAGGGATGTTTCGTCGGAAGCCCCCTCCCGGCTCGTTGCACCATCCCCCATCATAACATGGACGCTACAATCTCGTTCACCAGTTTGCCATCGGCCTTGCCCTTTACCTTGGGCATCAGTTCTTTCATGATTCTGCCTTTGTCCCTTCCGGTTGGTTCCGTGATGCCAAGCTCGGCCAATACGTCGTTAACAATGGCACGAATCTCGTCTTCGCCCATCATTTTGGGCGCGTATTCGTCAAGCACGGCCAGTCGATGCTCACACTCGGCGATAATGGCGGTGCGATCTTCCGGGGTGAGAGCCAAGGTTTCCTTTACCTGCTTGATTTCCTTAAGCACGACTTGTGCCTCTTCTTCGGCGGTCAAATCAGCTCGCTTGTCAATCGCCTTGTTCTTCAAAGAGGATAGCAAGAATGAAAGGGATTCCTTCCGTTCCTTGTCCTTGGCCTTCATGGCGGCCACCATGGCGCTTCTTACGTCATCAATCATGCTCATAATTCATTACCTCCATCCATATTTTCTATATATAATCACGGCAAGTAAAATTTGCCATGATATTGCGCCAACCGTAACCGCAAAGCGGCAAAATTACTTATCGGTTGCACGCATCCATCTATACTGCGAGGCAAATGTTTCCACCCCGCAGTATAAGTCATCCCGCTTCAGCGGTATACGCCGACCCGCGCTTTCATGCTCCATGCCAACGGTATATGGCGGCTCACGCTTTCGTTCCCTACGTCAGCAGCATGTGCCGGCTCACGCCTTCGTTCCTCATGTCAGCGGTGAATGCCGGCCTGCAGTTCTTCGGCCCATGCCTGCAAGTTGTAGGTGTGCCCGTCAAATAATTTGAGAATGACGCCCGTCGGATTGTCATCATTGGCGAACGCGTTCGCCTCGTCTGTGTCCACGTGCATCGCCAGCCTGAACGAAGGGCTGACGCGGACGACCACGTCGGAAAAAATCAGGGAACGTTCATAGCTGGTCGTGATGACGAAGACGATGTCATTGTCCCGGACGTGCGCCCGAATCGCGTCAAGTGGTGCCATGTGAATATGTCGTTTGGCGACGATGACCCCTCTTTTCAGTTCCAGGCTCCCACAAGGGCCGACCAACGTGCAGCCCGGCGTGTCGGCAATGTCTCCGGATTGGCGGATGACGCTTGGAATGCCGAGCTTGCGCGCGTCCGTCACGGAAATTTCCACCTGCGTGTGCGAGCGGAACGGTCCTAGTACCACGACACTGTCAAACCGCCCCTTGGGGCCGACGACGGCCAGACGTTCCTGGCAGGCGTACTGTCCCGGCTGGCTTAGTTCCTTGACGTAGTTCAACTTGCCATCCGGGCCGAATAATGTCTTAAAATCTTCCTCGGCCAAATGAATGTGCCTGGCCGAAGTCTCAATTGGAATTGTCAGGCTCATGGGAAATACCTCGTCTTTTGTTTTTTCACGATTTGTGCCACCATTTTCAAGACCAATCTGGCAAGCGGTCACGCTGGTAACAACTTTTTTCATTTTAGCAGAAGGAGGCGTATTTTTCAAGTGGGATAGACATATAATTGAGATAAAAGGATTACCATAGATTACTATTCCGGGGCCGTGAGTAGTAATTACCATGGGAATGAAAAGAGAAGGAATTTGCACATGGAAAAAACGACAAATCAGGAACTAAACTTACATATAAAGGCTGCCTGGGTATTGAAGGCAATGCTTGGCTCCTATCTGGTCACGGGCGCGCTACTGTTACTTTTAGCATTTTTAATGTATAAGTTTAATTGGGACGAAGGAAAGATATCTGCAGGTATCATCGTGATTTACGTGCTTTCGACCTTGGTTGGCGGCTTTGTCATTGGAAAATGTGCAAAAAGCCGAAAGTTTCTGTGGGGCCTGGCATCGGGAATTTTGTATTTCGCCCTTTTGCTCATCATTTCGCTGGCATTTTACCACTCATTGCAAGATGACGGGGGAAATGCGTTGTTCACGCTCCTTTTGTGCGCGGGCGGCGGAACACTGGGCGGAATGGTGTCGTGACTTCCGCTCAAGGTTTTAAGAGCAGCGTGAATAATTCTCCATTTTTTACAGATACTAGAAATACTTTCATTGGACGGATGCCACGCGGCACGGCTCGAGGCACCGTGAAAAGAAAAGGAACTGCAAATGATGATGAAAATGCAAATGACGGCGAGACTGCAAATGATAGTAAAAATGGAGGAACTTGAAATATGAAGGCAACTGGAATTGTGCGTAGAATAGATGATCTCGGGCGTGTCGTAATTCCAAAGGAGATACGTCGTACACTGCGGATTCGGGAGGGGGATCCGTTGGAAATATTTACGGATCGGGAGGGAGAGGTGATCCTGAAAAAATATTCACCAATCGGTGAATTGGGCACATTGGCGAAACAGTATTCTGAGAGTCTGGCACAGACGATGAACTGCACGGTATGCATTACCGACAACGACCAGGTGGTGGCCGCCTCCGGAGCGGGAAAAAAGGACTTGCACGAGAAATACATCAGCAAGGAGCTGGAGGAAACATTGCAACAGCGCAACCAAGTACTTGCCGAAGCGGACAGTAAAAACTTCGTAAACATCGCAGATGGGGTGTCGGAATATAAGGAAGAGGCCATCTGCCCCATCATCAGTGAAGGGGACGTGATTGGCAGCGTGGTTCTATTGAACAAAGAAGAAAAAAGAAAATTCGGCGAGTTGGAGCAAAAGGTGGCGATGAGCGCGGCCGGATTCTTGGGAAAACAGATGGAACAGTGAAAAATATACGGCATGGCTTGTAAGGCCATGCCGTTTTTTGCTTTCCAGCGTCATTTACACGAATTCAGAGAAACAATCACTTAATCCGTGCGAGCCACACTAATTTTCGCCGTCCGAATCCCACTTCTTATAAACGCTCTCCAACGCGTCCACCACGCCGTCGATTCCCAAAAGGCTTACGTTAAACATTATCTGGTGCGCCTCTATGCCGCCCCATTCCCGTCCGGTGTGCTCTTCATAATAGGCCTTCCTGCTCTTGTCAACCCGCTTAATCTTCTCCCACGCCTTTTTTTCGTCCAAATTATAAAGTTCCATAATTCGGCGAATCCGATCTTCCTTGTACGCATAAACGAACACGTTAATACAATTCGAATAGTCTCCAAGCACGTAATCCGAACAGCGACCGACAAAAATCGCCGGGCCGCGCCGGGCAAGTTTCCGAATCAATCCAGATTGTTTCTCATACACTTGATCCGTCAACGACTCTTCAAATGTCTTTCCGCTCATGAACGTGATATAATCTGCCGGGTCAGTAATCAGTGCCGACTTGTATTTCCCCAACAAGGTTTCATCCACCCGCGCCGCGTCCTCCATGGAAATCTTCAACTCGCTCGCCGCCATCCGAATCAAGTTGTGATCGTATAACGGAAGATCCAACCGCTCGGCCAGCCTATTGCCAATCTCGTGCCCGCCGCTCCCAAACTGCCTGCCAATCGAAATAACCGTATGCCTTGTCATAAAAATCGCTCCTTCCTGAAGTGTGGAAACCGCAAGAACATCTCTCCCCATCCGTTTTGTTCCTTTTCCTGCGGTTCCTAAATTCACGCTATCTGTTATTACCATTATAACGCACTTTCACTCAATAAGGAAGTAAAAAATCCTTAAACAATCCATATATCCAGCGTTTTTTTGTTACTGTTTGTCCCCGAGCCAGAGCGGTGCTGAATTGCAACTTATTTTTCGCGAATTTCCTCCATAAAGTACATCCTCGCGTCAAAATCCTGGTACAGCCTTGTATTTTTCTCATACCCGCTGCCCGCGAATCCCTGACTTAGCTTGACTCCCACCCGGTTCAAACAAGCACCAGAAACCTCCACGTATTCTTGCTCCCCGTCCATTTTGACAAACCTGTCCGCCATATGTACCACCAGCCCGTCCTTTTTGACGGTCACCGGCGAGACAAGGTTTACGAGGTCCCCAAATCGGCGAATGGACACCTTGCGTTCCTGATTCGTGAAACGATACTTCTTCTCCGGTGCCAGTCCCCGCGTACGAAATTCCTCGTAGGAGTGATTCGGAGCCACCATTCCCTGCACCATCACGCCAACGGCACTGCTCTTGTCCGGTGCCACGCACAGCCATTTGCACGCCTGCTGCCCCGGCCTTGGCCCGTTCTGTGCCGACGCGCCAAGTATTGCCAGCGCGTTTTCCATGCCCAGAAAGTTTCGCACGGAGGACGTCTCAAGCCGATACCATTCCCCGAACTGCAACGTCCGTCTCCATTTCTTATAAAGGGCGACCTGCGACGCGATTTCATCCCGCTCCTGCTTGCTCATCGCCGCCAAATTACACTCATATCCGAGTACGCAAAACGCCGCCACGCAAAACCTGGTGTCAAGCGGCGTCTCCCGCAACGTCTGGTGATTCGGACATCCCGACACGTGCGCGCCAATGACCGACTGCGGATATCCGTAGCTATATCCGTTCTGAATGCGGGCACGGCATAACGCGTCCGTGTTGTCGCTTCCCCAAATCTGCGGCATGTAACAGAGGATGCCAAGGTCGAAACGATTGCCGCCCGACGCGCACCCCTCGAACAAAATATGCGGAAAACGTTCCGTCAGCGTCTTCATCACCTCATACACGCCCATGATATAGCGATGGGAGAATTCTTTCTGCCGCTGCGGCGGCAGGCTAGACGAATACACGTCGGAAAAGTTGCGGTTCATGTCCCATTTCACATATTGAATGTCTGCCGAAGAAAACACCTCCGTCAATTGGGCGATGATTTCGTCCCGCACGTCCTTTCGCGTAAAATCGAGAATCCTTTGGTTGCGGCCCTCCGAATGCGCCCGCCCGGTAATCTGCACGGCGTAATCGGGATGCGCCCGGTACAAGTCAGAATCCGTGTTCACCATCTCCGGCTCCACCCACACGCCAAGCCGCATGTTCATCGCCTTCAGCTTTTCCGCCAGACCGGCAAAGCCGTGGGGAAGTTTTTTCGGATTCACCTTCCAGTCCCCCAACGACAACGTGTCATTATTCCGTCGTCCAAACCAACCGTCGTCCACGACGAACAGTTCTATCCCTGCCTGCGCCCCCGCCTTGGCCAGCGAGAGCAGCTTGTGCTCGTCAAAATGAAAATACGCCGCTTCCCACGAATTTAACAAAACCGGCCTTTCCTTGTGCTTCCACTCACCACGCACCACGTGCTCCCGCACGAAACGGTGCATGTGCCTTGAAATATCGGAAAACCCTTGCGCAGAAACCGTCATCACTGCCTGCGGGGTCTCGAAACGTTCCCCGTTCTCCAGCATCCACGCAAATTCCTCCTCGTTGATACCGGCCAGAAAGCGACTTTTGCCATGTCCGTCCACTTCCACCAGTTCTTTATGGTTACCTGAATAAATCAGGTTGCAGGCAAAGCATTCCCCGGAAGTTTCCGTCGCGTCTGGATGCGCCAGCATCACGAACGGGTTAGCCACGTTGGAAGAGTTCCCCGTGCGGGAAGATACACTGGCACAGCCCTTTTGCACCAACGTCTCCGCATAGTTCATCTCGTTAGCCCAATGCCCGCCGAACGTCACGAAACGATATCCGCTGCGTTCGAAATCAATTTGCGTGCTCATCAAACGGTCAATGCAGATTCTGGCGCCGCTCTGATTTGTAAGGATTGCCCCGCGCACGATACAATCCGCTTCAGGGTACACCGTGTAATACAATTCCATACGGATATTTTCATGCCGCTCTTTCAAACACACGTACAACGTCCGCACGTCTTCCATGCGCTCCGCGTATGCCGACGGCAACATCGCAAGCACCGGCGCGCCCTCCTCGACACGATAACTCTCATAGCGAAAATCCGTCGTCCGGCAACCGTTCGACAACGTCAATTTGACAAACGGCTGACGAAAGTCCCCCTTTCCCTCGCCGGACGTCTCCAGGCAATATTCTTCCAAATAGACGTTTTTTCCTTTTACGTCGCCAAATTCTTCCTCGGAATAAGCAAGCCCGCATCCCATCGCGTTGACCGCCTTGTGCCGTATCGCCTCGTATTCTCCCGGGCCAATGTCCAGAGACTCCCCATAGTACAAATGCTCCAAATGGCCACCCGGCAACTTGGCGAACGCATACGTCGTATGATCCGTGTGCAACACGAAAAGGCCGTTTTCTTCCTTGATTCCTCGCCTTTGCATGATTCTCACCCCCCAGTTAAATTTCTCTCATTCTTCGCCCAGCGTACCGTTTGCCTTTGCTCGGCGCACTTTTTTCTCCATTTCTCCTAATCTTCGTCAGGCACGCCTTTGCCCCGCTTCACGCGCTCGCGGTGCACTTGCATCTTCCTTCGCTTCTCCCGCCCGTTCTCGCGTAAATAATATATCGTCGGCACGACCACCATCGTAAGCCCCGTCGAGCAAATCAGCCCGAAGAGGAGCACGACCGCCATCGGCGAGGTCATCGGGTCGTTAGAAATGATCAGCGGCACCAGGCCAATGCACGTCGTGATGCTGGAAATCATGATCGGACGGAAACGCAAGCGTACCGCCTCATGGCAGGCTTCCTTGATGGATATGCCCTCGCTCCGCTGCGCGTCAATCACCTCGATCAATAGGATTCCGTTATTTACCACGATGCCGAATAGGCTGACCACGCCCAAAAGTGCCATGACCTGCAAGTCCATCTGCATGATCCAAAGTCCGAAAAAGCAGCCAATCAGGCTCAGCGGAATGCTGGTCAATATATTGAGCGGCTTTGCAAAGTCCTTGAACTGCAACAGCAAGATGATATAAATTACCAGAACGGCCGCTCCACCCGCATAAATCAAGTTAGTCAGCAAGTCCATCATGTTGCTCATCTCGCCCTGCTCGACGATGGACACCCCTTCCGTGTCCATCTCGGACACGTATTCATCCATGAATTCCGTCTCAATCCGCCCGGACACGTAACCGGGCAAAACGTCCGAGAGCACGTTGACATAACGTTTTCCATTATAATGTTTGATTAATGGAACCTGGGGTTCCAGCGTAATCTCCGAAACTTGTCCCAGCAATACTTTCGTTTCGCTGATGGAAGAGGATACCGGCATCTGCTGCAGCTCTTCCAGACTGCCTATGTTCGCCCGCACGACGATGTCCATCTCGCTGCCGGACGCCGTATAAGTGGACGCGGTCGCCCCCATCAGGCTGGTGTTCAATTGCTTGATCACGTCATACTTCAGCAATCCATAACTGGAAAGCAACTCGCTGTCCAAATTCACCTTGTACTGGTACTGCGGTATGATGGAACTGTCCCGCACGTTGTTCGTCCCGTCAATCTGGTTCAACGCGTTGCACATTTCCTCCGCGAGGGCGTTTAGCTGGTTCACGTCCTCTCCATACACGGTATAGGTAATCTTCGCCTCCGTCGGCATCGAGTATTCCAGACCCTTGACTTCGACAGTCGCCCCCGCGATGTGCTCGTCCATCAATTGCTGCAACTCCCTGGCCGCCTCTTCCGCCGTTCCCGCGCCTTTCAATTTTTCCTCGTTAAGCTGAATCATGATTTGACCCACGTTGTCCGCGTCGCTAAGTGACGGAACCGTCAAAAAGAAGCTCGGCAAGCCGCCGCCCACCGACGCGGTATAGGCATCCACCATTTCCTCTTCGTCCAAAATGTCCCCTATTTGTTCCACGATTTCGCCCGTCTGCTTTAGGTTCATCGTTTCCCCGGTGATATTGATATAGGCGACCGGCTTGGAAGCATATGGGAAAAATTGCAGTCCCAACTGGAGCACTAAAAACACGGCCACGCCCAAGGTGGCAAAGCATCCTATCAACGTTACGACCGGATGCTCCATCCCGACGTTTAGGAGGCCATAAAATCCCTTTCGAACCCGGCTCTCCTTTTCTGCCCGTTCTTTCGATTCCGGCTTAAAGAAATAATATGCCAAAACCGGAATTCCACACATTGACATAAAATAGCTGGCCGCCAGGGAAGCGATGATCACGGTCGGAATCGTGCCCGCCACCGCCCCGACCACGCCCGGCACGAAATAAATAGTGCCGAACGTGACCACCGTCGTCAACGTGCTTGTCAACACCGGAATCCACGTCGTCTTGACCGCGCCGCAAATCGCCGTCTCGCGCTCCATGCCGACATTCAGGTTGTGCTGGATTTCCTCGCTTACCACCACCGCGTTATCCACCAGTATGCCCAGGCTGACAATCAACGCCGCGATGGATACGAACTGAAATTCGATTTTCAGCAAATTCATCACCACGAACGTAATCAGAATGCTGATCGGCAGCGCCGTACTGATAACCAACGCGTTACGGATACGTACTCCAATCATCACCACGATCATGATGAGGATGATGCTCTCGACCAAGTTTATCAAAAAACCGTTAATATTGGCCGCGATGTCCTCCGGCGCGTACATGACCTCATGAAAAATCAACTCGTCCGGCAACTCGGCTTTCAGCACTTCTATCTCCTTGCGCAGCCTCGTCCCGATATTGACCGCGTTTTTCCCTTCCGTGAACTTTCCCACCAGAAGGATGGTATCACGCCCGTCCTGCACGTAATACTTGTCACTCGTGTCCTCGATGTAGACGTCGGCCACGTCCTTAAGCTTGACAAACGCAAGTCCTTCTTCTCCCCCGCCAATAACCGTGTTTTCAATGTCCCGCAAATTTTCAAACAACCCGCTGCTCGACACCGTGACCGTCCCGCTGTCATACGCGATACTCCCCGCAGGTATCGTCAGGTTCTGCGCCTGCATCAGTGAAAGGATATTTTCTATGGAAATGCCGTACGTCCTCATCTGCTGGATGCTGGCTTCCACCACGACCTGCTTTTCTTTCTCGCCATACACCGTGACGCTCGAGACATCCTCTACGTCCTGCAGCCGGCTTTGTATCGTCTGCCCGTAAGATACCAGTTCTTCCGCCGAATACACATCGCTGGAAAGGCTGATGATGAACTGGTTGTTGCTAATCAAATCCGTATTAATCTCGCTCTCCATGCAAGTGTCCGGAAGGCTCCCTTGCACGTCCTCCACCGTCTGGCGCAAATCATCAATCACGTCCTCCATTAGGACGCTGTCCTCATAGTATACAATGATCACGCTGGCGGAATCCATGCTCATGCTCGTAAAGTAGTCCACTTTTTCCAGCTTGCCAATCTCCGTTTCCAACTTTTCCGTGACAAACTTCTCCACGTCCTCGGGCGCGGCTCCCGGATACACCGTGCTAATCACGGCCACCGCGATGGTGGTGTCTGGATTTTCCTGCTTTGGAATCACATAATAGCTGTATATCCCGATTCCCACGATGATAAATAAAAAGAAAATCACGATGGCCCGGTTTTTCAAGAGGACTTTTGTCAATTTATCCATAACTGCCTCCTATTCGTCCGCGCTTGGCGCGCCATCTGCCGCACCAGTCCCGTTTTCCGCATCATTTCCACTTTCTGCATTATTCCCGTTTTTCGCATCATTTCCACTTTCCGAATTATTCCCATTTTCCACGTCACTCGGCGCGTTTTTCTCATAACTGACCGCGCTTCCCGTCTTGACAAGCTTCATCCCCTCGCTGATGACGATATTTCCTTCGCTTAATCCCGACACCATTACCATGTCATTGTTAATCTCTTCAATCACGATGTTCTGCCGTTTCGCGCGGCCGTCTTCCACCAGGTAGACATAATCCTCCCCGTCATTCAAAATCACGGACAATGGCAGCCAGATCCCCTGTCTCGCCCCGATGTTTATTTTCACCGTCGCCAACTCCCCAAGGTAAAAATCGTCCTCGGTAAGAATCACCACGTCCGTCGCGTAAGTACGGCTTGTCTCATCCGGCATCAGACCTATCTTGCTGACATAGCCGTCAAACGGTACGCCGTTAATCGTCATTTTTGCCGCAAGCCCTTGATAAATGTCACGAATGTCGCTCTGCGACACGCCGAAGTTGACGACGCAACGATTGCTACCAAGAACCACCGCCGGCATGATGGGATTTGCCATGCCGCCTTCGGTCACGCTCACTTGTATCACGTAACCGTCGCTTTTCGCCCGCAATATACAGTCTTCCAACGTCTCCACCGCGCTGTCGTAATTGTTTTTTGCGGAATCATACGTGGCCTGGGATGACGTGACCGAATTGTCCGCCGCGTCACAGACTTCCTTTTGCGCTTTCGCCTCCCTCGACTCCGCGCCCTTCTCCAGCTTGTTGTCGTATGCCTCCTGCGCGCTGTCCACGCCCTCGTTGTACGTGGTCAGCGTGGACTGGGCCGCGTCCAGTTCGGTCTGCTTCGCCCGGTAATTAATCTGCGCCTGCGTGTAATCCGTCTGCTTCGTCTCGTGAACCGCCCGCGCCTCGTTTACTTTATTGTCCGCCTCGCTTAGTTCCGCCTGCTTGGCATCGATCTGCTCCTGAGGAGCCCCGGAATTTTTCAACACGTCCAATTCCGCGGACTTCGTCGCATAATCGGTCTGGGAGGAAACCAGGTCTTCCCGCGCCTGGTCATACTCGTCCTTTGTCCGTGTCTGCTCCGCCTCCGCCGTCACCATGTCGGAAGAAAGCTCATCCACCTTACGCGTCTGCTCGTCGCGCCGCTCTATCGCGTTATCCAACGCTTCTTTCTCGTTTCCCGCACCGCAAGCCTCCCGATAATCCTCGTACGCGTTGTCCCTCTGCCTGATCGCCGAATCCAGGTTCGTCTGCGCGATTTTCAAACTGTTCGCGTTATTTTCCACTTGACGCCTCGCTTCCGTGTCATCCATCGTGGCCAGCACGTCTCCCGCCCTTACCGGCTGCCCCTCCGTCACGTAGACGTGGTTTACGGTTCCTATCGAGGAGAATGTCGCCTGCTCCGTCTCTTCCGGTTGTACGATGCCTGTATAAGTAAGTTCCACGTCATTGCCCATCGCTCCCACTTCGATGACAGACACCTTGTAAATCTTCTCCTCCTTTTTCGCCGGTTCTTCCTTTTTGCCAAAAAAGACAACCAGGATGATGACCAATGCCACCACCACGGCTGCCGCCAAAACAATTCCCCATTTTGGGACGCTTCTTTTCTTTAAAGTATCCAAACCAGTTTCCTCCCTTTTTACGCATGATTCTATGATAGATAAATGAAACAGCAACGTCTTTTGGAAATATTATTCCACTATCTGCTTATTATATCAGACCACCGTCAAGAAAGAAACCACAAAAAAATGAATTTTCTATGAAAACCGCTGCCATTCACGGCAGCCAAAACCCGGCCAAGAGGACGCATAAAAGCCGTGCATTTCACGTCTCATGAAATGCACGGCCTTTCGCCTTCACATATTCCCAAACCAATCAAAAGCATGCGAGCTGTCGGATTGCAACCGCACAGTTGGAAAACATTTTAACGTCAATACCTGACATAAACCATGCTGCTCGGCACGGAACCGACAATCACGCCCACGCTCGAGTTCGCCGCATGTATCATCTGCCCGCCACCGATATAGACGCCACAATGTGTCGCGTTCACACAAATGTCACCCGGCTGCGGGTCGCTCACGCGAGGCCATGTCAAGAACGTGTATGTAGTACCCAGCCGGGAATAAGATCCCGTCAGGCAGTAACTCACGAAACCGGAACAGTCAAACGCTCCCGGACTGCATGCGCCCCAGACATAATCCGCATTTCCAACCCAGCTATAAGCACGGTCAACGATCGCGTTCCCGGTGGCCACGTTGTAAACCGGCTCCCGCTTCGGCTTACTTGTCGTTCCCGACGAAGAACTGGAAGAAGAATTGTTCGCTGCGGCTGCCGCAGCTGCAGCCTCTGCCGCCCGACGTTCTGCCGCCAGCCTTTCCTGCTCGAGCCTCTCGGCCTCCCGTCTGGCCTCTTCCTCACGTCTCCTCTGGGCTTCCTGAGCAATCCGCGCCGCCTCCTGAATCATGTCGTCCAGATTGGCAATGTCCACGCGCTTGCTCTCGATTAACTGCGTGACTTCGTCCGACTTCGCCTGATACTCCGCCTCTTTCTGACGAAGCTCCTCGGCCTCCCGCTCCAGCTGCGCCTTCAAATCTTTCACGTTTTGCACGGCTTCTTGATATACTTCGAGCTGTGCCCTATCATATTCATGAAGCTTCTGCGCATATTCCGCCTTCGTCAACGCTTCGGAAAAGCTGCCCGCCGAGAAAAAGTTCTCCACCGCGGTGGAATCGCCTTCCTCGTACATGCACTTGATGCGCTTCAGCAATGCCTGATACTGAGCTTCCTCTTCTTCCTGCGCGGCCTGAAGATCCAACTCGGCCTGGGCAATCTGCTGTCCTTTCTCAATCAACTGCAATTCCAAGTCATTGATGGTGCTCACCAAATCGTTCAACTGATTCTGCAGGCTATTCATCTCCGACTCCGCCTGGGCCTTCTCTCCCTGAAGTTCCTCCACCCGGTCATCCTCGGGTGCCGCCAAGACAGGTGAGACGCTCATTGCGCAAACCATCACGAGTGATACTAATGTCCGATGTACTTTTTTTAATTTCATCCTTTCACCTTTCCTTTTATTAATTATTTATGTCCCCACATATGTCTGTATCATAACATGACTCAGATACATTTTTCAACAGTTTTAGCGAAAGAAACATAAAATTTTTATATTTTTGTAAGAAAATGTAAAATTTCTTCCTTTTTTCAATGCTTATTGTGAAATTTATTATAATACATCAGAAATCGTTTTGCAACATGTTTGTAACATTTTCGAAATATTTGTTATTATTCAGGTTACTCTTCAGCCCACTGGCAGGACGCTGAATTGTAATAAATATTTTATACCGCCAAGTTCGTATATCCCATCAAGCTTTCGTCCACCTGCCTGGCCGCTTCGCGCCCTTCGCGGATGGCCCACACGACCAGCGACTGCCCTCGGTGCATGTCGCCCGCCGTGAAGACGTTTTTTACGTTCGTGTTGTATTCGCCGACTGCCGTCTTCACGTTCGTTCGAGCGTCGAGCTCCACGCCGAAGGCCTTCGCCACGTATTCTTCGCTGCCTAAAAAGCCCGCCGCGATTAGCACCAGATCCACTTCCACCGTGTACTCGCTGCCCGCAATCTCGACCATGTACATTCTCCCGGTCTTTTCGTCCCGTTTCGATTCCAGCTTGACGAGCACCGCCTTGCACACCGCGCCTTTCTTGTCCTTAATAAATTCTTTCACCGTCGTCTGGTACACGCGGGGGTCGTGGCCGAACAAGGCAATCGCCTCCTGCTGGCCATAATCCGTCTTGCAGACGCGCGGCCACTCCGGCCATGGGTTGTTTTCCGCCCGCGCGTCGGGAGCCTTGGGCATCATCTCCAGCTGGAGGACGGACGCGGCCCCGTGACGAATGGAGGTGCCAACACAGTCATTGCCCGTGTCGCCGCCACCGATGACCATCACCTTTTTCCCCTTGGCGGAAATGTACGTCCCGTCCTTTAACTCGATAGCGGAAAAGGTGCGTGCGCCGCCGGTCGGTCGCGCGGCGACTGAAACACGCGCCTCATTTCCCGCCTGCACGTCGTCCGTCCACAAAGCCCTGGTCGTGGATTTCAGGAAGTCCACGGCAAAATAAATCCCGTTCGCGTCCCGCCCCGGCACCTTGATGTCGCGCGGGTTAGACGCGCCGCAAGCGAGCACCACGCGGTCATATTCCTTTAAAAGGGTGGAAGCCTTCACCTCCTTCCCGACATTGCAGCCGGTTCGAAAAACGACGCCCTCCTCCTCCATGATTCGCACCTTGCGGTCGATAATTTGTTTTTCCAGCTTCATGTTCGGGATGCCGTAGCGCAATAAGCCGCCCACCTTGTCCTCGCGCTCGTACACGGTCACAAAGTGTCCCCTGCGGTTTAGCAAGTCCGCCGCCGCCAGACCCGAAGGGCCGGAGCCGATGACCGCCACCGTCTTCCCGGTGCGCACTTTCGGCGGGTTCGCCGCCGCGTACCCCTTTTCATAAGCATTTTCAATGATGCCATACTCGTTCGCCTTCGAAGACACCGGCTCGTCGTGCAGCCCGCAGGTACAAGCGTTCTCACACAAGGCCGGACATACGCGGGAAGTGAATTCTGGAAAATTGTTCGTCTTAACCAGACGGTAATACGCCTCCTCCCAGTTACCATTATAAATCAAATCATTCCACTCCGGTACCAGGTTATGCAACGGACACCCGCTCGCCATGCCGTTTAACATCTGCCCTGACTGACAAAACGGAACTCCGCAGGCCATGCACCGCGCCCCCTGGATTTCCTGCTCCTCCTTGGAAAGCGGCGTGTAAAACTCGCCAAAATGTCGAATTCTGTCCTTCGGCGCCTCTGCTTTCTTGTCCCGCCTTTTATAATCTAAAAACCCTGTCGGTTTTCCCATTTCGCATTACCTCACCTTCCATTCTTAATTTGATGAAACGTCTTAACTTTTTATGGCGAGCCACCTCATTTCCCGTTCTTAATCTGATTAAACGCCTCGATTTTCGCCTGGTCGCTGCCAAGTCCCTTCTCCTCCATCTGCAGGATGGCCGTCATCATCTTCTCATAATCCTCCGGGATGATTTTCTTGAACTTCGGCAAATACTCCTTGAAATTCTCCAAAATTCTCCTTCCGACTTCCGAGCTGGTACAATCGACATGCTCTTTCAACATGTTCTTAATTTCCTGCACGTCATACTTGTCCGTGACACGTTCCATATTTACCATGGTTTTATTCACTTTTTTGTACAAGTCGTTCTCCTCGTCGAGCACGTAGGCGATGCCGCCGCTCATACCTGCCGCGAAATTCTTGCCCACCTGGCCGATAATCACCACGCAGCCGCCCGTCATGTATTCGCAACCATGGTCACCGACCCCCTCGACGACCGCGCGCGCGCCGGAATTACGTACGCAGAAGCGTTCACCTGCCACGCCGCCGACGTAGGCCTTTCCGCCAGTCGCGCCGTAAAGCGCCACGTTACCGACGATGATGTTTTCGTTCGTCTTGAAACGAATACCCCGCGGAGGGCGCACCACCAGCTTGCCGCCCGAGAGCCCCTTGCCAAAATAATCGTTGCTGTCCCCGGTAAGCTCCAGCGTAAGCCCGCGCGGGATGAACGCGCCAAAACTCTGACCGCCCGCGCCTTTGCATTTTACTACATAGGTGTCCTCGTCAAGCCCCTCCGGGTAACGCCTCGTAATCTCCGAACCGAAAAGCGTGCCGAAAGTACGGTCCGTGTTGCCCACCTCAATCTCAATGCTTTTTGCCTCGCCCTTTTCCAGCGACGGCATCAGCTGCGAAACCAGAACCTTTTCATCCAACGTTTTTTCCAACTCAAAATCGTATACCTTCTTCGGGTTAAACTTCATGCCCTTTTTCTCATGCACATGCGGGTTGTACAAAATCCGGCTCAAATCCAGCGTCGCCGCCCGTTTCGAGGTCGGATGTTCCTTCATCCGCAAAAGGTCAGTCCTGCCAACCAATTCGTCCACGCCGCGAACGCCCAGTTTTGCCATGTATTCGCGCAATTCCTCGGCGATAAAGCGCATGAAATTGATAACATATTCAGGTTTTCCAGAAAACCGCTTGCGTAACTCAGGATTTTGCGTCGCCACGCCAACCGGACAAGTGTCGAGGTTGCAGACCCGCATCATTACGCACCCCATCGTCACCAGCGGGGCGGTCGCGAAGCCAAATTCCTCCGCACCGAGGACGGCGGCAATGGCTACGTCACGCCCGCTCATCAGCTTGCCGTCCGCCTCGATGCGCACGCGCTCCCTAAGTCCGTTGGCAATCAACGTCTGGTGCGTCTCTGCCAGCCCCAGTTCCCACGGCAGACCCGCATTTTGAATGGAACTTCTAGGAGCAGCCCCCGTGCCGCCGTCGTATCCGGAAACGAGGACGAGTCCGGCTCCGGCCTTGGCCACGCCGGCAGCCACCGTTCCCACGCCCGCCTCGGACACCAGCTTCACGGAAATCCGAGCGTCCTTGTTGGCATTTTTACAATCATAAATCAACTGTGCAAGATCCTCTATCGAATAAATGTCATGGTGCGGCGGCGGTGAAATCAGGCTCACGCCCGGCGTAGAATGCCGTGTTTTGGCAATCCACGGGTAAACCTTTCCGCCCGGCAGATGTCCGCCTTCGCCCGGCTTCGCACCCTGCGCCATTTTAATCTGTATCTCCTTCGCGCTGACCAGGTAACGGCTCGTCACGCCAAACCGCCCCGATGCCACTTGCTTGATGGCCGAGCAGCGGTCACTGTCAAGCCGTTCAATTTCCTCGCCGCCCTCGCCGCTGTTTGATTTCCCATGCAGGCGGTTCATGGCGATGGCCAACGTCTCGTGCGCCTCCTTGGAAATGGAACCGTAGGACATGGCTCCGGTCTTGAAACGGGTGACGATGGAATCAACGCCCTCCACCTCGTCAAGCGGCACGCCTTTTTTCGGGTAATTGAACTCCAACTGCCCGCGCAGGTTGATTTTTTCGCCCTCCTCGTCCACCATCCTCGTATATTGCTTGAACAGCTCGTAATCGCCCCGGCGGGTAGACTGCTGTAACGCGTGAATCGTACGCGGGTTATACAAGTGCTCCTCCGCGCCGCTCTTTGCCTTGTGCCGCCCGACGCTGTCAAGCGTCATGTCCGCGTCAAGTCCCAACGGGTCGAACCCTTTCGTGTGAAACGCCGTATAATCCCCGGCGATTTCCTCGATGCCGATTCCGCCCACGCGGCTCACGGTATCCGTAAAATATGTATCAATAAATTCCTTCTTCAGACCGACGGCCTCAAAAATCTTCGCGCCCTGATACGACTGGATTGTGGAAATGCCCATCTTGGAAGCAATCTTAATTATGCCGTTAATGACCGCGTCGTTATAGTCGTTGACCGCCGCGTAATAGTCCTTGTGCAACATGTTGCCGTCAATCAACTGGCGGATGGTCTCGTGCGCCAGGTACGGATTGATGGCGCAAGCCCCATATCCCAGCAGCGTGGCAAAATGGTGTACCTCCCTCGGCTCGCCGGATTCCAAGATCATGGCCACGGAGGTTCGCTTTTTCGTGCGCACCAGGTGCTGCTGCAAGCCGGACACGGCCAAAAGAGAAGGAATCGCCACATGGTACTCGTCCATTTCCCGATCGGAAAGGATCAGGATGTTCGCCCCCTCGCGGATGGCGCGATCCACCTCAATGAACAAATAATCCATCGCCTTGTCAAGGCTCGTGTTCTTATAATAAGTAATCGGAATCTCCGCCACTCGGAACCCCTCCACGTCCATGTACTTTATTTTCAGCAAGTCCGTGTTGGTGAGAATCGGGTTGTGCACTTGCAGCATTTTACAATTTTCTTCCTTCTTTTCCAGAAGATTTCCGTCCGCCCCGATGTAAATTGTCGTCGAAGTCACCACTTTTTCCCGGATGGCATCGATTGGCGGGTTCGTCACCTGCGCGAACAATTGTTTAAAATATCCGAACAATGGCTGACTGTTTTTTGACAATACCGCCAACGGGATGTCGATTCCCATGGCCGCCGTACCCTCGCCTCCGGTCTTCGCCATGTTTAAAATGGAGCTCTTCACTTCCTCGTAAGAATAGCCGAAAGCCTTCTGCAACCGCTGGCACTCCTCCTTCGTGTACCCTGGAATGTCGCGATTGGGGATTTTCAAATCTTTCAACTGAATCATGTTACCGTCAATCCACTCGCCGTAGGGTTCCTGACTCGCGTAATATTCCTTCAATTCCTCGTCGCTTATGACCTTGCCCCGCACGGTGTCGACCAAAAGCATTTTTCCCGGATGCAGACGTTCCTTGAGCAGAACCTTCGCCGGATCAATGTCTAAAACGCCCACCTCGGATGACAAAATCAGGCGGTCGTCATCCGTGATGTAGTAACGCGAAGGACGCAGGCCGTTGCGGTCAAGCACCGCGCCCATGCAGTCCCCGTCGGAAAACAAGATGGAGGCCGGGCCGTCCCACGGTTCCATCATCGTCGCGTAATATTGATAAAAGTCCTTGATCTTTTGCGGCATGCCACGATTATTTTCCCATGGCTCAGGAATGGCAATCATGACCGCGAGGGGCAGCTCCATGCCGCTCATCACCATGAATTCCAGCGCGTTGTCCAGCATCGCCGAGTCAGACCCCGACGAATTGATAGCCGGAAGCACCTTGTGCAATTCCCCCTTCATAAATTCGGACTCCATCGTCTCTTCCCGTGCCCGCATCTTGTCGGCATTTCCACGAATCGTGTTAATTTCCCCGTTGTGGACCATGAAGCGGTTTGGATGCGCCCGCTCCCAGCTCGGGTTCGTGTTCGTGCTAAAGCGGGAATGCACCATGGCAATCGCCGACTCGTAATCCGCATCCTGCAAATCGGCAAAAAACAAGCGCAACTGCCCTACCAAAAACATTCCCTTGTAAACGATGGTGCGGCTTGAGAGCGACGCCACATAAGTGTCGTCGCTGCTTTGCTCGAAAATGCGGCGCACGACGTACAGCCGCCGGTCAAACGGCAAACCCTTTTCGACGCGTCCCGGCTTCTCGATAAACGCCTGCATAATGCATGGCATGCACTCTACTGCCTTTTTACCAAGCACGGACGGTGAGACGGGAACCTCGCGCCACCCGAGGAACTTCAAGCCCTCCTTTGCCACGATGACCTCGAAGATTTTTTTCGCCTGGTTGCGCTTTAATTCATCCTGCGGCAGGAAAAACATTCCAACCCCGTACTCCCTCTCCGAGGGCAAAGAAAAACCGAGGGGTTCACAGACCTTGGAGAAAAACTTGTGCGAAATCTGTAACAAGATTCCAACTCCGTCTCCTGTCTTACCCTCGGCGTCCTTGCCTGCTCTATGTTCAAGATTTTCTACAATCCTCAGCGCGTCCGCCACCGTCTCGTGGCTCTTTACGCCTTTGATGTTCACCACCGCGCCAATGCCGCAGTTGTCATGCTCGAATTCAGGCCGATATAGACCCTGAAGCCAAGCCCTATTCACTTTTCCCATAACCGTCTTCCTTTCCTTACCATAAACACTTACGTGCAAATGTCGTTACGTGCAACTTGACGAGGCAGCCTCGAACCCGATACAGCGTAACTTCCTTTTATTTTTCCTA
Source organism: uncultured Faecalicatena sp. (assembly GCA_948468385.1). Lineage (GTDB taxonomy): Bacteria > Bacillota > Clostridia > Lachnospirales > Lachnospiraceae > Schaedlerella. The sequence continues at coordinate 12,761 of CAOKHZ010000038.1, read as the reverse complement.
CTATACATCATTTTTTTACATTTGTAAACCATAAATTTTTCATCCGGCAGTTCATCCCGACCAATCATTACAATTCAGCACCGCGCCAGCGCGGGCTGAATTGTAATGGGCATCTCCCGCATTTTTAGTTCGCCTTTGGCGAAGCGGGTGATGCATCGGCCGGATTTACGTCCATCCTCCACGTCAGCACCGCGCCAGCGCGGGCTGAATTGTAATGGGCATTACGAGTGATTGGCCGGGGGATGAATCGTAGCCGGCTCCTCTCCAACCTTCTGTATGTTCACAAACATCATCGTCCCCACAAACGTCCCCGCGACCGCCAAAACCGCCATCCACGGCTTGTTTTGCATCAGCCAGTCAAACACGCCCATCTGCGTGCAGACGAGCAAAGTCACGTTCGTCACGACGTGAAGACACAACGGTGCCTTGAAAGAGCCATATTTCTCATAAGCATAAGCCAACAACATGCCAAGCCCAATCGTATAAAGTGCCTGCACGAGGTTCCCGTGGCTAGTGGAAAAAACAAAAGCGCTGATAAATGCCGCCCCCACGAAGCCAATTCGTTCCCGAAATCTTTTAAAAATCACACCCCTATAAAATAATTCCTCTGAAAGCGGAATGACAAGACCGCTGCACAAAACCTGTAGCGGGAACGACGGGTCGTAAGAGATGGCCGCCTCCTGATATGCCCCGTCCGTGAATGCCAGCTCCGTCATGCCCACCAGACAATTGGCGGCAAGACAAAAAGAAACGCCCAGCCCCAAAAGCAACACGTATTTCGAAGCCGGCACCGCCCGCTTCACTGGTTCTGCCTGACCCGCCGGTGCCATCCGTCCCGTCACCATCATCTGTCCCGCTGACGGCATCCATCCCGCCACCGCCGCCTGACCCGTCATTTCTCTCTTCCGATCCTGCCAAAACATGATTCCCATGACCAAAATCAGGCACAAGGCCGATGCCGTCGCACATTCCAATTGATATTGCTGGTAAAATTCTCCGGCAATTTTATTGACCGCGTCAAACACCGTCTGAAGTTCCGCCTCCGTCACGTTCTCCTGATCGACAAACAATATCGGAGCCAAATCCTTTGCCTTGACAATCATCATCACAAAAGACAGCAAAGAGCTAAACACGACTTGCACGATCCAATATGCCAGCAGGGGACTGAACAGTCTCCAAAACGCCTTTTTTTCAGGACTTCCTTTCATCGCAACCATTCCCCGCTTTCCTTTCGCATCCACTCCCGGAGGTCTTTTTCCTCCCCCATGAGCGAGCCTTGCACCATCTCGGCCTTTCCGCCGCCCCGCCCCTGAAACCGCATATTTAATGCCTTTCCCAGGTCGCGCACGTCTTTACGCGCGCTCCCTATACAATAGCGGTACGCACCGTCTTTCTCGCTTTTCCAAAACACGGCGCACACCTCGACCCCCGCTTCCAAAGCCAGGTTCATCAAGCTCCTCCCGCCGTCTCCTTCCAAAGCTTCCTCGAACAAACAAGTTATCCCCTCGTCTTTATCAATTTCTTTCACCTTGTAGGTGAAAATTTCCTTTTGCTTGTCCGCGAGCTTCTGTCCAAGCTGCGCGCACTCCCCTTTGACACGTTCCACCGCCGCAAAAACGTCCTCCTCCTTTACACACAAGTGATTGGAAATCCGTCTCACCGACATGGATTTTTGGCGGTAATCCTCCAACGCGCGAAATCCACAGAGCATCGTGACGCGCACGCCACCCTTATATCTCTGTGAATCCGTCAACCGGATGAGGCCGATTTCCCCGGTCTTTTTCACATGCGGCGCACAACAAGCGCAAGTGTCATATCCTGGTATCACCACGATACGCACCTGCCCCTCGATTTCAATTTTGCTGCGATACTCCATCCCTGCGAGTGCTTCCTTCGTCGGATACAAGACCTCCACGTCAAGATTTTTCACCACCGCCTCGTTGGCCAGCCATTCTATCCGACGCAAGTCTTCCTCGCCAATTTCCCCGCTAAAATCCATGGTGCAATACGTGCCCGCCAGGTGAAATCCCACGTTGTCGTAGCCAAACTTTGCATGCACCAAACCGGAAACGATATGCTCTCCCGTATGCTGTTGCATCTTGCCAAAGCGCTCGTCCCAGTCCAGCATTCCATACACGACGCTTCCGACCGCGAACGCCTTGTCGGATTTATGATAAATGATGCCATCCTTTTCCTGCACGTCCGTAATGCGCGCCACGCCTTCACGCCGCGCCTCAAATCGGCTCCCTTGCACGAAATCCCCATCCGTGCCACGCCCCTCTTCCAAAGGTTCGGCACTTAAAAATCCCGTATCCGCATATTGGCCGCCACCTTCCGGGAAAAACGCGGTTTTATCCAACGCGATCCAATATCTTTTCACGCCATCGTCCTTGCCCATCGGGAGTGAACCTGCCACGCATTCCGTCACCGTCGCCACAAAGCTCTTTTGGTGGCTGTCTTCGTAAAACAATTTCCTTGTCATATCCGCCATGCTCTTTCCTACATCCTTTCCGGTGCTTCGAATCCCAACAAGTCGATACAAGTCGTCAGCACTCTCTTCGTCAGCACGAGCAAGGCGATATAGCCTGCCTTTTTCTCCTCATCCGTCTCGGAAAGAATCTTGGTTTCATGATAAAATTTATTAAACGTGTTCGCCACGTCGTATAGATACGCGCAAATCTTATGCGGCGCGATTTCCTCATACACGACGTCTATCATTTCATTGAACCTGGCAACTTCCAGCATCAACGCCTTCTCAAATTCGTTCTCGGCCGCGCGCAGGTGCAAATCACCGGCTTGCACGCGTCCGGACAAGTCCGACGCCGCCGTCTCTCCACAACGGGTCAAACCGTCATCTTCAGGCTCCCCGCCCCGTGCCAGTTTCGCCTCTTCCGACCGGCCATATTTGGCAAGGATGGATTTAATTCGCACAATCGTATACAAAATATACGGCCCGGTATTTCCCTCGAACGAAGTAAAGCGATCCACATCAAACACGTAGTCCTTCGCTGCCTGGTTGGACAAGTCCCCATACTTGATGGCCGCCAGGCCGACCGTCCTGGCCGTTTCCTTTGCCTCTTCCTCGCCGACCGTCCGGTTGTCCATGATCTTTTTATACATCTCGTCATCAATTTCTTGAATCAGTTTTTCCAACCGCATCACGCCGCCTTCCCTTGTCTTGAAAGGCTTTCCGTCCTTGCCGTTCATCGTGCCGAACCCGAGGAACGTCAGTTTCGTCTCCGGGCGCACGATGCCTGTCTTTTTCGCGCAGCGGAACACCTGCACGAAATGTAGCTCCTGACGCTTGTCCACGACATAAATCACTTCGTTTGGCCTATACAGCTTTTCCCGCTCCACAAGCGTCGCCAAGTCCGTGGTGTCATACAACGCAGCACCGTCCGACTTCAAAATCATGCACGGCGGCACCTCTTTTTTATCATCTGCCTCACATACATCGACCACCAGGGCTCCCTCATCATAATGGGCAAAGCCTTCGTCTTTTAATTTCCGTACCATGTCCGGAATATATTTCTGAACGTCCGCCTCGCCCTTCCACAAATCAAATTCCACGTTCAGATTCTGGTAATTTTTCTTTAAGTCCGCCACGGAAATCTGCATGATGTGATTCCACACGGCACGATATCCACGATGGCCATTCTGAAGTAAATATGTGGCATGCAACGCCTTTTCCCGATACTCCTCATGCTCCTTCGCATATGCGCTGGCCGTCGGGTAAATCTCCTCCAACTCTCCTATCGTAAACGGTGCCTCGGACGGGTATTCCCCCGTGAACCCCTCGTCAAAATAGGGTAGCTGCGGCTTCCGCTTTTCCAGTTCCGTGATAATCAGACCCATCTGGTAGCCCCAGTCGCCCAGATGGATGTCACCCGTCACCTGGTTGCCTTTATAACGCATGATACGCTTCACGCTCTCGCCGATAATCGCCGAACGCAAATGTCCCACGTGCAGCGGCTTTGCCACGTTCGGCCCGCCGTAATCCACCATGATGGTGCGGGGAATTTTCTCCAATTCTACGCCAAGATGCTCATCCTCCGCCATCTGCTGCAAGAATGCCGCCACATATTCCGGTTTCAATTTAAGATTGATAAAGCCCGGCTTTACCGCCTCGGCCAGCGAAAAACACGCACTATCCTGCAAATGCGCGACCACGTCCTCGGCAATCAGGAATGGTGCCTTATGATACGCCTTCGCCGCCGCCATCGCCCCATTGCACTGGTATTCGCACAAGTCCGGACGGTTGGACAACGTCACCTTCGCATAAGACGCGTCGTATCCCGCCGCGCCAAAGGCCTGTTCCATTTCCTTCGTTATTAATTCTGATAATGTATTCAAAATCTTCACACTCCATTCATTTTGCGCTTTTCTTTTGCTATTTTATCATCTATAATAGATTCTAGCAAGCAAAAATGAATGATTTATCGTGCCTTATCACCATGCCATAAGGAAGAAGGGATATGGATGTATATGAATAATCGAATTTTTGAATTAAGGGTCGAGGAACTGGCCTTTAAACGGGATTATGAAAACGGAGGACAAGATTATCTAAGCAGACCCATGTACTATAGTGAATATGAAACCCTGGATGACGAGAAAAAAGAGCATTATAGGATTATGGAGATCCACCATCGGAACGTCATGGGAAAAATGAACGAGAGCACCGCTTACAATATATTCAACGACCCCGACGACTATGTGGAAATCGTCTTGCACTCCCGCTACAGCTACCCAATCATGCACAACCATGAATATATAGAACTGGTCTATGTCTACGGTGGCACCTGCATCCATTTTCTGGAGAACCAGCAATTTGAAATGAAAGAGGGGGACTTCTGTATCCTCGCCCCCAATACGAAACATGCGTTATCTGCCTGCGCGGATGATGCCATTCTAATCAATATCATGATAAGCCAACGGCTCTTTGACGATTCCTTTATGAAACTTATGAAAAGAGTCCCTACCCTTTCTCAGTTTCTTGAAAATATTTTATATGGAAAATCTTCCAGTCCCTACATCCTCTATCCAACCGGAAATGATCACTGGATGCATGAAATAATCTACCATATGCTGGAAGAGCGAAAGGAAAAGGATTATCTCTACCGAGAGTCCGTCGTCCACCTGGTGAAGCAGCTTTTTATCCATATTCTTAGAAATTACGAGCTGTCCGCCATCGTTTTCAATCCAAAAAAACATGAACAAGATCCGCATATCGTCGCCTTGATTGCCTACATAACGGTAAACGCCGCCCATGTCACCCTGGACTTAGTGGCCGATTTTTTCGGATACAACAAGTCCTACTTAAGCCAATTGATCAAAAAATATATCGGAAAGACTTTTACCGCATTTGTAAATGAACTTCGCATGAAAAAGGCCGCAGAACTTCTCACCAACAGCGACATGAAGATTACGGACATCGGTATCGAGGTCGGTTGCTATGATGCCAGCCACTTTAATCGGAAGTTCTTAAAGATTTACCAGATGTCGCCAAAAGATTATCGAAAAAAATATCAGAAGTGACATCCATAGTCAATACCAAAACGATACAGATAAGGACAGATACGGAGCATATGTCTGAAACCATTTAACACCGCTATACGGATGGCAACACATCTGCCATCCGTACAGCGGCGTTATCTTTATTCTTCATCACCTATATATGTATAGGTTCCACTGCCCACGGTTTCCTGGTATCCATCGGGAAGCGTAATATGGGCGGTCGTGTTAACGGGAATTTCAAAGGTGAAGCTTATCTTCCCGTCCTTCTTCTCCCATGCAGAACGAATGGTTCCGTACGGACTCTCGTAGGACGCTTCCGCATGGGTCAGGTGGCCGCCGATTACCGGCTTGAGCGTAAACTCCTTGTAGCCCGGCTTCTCAAGCATTGGCTCGATGCCACAGATTACGCCAAAGAGGAAGTCGCAAACGGCACCATAACTGTAGTGGTTGAAGGAGTTGATATGGTTCTCATATCCGGTCCAGTCCTCAAGAATCGTGGTCGCCCCCATAAGTACCGGGTGAAGCCATCCCGGTGCCTCGGTCTGCTCTAGTACCGCAAAGGCCTCCTCCTTGTAGCCATGCTTCAACAACTGGAACAAGAGAAACGGAGTCGAAAGGAAACCGGTATTCAGTTTCATTCCATTCTCGCGCACGGACTCGACCAACTTTTCAGCAGCCAACTTCTCATTCTCCTTTGAGCAGATTCCAAACTGGAGGCAACGGACATAAGATGCCTGGTGCCCCGCCTGAATGGTTCCGTCCTCCTGTATCAGGTACTTGTTGTAAACGCGCTTGATTTCTTTTGCATAATCACGATAAAATCCTTCGTCTTCCTTATTTCCCATGATGGCGGCCATCCGGCTCACCAGGTTGCAGGAATTATACATATATACGGTTGCGACCAGTGAGTCTGTACGCTTCTTCTGCGCTTCCAAATCCTGCTCCGTGGGATTCCCTGACTCTTCGGAGCCAGGCTCCAGCCACTCTCCAAAATGGAACTTGGTGTCAAAGAGGTAGTCCGCGTCGCGCACGCCGTTTACCCAGGTATTATATTCCGGCTCGTCCAGACGATTCTCATTTTCTTCCTTCGCGCTTGCTATCATATAATCAGTCCACTTCTTCGCGCTCTGGTACTGATTTTCCAAAATCTGTGGATCCCCATAGCAAAGATACATGGTAAACGGGGTAATCGTCGCGGTATCCCCCCATCCGGCCGAACCGTCAAAAGCCCCCTTCACCCACTCCCCCTTGTATCCAAAGATACCGGGAACGATAAACCCGCACTTGTCCTCATCAATCAGACGATGAACCTCGGTTCCAAAATGAAGTCCGGTAGTAGCGGGAACGGAGTTTCCAACCATCCCGTCCGGGAACTGCTCCGCATTCAAATCCAGCAACCATTTCTCAAAAAACGGATAGACGTTCATGAAACGGGACGCTGTCTTTGCATAAACCTGGCTGTCCCCGGTCCACGGACTCCTTTCACGGGTGGGACAATCCGTAGGAACGTCCAGGAAGTTTCCCTTCTGACTCCAACGGCTGTTCTGCACCAGCTTATTAATCAGTTGATTGGAACAAGTAAAATCCCCGGTCTCTTCCATTGCGGAATATACGGCAACGGCCTGGAAATCATCCTCAAGGATTGGTCCATCGTATCCCTCGACCTTCACATATTGGAAACCAAAAATGGAAAAAGATGGCTGGTAAACCTCCAACTGTGCGCCCTTCGCGATGTAGTCAACCTGCTGGTAATGCGTTTCGTCAGACAGGCCGGTACAGATGTTTCCAAGACTGAACACGCCATCCACCATTTCCTCGCTGTGAATCAGGCTGATTACCTGCCCGGGCCTGGTATTGCGCAGTTTCATTTTTACATGGCCGGCAATGTTCTGGCCAAAATCCATGACCAGACTTCCTTCCTTGTCATGAAACATCTTAGGTTTCAAAACTTCCATCTCGCGGCATGGAACACTTCTAGAAGCAATGAAAACCTCCTTCTCCAAAAAGTCTCCCTGGGAGAGTATCGCCGGTTTCCAGTCCTCCGGTTCAATCCTTGCATCATAGCATTCGCCATATTTCATGTCATTCATGGAAATCGGACCGTTCGCGGTCTCGAACTTCTCATCAGTCCCAATGGTCTCGCCGGTTCCATCAACATACTCAATCATAATCTGGCCGATGAACTGCGCGTAGTAGCCGAAGTTGTTGCGGTACATGCCACCCGTGAAGCCCCTCCACCAACCGTCGCCTAGCTTTACGGACCATTCGTTCTCACCCCGCTTCAAAAGCCTTGTAATATCATAGGCTTGATACTGCAGGCGGGTATAATAGCTTGTAAAGCCCGGATTAAATTTATCTTCCGTGCCAACCTGCCCATTGATTGCGAAGTCGTAAACGCCGTGCGCCGTCTGATAAATTCTTGCCCGGCGGATTTCTTTTTCTATGCGGAATAAACGGCGCATAAAATAAACCGGCTTATAACTTTCAATGTTGACATCCGTCTGGTCTGGCTCAATCCACCGCGCGATCCAGTCTTCTGGATTCAGAAGTCCCATTTCAAACCAAGCCGTCTCGCTGACGGCCTCTTCCTCCCCGTCCGTCACGGTAACCTTCCAGAAAACCCTCTGTCCGGAAACCAATTTTTCGCCCGCATATTTTACGCGTACACTATCCTCCGACGCAACAACGCCACTGTCCCAGACCAGTTCTTCAAAATGCTCATCAAGAGCCGCGACTATATGATAGGTCTCTTGTCTTACGTTCTTACGATCGGATTTTAAAATCCAGGATAGGCGAGGATTCTTCGGATCGATACCCAACGGGTTGTTTAAATACTCCGTTCTAAGATTGCCAACTTTTAACATAGGTTTCACTCCTTCCTTTTACATCATTCCTTATCGGCGTGACGTTCCTGAAGGACTGCCTGGTTCTCAGCAACCTTCGCCTTATTCATGGTAAGCATTCCAAATGGAATCATCGCAATCAGGAACAATGCGGCCGGCATCAGGTTGATGACACCGCTCATCGCGACCTTGGTGGATGCATTCTGAACTTCGTTCGCGACATAACCCACGGCACCAAGGAGAATCACTCCCAAAGACCCCGCTATGGCATTTCCAAGCTTTACGGAGAAGGAGGTTACGGAAAGGACAATTGCATCCGCACGCTGCCCGGTACGAACTTCCATGTCATCGATAATCTCGGCAATCAGGCCGAAGGAGACCGTTCCGACCGCCCCACCACAACCATGAAACATTACGGTTCCGACCAAAATTAACGGCAGGTTCATCATCATGCCGCCCGCGAAAAGGATGCCGCCTCCGATTGCGCCAAGGATAAGGCAAACCAGCATAATATTTTTCTTCTCGAACCTCCTGGTAAGAAATGGTGCCACAAAGTTTGGAGCCGCCATCGCAATGGTCATGGCGGTACCTGCCACCGAAAGCCACAGTGGCTGCTCTACGACATAGAGGAAGAAATACACCATGATGCCGACGCGTCCGAATACGCCACACATATAGAGAAGGTATCCGATTAACATCTTACGAATGTTCGCGTCACCAAAAGCGATTTTCAGGCTCTTGCCAATCGGCACTGATTCGCTTGAATCGATGGTGATTACCTCCTTGCTTCCGGCAAACGCAATCCAATAGCAGATTGTTCCAAGGATTGCATAGATAACGACAGTCCAGAAATATCCGTCAGGGCTGGAAGCGTTCCCGCCGCCAAACTTAAGAATCATCGGCATGGTCGCCGCGCTGGTAATCAAGGTCGCAACGGAAGAAATCGCGCCGCGGAAAGAAATCAGAATCATGCGCTCCTGATTGTCACGGGTGATAACGTTTGCCAAAGCCTGAGAGGCGACACCGGTAACGGTGTAAGCCATGCCGGCAAGGATATAAGTAATGGCACAATATAGAATCTGCGTAGGCCCCGTCCAGCCCGGACAAGTAAATGCCAAAACCGTACAGAGGCCAAGAACGGGCGCGCCAAACAGCAGGTAAGGACGGTAACGTCCCCATCTGGATTGTGTCTTTTCACAAATGATACCCATCATCGGGTCATTTACGCCGTCCCATATACGGGCAATCAGCATGATTACACTAATCACGGCCGGAGTCAAGCCAACGACGTCGGTATAAAACACGGTAAGGTAAGAACTTACCATGGAAAACGCAAAATTTCCACCTGCATCCGTAAAACCATAAGCCGCACGTCTCCATACTGGAAGGCGTCCACTATTTGTAGAAGTATTTTTTCCCATTTTAAATTCTCCTTCATAAATGTAATCGTTTCCTCTTACGTCGGCCGACATATTTTACACGAACTGTTTATTCGTTATGCATAGTATATCAAACAATCCGTATCATGAAATGTATGATATCTAGATATTATTTGTACGTTTTTTATACCTTTTCAATCCTTTTCACTGGTTTCTGCTTTGCATATGCGGTATATATCCAAATTTTTTGTACATTTCTATATCTATTTTCCTTTACATATTGTATAATCATAGAAACGGACAAAATTCCTGATTTTGATTCGTTTCTTATAAAGTCAAGCGGATATTCGCAATCCGCTTTGCTATTTGCTCATAACCTCATTGCCGCTTCGCGGCATTTCAGTGGAAGCTTGTACTCCCACTGAAATAGGGAAGTCTCCCCCGCTTTAAGAAGCGGGGGACTTCCCTGACGAGGTTAAATAAGCGTTGAAAGGATGATTACATTATGTTACTTGGCTCACACGTAGGGATGAGCGGCAAGGAAATGCTGCTTGGTTCCGCAAAAGAGGCCGTCTCATACGGCGCGAACACGTTTATGTTTTATACCGGCGCACCACAAAACACCAGACGCAAAGAAATCAGCGAACTGATGATTGAACCCGCCTGGGATTATATGAAAGAACATGGAATCGAGCAAATCATCGTCCATGCCCCCTACATTATCAATTTGGGAAACGCAGTCAAGCCAGAAACCTTCGAACTGGCCGTGGAATTTCTGGCAAAGGAAATCGAACGCACGGTGGCTTGTAAAAGCCACATCCTGATTCTGCATCCGGGTTCCCACGTGGGGGAAGGTGCAGACGTTGGAATCCGCCAAATCGTGAAGGGACTCAACGAAGTCCTCACCCCTGACACGGACTGCTTCGTCGCATTGGAGACGATGGCCGGAAAGGGTTCGGAAATCGGCCGTTCCTTCGAGGAATTGGCTCGTATTTACGACGGGGTAGCTTGTAGTGACAAGCTACGGGTATGCTTCGACACTTGTCACACGAGCGATGCCGGATATGACGTCATCCACCATTTTGATGACGTGATGGAAGAATTTGACCGCATTCTGGGCACGGATCAGATTGCCGTTTTCCATGTCAATGACAGCAAGAACGCCCCCGGTGCCGCCAAGGACCGCCACGCCAACATCGGTTTCGGGGAAATCGGTTTTGACGCGTTACACCATATCGTGCATCACCCGGATTTTATAGACGTTCCAAAAATATTAGAAACCCCTTATATTCCTGACCCATTGAACAAGAAGAAATCATACGCGCCTTACCGCCGCGAAATCGAGATGCTGAAAAGCGGAAAATTTGATGCCACGCTGCCGGAACAAGTCATAGAGGATCATCGCTGAAATTTGCACCCTTGTACGGATGGCAAGGCAAAGCATTTCACATAACGAAACAAAGTGCCCGGCTTGCCGGACTCTCGCGCCGGAGCGCGGCTGCGTCAGCAGCCATTTTCCTTAAGCGCGGAGTGCGCATCCCCCCGAGGGTTTTGTGTCATAGGGAACGAAGTTTCCTATGACATGAAAAAGGACGATACCTTCACCAAGATATCGTCCTTTCACGTATCACGCGTCTGAACGGAATCGAACCGCCGCACATGCCTCCGGAGGGCATCGCTCTATCCCCTGAGCTACAGACGCACTTTTTCGCGTTCCAATCACAACCATATCAAAACGCAATAATTATGCTATCACAAATTCCGAAAAAAGTAAAGTGTTTTTTCATATACTTTTTACAGTACAGCGATGTTATGTTTATTGCGCACCATTTTCCTCTTCCTGCAATAGCCAATCAACTATATTGTAAATCTCTATACCCTCATAACCATATTTCGGGTGTCTGGTTCTGGCAATGATCTTTTTGGGATAAGCATCTCGGATTTGCAGTAATGGCAGACATTCTCTTTCAAGAGTATTCCGATCCGAAATATTGTCACTGACCTGGATATAGATTTTCTCGCTCCCTTTTTGCGCTACAAAATCAATTTCCTTCTGATACAATTTTCCGACATACACATCATATCCCCGGCGGAGCAGTTCAACACAGACCATATTCTCATATACTCTTCCATAGTCCATATTCCTGCTTCCTAAAATGGCATATCGGATACCTGTATCACACAAATAGAATTTTTCAGAACTTTCCAAGTACTTCTTTCCGCGGATATCATAACGCTTTATGTCATAAAAAACAAAGGCATTACACAAATATTTAATATATCTGCCCACTGTTACATGATTAGTTGTTGTCTTATTCGCTGTCAGCAACTGACTGACCTTGTTTGGAGAAGTAAGGTTGCTGATGTTATCCATGAGGAATTCGCTCAGTCTCTGCAGAACCAACGTATCCGGCAAAGAATATTTCTGCACAAGATCTCTCGTGACGATCGTTTCATAAACTTCCTTAACGTAATTTATTCTATCCTTTTCCGTTCTGTAAGCGTAAGAACCTGCCAGTCCTCCCTTTATGGAATACTCATCAAAGAGTTTTTCCTTATCGCCGGTCTCATCATAATACTGGCAGTATTCCTGAAAACTGAACGGAAACACATGAATCTCGATATAACGTCCGGTAAAAAGAGTTGCCAGATCAGCACTTAATAAAAAAGCATTAGAACCCGTAATATAAATATCATATTTTCCTTTGGAATAAAGACTGTTGATTGCCAATTCAAATTTAGGACACATTTGAACTTCATCCACGAAAAGGTAATTTGCTTTTTCCTCTTGAAAATGTTCCTCTACGTAAGCATGAAGTGCATGATACTCTCTGATTTCTTCATATGTCAGATCCATAAAGTCAACAAAGATAATATTGATATTTTCATAATGATTTTTCAGGTACTCAATATATGCCTGCATCAATTTTGACTTTCCCGAACGACGAATGCCAGTAATGATTTTAATATCAGGAGTTTGGTTCAACTCAATTATCCTATTCAGATACTTTGTTCTTGTTATTGT
>CAOKHZ010000037.1 GCA_948468385.1 uncultured Faecalicatena sp. | reverse complement strand
ATTACGAAGACGGGTATGACGAGGAATTCGGCGAGGATTACGAAGACGGGTATGATGAAGAATCCGACGAGGATTACGAAGACGATTATGACGAAGAATCCGACGAGGATTATGAAGACGATTATGATGAAGAATCCGACGAGGATTATGAAGACGGGTATGACGAAGAATCCGACGAGGATTATGAGGACGAGTCTTGGGAAGAATCTGAAGATGAGTATGAGGAGGAAGAACCTGAAGAGGAAGAACCCGTAGAACGGAGACGGGCAGCAAGGCAAAAGGCGACGTATGACGACCGGGAGGTTCCGGACGACGATGACAAGATTAACTTCCTTTCCGAGACGACTCCGCTTAGCAGGAAAGAGACGGCGAAACTCTATGCGACGGGAAAGACTGCCCCGATACCGGTTGACGAAATTTCCAACGCATTGTCAATGTCGGATACGGGCTTCGTGGTGCATGGCAGGTACGACTTGAAGGTACAAAGTGGTATCGGGACGCGCGCCGGATTGACGGAAGACCAGAAAAAGCTGTTTTCTTATTTTGTTCCGGTTCGGGGCATGAGCGAGCAGCTTGTCGACGTGTTGGAGCAGGACAAGAACTGTACCACCCGCAATGGCACTTCGGCGACCGGAAATCTGTTGATTATAGGTAATAAGGGGAATGGAAAAACCGTGTTGGCGGTCGACGTCGTGAAGGCCATTCAGAAGCAGCGTAATATCCGTCAGGGCAGGGTGGCAATCGTTTCCGGAGATTCGCTAAATAAGAAGAGGATTAGCGACATCTTTTCTAAATTGCACGCGGGAGCGTTGATTATTGAAAAGGCCGGAAAGATGAATGAAAAGACCGTGGCCAGGTTGAACAAGGCGATGGAGCAGGAAACGGGCGAACTTTTAGTCGTACTTGAAGATCAGAGGAAGCCGCTTGACCGGTTGTTGACGTCCAATCGTGAATTTCGCCGGAAATTCACGAGCCGTCTGGAAGTACCGATTTTTATTAATGACGAACTGGTGACCTTTGGACAGACCTATGCCAAGGAAAATGGCTATTTGATAGACGAGATGGGGATTTTGGCGTTGTATAGCCGTATTGACGAAATGCAGAGGGAGGATCATCCGTTGACGATTGCGGAGGTCAAGGAGGTCATGGATCAGGCAATGGAACATTCCCAGAGGACATCCGCCAAGAAGTTGATGCGCAGGGTGCTTGGTCGTGGGCGGGATTCCAATGACAGAATTATATTGGGCGAGGCGGATTTTTAATGCGTGAATAGTAACTTTTAAGGTGCTGCGTGTGGCATGAATGTTACATGGATGGTGACATGTGACGGCCTGCGCAGCATTTTGCAGGCGTGCATAAAGTCAGGGAGAATGTTTATGAACGTAATTATATTGTCGGGCGGCAGTGGAAAGCGGTTATGGCCGTTGTCCAATGATATTCGCAGCAAGCAGTTTATCCCATTGCTGAAAAATGAGAAGGGCGAATACGAGTCCATGACGCAGCGGGTGTGCAGGCAGCTTGTCAAGGCGGATTCCAAGGTGCAGATTACGATTGCGACCAGCAAGTCGCAGGTCAGCACGATACACAATCAGGTTGGCGAGGACGTGTCCGTTTGCGTGGAGCCATCCAGGAGGGACACGTTTCCAGCCATCGCGCTTGCGGCGGCGTACCTTCATGATGAGAAGGGCGTGGATGGTTCGGAATGTATCGTCGTCTGCCCGGTCGATCCGTTCGTGGATGACGAGTATTATAAAACCGTGCATGCGCTGGAAGGGGTGGTGAAGGAAGGCGGTGCCAATCTGACGTTGCTTGGCGTGGAACCCACGTATCCGAGCGACAAGTATGGGTACATCATTCCCGAAAACGGCGAGCCGGTAAGCTACGTGAGGGAGTTTTGTGAAAAACCGGATACCAAGCGGGCGAAAGAATATCTGGCTCAGGACGCGTTGTGGAATTCCGGCGTGTTTGCCTTTCGACTGAAGTATTTGATAGACAAACTTCATGAATTGATTTCATATACGGACTATCGCGACCTTTATGCGAAATATGACATGTTGCCTTGTACCAGCTTTGATTATGCGGTTGTCGAGCGCGAGATGAGCCTTCAGGTGGTGCGCTATGGCGGGGAATGGAAGGACATCGGGACGTGGAACATGATGGCGGAGGTCATGGCGGACGTTGCCAAGGGCAATGTCATACAAGACGAGACCTGCCACAATACGCAGGTGGTCAATGAACTGGACGTGCCCATTCTTTGCATGGGATGCAGGGACATGGTGATAGCGGCAAGTTGTGACGGCATTTTGGTCACGGACAAGGAACGCAGCGGCTATATGAAGCCTTACGTGGAGAAAATACGTGACAAGGCGAGATTTGTCGAGAAGTCTTGGGGGACGTATACCGTGATTGACATGCAGCCGGGGGCGATGACCGTGAAGGTGACGCTGACGGCGGGCAGCCAGATGAAGTACCACAGCCATGAACAGCGGGACGAGGTCTGGAACGTCATTTCAGGCCGCGGACGGTGCGTGGTGGACGGCATGGAGCAATTCGTGCGTCCGGGAGACGTCATATCGATTGCAGCCGGATGCAGGCATACGTTGGTTGCGGAGACGGACATGAGCGTGATCGAGGTGCAAATTGGAACGGAAATCAGCCAAAAGGACAAAAAAGTATTCGTGCTGTGAGCGAGGCCGGAGGATATATAATAAATGGAACCGATGTTGTTGAAGCCGGTCGGAAAGGATTATCTTTGGGGCGGTTCACGGTTAAAAACAGAATATGGAAAGAGGATGGACATGTTTCCGCTGGCCGAGACGTGGGAGTGTTCCACCCATCCGGACGGGATGAGTAGCGTGGTAAACGGGGAGTTTGCGGGATGGACGCTTCGGGACGTGCTTGGGCGGTATCCGGAATATTTGGGTACCAAGGCACAAGGGGAACTGCCGATTTTGGTGAAGTTCATTGACGCGGAAAAGGATTTGTCCGTGCAGGTGCATCCGGGAGACGAGTATGCCAGGACGTTTGAGCGGCAAAATGGAAAGACCGAGATGTGGTACGTGCTGGACGCGAAACCGGGGGCGAGCCTGATTTGCGGGTTCGCGCATGACGTGACGGAAAGTCAGCTTCGAGCGGCGGTGCATGACGGTGAGTTGGCCAAGCAACTCCAGAGGGTGGACGTACACAAAGGGGACGTTTTTTTCATTCCGGCCGGGACGATTCACGCGATTGGCGCAGGCGCGTTGGTGGCGGAAATACAAGAAAGTTCCAACGTGACCTACCGGGTCTATGATTATGACCGGACGGACAAGGAAGGGAAGAAACGAAAGCTGCATTTTGACAAGGCGGTCAAGGTATTGAACATGAAGTCCGGGGTGGACGTGCGGCAGAAGCCGAGGATGGTACATTATTATCCTGGCTGTTCGCGGGAACTTTTGTGTCGTTGTCAATATTTTGACACGGAACGGATTCAGATTAGCTCCGGCTTTTCTTTTTCCGTGTTGGAAAATTCGTTTCAGGTGCTTTTGTGCCTGGAGGGGGAGGCAAAAATCGAGACGGAAGGCGAACCAGGTGCGTACCGGGCGTTGGGATTCGCCAAGGGCGATTGTGTTTTTCTTCCGGCGTCACTTGGAAGGTGTCACATAACTGGAAGGGCGGAACTTTTGAAAATACGTTGTTGAGGGAAAATGAAAGGAGTATGAAAATGAAGAAAGCATTGATTACCGGGATTACCGGTCAGGACGGTTCTTACCTGGCAGAATTTTTGTTGGAAAAGGGGTACGAGGTGCACGGCATCGTGCGTCGTTCTTCCGTGTCCACGACGGAACGGATTGATCATTTGATCGCGGCGGGCACGATTACCCTGCATGACGGCGACTTATCTGATTCATCCAGCATCATTCGTATCGTGAACGCGGTGCGCCCGGACGAGATTTACAATCTGGCCGCACAGAGCCATGTCGGAGTCAGTTTCGACGCGGCAGAATACACCGGGGACGTGGACGCGATTGGCGTGTTGCGTATTTTGGAGGCGGTGCACATGCTCGGCCTGGACAAGACGTGCCGCATTTATCAGGCGTCGACTTCCGAATTGTACGGGAAAGTGGAGGAATGCCCGCAGAGCGAGACGACCCCGTTTCATCCGTATAGTCCTTATGCGGTGGCGAAGCAGTATGGTTTCTGGATGATAAGAGAGTACCGCGAGGCGTATGGCATGTTTGCTTGTAATGGCATTTTGTTTAATCATGAGTCGGAGCGGCGGGGAGAAAATTTCGTGACACGCAAGATTACGCTGGCGGCGGGACGGATTGCCTGCGGTCTGCAAGACCATTTGGAGCTTGGCAACCTGGATTCCTTGCGCGATTGGGGGTATGCCAAGGATTACGTGGAGTGCATGTGGCTGATCTTGCAGCAGGATATGCCGGATGACTTTGTGATTGCCACCGGGGTGCAGCACACGGTGCGTGAGTTCACGACGCTGGCATTTGCGCATGACGGAATCGAGTTGGAGTGGCGCGGCAGCGGTTTGGACGAGAAGGGGTATGACAAGAAGACCGGGAAAATGCTGGTGTGCGTGAACCCGCAGTGGTTTCGGCCGACGGACGTGGTCAATCTCTGGGGCGACCCGACCAAGGCGAGGACGGTGCTTGGATGGAACCCGCAGAAGACCAGTTACGAGGAATTGTGCGCGCTGATGGCGGAGCATGACTTGCAGTTGGCGAAAAAAGAGGCGGGGATAGAATAATTTTGTTGAAAATTGGTGGTACTTCTGATACAATGGAATAAATCTACAAAGAACTGCGCAGCGTCGATTTTTAGAGCTACGCAGTTTTGTGTCATGGGAAATTTTTTCATCAGAAGTTTTGACACATTTTATATGAGGAGGATAACGTCATGAAAAGGATTTTAATAAAAAGATTTCTCTCGCTCATTCTCTCATTGTGCATGGTATTTGGGGGTGTTTTGATAGGCGGCATGGATACTCGCGCAGCTTCTGAGAAACCTATGGAAAACATGGCTGATTCCGCTTTTGCGGGTTCTTTGGATGAAAATTCAGGGGATTTTGAAACGGAATTAGAAAGTGGCCTTTCTGAGATGGGGCAAGAAGAAAAAGAGATTTTTGATGATTCAGAAAAAGAAGTTTTTCAGGATTCCGAACCGATTGTGGAGGATGTAGTTTCCGACGAGGGGATGCTTTTTAGCATGGAAAGATCCGCAAGGGCGTATACGACAACCTCTACTGGCAATTTTAGCAACCTGGTAATTTTCGTGGATTTTGCGGACACGGATCATGATCATAGTTCCGCAGGAGATTATCTTAACAATTGTCATGTAAACCATCCAGACAAGGTGTTTGAGTTTTTTGACGGCAGTGCGGCGAAACCTCGTGGTTTTAGACAGTATTTGTATAATATTTCTTATGGGGCGTTTCAGGTTATGAATATATTTCCGCAATATGATGAAAGTACGGGAAAGTTTACCCCATATAAGTTAAAATATAATGCGGAACACTACTATAGCCAAAATACGGATTCGGAGATGATTGCCGAAATCATCGCGCAGTTGAATGCGTCCGGCGGCGTGGGGGTGAATCTTCATCTTAGTAAAAATGAAAATATCGTGGATAACATGACCATCGTGGTGGCATGTGATAATTATGATGATAATGAAAACAAGGGAAATGCGAATAAGCATTTTTATGGACACAAGGCCACTTACGCGGGAGATGAGCGGGTTGATGGAAACCTGGTTCGGGATTATAACCTGGTTACGGAAGGCGGCGTGTTCATGGGTTCCGGGCAGTCCGGACTCTTGATTCATGAATTCTTACATACGTTGGGTTACCAGGATTTGTACGTGGGAGCCGGGGGATCGATGCCGGTAGGGTTATGGGACATCATGGCTACGGAGAGTTACCGCGTGCAATACCCGTTGGCCTATTTCCGTTCCCGTTATACGAAATGGTTTTCGATACCGGAGGTGACAACCTCGCAGAAGGGATATGGTCTTTATGCCGCTTCCGCAACGACGGAGGCCACGAAGGATCGGCAGGCAGTCATATTGAAAACCGGATATTCTGATACGGAGTTTTTTGTGTTGGAATATCGTAAGAAGGGAGATGCCTATGGCAGTGAGGATTATGATGCCAATATTCCGGGCTCGGGTCTGATTATTTATAGGATAAATACAAATGCCTATCGGAATTATGACGGCCCACCATGGCAGGCCTATGTATTTCGACAAGGAGATTCTTATGCGGTTGGCAGTGATGGTAGGAAATATGAGCAAGGATCATCGGATGGGATATATCAATCCTTTCTTTCCGCGGAGTCTGGAAGGACTTCCTATGGAACAAGTGATGCTACGAAATCATTAGAGGATGGGGCAATCACGTATTCGGATGGCACGAACAGCGGAATTGTCATTGAAAATATAGGGAGTGCCGCCGGTGACCAGATTACCTTTGACATTACGTTTACGGATTCGTCTAATGGTGCATACTGGACGACCGTCTCAAGCCAGGACACGCAAGGCGCGTCAGGGATTGATTCTTATATGGACGCGGATGGGACGATGTATTATTTGCAGGAAAGGACGAACGGCGTATATCTTTATCGTTATCAGTCTTCGGGCTGGAGCCAGGTTGGCAGTGTATTGTCAAAAGAAAGCGGGGCTTATGGATATCAACTGGTGCAGTATAATGGCTCGCCATACATTGTATATATTAGTGGTTCCGTCGCAAGACTGGTCAAATGGAACGGGAGTGGATGGGAAAGGGTTTATACGACCGCCGGCATTGCCAATGAGCTTGACGTGAGTTCGGATTCTGACGGAATTTATTTGGCATATTCAAATGGCGACATGGGAAGTGGGAATTCTGAGGTGCGGGTTTGTAAATATACCGCTGGAGGTGCCACGGAGCTTGGCGTGGTGGCACAAAGTTCGAAATATGCATGTAATCCGTCTGTTGCCGTCGAGAATGGCAGGATTGTAGTTTTGTATAGGGAATCTTTTAATAATAACTTGTACGTGAAACAATATGATAATGGCTCCTGGAACTTGGTGGGTAATCAGAACCTTAAGGCAAACAACGGAATCATCAAGTTGCACAAGGGGAAAGCGTATCTGTTGAAAAACGGAGAGTCCTTTGGCGTGAATGACAGTTATCTCTATGTATATGATTTTGCTTCTGCCAGTGGAAATTGGACAAAAGCGACGGACGCGGCATATGCAAATGAAAGCATTCCGGAAATTGACATTTGTTTTCACGGGGATGCGCCGCATATTATTTATCTGGATGGAAAAAGTCAACAAGTGTATGTGAAACATGTTGGCAATGGGGGGTGGGAACAATTAGGAACACCAGTGGCTTCTGAATATGTGTCAGGACTAAAAGGATACTCTTATAATGGGGAGATTTACCTGACATATATGACGAGTTCCGCCAAGAAAATATATATCAAGTCCCATGAATCCCAGACAACGGAAGGAGTGGGAGGGGGAACGACGACAAATCCGGGAGGAAGCACCGGAGGAGGAACGACGACAAATCCGGGAGGAAGCACCGGAGGAGGAACGACGACGAATCCGGGAGGAAACACCGGAGGAGGAACGACAACGAATCCAGGAGGAAATACTGGTGGCAACACCGGGGGTAACACTGGGAGCAATACTGGCGGAAATACCGGGGGAAACACCGGAGGGGGAACGACGACGAATCCGGGAGGAAGCACCGGGGGAACGACGACGAATCCGGGAGGAAGCACCGGGGGAACGACGACAAATCCGGGAGGAAGCACCGGGGGAACGACGAAACCTGATACCAAAAAAGACGGCTGGGTATACGAGAACGGCCAGAGGTATTTCTACGAGAACGGGGTCAAGGCCGCGAGCAAGGAGGCATTTGTTGATGGTTACTGGCGTTGGTTCGACGCGGATGGGACGATGGCGGTTTCCAAGGACGTGTATATGTCCAATGGTGACAAATGGGTTCGTTATGACGCGAATGGCCGTATGATTAAAGGTTGGCATACGACGAGTAATGGAAAGTACTATTTTGACTTGACAACCGGTGCCATGTCAAAAGGAGTCAAGGAAATAAATGGAAAATATTACTATTTTTCTCGGGTGACGGGCATATTGGCAGAATACAAAGGCGAGGAGATACCGCTTGATGGTGACTGGTATTGGTTTGACGCGGATGGAACGGTAGCGGTATCGAAGGACGTGTACCAGTGGAGCAACGGAGGCAAGTGGGTTCGTTACGATGCAAATGGCCGCATGGTCAAGGGCTGGGATCATACAAGTCAAGGGACGTACTACTTCGATCTGGTTACTGGGGCGATGGCTAAAGGTGTCAAGGAGATAGAAGGAAAATTCTATTACTTCTACAAGGTAACTGGCGTAAAAGCGGAATTTAGCGGCGAGGAAACCTTTGTAGATGACTATTGGCGATGGTTTGACGCGGACGGAACGGTAGCGGTATCAAAGGACGTGTACCAGTGGAGCAACGGTGGCAAGTGGGTTCGTTATGACGCTTCCGGCGGCATGGTTAAGGGCTGGGATCATACTTTTTGGGGAAGCTATTACTTTGACCTGACCACGGGCGCGATGGCCAAAGGATTGAGTTATATTGACGGGAGATGGTATTATTTTGACGAGGGGACGGGAATCCTGCGATGGTAAGTGGTGGCGTTTTTCGTTGAGACCAAAGTATAGTAGAATCCTATGAAGAATGGGCAATAAAATTAAAAGGATATCTTTCAAACAGAGATTTGAAGTTCACGAAAGGCTTTAAATCTCTTTTTGATTTTGCATAATTAAAGATTGAAAATACAACGCTAATTTAGTAAAATATAATAAAAATGGGAGACGGAACATATGGGGCGACATGTTTGTGAAGTTTCCGGCATGTGGGAGGATTAACATGAAAAAGGCATTATTGAAAAAACGAATTGCGCATGGCATTTCATTGTGCATGGCATTGGGAATTGTTTTAGTGAGCAGCATGGATGCGCGAGCAGACTTCGCCGAGCCTGCTGAGAGTATGAATGAGGTCGCGGATTCTACAGAAAATCAAGCCGATTCCGCAGGAGTGACGGGTGATGCCGCCTCGGAGGTCGATTTCGGAGGTTTTGATGGAAGCTCACAGGAAATTCAGACGGAACCAAAAGCAGAAGGGGAAGCTTTGGAAACGAAGCCGTCAGAAGAGGATTCGAACGGGGAGCAGGAAACGCAATCGCCGGACGGGGCTTCGGATGACGTGCTTGTGGATGAGGAGCCAGAGGATGCGGATATGGACGCAGGGCAGCAGGAAGTCATGGCCTTGGCGGATGTCGAGGATGATACATGGACGACCGTAGTGAATAGAGAATCTCAATATTTCATGAATGAATTTGACTGTTATGTAGGTGCGGATGGAACAGTATATTACCTGAAAGATGACTGGGGAGATAATGTACGTTTGTATAATCATCAATATCAAATCAGCGATTGGATAAGTGATGGATACGAGTATGATGCACGGAGTGTTAGGTTGGTGAGATATGGGGATTTGTTTTATGTGGTATATGTGAATGAGAAGGTTTATTCTAAAGAGCCGGTGGAATTAGTATTGGCCGGATGGAAGGACGGGCAGTGGAAAAGGTATACGGTGTTTGAGGGAAATCCTCAGGGGTTTGACGTGGTTTCAAATTCTGATGGACTTTATATCGCGTATTCGGATGGTTCGAAACTGAATGTCTGTAAATATATGTCACAAGACCGCGTGGAACGTAGCGTGGTTGGCGAAGCGGCAGAGTGTGCAGGGGGGATTTCCCTTACGGCGGAAGACGGCAGGGTGTCGGTCATGTATCAGGCCGGAGGTGGTGGCAGATTACATGTGAAACAGTATGATAATGGGACGTGGCGTCTGGCAGGGGCACAAGATTCCATTCCGGCATATGGTAATGGTGGAATCGTCAAATTACATAATGGAAAGGTGTATTTACTGGGAAATATGGAATCTGATTCTGGTCGGGACGATTATCTTTACGTGTATGACCTTTCATCTGCGAATGGAAGTTGGCGGAAGGTCACGGAAGATCCTTATGCAAGTGAATGTACGAGGTTAGACAATAGGATTATCTGTTTTCAGGGGGATGTGCCATATGTTATTTATTTCGGCGGGTGGCAAAAGGATGGGAGTATTATATGGTATAGCGAGTTATACGTGAAAAAATTGGACGGTGGTAAGTGGGAGTTGGTAGGAAACCCAATGGACTATGCTTATGTGAGGAAATTAAAAGCTGACTTTTATAATGGGAAGCTTTATGTGTCATTTTTCCATAACAGTGATTCCTCAGCTTCTGTCATAGTAAATGAAAAAGATTCGCCGTTGCCAAATTGTGTAAAGGACGGGTGGATATATGAAGGGAATCGCTCATATCTATATCGCAATGGAAGCAGGGTGAACGGTTGGACGTATGAGAATGGTCAGAAAAAGTATTATTATGACAATGGAGTGAAGGTGACGGGTGAGCACTATATCGATGGTTATTACTATTGTTTTTGGGGGGATGGTACGATGATGGTCTCAACAGAAATGATAAATAATAATAATGAATGGGTCTTCTATGATGAAAACGGCCATAGAGCTTCCGGCTGGGTAGATGGGGCGTATGGAAGGTCTTACTATGACCCAGATACTGGCGCGAGGGCAAAAGGAGTCAGGCAGGTGGACGGAAAGTATTATTGTTTTACCGATGATGGCGTGATGCGAACCGGATTCATAATGATAGATGGAAAGTTATACTATTTTGATTCAAAAACAGGTGCGCGGGCGGACTTTGCGGAAAAGGAAGTGGTTCTTGAAAATAACTGGTACTGGTTTGACGCGGACGGGTCGATAGCCTATTCTAAGGACGTGTTTCAACGCAGCAATGGCGGGAAATGGGTTCGTTATGATCATGAAGGCCGCATGATCAAAGGGTGGTCCTGGACTCCCGATGGGACGTATTATTTTGACCCGATAACCGGGGCGATGGCCAAGGGAGTGACAAATATAGATGGAATGTATTATTATTTCCGCAAAGACACAGGCATACAGGCAAATTATACGTATGAGGAAGTGGCACTTGACGGGGATTGGTACTGGTTTGATGGGGTTGGAATGGTAGCCGTGTCAAAAGACGTGTTTCAAACCAGCAATGGCGGGAAATGGGTTCGCTATGACGAAGAAGGACGCATGGTCAAGGGCTGGGACGATACCCCTCAAGGGAAATATTATTTTGACCCGATAACCGGGGCGATGGCCAAAGGGGTAAAGCAGGTAGACGGAAAATATTATTATTTCTACGATATGACAGGAATCAGGGCGGAGTATCAAAACGAGGAAGTGCCGATTGACGGTTATTGGCGATGGTTTGACGCGGACGGAACGGTAGCGGTATCAAAGGACGTGTACCAGTGGAGCAACGGTGGCAAGTGGGTTCGTTATGACGCTTCCGGCGGCATGGTTAAGGGCTGGGATCATACTTTTTGGGGAAGCTATTACTTTGACCTGACCACGGGCGCGATGGCCAAAGGATTGAGTTATATTGACGGGAGATGGTATTATTTTGACGAGGGGACGGGAATCCTGCGATGGTAATCGCACGGTTTCGCAGCTGTTTGGGCGTCTTCCCGTGAAAAGAAACCTTCATGTTACTGTTCAACCCGCGCTGGCGCGGCACTGAATTGTAACACTTTCATAGGAACGTGCCAATAAAAAATTCATTTTCCTATGGATTCTTTTCGTCATTTATGCTATACTGTCTTTGGGCTTATAAAATGAATAGGATTAGGACATACGAATTGGCTTTTAAATTGAAAAAGGCAATAGTATGTCCTTTTTTGCATACATGGAAACATAGCGTCAGGGGCATGGCACGCTTGGCACATGGGTGAAAGGAGAAGAACCATATGGGAGTGTCAAAAATCGAGATGATTATCAGGATGGAGAAACTTACGGAGTTAAAGGCCGCCTTGAGCAAGCATGGCGTGGGAGGCATGACGGTATTCCCGGTTCTGGGGTGCGGGATTGAGAAGGGAACGAAGGAATACGAGGTGGACAAGAATTTCGTGATGGAACTTTTGCCAAAGTACCAGGTTAATTTGCTGGTGGAGACGGAAAAGGTGAAGGAAATCGTGGAGTTCGTCAAGGAGGAACTGTATACCGGGCATATTGGCGACGGGAAAATCTTGGTATACCAACTGGACAACGTGATTCGCGTGCGCACGGGCGAGGAAGGCGTGGCGGCGTTGCACTAAGGAACTGTTCGCAAGTTTATTGATGAACAGTTCCAAAGCTCGTGTGAAACCTCATGAAGCGTTCATTGAAAGGAGGGTGATAATCGAGTTATGGAGGAAAAAAAGTTAGGGCTGCGGAACGTGATATCCATCTCCGTCGGCTTGGTCATTGCCACGAGCTGTCTGGTGTCCCTGGGGGAGGGAGCCGGGACGATAGGCGTGGCGTTTATCGGGACAATGGTGGTCGCTTGTCTGTTTAACATGATGACGGTGGCATCTTTGGCGGAGCTGAACGCGCTGATGCCGAACACGACGGGAGGACTTGCACAGTACACGTTGGCATGCATGGGGCCGTTGCCGACACTGATTTCCATGGTGGGAGGGTACTTTGTCTGCAACACCCTCTCTTCGGGGGTGGAGGCGTCGATTTTTTCTTATGCGATGGAGGAATCGTTTCCGTTTCCCAT
Source organism: uncultured Faecalicatena sp. (assembly GCA_948468385.1). Classification (GTDB taxonomy): domain Bacteria; phylum Bacillota; class Clostridia; order Lachnospirales; family Lachnospiraceae; genus Schaedlerella. Next base: position 24,376 of record CAOKHZ010000037.1, on the reverse strand, counting down.
TCCAAGCATCGGATATACGCTCATCGTGACGGTGGTCATCATGATTGCCAATCTGTACGGGGTTGACATGTTTGCCAAAATTCAGGATTTGGTCGCGTATTTGTTGCTTGGCTCTATGTTAATCATGGGCTTTATCGGCATGCTAGGCATGGGGACGGGACGGATAGTAGAACAGCCCGCCTACATGGTGTCGGATATAGGCGAGGTGGTGGCCATGACGGCGGTCGCGTTCTGGCTGTTTATCGGGGCGGAATACGCGATTCCGGTGTCAAAAAGCGTGAGGAACGCGAGGCGCAACGTGCCGCTTGGCATGATGTTGGGCCTGGTGGTGATATGCGTGGTACAGTCGGTACTCGTACTGGGATTTCGTAATTATACCGAGTGGGGGGCGCTCGCGGACTCGGCGGCGCCGCATTTGTTGTATGGCTACAATTTGCTGGGGGACGCGGGAAAGATGTGGATGACCCTGGTGGCCGGGCTGGCCGTGGTCAGCACGCAGAATTCAACGGTCAACGGGCTGGCCGACATCGCGCAGGGAATGGCGAAATTGAACATGCTGCCGCAGGTGTTTGCCCGGACGAACAAACGGGGCGTGCCATATTTTGGCGTAATCAGCATCAGCGTGATGATATTCCAGTTTGCCGCGATGAGCGACGACTCGGCGGATTCCATTACGTTCTTGATATTGGTGGGTTCGGTATTTTGGATGATTTCCTATATATTGGCACATGTCGACGTGCTGATTTTGCGGAAACGGCTCCCAAGGGCGCCGCGCACGTTCAAAGTGCCTTGCGGTCCTCTGTTCCCCATATTGGGAATCATTGGAACAAGTTACATGGTGCTGCACATTTCTAACGACCCGGTGGAACGGCACGCCATATTTTTGGTGACGGGGGCGATTTTCTTGCTTTTGACCGTGTACTCCGTTCTTTGGATCAGATTTAAGATGAAAATTCCGATATTTAAGCATGTTCCATTGGAAGAAGTGATGGCGATGGAAAATGGCATGTATTATAAAATAAGGAAAAAGAAAGGACTCTGCAAGTGAAGCAGGGTTCTTTCTTTTTACCAACACATGTACTATGGAAGCCACCTGGCATGTCTCTTTCTTCCGCTTTGTAAGTGACAATTTATTCTGCGTGGAACGTGAAGGAAATTAGGACGTGCCACATTGGTTTATCATGTGTTTTCCATGTTTCCCTTTCCCATCGGCTCCGTGTCTTTGAACGTGTTGTATTTTTCAATTAACTGGTGGCGTTTTTTGACCTCCAACTTGGTAAAAATATTGTGGATATGTGTCTTGGCCGTGCCAATGGAGATGACCAGTTCCTCACTGATGTCCATGTTGTTTTTATTTTCCAGCAAAAGACGCATGATGTCCTGCTCGCGGGTGGTCAGGCAATATTTGCGGCAAAAAAGATAGAATTTGGAATAAGAGTTTGCCGTGTTCAAGGCATCTGGCGTAAAGGCCGTTGCATTCCCCGGCGTAAAGTCCGTTGTATTATCCGGGGAAAAGGTCGTTCCATCACTTGAAACCGGAGCGGTCTTGCCATCGGAAACGAAGGGGGACGCGGCAGGGGGAGACGAGGGAAGCGTCGCGGCCGCGTCGTCTACCGGATTCGGATATAAAATGTCCATGTTGTCCATGGCCGCGTTGCCAGTCGAAGCGCATAAGGCGAGTTCGCCGGGGACGGCCTTGACATGTATCAGTTTCGTCAGGTACTGGATCGCCACGAATGCATAGTATATGCTTATGACGTCCTCGGTAAAGCTACGGTTGACGATTTGGACGAAGGAATCCGTGTAAACGTCAAAATTAAAAATGACAAAAGTGTCCTCAAGTACGATTAACACGGAAAAGACGACGGTCCACAAAAGAATGCGACGATACTTTTGCGTGACATATTCGGAATAATGTCCCTTAGGGGCATGCTTGATGCAACGCAATCCATAAAGCCCAAGAATGAAGGTGAATACTTGGCAGGACGTATAGTATAGCCAAACCTTAAAGGCGCTGTTTGGCATGATGGGTACGAACAACAAGAAGATGACCAACACGAGCAGACCGGATGTCAGTCCGATTGAGTTTTCCTTTCGTAAGGCGAGCTCGTTAACCTTGACCATGCAGTAGAACGTGGTGGCAAAAATAATCGTCCTCAGGGTCGGGACCGACATAAAGGTGCTGTCATAAAACGTGGAAAACCATGAAACGGACTCCGTCAGGTAAATGACAAGATTGTTAATAATATATACGAGAAAAAATATACTAATATATAAATGTAACGTGTCGCGGTCGCCCTTGCGGTAAATGAACCATGAGAATGCCAGGGGGATGCTGTAGAACACAAGTAAAAGCAGGTTATAAATTAGAAATAACGCGTCCATGGTTAAGGCCCTCCTTTGCGCCATCAGGATTGCGAGGGCGCGAAATGCCTAACAATCCGTGGTTATCATGCGGGCAAAAAACTTTTACCCAAACGTCATATGGTTCAAAATATATCAAAAAATGTCACAATATATATGGTTCAATGCAGGAACACGACCTGATTGCCGCATTTTTACATCGCATAACGTGTATAAACAAGTATAACATAAAATGAAAAATTAAAAAAGCACCGGTCTAAACTTTTAGTTTAGAGAAGAAAAAAATTGTGCATAATGCACAAAAGTTTATTTGAGATTATGTGGTTTTTGAACAAATAATACTACAAAAATATATCATGGGATGGATGTTAAACTCGAAAGTTGAGTGCTATGCTAGGGTCACGAACAAAGATGGTCGGATGCGAAAGGAGGTGCCAGGGAAGGCCGATTAAAAGCTATAAGAAAATTTGAACGAAATTAAAAAAAGGGATTCAGAGCAAAGGAATTCAAAGCAAAGAGAAGAAAGGAAAAAATCGAATGAGTGGAAAGAAAAAGAAATTTAGTATGTTTAGTGCGATTCTCTCTGTTATCTGCGTTGTATTTGTGGCAGAGGCGGCCGCGCCGGTGGCGGCAATTGGTAACTCGCAGTATTTTTGGTGGATCTTCATGATCGTGGCGTTCCTTCTTCCATATGGGTTGGTTTCCGCGGAGATGGGAACTACCTATGAAAGTGACGGGGGAATTTATGACTGGGTAAAAAATGCTTTTGGTTCTAAAATGGGAACCCGGGTTGCATGGTACTATTGGATTAATTTTCCATTGTGGATGGCTTCGCTGGCGGTCATGATACCGGAGCTTTTGGGAATTATCTTTGGATGGGAACTTGCTACTCTTCCATGTATTATAATAGAACTGATTTTCATTTGGGTCATCGTGGCAATCAGCTTCTTCCCGGTCTGCGACAGCGTGTGGATTTTGAATGGGGCGGCGGCCATCAAAGTATTTTTGGCGGTGGTACTTGGAGTACTGGGCGTATACATGGCGTTGACACAAGGCGTGGCGAATGAAGTGACCGCGGGATCGCTCCTTCCGTCCTTTGACCCGGACAGCCTTTCCTTCATCTCCGTCATCATCTTTAACATGTTGGGATTTGAAGTCATCTGTACGTTTGCCGGGGACATGGAGGATCCGAAGAAACAGATTCCAAAGGCCATCATCATCGGCGGCGTCGTAATCGCGGCGATTTACATGTTCTCCGCATTCGGCATTGGAACGGCCATCCCGACAGCGGAAGTGAGCACGAGCAGCGGCTTGATGGATGCCATCATGTTGATTACCGGAAAGGAGACGGGCATCTTTATCTGTTTGATTGCCTTCTTATTCATGCTGACGTTGTTTGGAAACATGATTTCCTGGTCGCTCGGCGTGAACAACACGGCTTGTTACGCGGCGGAAAATGGGGACCTTCCGGCGGTGTTCGGAAAGAGGAGCGGCAAGAACGAGATGCCGACGGGCGCGGCCATTATGAATGGCATCGTGGCTTCCATCGTGGTCGTTATCGCGCCGTTCATCCCAAACGAGGACATGTTCTGGAGCTTTTTCGCATTGAACCTGGTAATGTTCCTTATGTCCTATATTCCGGTATTTCCGGCGTTTTACAAGATGCGGAAAATCGACCCGAACAAGGAAAGGCCGTTCAAGGTCAGTGGAAGCGACCTTGTTTTGAAGCTTTATTATGTGGCGTTGCCGATCATTCTTCTGGCGGTGTCCATCATTTTCACGGCGATTCCGATGAGCTTTGACGCGGAGACGTTGTCGGCCACGCTTCCGATAACGATTGGAGCCATCATCTTCATTGTCATTGGCGAAGTGCTGGCCGTGATGTTGGGAAAGAAAAAGAAAGCGTGAAGAAAACATAAAGTGGTGTAAATGTTTCCGTTTGGCGCGGGCAGGGGCGTTTGCCCTCCCTGGCCGGACGGGGCGTGTCAAAAAAACAAAATAAATAAAAGGAGGCCAAATATCATGGCAAAAAGAATCGAGGGGACGACCCCGAAACAAGACGGCTTCAGGATGCCGGCAGAATTTGAGGAGCAGACGCAAATATGGATGCTTTGGCCGGAGAGGCCGGACAACTGGAGAAATGGCGCGAAGCCTGCCCAAAAGGCATTTGTAAACGTGGCGACGGCGATTAGGGAATTTGAACCCATCACCGTGTGCGCGTCACCGGCGCAGTATCAGAACGCGCGCGCCCAGCTTCCAAAAAACATCCGCGTGGTCGAGATGACAAGCAACGACTCGTGGATTCGCGACTGCGGACCGACGTTCGTCATCAATGACAAAGGCGACATCCGTGCCTGCGACTGGACGTTCAACGCATGGGGCGGCTTGGTAGACGGGCTCTATTTCCCATGGGATCAGGACGATTTGGTGGCACAGAAGGTGTGCGAAATCGAGGGCGTGGATTCTTATAGGACGGACGACTTCATCTTGGAGGGCGGTTCCATCAGCGTGGACGGCGAGGGAACGCTTCTGACGACGGAGATGTGCTTGTTGAGCGAAGGGCGCAATTCGGACATGACGAAGGAGGAAATCGAGGCGAAGCTGAAAGAATACCTCAACCTGGAAAAAGTAATCTGGGTAAAAGACGGTATCGATCCATATGAGACGAACGGACATATTGACGACGTGGCTTGCTTCGTAAGGCCGGGCGAGGTGGCATGCATTTATACTGATGACGAGAGCCATCCATTTTATAAAGAAGCGAAAGCGGCATACGAGCAGCTTTGCGAGGCGACCGATGCCAAGGGACGCAAGCTGAAAGTGCATAAATTGTGCGTGACGAAGAAGCCGTGTTATTTGACGGGGGCCGACACGATTGATTTCGTGGAAGGAACGCTTCCGCGTGAAGAGGGCGAAGTTTCCATCGCGTCTTACATGAATTTCCTGATCGTGAATGGAGGAATCATCCTTCCGCAGTATGGCGACGAGAATGACGCGCTGGCGGTGGAGCAGGTGCAGGCCATGTTCCCAGATCGTAAGGTGGTAGGCGTGAGAACGGAAGAGGTCGCCTATGGTGGCGGCAACATTCACTGCATCACGCAGCAGCAGCCGAAGGCGTGAGAAATTTCACGGCGGTAAAGGACTGGAAGACGTATGATGGATGGGAGCCAGGAAACATACGGCAGTCCGCATATGGAAATTGAAACGCATATGGAAATTGAAATAGTAAGTAAAAGGCGCGGGACACGATTATTATAAGCCCAAAATTATGAAAAACATGAAAGCCAATTCGTTGTTCCTAAAGTAGAATCCGACATGACGGAGTCTTAAGCAAAATCAAAATGCTAAGCAAAATCAAAATGAAGAGCCTTCCTTTTCTAACAAGTCCCGCGCCCTGGAAGGCAAAAGGCCGACACGTAATGGTAGAAGAAACATTCTAAAAAATAAAAAACAGTAAAAGGAGATTGAAAGCCATGTATGCAAACGGAGTTAGACATTTTATCGACACGCAGGATTTGACGAAGGAGGAAATTCTCGATATCGTAAACCTTTCCCTGGAAATTAAAAAATGTATTAAGGCCGGATATTATCCGCCGCTTATGAAAGACAAGACGTTGGGAATGATTTTCCAGCAGTCCTCGACGAGAACCCGCGTGTCTTTCGAGACGGCGATGTCCCAGATGGGCGGACACGCGCAGTACCTTGGACCTGGCATGATTCAGCTGGGCGGACATGAGACGATTGGCGACACCGGAAAGGTTCTTTCCCAGTTAATCGACATCGTAATGGCGCGCGTAATCGAGCACAAGACGGTGGTTGACCTGGCAAATGCCTGCTCCATCCCGGTTCTTAACGGCATGTCCGATTACAATCATCCGACGCAGGAAATCGGCGACATGTGCACCATCGTGGAAAACCTGCCGAGAGGGAAGAAACTGGAAGACTGCAAGGTCGTGTTCGTGGGCGACGGCACGCAGGTTTGTGCTTCCCTTGGCATGATTACGACGAAGCTTGGCATGCACTTCGTGCACTATGGACCGAAAGGCCACCAGCTTCAGGACAGCCCGAGCGCGGCATGTGTTGCAAAATTGGAAGAGAACTGCAAGGAGAGCGGCGGCACGTTCTTGATTACGGATGATAGAGAGTCCGTTAGGGGTGCCGACTTCATTTACACGGACGTATGGTATGGCTTGTACGAGAGCGAGATGCCGAAGGAAGAGCGCGTGAGAATCTTTGGCGATTACCAGGTGAACCGTGAACTGATGCAGCTTGGAAACATCGGGTGCAAGTTCATGCACTGCCTGCCGGCGACAAGGGGCGAGGACGTGACGGACGAGGTGGCGGACTCCGACGCATCCCTTTGCTGGGACGAGGCCGGAAACCGTTTGACGGCCATGAGAGGATTGCTCGTATACTTTACGCAGTACCAGAGGGAGGCGGCTGCTTCCGAATTGCAGAAGGCGGCGGCAAAAGAGAGACTTGAGAAGTTCATGGATGAGAGAGGTATCATATAATGTCAAGGATTGTTATTGCGCTAGGCGGAAACGCCCTGCAGTCAAAGGACAGTGCGCCGACCGCCGAAGGGCAGCTTGAAGTCGTAAAAAAGACTTGCGAGCACATTGCCGACATCAGTAGTCGGGGATATGAGCTTGCCATCGTGCACGGCAACGGCCCTCAGGTGGGCAGAATCGTGCTGGCGAGCGAGGCGGCGAAGGATGTCACCCCGGCGATGCCGTTTGACGTGTGCGGCGCGATGAGCCAGGGATATATCGGGTATCACATTCAACAAGCATTAAAATACGCTCTCAGCATCCGCAACATCAACGTGCCGGTGCTGACCGTGGCGACGCAGATTATCGTGGACAAGAACGACCCGGCGTTCACGAAGCCGACCAAGCCAATCGGCCCGTTCTATAGCGAGGAAGAGGCGAGGGCCTTGGAGGCGGAAAAGGGATATTCCGTGAAGGAAGATGCCGGAAGGGGCTTTAGAAGGGTCGTGGCCTCCCCGTTGCCGAGGAAAATCGTGGAAATCGAGGCCATCAAGGATTTGTGGGATTCTTCCATCGTGATTTCCTGCGGTGGCGGCGGCATCCCGGTCGTGGAAAACTTAGACGGTACGCTTGAGGGCGTGGCGGCCGTGATTGACAAGGACTTCGCGGCGGAGCTTTTGGCGGAGCAGGTGGACGCGGACGTTTTGATGATTTTGACCGAGGTGGAGAAGGTGGCCATCAACTGGGGCAAGCCGAACCAGGAGAACTTAGACCACTTGAGCCTGAAGAGCGCGGTGCAATACATCGAGGAAGGCCAGTTTGCACCCGGCAGCATGCTGCCGAAGGTGGAGGCGGCGATGAAGTTCGTGCGTACCTATCCGCACAAGAAGGCCATCATCACCAGTCTGGACAAGGCCATCGACGCGTTGGAAGGAAAGACCGGGACGGAGATTACGTTTGCGTAAGAAAAAGACTGGGGCGGAGATGGCGTCTATTTAAGCTACGATGCTATACGAGGCATAATGGAATGAGCCAAGGTAGAAGCAGGACATAATTGTCTTGCTTCTTCTTTTTATGATATAATATCCCATAGTATAGCGTTTTTCCCTGAAAAAGGCGAATTCTCGTTCTGTGTCGCGTACTTTTTTCATCCAAAAAGCTATGATAAATGCGAAAGGAGGGTAAAAGCAATGAATCAAAAGAAAATAGGGCTATTCTTAAAAGAACTGCGCAAGGAAAAAAATCTGACCCAGGAACAGCTTGCAGAAATACTAGGGGTGACAAACCGAAGTGTTTCGCGATGGGAGAACGGTGTAAATATGCCGGATTTCGATTTGGTGATTGAAATAGCTCAATATTATGATGTCAGTATTGAAGAAATTTTGGATGGAGAAAGGAAGGACGAAATGATTGACAAGAAAACAGAACAAATGCTTTTGAAAGTGGCAGACTATGAGAGTGATGAAAAACAGCGTATGTTAAGGCGGCTATGCAGATTATTCATTGTGGCGATTCTTGCATTTATCCTGTATAGTGTGCTGAATTTTATAGGTCTTGATATGAGAAGCGGATATGAGCAGATTGCCAGCTATGCCATGGGGATTGTAGGCGGTGTACTTGTGGTCGGTGCGCTGTATACCAGCGGATATATGACAAAGATAAAAGCGGTCAAAAAAAGACTTCTGTATAAAGTTGAAAAACCAAGTGATGAAACAGAAAACGGTAAAAGTGAAAAGGGAAAGCGAGTGTTTTGTATCATTTTAGGCATCGTTTTATTTGCTGCGGGAGTTGCTTTTGGAATTATGGCAATTCTCGGACATACGACTGCTTGTTCGGCGGCAATATCTTGTCTTTGTGCAGCGACTGTGATTGTCGTACAACGAAGAAGATCATATTGAATACCAAGGGGACGGCGGATGATGTCACGCTGGAAATCTTTGTTTCTAAAAGAATGAGGCGGAATGTCCGCCTCGTTCTTTTAGAAAAGGCAGTGCCGCTTAGGCGGCACGCCCGTTTCGATTAATTACGGCGTTCTTCTAATTCTTTCTGAATCTTCGGCAGTTCTTTGTCCAACTTATAGGTCAGCATGATGAGGAAGGTCACGACGATCATGGCAACCGGCAGCCAATTGTAGATGAAGGAGATGGCCGTTTTTGCCGCCTCGCTCTGTACCGTTGCCGTCCCGTCATATCCACCGAGCGCGAGAATCCACCCAAGAACCACTTGACCGATGCCAAGGCCGAGCTTCTGGGCAGCGGAAATCGCCGCATTTCCCATACCTACCGTCTTAAAGCCGTCTTTCCACTCGCCGTATTCCAACGTGTCGGCAACCATGCCAAAGGCCATGCCGCCGGCCGCGCCGAGGCCGATACCCTTCAAGGCGTTGAAAAGAACTAAGAGTGCCACGTTCGTCCCGGCAAATCCGGTTCCCAGGAATCCAAGTCCCATACCAATGAGACCTATCATGTATGTCATGTGCTTTCCGAACTTTTTCATGAAGAACGGCGTGAAGAACATGGTGGCGAACTGTGCGATGGATAATGCGTTGTTCACCGGCGTGTAAAGGGAATAATCGCCCAGCACGTCCGCGCAGTAATAAATGGCACCCGCGGAATACATTACGATGATAAAGAAGATGACAAACATCGCAAAAATCATGGACAGCCAGTATTTATTGGTAAACAAGGATTTCAAAGCCTTTCCGGTTGGCACATCGTCCTTTGGCTTTCCGGTGTTTGCATTTTCGCCGTTTTCTGCCTGCGCACCCGTCCTTTCCTTGGTTCCACATACGCAAATCAATGCAGAAATGACAATGATGACGCCCACCACGATTGTCGCCATGGTCCAACCCTTTTGGGCTTCCACCATGTAAGGGTCGGCCGCGCCGGAGAATGCCACGACCATTGCCATGAAGAACGTGTTCATGCAAATGTTGGCGATGGTCTGGAAAATCATGCTGATATTTCCCAGCATTCCATGTTCGTAGCTGTCCGTCGTGCTCAGTGAAATCAAGGAATTGTAAGGAACGAACATCGCGGTATAAAATACGGTATTAACCAAATTGTAAAGAATAAATACGTATACATACTTAATCGCTTCCGACATGGAAGACGGAATGCTAAACAATAGGATGGTAGCCAGTGCCATCGGGATGCACATGCGAATCAGCCATACCCTGGCCTTTCCCAGTTTCGAGTGCGTCCCGTCCACGATGCGCCCCATAATCAGGTCGGAAATGCCGTCAAATAATTTGGAGATGGCGATAATTCCGCTGACCACCGCCGCGTCAACCAGGGACACGTCGGTTAAGTATTTCATGAGGAAGGCGGACATCATGCCGTTTACCCATGCCATGCCAAAGTTACCCATACCATAGCCGATTCGGTCGTTCCAGCCGAGCTTGGTATTCGGATTGTTTGTTTTCGATGCAAAACTAATCATTTTAATCTCCTCCGTTTAGATATGTTTTATTCCCGCGAGCAACGAGCCAAAGTCATGCTTGCATGACCTTGGCAACTGCCGCGAGGGTGCAATACCCCGTAGTTTGCTGCGGGGTATTGCACTTTTACCTTCTGGTGGCCGCCACCCTTTTGCCCACCTCGACAAGGTTTTGTGTGCTCCCGGTCAGTTCCTGCAGAACGTATGCCTTTCGCCTCGGCTTGCAATCGTGCCATGGTTCCTCGAAAAAGCCGAAGTACACTTCCGCGAGACCGCCGATTTGATTGTCCTCGATTCCCGCCTTCTTAAGCATCCCCTCCTCGTTCAACAGACGGAAATTATAAATGGTTCGCACGTAGGGAAGTTCTGCCGCCAGCTTGAGTAATTTACGTGTGTATTCCGCACGTTTGACTTCCTCTTTTTCATCCCCGCAATCCGTGAATCCGACCTCGGTGAGAATCACCTGCTTGTGTCCGTCGCCGTATTTGCACATTACCCGGTATGCGGCATCGTTGTAATCCTTCCACAAATGGTCCGGCTCGAAGATGTCTAGGAATAAATCCATTCCCACTTTGTTCTGGTCGACGCTCATCTGATAAGGATGCCATGACAGCATGTCAAAATAATCATCCGGGTTATCCGACCAGAATTCTCCGGACTTGATTCGGCGGTACATTTTGTCGAGCGTCCATGCAATCCCGTACATGGGAGGGAGGTAGTCCGGTAAGTCGCCGCCCAGCCACGGCGTGGAGAGTGCCGGGGAAAAGCAAGTGACCTTGGCATTGGGATTTCCCCTTCGCACGCCCTTTGCCGAAAAATACATCAGGTCGATGGCAATGTCCATCTTCTCGTCCGCCGTAAACGGCTTCGACATTTCCCCGTCCAAAAACCCGTCCGGATGTAGAAACGCGTTCAAATTCCATTCGTTTCCAATTTCCCAGTTGCCCACCTGGGGAAAAAGCTTTGCCTGCGTGCGCCAGGATTCTTCCAACATTTCCAATGCCTGCATATACAAGCTTCCCTCCGTCAGGTCGCGTCCAGGCATCGCGTGTCCTTTTCTTTGCTTGCACCCTTCGGGAAGAAACCACTCGTGGCTCATGCCGGTTACTTCCAAATCGAGCTTTGCCGCCCGGTCAAGAAGCCTTTTGTGGGCGGCCACGACTTCTTCATTTGGCGTTACCGGGTCTTTTAAAGTCTCTGTCAAGTGCATCCAGGATCTATATGCCGTACAGCCTACGGCTTTTACCAGGTCCAGGTATTCTGCCGCCATGACGCCGGTGTCCGCCTCCCTTTGAATCAGCGGCTCTCCCATGCCGTAAAATCGTTCTGATAACAATTGCCCAACCTCCTATCTCATCATCTTTTGTGGTTATAGGATAACATGCGGGAGCTCTTGCTTATACTCTTATTTTGTAAAATTTGTCTTTATTTTGCACGTTTTGCTCGTTACTTTTCACAAGAGCTGTTAGCGATGATTCACCGCCTTGACGAAAAAGGTGTAGGGACGTATAATATAGGCAGGGCACCAGCCCGAGTACCAAAGACGACATGGAGGCGGCACGTTGAAAGACTTACCGAACAAGATACAATGGCATCCGGCGTTTTATGCGGCGGTCGAACTGGAGTTTAAGGAAGATGTCAGGGAACTGAACCTGACGGAGGAATACAATTTAAGTAAGAAGCCCATTTGCATAGATCTCTTGATTATAAAGGAAGGCGACCGGGACAAAATATTGAAGAACGAGATTGGCCATATCATGCGGAAGCATAACGTATTGGAATACAAGGGACCGGATGATGAATTGTCCATTGACACGCTGTATAAGGTAATCGGTTATGCTTGTCTCTATAAGGGATATGGAAAAAAGGTGAACGAGATACCCGCGAACGAATTGACGGTGTCATTGTTCCGCGAGGCATATCCGCGAAAGCTTTTTGAAGAGCTGGAAGGGGAGGGCTATCGGACGGAGAAAAAATATTCTGGCATTTACTACGTCTCCGGCATGCAGTTCCCGGTGCAGGTCGTCGTGACCGGACAGCTGGAAAGGGAGGCCCACAGTAGCTTGCGGGTACTATCCGATCAGGTTGACATCGAGGATGTCAGGACGTTCTTGAAAAATACCGGCGGGATGACGGATGTCAGGGAGCGGAAGAATGTTGACGCGGTGCTGCAGGCCAGCGTGAACGCGAACCGCGAAGTATATGAGCAAATAAGGAGGGATTCAATCATGTGCGAGGCGTTACAAGAATTGATGAAGGATGAAATAGAACTCTATAAAAAGAAAAGCCGGGAACAAGGAATGGCGCAAGGAATGGCGCAAGGAATGGCGCAAGGGATGGCGCAAGGGATGGCGCAAGGGATGGCGCAAGGGATGGCGCAAGGTGAGGCGCAGCTAATTCGAAACATGCATAAGAACGGTCTCACCCTGGATCAGATTATGGTCATTTCGGGCAAGAGCGAGGCGGCAGTGATGGATATCCTCGCAGGAAGGGAGCCGATGGTGGAGGCCGTCTGATAGGCGGTCGGAAGCAAGACGATTGGATGACGAAACACGATTTGGGAGGAACCAAAATGATGAAGTACGCATATGTAAACGGTGTCGTGCTCGATGGTACGAAAGAGATGGAGCCCCAAAGGGATGTCGTGATTTTGACGAACGGGGAGCGGATTGAGAAAATCGGCGCGAAGGATACGGATATTTCTGGGTATGAAAAAATCGACCTTGAAGGGCAATATATCATGCCGGGGCTGATAAATCTGCACGTGCATCTTCCGGCGGACGGCAAACCTAAGAACAAGCCAACCGACCCGCAGAAGAAGGTAAAAATGATTACCAGCAATGCGTTGCTTCGCAAGGTCGGCATTTCCTTATGTGAAAATTATGCCCGCACGCAGCTTATGAGCGGAGTGACGACAATCCGCACGGTGGGCGGCGTATTAAATTGGGATTCCTTGATTCGCGACCGCATCCGTGCGGGAAAGACGACGGGTCCCAGGATTCTGGCGGCAAACATGGCGGTATCCGTGCCGGGAGGGCATATGGCGGGTTCCCTGGCCTATGAGGCAAAAAGTGCAAAGGAGGTCAAGCACTACGTGCAGGAGATTGCCAAGGATTCGCCGGACTTGATTAAGTTGATGATTACCGGCGGGGTACTTGACGCGAAGGTCAAAGGCGAGCCGGGCGAGCTTAAGATGCCAGCCGAGTATGTAAAGGCGGCTTGTGACGAAGCGCACCGTCTGGGTTACCATGTTGCGGCGCACGTGGAAAGTCCCGAGGGCGTGCGCGTGGCATTGCAAAACGGGGTTGACACGATTGAGCATGGGGCGAAGCCGGACGACGAGATACTGGCCTTGTTCAAGGAGAAAGGAGCGGCGCACATTACCACGCTGTCTCCCGCTCTGCCATACGCATTGTTTGACCGGTCGATTAGCAAGGCGACGGAAGTGGAGCAATATAACGGAAACGTGGTATTTGAAGGTATCCGTGATTGTGCGATTGCCTGCTTGGAAAATGGAATCTCGGTGGGGCTCGGCACCGATACGGGGTGTACTTACGTGACACATTATGACATGTGGCGGGAGATGCAGTTGTTTTACAAATACTGTAACGTGACAAGGAAGTTCGCCCTTTACAGCGCGACGCTGGGCAACGCAAAGATCGTGGGGATTGACAAGGAGACCGGCTCGATTGAGGAGGGGAAATGCGCGGACTTCGTAGTGACGAGGAAAAATCCGTTGGAAGACCTTGAAGCACTCCGCAACATCAGCATGGTGGTGGCAAATGGCAAAGTGATTCAAAATCCGAAGGTGAAGAAAGCGCCGGAGGTGGAACGCGAGATGGACAAGTTCATGTAAAAAGTCTGTTAAGAGTCAGAGAGTCCGCGATTGAAAATAATCGCGGACTTCGTGTCCTCTCTTTGCTCTGAATTCTTTGATTTGAATTTTTTTCTTTGACTTTCTTTGCCCTGAATTCCTTCCTTGTTAAGACTATGAAGGTGTAGCGCGTAGATGGTAATCGCATTTCTGGCGGAATGCTGATTTTAATATTTGTTTTATACCGTCTGCATCCATTTGTCAATAAATATCAGGGCACTGCCGATGGCGGGCGTAAGCGGCCCATACTGCCCGGCAAGCAAAAATTCCTGGGGGAACGGGAACGGCGAATACTTGGCGATACGGTTTCGCAGTTCCTTGAAATCTTCTTCTGTCATATAATTGGCCAATAGGCCGTTGACGATGACGGGAACGTCCAAAATGACCTGAAGGTTTCGAATTGCAAAGGCAATTCGGTCGAGGTATTCCGACCACGTTTTACCGGTGTCGGCATCTCCTTCCCGCAGTTTTTGGAAAAATTCATCCAACGACAGTCCAGAAAGGACACGCAGTTTATTGGCACTGCAGATGGTTTCCAAGCAGCCGCGGCTTCCGCAGTAACAGAGTTCCCCGTTCGGATCCACGCTGATGTGCTCCAACAAGCCGCCGCGTAGATTGTCACCTTGGTAAATCTTACGGTTCCGAATCAGGGCGCCGCCCATATTTTCATTTAGAAACAAGACGGCGGCATCCGTGATATCCTTATTGTGCCAAAGCTCGGCCAATGCAGCCGCCTTGGAGTCATGAATCAAAAGGCATTGGCAGGGGATGTACTGTGCCAGCGCAGAAAGATGGAGGCCAAAGTTATCTAGGATGGGGCCGTAACTTACGCTGGTTCCGCTCTCGTCAGCAATTCCCTGGATGGCGATTCCGGCACCGAGCAGGTGGGAGGAGTCCCATTTTCCTTCTCGTATGAAGTCTGATACGAGACTTCCCAGTTTTTGGTAATAGTCTTCCCCGATAAGGAAATTCAATGCATGCTTACTTTTCTTTATTACCATTCCATACAAATCCACGGCTACAATATGAATACAGTCTTTTAAGATGTCAATCCCGACGGCGACCCTGGCATCTTTTACGATTTCAAAATTATAAGCTTTCCGTCCGCCGGTCGACTGATAGTATCCGGTGCGGTGAACCAGTCCTTCCTCTTCCAACAGTTTTAGATTGTGCGTGACGGTCGAAAGGCTGATGTGGAGCATGTCGACAATCTTTTGCTTGGAAGTGTGCCTTTGTTCGTGAATGAACGTATAAATGTTGTGCTTGTTAATCTTTTTGACCTCCATGGTGGTCATACTGCCAGTCGCCATAATCACGCATACCTTTCTTGTTGTTTGTTGGCCTTTGTGATACTACGCTAATTTTAAAGTCTAGCATAAACATACTAAAATAACAAGAACATAAATTTTGAATAGTGTAAAATGCACAAAAAAAACAAGATAAAATTGTCAAAATTGTCAATTGTATTATTTTGTAGACCAGTGTATTATTGACTTATGAGTAATAGTTACACAAAAGTATAATTTGAAAGGAGGGCGTAACGTGAGAGGTGCTATGTTTTATGGAAGGCACGATTTGAGACTGGAAGACTGCCCGATGCCCGAGGTTGGGGAAGAGGAGGTGTTAATCGAGGTAAAGGCGTGCGGGGTGTGCGGCACGGACGTTCATATCTACGAGGGTGACGAAGGAGCCGCACAGGTGATGCCCCCTACCATTTTGGGACATGAGTTTGCAGGAGTCGTGGCGGCAGTCGGAGACAAGGTTCGTGGCTTTCGAAAGGGGGATAGGGTATGTATCGACCCCAATTATTATTGCGGCTCGTGTGAATTTTGCCGGAACGGGGTGTCGCACTACTGTACGAGGATGACGGGGTACGGAACCACGGTCAATGGCGGATTTGCACAGTATTGCAGTGTGAACGAACGGCAAGTGTATCATCTGGGCGACCACACTTCTTTTGAGGAGGGGGCGATGGCGGAGCCGGTGGCTTGCTGCCTGCACGGGATTGACATGTGCAACATATGTCCGGGACAGCACGTGCTCGTATTTGGCGGAGGCATGATAGGCCTTTTGATGGTGCAGCTGGCCAGATTGGAAGGAGCGGCCAGGGTGATCTTGGCGGAGCCGGTTGAGAGCAAGCGAAAGATAGGGGAAAAGCTGGGAGCGGACATCACGGTCGACCCATTTGCTAAAGACATGGAAAAGGTATTGCAAGAAAAAGGAATACATCAAATCGACGTGGTAATCGAATGTGTCGGAAAACCGGAGACGATTGAGCAGGCAATCAAAGTGGCGGGAAAGAAGTCGGTGGTCATGATGTTCGGACTGACGAAACCGGACGAGGCCATTTCGGTGAGGCCGTTTGAGATTTTCCAGAAGGAAATTGAGTTGAAATCATCTTATATCAATCCTTATACGCAGGGGCGCGCGCTGGAACTGATTGACTCGGGAAGGCTTGACGTAAGCAGCATGGTATGCGAAATCTGTGGTTTGGACAAACTAGATGCCATATTAAGCGACCCGGTGTTGCGTGCCAAAGGAAAATATATCATAGCACCATAAAGAATGGGAAGTGCATAAAAATACCTATAAAGGGGGAAGGAGGCTGCATTGGGAAGATGATGCTGATAGAAAAGGAACGGAGGGTGCCGGTGCTGGCCAGCGTGGACGTTTGTGTTCTGGGCGGCGGCACGACTGGAGTGATGGCGGCAATCCGGGCGGCGAGAATGGGCGCGCGCGTACTCATCGTGGAACAGCAGGGAAATTTTGGCGGAAATGGTACGTCGGGGATGGTATGTGCATGGCACACGCTCTTGGATTTTGACTTTGACCAGAAAATCATTTCCGGACTTTCGGAAGAATTTCTGGAACGTTTGGACAAAAGACACGCGCTGCGCATCGTACCACATGACAGACCCAGCTACAAATCGCGCATGGAACGCATCTCGACATATATTTTCAACCCGCAGGAGTTGAAAATAGAGTGTGACGAGATGTTAAAGGAGGCGGGGGTCATTTGTTGCCTGCACACGATGTTTTGTGCGCCGTGGGTGGAAGACGGGGAGCTTAAGGCCGTGCTCGTGGAGAGCAAGAACGGAAGGCAGGCCATTTGTGCGGATTTCTTTATTGACGCGACGGGGGACGGCGACTTGGCGTACCGCCTGGGAATCGCGTTTCGGGAGAGGGATGGAAAACAGCCGTCCACGACGGGCGCAATCGTGTCAGGGTATGAGGAAATCGAAAACCCCCGGCAGATTTTGCTCGAACATTTGGAGGAATATGACCTCCCGATTCTCGGATGGGATACAAGCTATGTAAATTCCCCGAGGATTTCACATTTGCTAAAGTCCAACGTGTTTGAATCACCGCTGACGATGGAAGGCCTGACCCGGGGCGAAATCGAAGGGCGCAGACAAGTTCGCGCCATGCAGGAAATATTGAACAAATATAAAAATACGGAGGATGACGTGGTGCTGCTCGGACTTTCCTCTTCCTTGGGAATCCGGGAAGGACGCTCGATGCAGGGGCTGTACACGCTGACGGGAGACGACGTTTGTAACGGAAGGAAGTTTACGGATGCCATTGGCAATGGTTCATATCCGATTGACATTCATCATGCAGACAAGCCGGGGTGCACGTTCTGGTACTTGAACGGAATGAGCGAGTATGAGCGGGACGGTTATCCGCATGAAATTAGCTGGTGGAAGGAAAAATCGGACGATTATCCAAGGTATTACCAGATTCCGTACCGGTCGCTGGTGCCGAAGGAGTATGGAAACCTTCTCGTGTGCGGCCGGGCGATGGACGCGGACGTGCGGGCTTACGGAGCCGTCCGGGTGATGATTAACTTAAACCAGACGGGCGAGGCGGCCGGAGTGGCGGCGGCACTTTGCCTGGGTGAAAAAAAGAGAAACGATGAACTTGACACGGACTTGCTTCGCAAAAAATTAAGCGAGGGCGGCAGCGTGGTGTTATAGGGATGATGAAAGGAGAAAAAGATGAGAAAGATGAAAAAGGGATTGGCACTGGTTCTGGCACTGGTGATGATGGTGGCGATGACGGCCTGCGGCGGGGGCGGCGACACAAACGAGGGAGACGGCGAGAAGGGCGCAAAGACGGAAGGCGGGAAGAAGGAGCTTCTCGTGTGGACGTTCTTGAATCCGAACGACGAGAGCGGGCGCGGATACGTGTTGGCAAAGGCGAAGGAACTTTATGAATCCGAGCATGACGATGTGACCGTGAGAATCGAGTCGTTGGAATGGGATACCATGACGGCAAAATTTTTCGCGGCGACGCAGACGGGCGAGGCGCCGGACGTAATCTGGGTAAATGGCCTGAACCTTGGTGAAGCCATCCAGTTGGGCGTGGTGGAGCCGTTTGAGAACTTGTTTTTGAAAGACTGGACGGATGAGCAGTTTGCGGATTTGGACGACGTGCGCTTTGAATACGGCGCGACGGACGATGCGCATTATCAATTGCATTTGTCCACGAACGTATATGGCATCGTGTATCGCGAGGACTTGTTCAAGGAGTTTGAAATCGACCCGAATTTTGAGAGCTGGGACGACTTGATTGCCGCCGCGCAGAAGCTGACGTATGTAAACGAGGACGGCATGCAGGTGTACGGCCTTGGTGTCGGTTACAATGAGAAGTCGGCGGATTCCAACTATTTGCGGGCGCAGTTATTCACCCAGTATGGTGACGTCGTGGATGAAAATGGGCAGGCAAACTGGGACGGCGACGTGGGCCAGGCGGCATTGCAGATGCAGATTGACATGATTGACAAGTATAAGATTACGCCGCAGAGCGCGGTTTCCGCGACCAGTGAGGAGATGTACGCGGATTTCATCGCCGGGAAATACGCGATGGTATTTGGCGGAAGCGTTCGGATTCCGACGATTAAGTCCCAGTGCGCGTATGACCCGGATTCCGTAAAGCTGATGCCGTATCCTAGTAGCAACGGTATGGATGGCAAAGGCCTGGCAGCAGGCTGGAACGTCTGTGTCTATTCTGGAAGCGAAATGAAAGAAGAAGCCGGTGAGTTTGTCGAGACGCTTTGTTGTCCGGAAATTGACAAGCTCTGGGTGGAGGAAGGCGGGCAGATTCCGCTTTTGAAATCCACGGTGGATGCTTGTGGGGAGTTCCTTTCCCAGCCGGATAATGAATATTTGAAGACGGCGATGGAAATGTTGGAAAACAACGCGGTGGCCTATAATTCCCAGTATGTGATTTCCGGATACGTGACGGACCTGGTGAAATCCATGCAGCTCGCCTACGTGGAAGGGAAGTCCGTGGAAGAGGCACTTGCCACCACGGCGAGAGAATTTAACGAGAGGAACAACAATTAAGAGGGAATGCATTATAATTTTTAGAGATAGGACAACTTGGTGAAACAAAATAGAGTGATAAAGTGGCGGCATCTTTTACGTGGTGCCGCCGATGGAAAGAGGTTGGTTTATGAAAAGACGTGATAAGATGTTTCCTTACCTGCTGCTCGCCCCCAGCGCGCTGGTCATTTTGTTCGTGCTGATTGCGCCGCTTTTGTATTCCGTTTATTGCAGTTTGTACCAGTGCACGTATATGAGGTTCACAAAATTCGTGGGCCTTGATAATTTCATAAAAGTACTCACGAACATGGATTATTTGAAGGCGTTCGGGCGTACCTTCTACATTAGTGCCGTGAGCCTTGTCATCGCGCTCGTCCTGGGTGTTTTGTTCGCACTCTGGATTAATAAATATAGCGGAATCACGGCATATGCGATTCAATTGTTGGTACTGATTCCGTGGGTGACTTCCCAGGTGGTCGGCACGCTTTTGTGGAAATGGATTTTCAGCGAGGATTTGGGCGTGTTGAATTATCTGATCAAGCAATTGGGTATGGCTCCGCTTAAGGTGCTAAGTGACCCGAACACGGCAGTCTGGGTATTGATTTTCGTCATGACGTGGCGGATTATCGGGTATGCGATGGTGCAGATTTTGGCCGGACTAAAAAGCATTCCCAAAAGCATCGAGGAGGCGGCTCTCATCGATGGCGCGGGAAAATGGCAATTGCTCCGTTATGTGCGGCTGCCCATGATTAAGACGCCGCTTTTGATTTCCACGATTATATTGACGTTGTCAAATATTAACAACCTGACGGTTCCGCTAAGCCTCACGGGCGGCGGCCCCGGCACCGCGACAAACGTAATTACCATATCCATTTATCGTTTGGGATTTGAAAGTTATCAGTTTGGAACGTCAAGCGCGTTGTCCATCGTGTTGTTTCTTGTAACGTTGGTATTGTCCATCGGTTATGTAAAGGCGGTGAAGTATGAGGTCTAATCAAATGCAGGTGTCCTTGGGGACATTGGAAAAATGGAAAAAATGGCTGCACATTTATGAAGTCGTCTTGTTTTTATTCGTGGTCATCGTAAATCTCGCGCCGTTCATATGGGGGTTATTGACCTCGCTAAAGCCGGTGCGGGAGGTGCTTTCGTACCCGCCCAAGCTGTTTGGCTCGCAGGTTAGCACGGAGCATTATGAGGAAGTGTTTCGGGGAACGTTTTTCACGGGATTTCGCAACAGCCTGATTTATAGCGCGATCGCAATTGCGGTTGGCCTGCTCTTTGCGATGATGGCGGCCTACGCCATGAGCCGGTTTCGTTTTCGCGGGAAAAAGCTGTTTTTCATATTGATTCTGAGCGGAATTCCGCTTTCCATCGGAAGTGCGGCGATGGTGGTTCCGAACTATACGTTCTTTTCCAGCCTGGGGCTTACGAACCAGTGGTACACGTTGCCGATTATTTATGTCGCGTATAATCTGCCGATGGCAATCTGGGTCATCATGGGCGGCCTTGAGTCCGTCCCGGTACAGATTGACGAGGCGGCGAAAATAGACGGGGCGGGGAACTGGCGTATTTTGTTCGGACTCGTCGTTCCGTTGTCATTGCCATCCCTGGCGAGCGCGGCGTTGTTCATTTTCCTGGGCGCATGGAACGAATACGTTGTATCTTCCGTACTGGTGAGTTCCGCCTCCTTGTATCCGATTCAGGTGAGTATTTATAATTATATGGGGTTTTATGGAATTCAATGGGGGCCGTTGTGCGCGGCGGCGACTACGGCCGTGGTACCGACGTTGGCGGTGTTCGCGATACTGGGCAGGATGTTGATTTCCGGTCTGACGGCAGGGGCGGTGAAGGACTGAAACGAATCAAGGGCGATTTTAAATGGCCGAATGCCGTTACTATCGCGGCCGGCCGTGAATAGTAACCTTTTCGCAAAAATTTTATTTTTTTCGCTAATATTCCTCTATCATAATCCGGCAGAATCTGGTAAGATAGTTATATCTTGAGGATATTAGGAGGAAAATGAAACATGGCGAAATTATTTGCAACAAAGAATCCGGACATTAGTCCGCGTGAGGAGCGCAACATGAACCGTGTCAGGAAGGTGGCGACGCAGGGCATGGTGCTTTTGGAGAACGAGGGGGCACTGCCGCTCTCAAAGGACGTAAAGAGCATCGCGCTTTTCGGAAATGGTGCCAGAAGGACCATCAAAGGCGGAACCGGTTCGGGAGACGTTAACAGCCGTTTCGTGGTTACGGTGGAACAAGGCCTTGAGGAGGCGGGATTTTCGCTTACCACGAAGGCATGGATGGACGCGTATGACAAAAAAGTGGAAGATGCCAGGCTCGGATATTTTACGAAGGTGAAGGAGGGCATCGCGGAAAAGGGCATGGGCGCGATTATGGAGCTTTTCAACAATCCGTTCATGGAACCGCCCATCGATACGGTAGACGAAGCGATTATCGCGGGTACGAAGGCCGACGCGGCGGTGTACGTGGTAGCCCGCAATTCCGGCGAGGGCAAGGATCGTGCTCCGGTGGCCGGAGACTATGAACTGAGCGATTCGGAAAAGGAATCCATTGCCAGTCTGGCGAAGGCTTATGGAAACGTCATCATCGTATTGAACGTGGGCGGCGTGGTGGATACGAAACTCTTACGTGCGCAGGAGGGAGTCGGCGCGGTTCTTTTGATGAGTCAGGCAGGAAATATCGGTGGAAATGCGTTGGCGGACGTGCTGACGGGAAAAGTGACGCCGAGCGGACATTTGACGACCACCTGGGCGGAAAATTATACGGATTACCCGAACGCGGAGACGTTCAGCCACATGAATGGCGACATTCATGACGAATATTATAAGGAAGGCATCTATGTGGGATATCGTTATTTTGACAGCTTTAACGTGACCCCGGCTTATCCGTTTGGATATGGCAAGAGTTATACGACGTTTGGCGTGGAGACATTGGGCGTGAGCGCGGACGCGGGGACGGTTTCCGTGAAGGTGAAGGTTACCAACACGGGCGACACATACGCGGGGCGTGAAGTGGTTCAGGTGTACTATTCCGCACCACAGGGCGCGGTGGAGAAGCCATATCAGGAATTGGCGGCTTATGCCAAGACGAAAGAACTGGCACCGGGCGAGAGCGAGGAACTGACAATTAGCTATCCGGTGGTCGAGATGGCATCTTATCATGCGGCAAAGGCTTCTTATGTGTTGGAGGAAGGCGCATATTATGTCAGGGTTGGCACGAATTCTCGGGCGACGAAGGTGGTGGCCGCGGTATGTTTGGATGCGGACGTGGTTACGGCCGTGCTGACGAACTGTCTGCCGCCGGATTGCGAGCTGGAAGAATTGTCTGCAAAGGGGATCGTTTCTTATAGCTATGCGTCCGAAGAGGCCGAGAAGGCGGCAGCCCGGCAGATTTCCATTTCGGCGGCGGAGATTGAGACGAAGACGGTTAAGTATGCGGGTGAGAATCAGCAAATCACGGCAAACGTGTCGAACGCTAAGATTACGATGGATGACGTGATGGCGGGCAAGGCAACGTTGGATGAGCTGGTCGGCCAGTTGACGGTCGCGGAAATGGCCGAGTTGTGCGTGGGCACCTCCCGCGACCAGATGGGCATGGGCGGTGCCGAAGTGATTGGCAATGCTTCCGCGGTGTGTCCGGGAGCGGCCGGTGACAGCACGTCCCTGATGATTGACGACCGTGACATCCGCAACATGGTATTGGCGGACGGACCTGCGGGACTTCGTCTTTCCAAGCATTTTATGGCGGACGCACAAGGAAACGTGATTCCGGGAACGAGCGAGGCACCGTTGCCGGGCATGGACGTGCTGTTTAATTTGATGAACGGCGGGGAGGCCAAGGAGAAACCGCCGATTCCGGAGGACGCGGAGGATTATTACCAATATTGTACGGCCATCCCAATTGCCACCTTGTTGGCACAGACATGGGATACGGATGCGATTGCTGAGTGCGGCGACATCGTGGGCGAGGAGATGGAGGAGCTTGGAGTGACGTTGTGGTTGGCACCGGGCATGAACATCCATCGCAACCCGCTGTGCGGACGTAACTTTGAATATTATTCCGAGGATCCGTTGGTGTCCGGAATATGCGCGGCGGCCGACACGTTGGGCGTGCAAAGGCATCCGGGCGTGGGAACGACGATTAAGCACTTCGCGTTCAATAATCAGGAAGACAACCGCATGCACACGAACGCGCACGTAAGTGAAAGGGCGGCGCGCGAGATTTACCTGAAGGGCTTCGAAATCGCGGTGAAGGCAGCGCAGCCGATGTCCATCATGACGTCTTATAACCTGGTGAACGGAATACATAGTGCAAACAATCGTGACCTTTTGACGACGCTTGCCAGAGATGAGTGGGGCTTTGCCGGAATCGTGATGACTGACTGGGGAACGACCGGCAATATCGAGATGAATCCGGGAGCCGAGTTCAAGTATGGAAGTTCCAGCGCGGCCGGCTGCGTGAAAGCCGGAAACGACCTGACGATGCCGGGCAGCCAGGCTGACGTGGACGAGATTATCGCATCCGTGGGCGCGGCCGAGGGCGACGTAAGATGTCCGATCACGCTTGGCGATTTGCAGGCATGCGCGAAGAGGATGCTGAACCTAATCATGCAAAGTTCTTCTTATGACGGAGCCGTACCATACGCGGCGGAAAAAGCCGGATTGGGCGGATACGTGAAAGTGGAGAGATAAATGATGATATCAGGAGCACGTAGTGTGAGAAAATCCGTGGTATCACAGGGACAAAATTCCTCTTATGGGAATAGTTGGAAACAAGGGACGGCGAATGCCGTCCCTTGTTTGTTTGTGCGCCCGGCGGCGCACGTTTCTAACCAGTGAAAGTCTGGAATCCGCCTGG
>CAOKHZ010000036.1 GCA_948468385.1 uncultured Faecalicatena sp. | reverse complement strand
AAACAATACCGACAACAACGTGCAGCATTTTGGGCAGGATTGTGCATTTGCAGACGGCACTGCGCAGTCAATGGGATAAATGTCGGAAAAATAATTCGCTGTTTGCGTCTCCCTCAATTCGCCGTCCGACATTTTGACTTGAATTGCGGGTTAAAAATCTTCTTGAAGAATGCATCATATAAAATTTTCAGGCCTTTCATTCCGCTTGTAAAATCTAAAAGTTTCCTTTGCCACTTTTTGCGAGTATGATGAATCATCAAGTAATCAGTATTTTTGAAAAGTAACCTTAAGAACCACTTGCGATTTTTTGTGCAACATTCCGAGTTGATTTTTTTGAGCAAGCCAAGTATAATGAAAACACTTCTTACGAGAAAAGTCATTTGAAAAATAAAATGGTTGGATGTCGTTATCCTTTGTGGCATAGCTCGTGAGAGGGAACTATCTATCAAGAAAGCAGTCTTTGCCTGAAGGTGGTTTTATCAGGCACATCATGCCGCGCGAGCCGCGGCGGCCTTAAAAAGGTATCAGGAGTTTTCACGAAATATCGGGAAAGACCCCAGAGAGACGAAAAGAGTAACGGAAAATGTGGTTTATGACAAGGGGAAGCATAGCATCTGTGCATCAACGCTATCATTTTCTATCAAGATGACCAATAAAAAGCTCACCTAAAATTTCCAACTGCACAGTTGGAAAAATTTCGTGTAGTATGCTTGAAACGGGCTTTTGCATGGACGAGAAACATGTTATACTAAACGAAAAGAATCAGACGGTTGTGACATCCGTTTGGCAACCAAGGTCATTCGAAAACCTTCTCCCTTTTTGGAAAGCCGTATTTCCGTTAGGGATGGCGAATCATCAACAAATAATATGTTAATTTGGCGAGATGTAAACTGTTTAAAATTCGTCCCAGCCGAAGAGAAAGGAGAAGGTATATGACCAAAAACAGAAAAGACTTTATCATGCTGCCGACGGTGGATTTTTGCTTCAAGGAGTTGATGCAGAATCCTAAGGTGAGGAAGGGCTTCATTGCCGCGCTGTTAAGGATTTCCCCGGAAAATATCAGGAAGACGACGTTGCGGCCGACGATACTGGACAAGCAATCGAAGGATGACAAGATTGGCATTTTGGATGTCTGTGTCACCATGATGGATGGGACGACGATTGACATGGAGATGCAGGTGGCTCCGTTCGAGTATTGGGAAAAGCGCGTGCTGTTTTACCTCGGGAAAATGTATGTGCGGCAGATTAAGGAAGGAGAATCCTATGAGAAGCTGAAGAAGTGCATCCATGTCAGCGTCTTGAATTTTGAACACATTCCGGATGACAAGTGCTATCATACCATCAATTTCCGGGATGAAGAAACGGGAGAGCTTTACACGGACTTGTTTGAACTCAAGATTCTGGAGCTTTCAAAGCTTCCCAAACTTTCTGGTGAAACGAAAGGGGACGAGGAAGTCATGCGTTGGATGTGGTTCTTTAACGGGAAGAAGAAGGAGGAATTTGCGGACATGGCGAAAGGTGATGAGTATTTGGGCGAGGCCTACCGGACCCTTTTGAAATTGAGTGCGGATGAGGAAAAAAGGTTAGAGTACGAGGCACGTGAAAAAGCTTTGCGGGATTATAATTCCCAGATGCAAAGTGCAAGGAAGCAAGGAGAGAAAATTGGTCAGAAACGAGGTGAGGAAATCGGTCGGAAGCGGGGCGAGGAGCGTGTTAATCTTTTGATTCGGAAACTTTTAGAAACGGGACGCAAGGAAGACGTTGCGCGGGCAGTCAGCGATTCTAAATTTCAGAAGGAACTGATGGATGAGTTCGGAATATAATTCATGGTTGGATGAGCAGAAGTGGAGACGCTTTTATCCCTATTGTTGGGACAAAGGGTGAAGATAAAGTGCGTGCTTCCCGGTGACATTAACTGTATCGCGGACGAGAGTTCCTTGTTTCTCATGGATATTCTGGTGGAACTGGAAGACGGCACTTGGCAAACATTGAGTGCCAGAAAATCGGCTATAAACGAGATTGACAGTTTGAAAGATATGATGGGAATGCAAAATACGTTATTAGAACAAAAGGACGAGGCGTTAGTGCAAAGAGATAGACTGTTAAGTCAAAAAGATGAAGAAATTAAACGGCTAGAAAAACGTCTCAAAGAATTATCTAAGGGTTGATGTTTCATAGGGGATAAACTGAACTGCCATTACAGAAGGTGACGGTGCTGTACGTCCCCTCGCACGAACACCGATTATGAAAGTAATCATCTATCAAGAAATTAGTCATTGCCTGAAGGTGGTTTTATCAGGCCCATCATGCCACGCGAGCCTTGGCGGCTTTAAAAAGCGTTAAAAAAATACTTTAAAAATGTAAGTCAGTGTGCTATAATAGGAACACTTGGCGGGGATTCCCCGGCCAACCATGTGTTTTACATAGTATTTTACAATCATCAGGAGGAGATTAAGATGAAACATATCAAGACATTGAACACGCAGACGTTGAACAACACGGTGAAGAAGGGCGGATGCGGCGAGTGCCAGACATCCTGCCAGTCCGCATGCAAGACTTCTTGCACGGTGGGAAACCAGACATGTGAGCAGAAGAAATAATAGGGAACGACGGAAGAGATGTAAAAGGCAGTGATTTGGAGCATGTTTGACGGGGGATGGCAATTGACTTTCAGACTTGCTTCAAGCCGCTGCCTTATGTCATGGTATGGTACAAGTATATCATGGCGCATGACCTTTTGACCCTGGTATCATTCAAATCAGCTAGTAAAGTGAGGTTTTTATCGTGATACATTTGTATCAGAATAATGGATATAACATCGTCCTTGACGTGAACAGTGGGGCCGTTCACGTGGTGGACGAGATTGCGTATGACGTCATTGGTTTTCTGGAACGGGAGAATCCGCTTCACACGGTGGAAAGTCTGAGGACGGAGGAGACGAAGTCAAGGCTTTTGGAGGCGTTTGCGGACAAGTATACGCAGGAAGATGTCAGTGAGGTGTTGGCGGCAGTTCTGGAGCTGACCGTGGCGGGGAGACTTTTTACGCGGGACGTTTATGAGGGTTTTATCGACGAGGTGAAGCGGCGCAAGACCGTGGTCAAGGCCTTGTGCCTGCACATTGCGCATGACTGTAACCTGGCCTGCAAGTATTGCTTTGCCGAGGAGGGTGAGTACCACGGACGGCGGGCCTTGATGTCCTTCGAGGTGGGTAAGAAGGCGTTGGATTTTTTGATTGCCAATTCTGGTAGCAGGCGGAATCTGGAGGTTGACTTTTTCGGCGGGGAGCCGTTGATGAACTGGCAGGTAGTAAAGGATCTCGTGGCCTATGGACGGGAGCAGGAAAAGTTGCACGACAAGCATTTCCGTTTTACGCTGACGACGAACGGGGTGCTTTTGAACGAGGAAGTGCAGGAGTTTGTCAACAAGGAAATGGACAACGTTGTGCTAAGTCTTGACGGGCGCAAGGAAGTCAACGACCGCATGCGGCCGTTTCGGAATGGCAAGGGCAGTTATGACTTGATTGTGCCGAAGTTCCAGCGGTTGGCGGAAAGCCGCGGGCAGCAGAAGTATTACATTCGTGGGACGTTTACCAGGCAGAATCTGGATTTTTCCAAGGACGTGATGCATTTTGTGGATCTCGGGTTTGAGCAGATTTCGATAGAGCCGGTGGTTGGGGAGGACAGCGACCCTTATGCCATACGGGAGTGTGATTTGCCGGATATTTTCCGCGAGTATGATATTTTGGCAAAGACGATGGTGGAGCGAGAGCGTGCGGGGAAGGGCTTTACGTTTTTTCATTTCATGATTGATTTGGAGGGGGGGCCTTGCGTGTCGAAGAGGCTTTCGGGATGCGGTTCCGGCACGGAGTACTTGGCCGTGACTCCGTGGGGTGATTTGTACCCATGTCATCAGTTTGTCGGTCAGGAAGAATTCTTGATGGGGAATGTGGACGACGGGATAACGAAGCCGGAAATTGCAGATGAATTTCGAAGTTGCAGCGTGTATTCGAAAGAAAAGTGTCAAAATTGCTTTGCCAGGTTTTATTGCAGCGGCGGTTGCATGGCGAATTCGTACAAGTTTCATCGAACGATTCATGATACGTACGACGTAAGCTGCGAGATGGAGCGCAAGCGCGTGGAATGCGCGATTATGATTCAAGCGGCGTTGGTGGACGAGCGGATTTGAGGTGTTTTAGGACACGAATCATCATTAATGTACGACTATTTAATATAAGGAAGGAAAGGCTTGAAGCATCATGAAAAAAAGTAGAGGTATTGTCAGTCTGATTTTAATCGTGGCGTTGATTGCCCTATTGGGCGTGACGGCCACCGTCGGACTGGACGGGAAGGGAATGGGGGCGGCCAAAAACATTAACCTGGGCCTGGACTTGGAGGGCGGTGTCAGCATTACCTATCAGGTAAAGGGGGACGTGCCGTCCGAGGCTGACATGGCCGACACCCGTTACAAGCTCCAGAGGCGTGTGGAGCAGTATAGTACGGAGGCGACGGTTTATCAGGAGTCGGACAACCGGATTAGCATTGAGATTCCGGGCGTGACGGATGCGAACAAGATTTTGGAAGAGTTGGGGCAGCCCGGTTCCCTATATTTTATCGCGGAAACGGGTGAGGACGGTTCCAGAAGTTATACGTATTCTTCGACGACGGGGGAATATGAGTTAAATAAGACTTTGGAAGAGTTGGAGGAGAATGGTGCCATCGTGTTGACGGGAGTTGACGTGAAGACGGCATCTGCCGAGAGCAGACAAGGTTCTTCCGGGCTGACGGAAAATGTCGTGAGTCTGGAACTAAACGAGGAAGGCACGACGAAGTTCGCGGAGGCGACGAAGAAGGCTGCCAACAAGGAAAGCATTGGCATTTATTATGACGGGGCGTTTATCAGCGTGCCGGACGTGAATGCCGTGATTGAGAATGGCCTGGCCGAGATTTCCGGTAGCAACATGAGTTTCGAGAGCGCCAGCAGGCTGGCCTCCACCATCCGTATCGGCGGTTTGAGTGTGGAGCTTGAGGAAATTCGTTCTAAGGTGGTCGGGGCGCAGCTTGGTCAGGATGCCATTAGAACCAGCCTGGTGGCGGGAGCCATCGGCCTGGCCATCGTGTTCGTGTTCATGTGTATCGTGTACTTGTTGCCGGGATTCGCGTCAAGTATTGCGTTGTTGATTTATACGGGGCTGATGCTTTTGATGCTCAACGCGTTTGACGTGACGCTGACCTTGCCGGGGATTGCGGGTATTATCCTCGGCATCGGCATGGCGGTGGATGCCAACGTCATTATATTCGCCCGTGTAAGGGAAGAATTGGCGGCGGGAAAGTCGGTGAAGCCGGCACTTGACATGGGATTTAAGAAAGCGATGTCGGCCATCGTGGATGGTAACATCACGACGTTGATTGCGGCGGTGGTGTTGTGGTGGCGCGGCAGCGGCTCGGTGCGTGGTTTTGCGCAGACGCTTGCGTTGGGCATCGTGATTTCCATGTTTACCGCGTTAGTGATTACCCGGGTTATTATTTATGCATTTTATGCCATCGGACTAAAGAACGTGAAGCTGTATGGACGTCCGAAGAAAGAGCGTGCCCCCATTCATTTCGTGGAAAGAAGGAAGGTATTTTTCGCCATTTCCGCGGCCTTGATAGTGATTGGATTCGTCTTTATGGGCATCAATGGCGTGACGGGAAAAAATGCGTTGAACTATAGTCTGGACTTTGTGGGCGGCACGGCCTCCACGGTGACGTTTGACAAGGATTATTCATTGGATGAGATTGATGACCAGATTGTGCCGCTGATTGAAGAGGCGACCGGCGACAAAAACGTGCAGGTGCAGAAAATCGAGGGTACCACGCAGGTGACGTTTAAGACGCAGGTTCTTGACGTGGCACAGCGTGAGGCGTTCAACGCCATCATGACGGAGCAGTTTGGCGTGGACGAGGCCAATGGAATCGAGACGGAAAACATTAGTTCCACGGTAAGCTCCGAGATGCGCATGGATGCGATTATCGCGGTCATCATCTCCACGATTTGTATCCTGATTTATATTTGGTTCCGGTTCAAGGACATTCGCTTCGCGACCAGCGCGGTGCTGGCGCTCGTTCACGACGTGCTGGTGGTGCTCGGCTTTTACGCGGTGGCAAGGGTGTCCGTGGGCAATACGTTTATTGCCTGCATGCTGACGATTGTCGGATACTCCATCAACGCGACGATTGTCATTTTTGACCGTATTCGCGAGGAACTGAAGACGAAGAAGCGTTCGGAAGGCTTGGACGAGCTGGTCAACAGAAGTATTACGAAGACGTTGACCCGCAGTATTTACACGTCTTTCACCACGTTTGTCATGGTGGCGGTATTGTACGTGATGGGCGTAAGCTCCATCAAGGAATTTGCCCTGCCGTTGATGGTGGGCATCATCTGCGGCGCGTTCTCTTCCGTGTGCATCACGGGCACGATGTGGTACGTGATGAAAAAATTTGAGAAGACTGCGGATGCAGAGCCGGCGAAGGCAGTTGAGACGAAAAAGGAAAAGAAAAACGGTAAGAAGTAATAAAGGAATCCCCTGCGGTTTGCCGTGGGGGATTTTAAGGAGTACACTAAGATGGAAAAATGGGTCATCATGATGAAGAAAGCGGACTTTCAAGCCATCGCGGGGAAATACCATATTTCTCCGATCGTGGCCAGGTTGATTCGCAATAGGGACGTTATAAATGAAGAAGACATTGACGGCTACTTAAACGGCACGCTTGACGACTTGCATGACGGGATGCAAATGAAAGACATGGACAAGGCGGTGGAGGTTTTGTCCAGGAAGATCCGGGAGGGAGTGCCCATCCGCGTCATCGGGGATTATGACATTGACGGGGTAAATGCCACCTATATCCTACAAGAAGGCCTTTCAAGGCTGGGGGCAAAAGTGGATACCGACATTCCCGACCGCGTCCGCGACGGCTATGGTTTGAATCAGATGCTGATTGACCGGGCATTGGAGGACGGAATTGACACGATTATCACTTGTGACAATGGAATCGCGGCGGCGAAGGAGATTGCCTACGGGAAGGAGCGGGGGCTGACCATCGTCGTCACGGATCACCATGAAGTGCCATATGATTTGCAGGATATGCGGGATTCGCATGAACAAGGCGTGTCGGAACTGGAGGATTTGGATTCGGCTTTGAATGCCGCGCCACACATGGAGAGTGTAAAAAAGATTTGGCGTTTGCCGCCCGCGGATGCCGTGGTGGATCCGCGCCGGGAGGATTGTGAATATCCGTTTAAGGAATTGTGTGGGGCCGCGGTGGCCTACAAGTTGGTGGAGGCATTGTATAAATCGGTGCCGCATGATGTTTGCGACGTTACCGACTTGATGGAGAACGTGGCGATTGCCACGGTCGGGGACATCATGGACTTGGTCGGGGAGAACCGAATCATTGTCAAGCACGGTTTGAAAATGTTGAAAAAGACGAAAAATCAAGGACTTAAGGCGTTGATGGAATGTACCGGCGTGTTGCCGGACACTTTGAGTGCCTACCATATCGGTTTCATCATCGGGCCGTGCATTAACGCGGGAGGGCGCTTAGACACTGCCAAGCGCGCGTTGGAGCTGTTAAACGCGAAGACCAGACGGGATGCCGTGACGCTGGCCGGGGATTTGAAAGCTTTGAACGACAGCCGCAAGGAGATGACGGAGAAGGGCGTGGAGCAGGCAATCGAACAGATTGAGGGGTCGTCCGTGAAGGAGGACAGGGTATTGGTAGTGTTTCTTCCCGATTGCCATGAGAGCGTTGCCGGAATCATTGCCGGCCGTATCCGAGAAAAATATTATCGTCCGGTCTTCGTGTTGACGCGTTCGGAGGACGGCGTGAAAGGGTCTGGGCGTTCGATAGAGCGTTACCACATGTTTGAGGAAATGAGCAAGTGCCAGGAATTGTTTACGAAGTTCGGCGGACACAAGATGGCGGCGGGATTGTCCCTGCCGGAGGAGAACGTCGAGCAATTTCGTAAGCGTGTCAATGAGTTGGCGAGTCTGACGGAAGAGGATTTGCAGCCGAAAGTGTCGATTGACATGATGCTGCCGATTTCATACATTTCAAAGAAACTGATTGAGGAATTGAAGGTGCTCGAACCTCATGGGAAGGGAAATACGAAGCCGTTGTTCGTGGAAAAAAATTTGCGGGTCATCAATCCCCGCGTCATTGGAAAGAATCAGAACGTGCTGAAATTCCGCGTGGAGAACGAGAAGGGGTTGCAAATCGAGGCGATTTATTTTGGGGACGTGCAAGACTGCCTGCGGACGATGGAACGCTCGCGGAAAATGGCGTTTACCTACTATCCCACGCTAAATGAGTACCGGGGAATGCAGACGCTGCAGATGAACGTGGTAAATTATCGAGGCATGTAAAGAACGTGTTGTTGAGGAGACTTGGTTACTTTTCACGGGGATGCCTAAACAGCTGCGAAACCGTGCGCTAAAAACGCACGTTGCCCTTTTCAAGGGCTTATGTTTCCCGCCCCGTGAAAACTCCCGTGAAAAGCGGCCTTGAAAATGCAAAAAAGTGCTTGCATTTCAAAAGTGCTTATGCTAAACTAAAAATGTTGCGAAGTTACCAGAATTCGCACGTGCGTTGTTACTGCGATTCGTACATGCGGGAATGGTAGCTTGAAAAAACACATATGCGGTTGGCCATGATGGTGCCAAAGTCTTTTCCGCGCGATGTGAAGGGGCTTGCATGGTACAAGCAAGTTTGCATGGCGGGAAGCGGCAGGGTCTCGTGGCAGGGGAAGCATATGGAAGACAAAAAACCAGATGGAGGAAAGAAACATGAGCGTTATTTCAATGAAACAGCTTTTGGAAGCAGGTGTTCACTTTGGACATCAGACGAGAAGGTGGAACCCGAAGATGGCTCCGTACATTTACACGGAGAGAAACGGCATCTACATCATCGACCTGCAGAAGTCGGTAGGCATGGTGGATGACGCGTATATGGCGGTTTCCGACATCGTGTCGCAGGGAGGCACCATCCTTTTCGTGGGAACGAAGAAGCAGGCGCAGGATGCCATTAGCACCGAGGCGGAGCGTTGTGGCATGTATTATGTGAACGAGAGATGGCTGGGCGGCATGCTGACCAACTTCAAGACGATTCAGAGCCGTATCCAGAGACTGAAAGACATCGAGAGGATGTCAGAGGACGGCACGTTCGACGTGTTGCCAAAGAAGGAAGTCATCGCTCTTAGGAAAGAGTGGGAGAAGCTGGAGAAGAACCTTGGCGGTATCAAGGAAATGAAGCGGATTCCGGACGCGATTTTTGTCGTGGATCCGAAGAAGGAAAGAATCTGCGTACAAGAAGCGCATACGCTTGGTATTCCGTTGATTGGCATTTGTGATACGAACTGTGACCCGGAAGAGTTGGATTATGTTATCCCGGGTAACGACGATGCAATCAGGGCCGTAAAATTAATCGTGTCCAAGATGGCAGATGCCGTTATCGAGGCAAATCAGGGCGCGGCCGAGGAAGTGTTCGAGGCGGAGGCAGAAACGGAAGAGGTCGAGACAGTAGAAGAATAGACCGAAAGCAACTTCCTTAAGTTAAGTATCATATAAGCGTCAAAACCCTTTTTGACGCTTGTATCATTATATATTGGAGGATAATAATCATGGCAATCACAGCAAGCATGGTAAAAGAATTGAGAGAGATGACGGGTGCCGGCATGATGGACTGCAAGAAGGCTCTGAACGAGACGAACGGCGACATGGATGCGGCCATTGAGTATTTGAGAAAGAACGGTCAGGCGAAGGCGGAGAAGAAAGCCGGCAGAATTGCGGCGGAGGGCCTTGTCATGGCGGTAGTGAAGGACGACAAGGCGGCTTCCATCGTGGAAGTGAACTCCGAGACGGACTTCGTGGCGAAGAACGAGCAGTTTCAGGAGTACGTCGCGGCAGTGGCGAATCAGGCATTGAACAGCGACGCGGCCGACATGGACGCTTTTATGGCCGAGACGTGGGCGGAAGATACGAGCATGACCGTGAAGGATGCCCTCGTGGCGAAAATTGCCGTAATCGGCGAGAATTTGAACATTCGGAGATTTGAGAAGATCACGACGGACGGTTGCGTGGTATCTTATATTCACGGCGGCGGACGTATCGGCATCCTTTTGGAGGCGGACACGGACGTGATTAACGATGAGATTAAGACTTGCTTGAAGAACGTGGCGATGCAGGTGGCGGCGATGTCTCCGAAGTACGTTTCCCGTGACGAGATTCCGCAGGAATACATGGATCACGAGAAAGAGATTCAGATGTCCGTTGCGTTGAAGGAAAATGCCGAGAGCAGCAAGCCGAAGCCGGACAACATCATCGAGAAGATGGTCATCGGCCGTTTGAACAAGGAGATGAAGGAAATCTGCTTGTTAGATCAGGCTTACGTGCAGGATGGAGACTTGACGGTTGCCCAGTACGTGGAAAAGGTGGCGAAGGCCAATGGCGCGAACGTGGCCGTTAAGAAGTTCATCCGTTTTGAGACTGGCGAAGGCCTTGAGAAGAAGGTAGATGACTTCGCGGCGGAGGTTGCGGCACAAGCGGCAATGTAAGTGGTTGATTTGGAATATGCCAAGAACTACATGAGTATGTAGGTATTTTAAAAAGATAAGAAAGATTTTCCCCTTGGAATATTTGAAAAAAATCTTCCAAGGGGATTTTTTGTATCTTCGTTACAGAAAAGAAAACCATAGAACTATTGACATTTTTTGTATATGTTGTATAATTGAATTAGTTTTACATATAATGATAAAAAAAGTAAAACTAATTTAGGTAAAGGAGGAATTTAAATGTCTATAAATACGATAATAAATAGGCAATATGCTATTGCGAATAATCAGGCAGATCCTATTGACTTGCCTAAACAACGAATTTATGCAATGTGTAATTTACGAGGAGGAATCGGAAAAACTACATTATCATTTAATTTAAGCTATTTGGTAGATGGTTTATTGGCTGTAGATACTTGTCCGCAAGGAAATCTTTCTTTTTTTTATGATAATAATTATTATGCGGCACAACAAACAAATGTAAAAGATATGTTATTGCCGTATTTGGTACCTGGACTTGGAAAAGCAACCAGGGTGGCTTCTTATATTGGCGCGACAAATCAGTATTTTTCACAAAAAAATAATTATTATATTCCCTCGTCTGAAGAATTATATTTATTGCCATCACAGTTGATTACGGCTATTAATCAAACTTCGGGCCTTCAACAAGTGCAAAAAGAACAAGCATTGAAGAGTATTTTATATTCTTTAAAAACCGAAATTGAAAGAGAACTTTCAGAAAATGATTTAGATAAATGTATCATAGATACGTCTCCATTTTTTGCGGGAGCTACACAACTAGCTTGGTATGCTGCAGATGCATTGGTAATACCTGTTCGCACAGACCAGCAGTCAATTAAATCGCTTGAGTTGTTAATTAATACCTTGAGTAGTCCGCAAAGTGAATTTAGGAAGTATTTGCCGGAAAACGATATGAATGTTCCGAAAATACAGATGGTGGTTTTAACTCATTGCGGTTGGTCAACAGTAGCCGGAGCCAGGAATGAACCAAATCAACAGACAAAGGTTTATTTAAAAAAGGTTTATGATATTTTGTCTAAACATAGAACGTTATTGTCAACAAATGCTCCAGAGAACCATTTGTTTATGCTTGATGATTTCCTAGGATCTGGTCGAATATCTTCCATTGAATCAAAACCGATGGAATTGTTACAAGAGGGAGAAACAAAAGTAATTGACAGGGTACGGGTAAGCGTGAATAAATCAGTTGATAAATGTAAAAATCAATTAAAATTCATTGCACAGCAACTTTGGTAAAAGTGTGAAATATGATGGAGCGGCAGTTCCCCAAAGAAAGGGAGCTGCCGCTTATTTTTGTGTTATAGGAAACTTTGTTTCCTATAACACAAAAACCCTCCGGGGGTTGCGCACTTCGCGCATAAAGAATCACGCAGATGTCTTTATATTTCAAAGTCATATTTTAACCCCCATTTTGCCCGGAGGGTGTCGAGCAGATCCATCATCGCCAGTGATTCATCAGGTGGTACGAGGTCGCTTTGTGTTTTTTGGTGGCGCAAGCAGTCCATGGCTTCCATGGCCTCGAATTCGTAGCCGTTTTTGAGGAATGGCCCGTCAAAGCTTCCCAGTAAGGCATCGTCATAGCCGATGGCTTCAACATGTTGCGCCTGAAAGAAAAACTCCTTGCTCGTGCAGATGCGTCCCTTGGTGCCGACGACGAATAAGGAAATCATTTTTTCTAAGGCGAGTCCGCTGGCAACGGAGGCAAAGCTGCCGTTTTCGTAAGATAGCAGGGTGGAATTTGTGTAATCCACGTTCTCTTTCCCGATGGCGGCACGGCTCGTGATTTCGCTGGGGCGGTAGCCGAGGATGTCACAAGCGGCGGTGAGCGGATAGATGCCCAGGTCGAGCAAGGCACCCCCGGCAATCTCGTGGCAAAACAACCGGTGGCCGTTCATGGACTTGGTGTGGAATCTGGCCTCTACGGACATCACGTCGCCAATCAGGCCGCCGCGAATCCATTCCATCATCTTGCGGTAGGCAGGCTGGCATTTCATCCACATGGCTTCCATGAAAAATAGGTTCTTCTTCCGTGCGAGCGCGTAAGCCTCCCGTGCCTGCGCGCCGTTTACGGTCAGTGCCTTCTCGCATAGGACGGGTTTTTCAGCATTTAGGGCGAGCATTAGAGAATCATAATGATGACGCACCGGCGTGCCGATGTAAATGATGTCGATTTCCGGGTCGTTTACTAACTCCTCGTAGGAGGCATAGGCCTTTTGGAAACCGTAGGTTTTGGCGAATTGTTTTCCTTTTGTGAAATCTCTTGAGCCGATGGCGTTGCGGTTCGCGTCGGGCAGGATGGAGAGTGCCTCTGCGAACCAGCCGGACATCCGTCCGGCACCCATAAGCCCCCATTTAATCTGATTCATGTGCGTACTCCTTTACAAATATGAATTCGATGCCGAAGCCCGGGGGAGTGTCAAAATTGGTTCTTGCTTGTACTTCGATGGCCAGGGCTTCCGCATATTTTGCCACAAGGTACAACCCCATGCCGGTCGCGTTTTTTCGGTCTTGGTGGTTGCCGGTAAAGCCCTTGTCAAATAGGAACGGAACGTCTTCTTCGGGAACACCGCATCCATTGTCCTGCACGGCAAGATGGAACCTGGAACGTTTGTCGTCTCTCCACCCGAGGACGCGGATTTGTCCGTTTTCCCTCGGCGTGTATTGAAAGGCATTGTTTAAAACCTGCGAAAGAAGGAAAGTGAGGACTTTCCGATCACTGACGATGGTGGCATCCGGACAGTCAATTTCTACGGGAATGCCGGTTTCCTCCATTTGTTCCTGATAATTTTGCGAAAGTTCCTCCAGTAATTCGGGGAGGAAAATCCTTTCAAAGCGGTATTCCACATGGGCCGCATGGAGCCTCGCATAGTAGAGGATCATGTCCACGTCGGTCTGGATTTCCTGGCGGACGTGAACCATGCGCTGGCGCACGTAGGGGGACATCTCGTCTCTGTGGTTATCGAGCACCAGCGTGGCAAGCGAGAGAGGAGTCTTGATATTATGCGTCCATTCTTCGATGAACTCCTGGTATACCATGAGCTGCGTTCGTTCATCTTCCAAATCCTTTGTCTGTTCGAGCACGTGCTCTAACAAGGCCTGCATGGGCGCGCGAAAGGAGGCATTCAACGGCGAAAGGGCTTGCTGGAGCGATTCGGGAGTAGGATTGTTCAAAAAATCGGTGATTGCTCGACGTTGTGCGCGAAGCCTATATTGTACGAAGAAAAAGATGAAGGAAAACAAAATAAGGGCGAAAAGGAAAATGGTAGGAACCAAAACATGCAGGACGTTCGGGTTTGCCAGCCACACGAGGAACGTGAAAAAGAGGTTGACGATTATCAATAACAGCAACCATGGAAGGTAGGTGCTGGATGGCGCTTGTTTCAAAGTATTCATATGGCATGGGCTCCTTTATTCTATGATAAAAGCAGAGTTTCCTATAACATTAAAAAGAGTTTGACGCTTACGGTTCTGAAGAAGGACATAACACGTATCCTTGTCCCCGAACGGTTCGCACGATGTCTTTCAGTCCGATTTTATCCAGGTTTTTGCGCAGGCGGGTCATGTTTACCTGCAAAATGTTTTCGTCCACGTAGTCGACCCCACCCCAGAGATTGCCGGCGATGTACTCCTTGGAAACGATATCGGGCGCGTGTTCCATCAGAAGCTGGAAAATTCGCCCTTCCGTTTCCGGGAGGGTGAGGGAGGTCGTTTTCCATAGAATCCTGCAGGCATCCACGTCAAAAGTAAGCCCGCCGAACTTAAGCAGCGAGGGGAGTTTTTGATACGTCTCGAGGAGCCTCGTGACTCGCGCGAGCAGGCGGTTCGGGGGGCAGGGCTTGGTCAGGTAATCGTCGGCTCCCAGCCCCAGGGCGCGCAGTTCGTCGTTTAAATCGTCCCTCGCGGTCAAAATCAGGATGGGGAACGTGCAGCGGTTTTTCAGCCACTTGCAAAGCTCGAAGCCCGACTTGCCGGGGAGGTTTATATCCAACACGACGAGGTCGGGGTGTGCATTCAGGATTTCCTGCTCGGGACTTTGGAAGGAGGAAATGCCAAGGACGGCATATCCCTCCTTG
Organism: uncultured Faecalicatena sp.; assembly: GCA_948468385.1. Taxonomy (GTDB): domain Bacteria; phylum Bacillota; class Clostridia; order Lachnospirales; family Lachnospiraceae; genus Schaedlerella. The sequence goes on along the minus strand of CAOKHZ010000036.1, from coordinate 22,923 downwards.
GCAAATGTGTGAAGCAATTCTTCCCGCAAATAAATGTTATCTTCTATAATCATAATGCATGGTTTCATAATCATTCCGGCCTTTCGCTTACGTGCAGCGCCAGGATTTCCTTGCGGCTCTTATGCTGCACGATACAAATATAGAGCACTTCCACCAACACGAAGCAGACAAGCGTGACGCACGCGAGGATGACGACCGTTTGCATGGACGTTCCGGCAGGGAGTTTGACGAAGCTCGTAAACATCGACCAAATGGCGAACACGGAGTTTAATACGGCCACTCCGAGCACCAGCAGGAAATATAGGCGAATCTGTTTTCCCATGGAAATCGAGATGTCCTTCTTTTTCGCCCCCAGCATCATCAAGGTCAGATAGCGGCCATGGTTTTTCTTCTGCCAGATCAAGTATTTGAGGACGAGTACCGTGTTGGCAATCAATAAGAAGAGCACTCCGAGGTAAATGCTTAGGTAACTTGCGGCCACCGTGTAAAACAGGTTCCTGCCAATGCCGCCAAGGTAGCTGTCGTAGGAAAGGTTCGACCGGTCAAGGCGTGTTTGCATTTCCATGATGGCGGGAAGAAGTCCCTGGTTTTGTATGATATCTTCCCTTATACGAATGTTCCAGGCAAACGGATTTTTCACGTTGTCAATGGAATCGTAATCGGTGCTTGAATCACTATCCTGCGCGGAATTGGAGATGCCGCCCGACATTTTGGCCGCTTCGCCTGCATCCGTAGTAACATGGCGGGCGCATGCCTCGTACAAGTCGTCTGGCACGATCAAGGTGGTGGAGAGGGTGATTGCCCGATCCGCGACAATATTATTATAGTACATATTTGGTAAAAATTCAAATTTTTCAATGCTTCCGTCCGGCAGCGTGAATTCCACGTATGCCCCGGCATTTATAGCCTTTTCCCAGAGCTCCTTATAATTGAAGGAGTCCGCCGCCATGCGGTTGTAAAACGCCACCTGGTTTCCGTCAAATCGGAGTTCTTCCTCGCCCATGGAGACAAGGAGCGCGTTGAAGCTTTTAAGCGGAATCAGGTATAGGTCATTGTATTCCTCGTTTTGGAGGAGATTTTCAACGATATTGTCGCGCAGGTTATCTTCGGGCAAGGTTTCAAACGCGTTCACGATGCCCTTCAGGGAAAACGTGCTGTCCCCATAATACGTGTTTCCAATGAACATCGGGTAACAATCACCAATCATGCTCTGATTTTCCTTGTCTTGCACGAAGGCCGTCACGTCCTCATCGGAACCCATCAGGGAAAAGTCGCATACCCGCATGTCGGCCCCGGTACGTCCAAACCCCATGCCGATGCCGAAGGAAATGCAGGCCAGTGCCATCAAAAGGAGCAGCGAGGAAACGGCCAGCGAGGAATGCTGGTGCACGACGCTTTCCTGAATCTGCCTTCCGGTAAAGGTATACAGCCCGTTTTTTTGTGACTTTCGGGCAAGCAGGGCGTGCTCGATGAAGGATCCTAGCCCTCGGTAGAGCAGAAACGTCCCCAGGCTTCCAAAAATCAAGATGAGCAGTGTTGGCAATATCCCGAAGGCATTGAGGAGTGTGACACCCATGGCGTAGGCGACGGCAAGCAGAACGATTCCAAAGACGAACGAGAACATTCCTTGTTTGCCGGATGCGGGTTTCACTACGGCTTTCGTTTCCGGCTTTAACAAGTCGGCAGGATCCATTCGGCAAAAACGTACGCTTAAAATCAACATGGCCGCAAGTTGCACGAGGAAGAACCCGGCGACGGTTCCTAAAATGGCCGTGGATGAAAGGGAAAATTGATGCCCGATGATTCCCAGGCCGACGAGGCGCGCGGTTGTCAGGCTGATGCTCTCTGTCAGCAGTAAAGCCAAGGGAATTCCGGCAAAAACAGATAGCGTGCTATTTAAAATGGTCTCGCACATCAGCATCAAAAACAAGCGTCCCCGCTTCATTCCGCACATCAGGTAGAGGCCGAATTCCCTGCGCCGGTTTTCCATCTGGTACGCGTAGGCAAAATAAACCAGGAAGAAGACGAAAAACAAGGAGACGACGTAAATCATCGGAACCAGCAGCATCAGTTTTTGGATGGCGTCCCCCTCCAGTGTCTTCAAAAAACGCATCACGTCTTGTGATTCGAGGGAGAGTAGCGTGTAAAAGGCCACGATGGCAATCAACAAGGTGGCAAAAAACAACCCATTATTCTTGCGGTTTTTCTTGATATTACTTAAAATTTGTTTAAAGAACATTTGCGCTTCCTCCTCCCAATTGTGCAATGACGGCCATGATGCGTTCATAAAACATGGTTGGCGGCTCGTTCTTGGTGCTCTTACGCAGCTCGTGAAAAATCGTCCCGTCCTGGATGAAAAGGACGCGGGAACAGAAGCTGGCGGCATTGGCATCGTGCGTGACCATGACGATGGTCTTTTGTTCCTGCCGGTTTAAGGAACTTAATTTGTCAAGCAGCGTCTTGGCGTTTTTGCTGTCCAAGGCACCTGTCGGCTCGTCGGCGAGGACGATGCTGGGGGCGGAAATGAACGCGCGGGCGGCCGCGACGCGCTGTTTCTGCCCACCGGACATTTGCCCCGGAAACTTGTCGAGAACCTCCGTGATGTCCAAATGCCCTGCCAGCGGAAGCAGCGCCTGCTCGGCATCCGCATTTTTCACCCCATGCAATGACAACGGCAGGATGATGTTTTCACGCGCCGTCAAATTGTCCAAAAGTTCGAAGGACTGGTAAAGGTAGCCGATTTTGTTACCCCGGTAGTTGGCCAGTGCCTTGCCCTTGAAGGCGGAAATGTCCTCGCCGTCTAAGAGGATTTTGCCGCTGGTCGGCTTTAGCATCGTCGCGATGCAGTTTAAAAGCGTCGTCTTGCCGGAACCGCTGGCACCCATGATGCCTAGGAATTCGCCCTCCAGCACGTCGAAAGAAATGCCGGAGAGCGCGGTGGTCGAGGACGACCCCTTGCCATACGTCTTACTTATATTTTGCACTTGTAAAATACGTTTCGTGTTCATGATGAATACCTCGTCTTTCTTTTTCTGTTCTTGCTGAATTCATCATAGCAGAGAAACGCTCGATTGTACACTTACAGTCGTTGTAAGGAAATTATCATGAGGAAATCGGGAAGAGCCGAGGCTGAAATATTCTATTGTTCATACAAAGTCCTTTTTCTTTTAAAGTCCTTTATTATAAGAGAGTGCTAAAAAGCCCGTTCTTCTTTCTGTATTCAGAAGGTGACATGTGATAAGTCCCCTGAAAAATTTTATAAAAATGTGTTCTGTTTGAAAAGCCCATGGAGGCGGCAATTTCAGAAATGGATAATTCACTGCTGAGTAAAAGTTCGGCGGTTTTTTTCATGCAGAACGTCATGCCATAATCATAGATGGTCAGTCCGGTGTATTTCTTTACAATATTGTTCAAATAGACGCCTGAATAATGGAGGGAAGCGGCTAATTCCCGACGTGAAATCCGTCCATTGGTTTGTAGCATTGCATCTGTAATCATATCATAAATTCTGTTCTCTGTATCTGTTCCAATCTGCACGGGAGTTGTCATGTAGTTTTCCCCTGAATTAAGAATACGAAAAAGTTTACAGAATAATTCCATGATGGCAGAAGATGAGCCAATGCTTGGAGTTAATGACTCCATAGTAATTAATTCAAAGATATGATGTATATTTTGGATAATCCATGAATGTTCTTGCACCGGTATAAAATCAATATAATTCTTTGTAGTGTTTCCGCTTTCATATAAATTTGCAATAAGGAACTCTTCCAAAAAAGTAGAAGTGTGTTCCTTTTCAACATTAAAAAAGTTAAATGATAGGTTTCTGTGCAGTTCATGGATGAAAGAATCAGAAAGCTGCAAAAAGACGGCACGGAAGTCCGTGGAGTATTCTTCCGTATGCAGGACTTTTTTATTTAAGAGACAACAACTTCCGGTGGTGTATAGGTGCCTTCTGTTTTCTATATTTTGATACAGTTCCCCATCCAGAACGAAGAGCAGTTCATAATAGTCGTGGTGGTGCATTGAATTTGTCAAATAAGGCATGACTTCTTCTTTGCTCTGGGAGAGATAAATGGAAGAATCCGGGGATATGGCAGTTGTGAGATAAAAGTTTTCCCTATCCTTGGGGTGGACGGTCAAAAAATAGAGCTGAAATGGTGGTTTCAACTGGTAAAGAGCGGGAATGGAATCATTCCTTGTATTTGAAATCAGTAATTCTTTTAAGGTTTTTAAGTCAGTGGTTTCCAAACTATGAAAAAGATACATTTTGATACCTTCCATATTTATTATCTTTTTGATACAAAAAGTGCCTAATTACTAATTAATATGCCATTTATAATTCATATTGTAACATTTATAATAATGATTGTAAAGAAATTTACTATGATGGAATTATCAAACATTTATACGGGAGGTAGTTATGAAAAAACGAATGAGAGAACACAATCCGGAGGCGGTGGGCGTAAAGGAAATCTTTGGCGTTACATCCCTCTCCACCATGAGCGGCATGTCGTCAATCTTCATGTCCAGCATGTTCATGGTTTACATGACGGACTATGCCGGCCTGGGAGCCTGGGGAGCGACGTTGGCGACCACGCTGCTTCTGGTTGCACGTATCATTGACGCGGTAGACGATCCTATTCAGGGATTCATTATGGACAGCGCAAAGGTGGGAAAGCATGGAAAGTATAAGCCTTTCTACATGCTCAGTATCTTGATGACGGCCATCGGCACCATTGCACTGTATTCCTTGCCCAGAGGACTGGCCAAGGTACCGGCGTTGGTTACCGTATGGGTTATTTTCTTCTATTTTGTATATGATATCGGTTCGTCCTTTTACAATCAGAACCTTTTGTACCGAACCATTACCAACGACCCCAACGAACGGGCGAAACTTCTGGTAGTGCCCAGACTTTGGACGATGATTCTGAGCATGGTGGGTTCTGCCATGACGGCTATTGCCGTTTCCATTCAGGCGGTGGTGGGAAGTTACAATACCGCCTTTATGATTCTGGCAACCGTCTGTGTCGGTATTGCGCTTATCCTTTCTGTCATTGGTTGGTTTATGGTCAAGGAGCGGCACGTGATTGAGCAGAAGGAAGATGAGAAAGTTAAGCTTTCAGACTTCTTCGAACTGTTCCGAAAGAACAAGCCTATGCTGATTAATTCTTTACATAGCGTTTTTTCTGGATTCATTTGGACGTTTTTGTTTGCGGCACCTATGTATTATGTGAAATGGGGCTTTTGCGCGGATCTGTCCACGGGTGCGGTGGATATGGGGAAATTTGGACTTTATTCCATGATCATATCCCTGATGATGCTGTTTCCCATTATCTTGGCCACCGTCGTGGCGACATCGGTGCTGAAGGCATTTCAGGGTGATTTTGTGAAAATGCATAAGATGGATTTATTCCTTCAGGGACTGGGCGGTTTGATTATTTTTCTGGGGCACATTATGGGACTGAACCAGAAGATGCCTGCCATCTTTTTTGCGGCAATGTTTTTGATGGCGTTTTTCGTCGGAATTGACTTTGTGCCGGGGTGCAGCATCGGCATGGAGGTTATGGATTACACAATTTATAGCACTGGAAAGGATCGATCCGCCCTTACCGGAGTGTTGGACAAATTTTTGGAAAAGGCCCAGGGCGCCGTTTCCTCTGCACTGGTAGGTTCCATTTTGATTGCCATTGGTTATGAGGTGGATTCTATTAACGGAGATTTTGTGGGAAATTTGGCAAACATGCCGTCCATGCTGACATGGATGGTCGTAATTATGGGACTGGTACCTGCAGTTTTGGCAATCATCGCCATTCTCATCATGAATCGGTATCCCATTCATCAAGAGGATCGGAGAAAGATTCGCGCTTATATCGACGAGCATCAGTCGCAGGAGGAGCAGTAGGATAGGCCTATGCATGGCGGGCAAGGGGCATGCGGAAGAGAAATGTGGGAAAGTACAAAGATACGATAAGAATCCTATGTCATTTTTGGAGTTGAGAACAAAGTGCCTTTGGCACTTTGTTTTGATTTTAAAGAATGTAAAAAGTTTTAGGAATCATTTTTTACCAGATATAGCCGATGGGATTTCAGGATGGACTGTGTAATGGCATAAATAAATGACAATAATAATAAAAAGATGATATTTCAATTTACAATCAGCAATTAAAATGAGTTCAAATATATATTGAGAAGAGGAGAAAGACATGAAAAAAGAAAGTTTAAACCGGGGTTGGCAGTTTGCCGACATAAAAAGCCAGTCGAAATGGACGCAGGTAAATCTTCCGCATGACGCGATGTTGTTGGAGAAACGGATTCCTAACATTGTAAATGGTGCATGATCTGCCTATTTCCCAGGCGGCCGGTATACTTATCAAGGAGTTGGATATGACAGCCGAGGAAGCGGGGCATACGACCGTTTTGGAGTTTGAGGGAATCTATCAGAAAAGCAGTGTTTGGCTGAACAATCTGGTTGTTGAAAAAGGAGAATATCGGATAGAAATCGGCAGAAGTTCCGTGGATATCGTTTGGAGCCAGACGATTCAGATATCCGGTAAATGTAATGCCGGTATCAGAACGGTATATCTGACGAGTGACAAACAGGTATTGTCGGTCGGCAAATCGACGCAGATAAACTGCAGCGTCACGTTGGAAGATGCGGCGCACCTGAAAGAAAATGAATATAAAGTAGCTTACCAAAGCAACCAGCCTTCCGTAGTTGAAGTGGACAAAAATGGAACGGTTACGGCAGAGGGGAGTGGTGTCGCGGAAGTGACGGTAACTGTCGAGTATCAGGACACGGTTAAGTCGAGAAAACTGGTTTTTGCAGTGAAGTAAAAAAGTATCCGAAAGGGATTGGTTTCAGAATGCACGGTTTCGCGTTGAAACAACGGAAAGTCCCATCGCATGACTCATGCCACCTTGCGCTCTATGGGAAGGGCGCAAGGCATATAATGAAGGGCGGAATACGTTCAGAGAATGTCAGATCCGTTACTTTGTTACGTTGGAAGAAGGAATGGAGAGCCTGGTAGGTGGCGGCGTAAGAGTGTGTGGCGCGAAAAAGAGGCATATCAAATTGATGGCCACTTTATTTCATGCAACTTATCCACCGCATAAAGCGGAAGATTGACAAGCCAATCCTCTTCCTTATAATCCGCCATTGAGGTGCGGATGGAGATTTCGGGATTGAATCTTTCGCGGTAGGTTTTCAGGCTCTTTGCTTTCAGGTTGACCTCTGCCTTTACTTCAATGGGCACGACTTGCTCGCCGGTATCCACGACGAAGTCCACCTCGCAGGAGCCGCGGTCATTGGTATAGTAGTAAATGCCCAAGTCGTTCATGGTTTTGAGTTGTTGGCATACATATTGTTCGGTCAGCGCACCTTTGAACTCGCTAAATAAATCGTTGCCGTCCAGCAACGTACGTTGGCGCAGGCCGGTCATACAGCCGAGGAGCCCCACGTCAACGAGGAACAACTTAAAGGCTTTCAAATCTTCATAAGCTTTTAGTGGAAGTTTCGCCGTATTGATGCGGCTGACCTTGTGGACGAGTCCGCAGTCACAAAGCCACATGATTGCCGCTTCATACTCCTTTGCCCGTCCGCCCTCACGCACGAGCCCATATAGGAATTTCTTGTTTTCTTTTGCAAGCTGGGAGGGGATGCTGTTCCATATCATGCGGATTTTTGGCACGATTTCGTTCGGGGCATGCTTGGAAAAATCTTGTTCGTAAGCTGCCAGTATGCGCTTCTGGATTTCCCGAACCTCATTAAAATCTTTTTCCTCGGAAAAGTTTAGCACTGCTTCCGGCATGCCGCCGATAAAATAATATTGTTTGAGCGCGTCTATATAGGTCTGTTTGAAAGCGGTAATCATCTGGTAATCCCGGCCTTCGAGGAGTTCGGTGAAACGTTCGCCGACGGTCGCCATTAAAAACTCCTTGAATGACAATGGATAAAGACTTAGGAAATCGACCTTGCCGACGGGAAAAGACGTACCTTCGTGCAAAGCGATGCCCAGTAACGAACCTGCGCAGACAATGTGGTACTGTGGCGAATCTTCGTAAAAATATTTAAGCGAGGAAAGTGCCCTCGGTACTTCCTGTACCTCGTCAAAGATAAGCAGGGTGCGGTTTGGATTGATTTTTTTGCCGGCATACAGTTCAATTCCCATAATCAGGCGGTCCGTATTCAAATCGGAAGAAAATAATTCTGACATTTTGGAATTGGAATCAAAATTGATGTATACGGTATCTTCATAAGCCTGGCGGCCAAACTCCTTCATCAACCAGGTTTTTCCGACTTGCCTTGCACCTTCGATTATCAGCGGCTTGCGACGTTTGCCCTCTTTCCATTTATAAAGTCTTTCGATTGCAGTTCTGTACATGTGCACACCTCCAACTGGTACAACGAACAAACCATGACAAGCGATATCGGGTAAGTTATAGGAAACGCATTAAACAAACGCGTTTCCTATATGATTTATTCATTATACGAGTAATGTAGACATAGCATAGCATAGAAATACAAAAAATACAACGAAAATTAGAGGCGTGAGCACACTTTTTACGTCGAAAAAAAGTTCCACCATGTAAATTTCTCGTTTCCTTCTTCACCCGCATTTAATTTGCCTTGCATTTTGGCACGATTTTTTTCCTATGCGCTTTCAGTTTTTTCATGGCCCAATCGTAATGGCTGGACGTGACACTGACAAAATACGAACCCAGGGCGTTTCCGTTGGCCCAATCATAAACCCCTTTCGAAAACAATTCTTCATTGGAAAAGGATTCCGCCAACTTCACGACTTCGGCGTGGGATTTTTGCAGCTTGTCCTTCGCCTCGTCCAGTGACGTGTCCTGATGTTTCTTCCAAAACTCCACGTTCATGGCTCCATAGGTTTTCCAGTTATAAGGCTCGGGAATGAACGGCTTGTTATCGCCTGCCTGATTTGCCCGTACCCAGTCAAGCAAAAGTTGGTGCCATTCATGGAGATGAATTAAAACGTCGCGAAGATTCTTGTCCCTTTTCCAATGAGCCTCTTTCTTTTTTACGTCATCCGAAAAATCGAACGGCGTGCGCAGTTCTTCCTGCGTCAATCCCGAAATCAGGGCATTTAGCTTTTCATAGTTTGTGGCTGCCGCGGTTAATAAATCTGTTTTTGTTGTAGGTCTTCCCATGTTCGTTTTTCCTTTCTGTGTATATTTCTGTGCATATTGTAGAAAAATTGTGTTTGTCGAGCGGGCATCTTCCTGAACCTTGGATATTCTTTCAAGAAGTGTGGCTCGTTTTGTTTACTCAATTTCTATCTGCAATTTTATCAGAGAAATGTTGACATCTTATGTCAGGCTTTGTTTTTTTCATAGATTAATTTTGCTTGCTCTGCCAGAACGTTTTTCAGATAGGCGGGCGAAAGGAGTTCCACCTGGGTTCCAAACGAGAGCAGGAAGCCTATCAGCCACGCGTCTTCCGGCATTTTGGCAGAAACGATGTAATCTCCATTCTCTTGCCGCCTAATTTGCGTTTTGTCAAATTCGTCATATACACGGTATGCCATGTCCTTTGGAAAGCGAAGCGTGATTTCTTGATATTCTCCCTCGGAACGGTCAACCGGTTTTGGAAGGTCGCGAGGGGGAAAACGCTCGTTTAAAAGTTCCAAATCCAAAATACGGTTTAATTTGAATGTTCTCCAGTCCTGTTTTTCCGTACAAAATGCTTTCAAATACCATGCTTTTGACTTGTAGGAAAGCTTACATGGCAAAACGATTCTTTTACGTATCTCCCCGTACGAACTTGCATAATAAATTTTGACGCTTTGACGATGGATGACTGCCGATTTCAGCAATTCAAATTTTTTATCATCCGATTCTTCGTTCCCCCATCTGGAGAAATCCACTTCAAGCCAATTTCCGGAATCAATGTGAAACAAGGCAGAAAGTTTTTGCAACGTCTGGCTGTCATCCACGTTCTGCGCCGTATTTATGCTCTGTAGTGCCGTAAGGATTTCCAGTTTTTCTTGTTCCGACAATACGGCTTTGTCCAGGACAAAATCATGCATCAGGTGGATGCCTCCGTTTCTGCCCGTTTCGGCATAAATGGGGATGCCCGCCCCGCTTAAGGCATCAACGTCCCGATAAATCGTCCTGACCGATACTTCGAACTTTTCCGCCAATTCCGGTGCCGTGGCTCGTCCCTTGTCAAGCAAATAATATACGATTCGAAATAACCTGCTCTCCTGCATCGCCATTTCCTCCCTTCGGCAATAGAATACCATTTAAAATCTGACACGACATGTCAAGGTTTATTATATCTGTTTGAGTGCGTGATATCAACTGGTGATTCTATCATTTCATTGTTGTATTTCATCCTTTCTTCATGTTATGATAATTTTATGTTAGACATACGGTGCTAAGAGAGGATGGGTAATATAGGCATGAATGAAAAAGTTTATAAATTTGAAGCCGTTATTGAATCCGTACCGGATAAAGGTGGGGCGTATGTACGAGTTCCATTTGATATAAAAAAGGAATTTGGAAAGGGACGAGTAAAAGTAGTGGCTACGTTCAATGATGTTTTATATAGTGGAAGTATTGTGAACATGGGTGTAAAGAACCCTGATGGTACCATTTGTTATATTATTGGCGTGCGTAAGGACATACAAAAGGAAATAAATAGATATCCTGGTGATAGCATAACTGTAACGATACAAGAAGCTAAACAAAATCCAAAAGTTTAATTTTAGAGAGGGGATGCAATGTGAGTGCAAATATTATTGCCGAAAAGGATGGATTTTTAATACGAGTGGCTAAAGCCGAAGATGTAACGAATTATTATGAACAAAATTTTTGTCCTTTAGACAAGGAGGTGGCGCGATTAACAGGGTGTAAAGAGGCATTTACGAAAGAAGAAGTAACGTCTTTTTTTCTCAAATCTCTGGAAGACAATGATAGATACTTCTTTTTGATTATTGCGCCTGATGGAAGAATTATTGGTGAAAGCGTAATCAATGAAATTGATTGGGATTTGCGTAGTGCAAATTTTCGTATTGCTCTCTACCACATAACAGAAAGAGGAAAAGGAATTGGGACTTGGGCTACGGAAGTAACTTGTAGTTTTGCATTTGAGGAATTGAGGTTACATCGTTTAGAACTGGATGTATATTCTTTTAATTCAAGAGCAGAGAAGGTTTACTTAAAAGCAGGTTTCAAACGAGAGGGAGTTTTGAGAGACGCTATTATGGACGAGGGCAAATATGCTGATGATATTTTGATGTCAATTTTAGAAGATGAGTGGAGAGCATTAAAGAGATAGAACTATAACTTCCGGCTTTTCGGGAAGTCATATAAAAAGAGAAATCGGAAATTAAAGGGGTAAATATAATGAAGAAGGGAAGAATTGTTGTAATTACCGGCCCACCTGGAACCGGGAAAACTACAACGTCAGCCATTATTGCAAAAGAATCCGGCATGGAAAAATCCGTACATATGCACACGGATGATTTTTACCATTATGTTTCCTGCGGGTGATGAACCAGAATCGGGTGCACATCGTGATGTCAAAGTGAAAGCGAAGAAAGGGAAGGACATCCACATGTGGGCGGGAATTTAGGAAAATCCCGCCCTTTTCTCCCGGAATTCCAGAGGGGTGCACCCATAGACTTCGTAAAAGACTTTGTAAAACTGTGTTTTGTTAGTGTATCCAACTTCGATGATGATGGAGGATATGCTTTGGTTCGTTTGTCTCAATAGCTGGCAGGCGTGGCGCATTTGCAGCAATTGGCAGTATTCCTTCACGGAAATGCCGTAAATTTTCTTGAAAATCCGGTAGGTGTGTTCCGGGCTGTAATTGAGGCATCGGGCGATATGGGCGCGGGAAATATTGCCATCGTGTTCCTCAATGATTTTTCGGGTTTCCTCGGCCAGCTTCAAGTCGGGAAAATTGCCCAAATCCACGTAGGCTTGCTTGTAGAACGTCTCGTCCTCGAGCAGGCAGAGGAGTTGGGCGATTTTGGCATACACCTCGATTTTTGCAAATCGTTTTTTTCCCAAAAAGGAGTGTTTTATTTCGCCAATCAGAGAAAAAAGCGATGTATTGTCAGAGAGTGGTTCAAATATCATGTAATCTTTTTTGTTCACTTGCTTTTCTTCCAGGTTTGCATGGACAAATCGTTCCAATTGACCGCCGCGCTGAAAAAGCGGGTCGAATTCTTTCGGGTAATTCGCGAAAAATTCTTTTTCCAGACAAAGATAAGACATCCGACATTCGGTATGGAGGGAATATAGTTCCGCATGTTTGATGTTGCGGTTGAAAAATAGGACGTTGCCGGCCTTGCAGTGATAGATGCTGCTTTCAATGGCCATGTCGCACGTTCCCTCCGAAATAATCATAATCTCAAAATAATCGTGGGCATGCATAAAGGCTTCCATGGAACGGAAGTTTTCAAAAATGGGGATTTCGCTGGCATGGAAGGTGATGCTTTCCGCCAAGTCATACATGTTCGCAATGATTTCCTGCCGGTGGAGTTCTATTTCCTGCAAGGTGATGGGGTGGCGGTATTTTCGCTTTCCATGTTTTATCAACGCGTCGGCAAGTGCCGGTACGTTGTCTGGGGAATATATGGCTAAAGATTGAAGGTCGTTTTTTTTCATGTTTTTATCTCCTATGGTATCCTGGAATTCTTATGTACTTTGTGTTCTTGTAAAGTTATCGTTCAAAGCGCGTATCATAAAATGATACCGCTTTTGGCGTTTTGCATAAGAAGTGTCATTGAAAACAAGGGAAAACCGTTATATATTCCAACTATACCCAATAAATTGATTTTTTGCAAGAAGAAAAATGATATTGGAAGGGAACCCGTAAAAAGTATCAAGAAAAGCGGAGAAAAGAAAGGAGAGGAAAAGATGGAAAGGCGGCGGTTTAACAAGGGATGGACGTTTTATTCCAAAGAGAGTCCGGAAACGAAGATTCCGGTGACGCTTCCACATGATGCCATGCAGTTGGAGGATAGGATTCCCCGGCTGGTCAACGGCCCGTTGGTAGCTTTTTATCCAGGAGGTGATTATTATTACGAAAAAACGCTACATGCAGGGGATGAATTTGAGGACAAGACGGTGATGTTGGATTTTGGGGGCGTATTCATGGATTCCCATGTTTATCTGAATGGGGAAGAGGTGGGGGGACATGTTTATGGCTATTCTAATTTTTACGTGGACTTGACGGGCAAGTTAAGGATAGGCGAGGACAACCAGATTTTGGTTTATGTGCACAATTCCCAGACTCCGAACAGTCGCTGGTATTCCGGGTCGGGGATTTATCGTCCGGTACACCTTATTGTGGCAAACAAGGAGCACGTCAAGGAAGACGGGGTAAAGGTCGTCACCAAGTCTTACAATCCGGCAATTCTTGAGGTGACGGTGGAAAGCACCGGTGGAGAGGATACGGAAATCGTGACGGACATTTTATGGGAGGGGAAAATTGTTGCCAGCGGCACGGGCCGCCATTGTGAAATTCAAGTGCCAAACGCCAGGCTTTGGGATGCCGAGCATCCGAACCTTTATACCGTTGAAGTCCGTTTGCTGAAAAGCGGCCAGGTGATTGACACGGACGCGCAACGTTTCGGCATTCGCAAGATTGAATGGGGAGGCCGGTTTGGCCTGAAGATTAATGGAAAGATGGTAAAGCTTCGTGGAGTCTGCATTCACCATGATAATGGCCCGCTGGGGGCGAAGGAATACAAGGAGAGTGCCTTGCGCAGAATCCGCCGTTTGAAAGAAGGTGGGTTCAACGCGATTCGTGGAGCGCACGATCCAAGGTCGAGGGAAGTTTTGGAGGCTTGCGACGAATTGGGAATGTACGTGATGGAGGAGGCGTTTGACATCTGGTTCGCGTCAACCGGCGTATATGGCTATGCCCTCCATTTCGAGAAAGAGTGGAAAAAAGACTTGACGGCCATGGTCAGGAAATGTTTTAACCATCCCTGCGTGGTGATGTATTCCATTGGAAATGAAATTGCAGAGACGGCTTCCGCCAAAGGCGTAAAATATGCAAGGAAGATGGTAGAGGTTTGTCATCAGTTGGATGATTCTCGTCCGGTCACTTGCGGGGTAAACCTGATGCTTAATACTTTATATGCAAAGGGAGTCACGCTTTCCGCAAATGGTGATAAGAGAGAGATGAGTCTGGATGACGCGGTGAATCCAAAAGCCTGCGGCCCTGATACGGAGCAGAACGGCTCCGTCATGATTAATACGCTTGTGGGACTTTTAAAAGGCCTGATGGTCATAGTCAATAATCCATTCGTCACGAATAAGCCGACAAAGGGAATTTTCGGCGCACTCGATATCGCGGGTTATAATTATGGACAGCTTTCGTATAGACTGCACCACAAGTGGTACCCCGATAGGGTCATCGTGGGTTCGGAAACAAATCCGATGGATCAAAAACAACGAATTGACCTGACGCGGAAACTGCCGCATGTGATTGGTGATTTTTACTGGACCGGTTGGGATTACCTGGGAGAATGCGGGGTTGGCGTGATTGATTATAATAAGAACACGGGAGGGTATTCCAAACCGTATCCGTGTATTGCGGCAGGATGCGGGCTCTATGACATCATAGGCCATAGGGACACGATGGCATATGATTTGGCGATTGCCTGGGGCGTGGAAAAGAAGCCGCATATCGCGGTATCCCATCCGAAGCATGCGAAGGATAAAATGATAGCTGCCATTTACCGTATGACGGATGGTATTGACAGTTGGAGTTTTGACGGTTACGAGGGAGTGAAAACGACCGTGCGGGTCGCGTCCGTCGGAAAATGGGTGGAAGTGTTTGTCAACGGGAAATCTAAGGGGAAAAAGAGACTGAAAAACTATGTTGCCACCTTCAAGGTGCCATATGAAAAAGGGGTGATAACGGCGGTTTCCTACGATAGGAACGGAGCGGAAATTGCGAGGAATTCGCTTCGTTCGGCATCAGGCGGGACACAGATTCATGTATTGTGCGAAAAAGGGTATTTGAAGGCGGATGGCGAGGATGTCGTGTATTTTGACGTTTCGTTGGGCGACAAAGACGGCATCGTGCGCCCCTTGGAAAAAAAGGTATTCGTGAAGGTGGAAGGTGAAGGGGAATTACTGGCGGTGGGGTCTGGCGCGCATAAGACGGAAGAACGCTATGTGGCCGATGCCTTTACCACTTGCAACGGAAGGATGATTGCGGTAGTGCGCTCGAAAGGAGGAACGGGGGATATAAAAGTTCGGTTTTCTTGTGAGGGATGTGAGGAAATAGAAGAAAGGCAAGTGGTCATAGAGGCGAGATAGGATAAAGGAAGATGGGATAAAGGCAGGATAAGATCAAGGCAAAATAATGGGCAGGTACCATGTGCCCGCCATGCAAAGGAGAAGGACAATGAAAAATGCGGAAAGAACGAATGCAAAAGAACAGAGGGAACTTGCCAAATGGAAGTCGGTAAAGGCGAGGCCGAAGCCACGGCATTACTTAATTGCGTTGGCGGTCATCGTCACCCTGCTCCATATCGTGGACGAAACGATATCCCAGGTGGGAGGAACCATACAGTCTAACGTGATTACGGAATTTTTTGTTGAAGGAATGGGACTGGGCTACAATGAAGGGCTTTCCAGGCTAATTTTCCGTTACCGGTGCCGCGGCGCTGCTTATGCTGGCGGGAGTCATGGGAGGAATGATTATCAGTTCAGCGCTCGTGGGAATGGTGGACAACCTGCCGCTGTTTTGCGCGCTGTTCTCCATTCCGTGCGTGGCAATCGGAACGGTGATTTTTGCATGTTCCGTGAAGGAGACGAATGGGACGAAATTGAACGAGATTGAGTGATTTGACCATGTTGGTCGGCTCGGAACTGTTTTCGGAGTTTACCGGGCGGAGGCTTTTCCCAAGGGAATCGCACTCCGCTCTTTATCAACCGTGTTGGTGTCCTCGTCCCGACGCAGGGGTTCGTTTTTCGGTAGTTGCCTATATCAAAAGTGAAATTATTTGTGTTCCTCGTCCCAGGTCTTGTTTGTTTTCTCTACCGTCAGAAGGCTTAACAGTCCAATCATGACGAGTGCCAAAATAGTAGGAACGATGACGTACAAGAATTGAATCATCGAAAGCACGCCCGCGGTCTGGGTCGCCGCAGAACCAACGTATCCGCCCAGTTCCAGAAACCAGCCGAGCAGTGCGGAGCCAACTCCGCTAGGGAACGTGACATTGTAAAGATTACTGTTGAATCGTCCCCTTAAAATTGTTATACTATCCATGACAAATGTTATACTATGATTAACAAAAGATTCCATGGAAATCAAATATAAGGATATAAAAAGGGCTTTTTGTTAATGGTTCAAAAAATGGAGGTACACCATTATGGGAAGAAAGAAAAAGCTTCCGATAGGAATTGAATTTTTCAAGGATTTTAAGAGGGACGATTTTTACTATGTCGATAAAACGAATTTTATCCGTGACTTTATAGAGTTACGTGGAAGCGTGAACCTTTTTACGAGGCCAAGGCGGTTTGGCAAGAGCCTGACCATGGACATGTTGAAATCTTTTTTTGAAATTGGCGCGGACGCTTCGTTGTTTGAAGGATTGGCGATTTCCAAAGAGATGGAAATTTGTGAACGGTACATGGGAAAGTATCCCGTCATTTCCATCAGCTTAAAGGACGTGGAGGGAATGGATTTCCAGATGGCATATGACATGTTGGGCAGTGTGATTAGCGAGGAGGCAAGACGACTTGACTTTCTTTTAAACAGTGACGAACTGACGGCATTGGACAAAGAAGAATTGATTCGTTTAATAAGAGGTGATTTTGAAAAAACGGTTCACCTTCATGGTAGTTTGCGGCTTTTAACAGACTTGCTTTTTAAGCATTATAAAATTCCGGTCATTATCTTGATAGATGAGTATGACGTTCCTTTAGACAAGGCATACCGAAGCGATTATTATTCCGAAATGGTGAATTTGATTCGTTCTTTGTTCAGTCGGGTTCTTAAGACAAATCGGAATTTGTATTTCGCCGCCATTACGGGATGTTTGCGAATTGCCCGGGAAAGTATATTTACCGGGTTGAATAACTTCAAAGTAAGAACCATTTCCGATGTGGACTTTGCGGAATATTTTGGCTTTACGGATGACGAAGTGAGGGAGATGCTTCGTTATTATGAAATCGAGCATGCGTACGGGCAAATCAAGGAATGGTATGATGGCTATCATTTTGGAGACGTGGACGTGTACTGTCCGTGGGACGTGCTCAATCAATGTGACAAGCTACGGGCGCGTCCGGATGCTCCCATGGAAACACATTGGGAAAATAGCAGCAGCAACGCCATCGTGCAGGACATTTTAGCAAACGCGACGGAGACGACTAAGAACCAGATGGAGGCGCTGATTTCTGGCGAGGCGATAGAAAAGGTGCTGATTCCCGAGTTGACCTATACCGACCTTGGAAGTACGGATCAAGACGTGCGTGAGACCTATTTGTGGAGCGTGCTTTTTGCCACCGGGTATTTGACGGATGCAAAGCGGCCGGAGGGCGAGGTGCACACGCTTGTGATTCCGAATAAGGAAGTGCTAAGAATTTATGAAAAGCGTATCCGTTCCTGGTTCAAATTGAGCGTCACGCGCGATACGGACAGGTGGGCGTGCTTTTGCGATGCCGTAAAGGCGGGGGATGACACGAAAGTGCAAACGTTGTTTAACGAGTTTATGTCTATGTCAATTAGCATTCGGGACACTTGCGTGAAAAAAGAAATGAAGGAAAATTTCTATCATGGACTATTGTTGGGGCTGTTGCAGGCCGAGGGGAGTTGGGTCGTGAAGTCGAACGCGGAATCGGGAATCGGATACGCCGACATTCGCCTGGAAATTCCTTCGACAAAAACGGGTTGCATCATCGAAGTCAAATATGCCGAAAACGGAGAATATGAGCAAACTTGTGTTAAAGCGATGGCGCAAATCGAGAAGAACGGATATGCCGAAGTTCTCCGTCAAGACGGGATGGAAACCATCCATAAATACGGAATCGCATGTTATAAAAAGAATTGTCGGGTCTCTTATCAGTCGGAAACGTGATTTGGTAAGAGACGGTCCGATAATTGGCAAGTCTTATTTATGATTATACATCCGGGGATGAAAAATGCAATTTGGTATTGAGATTTGATTCATTTTTGATATAATAAAAGGAGGAATTTTGGAAAGGATGATGTGATCATGGAACGGTTTGGGATAAGTACGGCACCGATTGGCAGGGAGCAGACGGTAGTGAAAGGGAAGGTGCGCCTCAGCGTGTTGTCGCAACGGATTTTGCGTATAGAATATAGTGAGCAGGAGCAGTTCGAGGAGCGGCCGTCGCAAAAGATTTTCAGGCGGCATTTTGGCGACCCGCAGTATTACACGGTTTCGCAGGAGGAAGATACGTGCACGATTACCACGGGCAGCGTGGCGTTCAAGGTAGACATGGAAAAGCTCAAGGTGCAGGTGCATTTTGCGAGTGCGAAAGAGGGCGCTTGGGTGGACAGCCAGTCCGTGACGCCGCTTGGCGGGACGTTTCGCACGTTGGACAACGCTTATGGTTCCAAGATCATGCACGGGCAGTTCAAAGGAAAAATCGAGCTTAAGGATAGCGTGTTTTCCGAGGAGGGCGTGGCCGAAATTGACGATTCGAAATCACTTTTGTTAAATACGGACGGGACGCTTGGCTCGCGCGAGGAAGGCACGGTGGATCGTTATGTCCTTGCCTTTGGCAAGGATTTTTTGGGCGGTCTGAAGGAATTTTACCAACTGACCGGTTTTACGCCGCTTTTGCCAAAGTACGCGCTCGGCAACTGGTGGTCTCGCTATTACGCGTACCGCCAGAACGAATATGTGGCCCTGATGGACAAGTTTCGGGCGAAGGGCATTCCGTTTACGGTCGCCACTATCGACATGGACTGGCACATCGTGAAAAATGCTCCCGAGGATGCCGGCACGACCATGAAATGGGGCGGGCCGGGCTGGACGGGCTACACGTTTGAGAAAGAATTGTTCCCGGATTACAAAGAGTTTTTTAAGGATTTGAAGAAGCGGGGGCTGGCCATCACGATGAATCTGCACCCGCATGACGGCATCCGTTATTTCGAGGAACAGTATCCGAGGATGGCTCGTGCCAATGGCATTGACCCGGACACAAAACGGCCGGTACCGTTTGATTTTACGGATTTGAAGTTCGTGACCAGTTATTTTGACCTCGTCTTGCACCCGTACGAGGACGAGGGCGTGGATTTTTGGTGGATTGACTGGCAGCAGGGCACGACGTCCAAGGTGGAGGGACTTGACCCGCTGTGGCTGTTAAACCACTACCATACGATGGACGCGGGAAGGGACGGGCGCACGCCGTTGATTTTGTCGCGTTATTGCGGGACGGGAGCGCACCGTTATCCGTTGGGATTTTCCGGCGACACGATCGTGTGTTGGAAGAGCCTTGCCTATCAGCCGTATTTCACTGCGGCGGCTTCCAACGTGGGGTACACATGGTGGTCGCACGACATTGGCGGCCACATGTTGAGCAGGGGCAAGGCGGAGCTTTATGTCCGTTGGTTGCAGTACGGCGTGTTTTCCCCGATTAACCGTCTGCATTCCACGCGGGACAAATGGAGCAAGGAACCGTGGCTTTACGGAGAAGAGGCGGAAAGAATCGCGACGGACTTCTTGCGGCTGCGCCACCAGTTGTTGCCGTACCTATTTACGGCCAACGTGCGCACGGCCAAGGAGGGCGTGCCGCTCGTCATGCCGATGTATTACCTGAATGACTGCCCGCAGGCTTACGAATACAAAGACCAATATTATTTTGGGGAAAATGTCATCGTGGCCCCGGTGCTTGCGAAGCGCAAACGGGACAAGATGGCACATGTGAAATGCTGGTTACCAAAGGGAAAATGGACGGACTTCTTTACGGGGGAAGTGTTCGAAGGAGGAAAAGAGTACACGGTTCTCTGCCCGTTGGAGCGGATTCCCGTGTTCGTCCGCGAGGGCGCGGTGATACCGATGTTGCCCGCGGACAAGGGAAACAAACAAGACTTTATCGAGCTTGAGGTGCGCGTCTACGGTGGAAATGGAAAGTACCATATGGCCGACGAGGTCGGTTACATAGATTTTACGACCACGCGGAGGGAAGAAACGGTGGACGTGCGAATCGAACCGGGAAAGGGATGCGTGACGCAGGAAATCGAACTGCACTTTATTGGCTGCAAGCCGGGCAAGGTGGAGTGTCGCGGGATAGCGGTGACGATTTCGTGACGGGAATTACCGTGTGTGAGAACGGTAACTGGAAATGCCAAGATGGTGTATAGAAACGGGAATAATATGTTGAAAATGATGATAAAATGATGGAAAGGTCGATACGTTGAAAATGTCAGAATTTTTTGGAAGAGAAGTTCCGAAGCTTGGTTTCGGGTTGATGCGTTTGCCAAAGAAGGGACTGCGCACCGATGTGGAGCAGACAAAAAAGATGGTGGATCAATTTATGCAAGCCGGTTTTACATATTTTGACACGGCATTCGTCTATGTCGGTTCCGAGGCGGCAACGAAAAAGGCGTTGGTTGACCGTTATCCGAGGGAGTCCTATACGTTGGCCACGAAGCTAAACGCGGGGATGGCTCTGAGCGAGAGCGCGGCGAAAAAGCAGTTTACGACAAGTCTGGAGCGGACGGGGGCGGGGTATTTTGATTATTACCTTCTGCATGCCCTGATGAAAAACAATTATGAAAAATATGAGAAGTACCATATCTGGGATTTTGTGAAGGAGCAGAAAGAGAAGGGATTGATTCGCCATGTCGGTTTTTCCTATCATGACGGGCCAAAACTTCTTGACAAGCTGCTTACGGAGCATCCCGAGGTGGACTTTATCCAATTGCAAATCAATTATGCCGACTGGGAGAATCCGTCCGTGTCCTCGAGGGCCAACTACGAGGTGGCCAGAAAGCACGGAAAGTCCGTCGTCGTGATGGAGCCGGTAAAGGGCGGGACGTTGGCCAATCCCCCGGCGGAGGTAAAGAGGCTGTTCAAGGAATACCACCCGGACATGTCCTACGCGTCGTGGGCGATTCGTTTCGTGGCGTCATTGGACGGCATCATTACCGTGTTGTCAGGGATGTCCAATCTAGAGCAGATGGAAGATAATCTTTCCTATATGAAGGACTTTCAGCCATTGAACGAGGAGGAGCAGTTGATTATCCAGGAGGCGCAGAGGATTCTTGGCAAGTCCTCGACGATTCCGTGTACCGCGTGTCATTATTGTACGGAAGGTTGCCCGAAAAACATTGCGATTCCGGACATGTTTTCTGCCATGAACAAGCAACTTGGCAATGGACAGATGGATGCGGCGGTTGCGGATTACGAAAAGGCGGTGGAGCAGGGCGGCAAGGCTTCCGAATGCATCGAGTGCGGACAGTGCGAGGGCGCGTGTCCACAGCATTTGCCGATTATAAAAAACCTGAAAGAATGTGCCAGGATGTTGGAAAAATAGATATAATGTTTGATACTCGATATAACTCATTTGGTTACCATGTGCGGCAAAGGGGGGCGTATATCGGACACCATGGTCGTGGAAGGTGCCACGTGGGGATTTTACGCGAAAGCGGAGCACTAAGCTTTCTCTCTATATTCCACCGGCGTGCAGTGGAAGTACCGCGTGAACGCACGGTAAAAGCTGCTCGTGGTGGAATATCCCACGGCATAGGAACTCGTAGTCTGGGGACACGAAAGGATTCGTGTTAGCCCAGACTATTTTTTTTTCTGCAATGAAAGTTGTTCTATCTGCTCGTATGTATCAGATGGCGATGGGATAAATCTACTTGAAACGGAGTTGTGCATTTTTTCGGTAAGGTAAATTATCGGGAAATAGCATGAAAACCGTGATTTTTAAAGGGTTTATCTGATGCAGGATGACATCGGAATCCCTGACAAGCAAACTCTCGGCCCTAAAATCTATACAACTTTCACAAGAAATTACAATTGAGAAATTTGCTCTTGTATTCCTATGATGGCTCGTGCTATGATGTTTTCGTATTAAGTACACAGTATCAAGAGGGGAAATCCTACCCGCTCTTCGTCTGGCCATTTGGCTCTCATTTTCGGTGCATCCATTCGAAGCTGTATCCGATGATGGCAGTGTCGGTATAAAAGTGGCAACACAACACGCTTTTCCATCCATACACCGACGCTAAAAAATACCGTAGTATGACGATAACACAACATTTAGCAAAGAACATGAAGGAGGAGCTTCGCGTATGGTAAAAGGACTAAGGAATTATTTTCCGATGATTCGGACAAAGAACGAGATTATACAAGAAATTCGGCAGAACAAGCAACTGAATCATTTATTTAGCAGCTGGATAGAGGAACAGCAAAAGGAATTCTTGGATTTCACAAGCGGGATGAAAGGCGTGAAAATCCTTTATGACGCTTTTTTCAAGGAAATTTTTAATCCGGAAAGCAAGCCGGAACGTCTGGAAACGCTTTTGTCCCTTTTGCTGGGACAAAAGGTGAGGATAAAAAGCGTCCTTCCAGGTGATAACGGTCGTATTGCGGACGAGGGCTCCCTGCTTCTTATGGACATCTTAGTGGAATTGGAGGATGGCAGCCTGGCCAATGTCGAATGCCAAAAAATCGGCTACAAATTTCCCGGCCAACGCTGTGCCTGCTATTCCTCGGACTTGCTCCTGCGGCAATACAAGCGGGTTCGGAACGAAAGAGGGAAAAGGTTTAGCTACAAGGATGTCAAGAAGGTTTATACCATCGTCTTATTCGAGACAAGCACAGAAGAATTCCAAAAATTTCCAAACGACTACGTCCACCATGCAAGGCCGGTGGTGGACACGGGATTGAAAATGTTACTTTTCACGGGGTGGGGAAATAAAATAAATAGAACGCTGTGGTTCGGATA
>CAOKHZ010000035.1 GCA_948468385.1 uncultured Faecalicatena sp. | reverse complement strand
AAAATTTATTGTTTTACCATTCACTGCCACAGTTGTCGCAGTGCCACTGCTTGTGTGCCTTTCGGGAAAGAACGCCCCACACGGCGACATCCACGAGTTTTGATGTTGCAGATAACTTGCGGATGTTTGTTGAACTGCAAGTGGGACATCTGGGGGTGTTATCAGATACATTAACAGCACTAATTTTTCTCCTTGAAGCTACCCATTCTTCTGGGCGTTTTAAAAGAATATGATTCTTCATAATGTTCTCACAATATTTGCATGCTTTGTTTTGTTTAGAATCAATTAATACATAATTACCTATTTTGGCGATAGGATATCGTGTGCAACCTACAACTCGTTTGCATTGAGTACAAATTAAATTTGTATATCCGTTATCTGTCTCGCCATAAATTCCCGGTTCATGTATGCTTTCCCACCAAAAGTCAATTTTATCCTCATCAAACGAGTCATATGGGCCTAATTCGACACCTTCACTAAAACTAAGTGGTTTTTCCTGCTTCGGCTCTTCTTCATCGAAAGCCGCTCCACAAACGGGACACTCCGTCATATCTTTCGCCTTTTCAAATGGAAAAATCGTCCCGCATGATTCACAAACAATTTTCTTTCCCATGGTAAAACCTCCCTCTAGTTTTTGCTTTGCTATAATTTTACCATCCTCCTTTTTTTATTTCAATAAACGTTTGAGGGATTTTGAAAATTTTTTTCATTATGTTTTCTTTAGGGGGTCTTTTGTTGTTCTGCCGTTCAAGGATACCTTGTAAGTGGATAGACTGTTGCGGTGTCAACCGCCTGACGTACCTGGGAGAGAATCTCCTTTGAGATGGCGGTCGAAGAGAAGAAGTCCTTGAACCGTGCGGTCAGTTGTTTCCACGTTCCTTCAGCGGACTGGGCGGCTGATTCGCTGTTTTTTACTTCCCGATTGAAGTCTGCCAGTTGGGACTTGTCAATCTTTTGCCGCATCTCGTTTTTCATGGATTGCAGTTCGGCTTTCATCTTGGACGTGTTCAGGCCAATCTCCAGGTCGGACACGGTCTTTTGCAATCCCTTGATGCTTTTTCGTAATTCGGCTTCCGTACTCTTGTTCACCTTGATCTTCGTTCCGACGTTGACCTTCATGTTGTCCAGTTCTTTTAGTTGTTTTTTCAATTCTCTTGAAACGAGCGTTTTTGAAAGTTTCGCCAACACTCTTACGTACATCGTGTTGTTCAACGATTTCAAGTCGTTGTTGATGGAACTCTTTGATAGTTGTTTGTTTAATTTTGCTATTACGTCTACTGTTAATTTGCTCATTTTTGTATATCCTCCTTTTTTGCATACAAAAAAGACGGCTCTTCATGAACCGCCTTATGTTCTAAGTTTTCTGATTCTAAATTTCATTGTTTTACCATTCACTGCCACAGTTGTCGCAGTGCCACTGCTTGTGTGCCTTTCGGGAAAGAACGCCCCACACGGCGACATCCACGAGCTTTGAAGTGGCTGACAACTTTCGGATGTTGGTCGAGCTACAAGTGGGGCATTTGGGGGTGTTATTGGTTTCTCTAACTAATGGTCTTGTATCTACCCAGTTTGCAGGACGTTTGGAAAGGATGTGGTTTTTCAATTCATTTCCACAACTACCACATCTACCATGGTATTTAGAACTGATAAGTAGGTAGTCTTGTGTTCTAGCAATTGGATAGGGTGCGGCACCAACAAGCTGTTTACATTTGGTACAAGTGGTATAGGTGTGTCCACGATCTTTTTCCCCATGTGCTCCAGGTTCACTTATGTTATACCACCAAAAGTCAATCTTATCCTCGTCAAACGAGTCATATGGCCCTAATTCAACACCATCACCAAAACTAAGCGGTTCTTTTTGTGTTGGCTCATCTTCATCAAAAGCGGCTCCACAAACGGGACACTCAGTCATGTCCTTCGCCTTTTCAAATGGAAAAATCGTCCCGCATGATTCACAAACTATTTTCTTTCCCATGGTAAAACCTCCCTCGCGTTTTCCTAAAGTATCATGATTGTATCATTATTTAACCATGATTTCAATAGACACGAAGGGGCTTTTCGAGTTTTCTTTTTGTGTTTTGCACTTCTTTGGAGATGGTGGTCGAAGAGAAGAAGTCCTTGAACCGTGCGGCCAGTTGTTTCCATGTTCCCGCGGCGGACTGGGCGGCCGCTTCGCTGTTTTTTACTTCCCGGTTGAAGTCTGCCAGTTGGGACTTGTCAATCTTTTGCCGCATCTCGTTTTTCATGGATTGCAGTTCGGCTTTCATCTTGGACGTGTTCAGGCCAATCTCCAGGTCGGACACGGTCTTTTGCAATCCCTTGATGCTTTTTCGTAATTCGGCTTCCGTACTCTTGTTCACCTTGATCTTCGTTCCGACGTTGACCTTCATGTTGTCCAGTTCTTTTAGTTGTTTTTTCAATTCTCTTGAAACGAGCGTTTTTGAAAGTTTCGCCAACACTCTTACGTACATCGTGTTGTTCAACGATTTCAAGTCGTTGTTGATGGAACTCTTTGATAGTTGTTTGTTTAATTTTGCTATTACGTCTACTGTTAATTTGCTCATTTTTGAATATCCTCCTTTAAAAATCTGCATACAAAAAGACGGCTCTCCATGAACCGTCTTATGACTTAGGTCTTCTGATTCTAAATTTTGTTGTTTTACCATTCACTGCCACAGTTGTCGCAGTGCCATTGCTTGTGTGCCTTTCGGGAAAGAACACCCCACACGGCGACATCCACGAGCTTTGATGTGGCCGATAACTTTCGGATGTTGGTCGAACTACAAGTGGGGCATTTGGGAATGTTTTCGGTTGTTCTGACTAACGGTCTTGTATCCACCCAGTCCTCTGGACGTTTGGAAAGGATGTGATTCTTCAACTCGTTTCCACATTGCCTACATGTATCATAGTTTTCAGAACCAATAAATACATAATTTTCTATTCTGGCAAGTGGATATGTTGCTAAACTAAAAGACTTTTTGCATTTGGCACACATGGTATAGGTCATTCCCGGATGATTTGCACCTAATATACCGGGTTCGTCTATGCTGTACCACCAAAAGTCAATTTTATCCTCGTCAAACGAGTCATATGGTCCTAATTCAATACCTTCACCAAAACTAAGCGGTTCCTTTTGTGTTGGCTCCTCTTCATCAAAAGCGGCTCCGCAAACGGGGCACTCCGTCATGTCCTTCGCCTTTTCAAATGGAAAAATCGTCCCGCATGATTCACAAACGATTTTCTTTCCCATGGTAAAAACCTCCCTCGTGTTTTCCTAAAGTATCATGATTGTATCATTATCTAACCATGATTTCAATAGACACGAAGAGGCTTTTCGAATTTTCTTTTTGTGTTTTGCACATATTTTAAGATGGCGGCCGAAGAGAAGAAGTCCTTGAACCGTGCGGCCAGTTGCTTCCACTTTTCCTCGGCGGACTGGGCGGCCGATTCGCTGTCCAGTTCCTTTAATTGTTTTTTCAATTCTCTTGAAGCGAGCGTTTTTGAAAGCTTCGCCAACACTCTCACGTACATCGTGCTATTCAACGATTTCA
Source organism: uncultured Faecalicatena sp. (assembly GCA_948468385.1). Classification (GTDB taxonomy): domain Bacteria; phylum Bacillota; class Clostridia; order Lachnospirales; family Lachnospiraceae; genus Schaedlerella. The sequence goes on along the minus strand of CAOKHZ010000035.1, from coordinate 38,088 downwards.
AGTCGTTGTTGATGGAACTCTTTGATAGTTGTTTGTTTAGTTTTGCTATTACGTCTACGGTGAGGTTACTCGTTTTTTTATATCCTCCTTGTTTTGTGTTATGGTAATTGTATATCCTAAGACCAGGCCGCTACACCAAGGTGGTTGTTCTTGTTTTGACATTAGCGTAATGGCCATGGCCTGAATATCGTGGATGGTATTGTTTGGCATGGGATTGCTCTTCTATATTCCTTACCATATAGGAAAATCTCAAGTTGCTAATCGCAAGTCCAAAATCCCTTGTAAATAGGGCGTTTCGAGGACGTTTTAAAAAATTTCTAAAAGCTAACAAGCATTTTTTCTTTCAATGCGTGAGTGGTTTGCGCGTCGTATTTTGTACACAAACCTGCATGCAAATCGGAGTGAAGAAATGTCTTTTTGTTATCATCAATCTTGTAATAACAAATGACGATGTCGCCAGAAGGGCAGTACCGCCATTTGTAGAAAAGAAAGAAGTATGTCTGATAAACGTTTTTGGTTTGAGAGGATTTTCTATCTTCCTTACCATATAGGAAAATCTCAATTCGCCAGCCGCAAGTCCGAAACCCCTTGTAAATAGGGCGTTCCAAGGCCATATTTGCAAATTTCTAAAAGCTAACAAGCATTTTTTCTTCAATATTTTCATTGTTTGCATATTATATTTTGTACACAAACAAGGAATGGAATTTTCACTTCCAGTTCCTTGTGTCTATATAAAATGGTTTGTACATTACATGTTGTATGCCGAGGGTTTCCAGATGCTTTTCATTTCCTCGGACAAGTTCGCCCCTACTGCCGACGTGATGAGGTCTTTTACCGCGTCAATCATATTCCGAAAACCGGCTGTCATCCATCACCGAGTCCATGAGGTTTCCCGCCTCGTCTGCTCCTTCCATGGCTTCGGCGTACCCGTCTTGCCCGATGGCGAGCCCGTATGTGGATTTCAATAGTTTCTGCTGTGCCTTCGCTCCGCTTTTCAATTCATCCGCGTAGTCGCTGACGCTCGTCTCACCTTTCAGGAATCGTTTATTTGATTGCAGCATCGCGTCTGATAATTCGGCACCGAGCACGCTGACCGTTTCCTCCAGGTAATCCGTCGTATCGTCAAACTGCCCGTTCAAGGAACCAAGGGCTTCTTCCAGCCCGCTGTCCGTAATCTTTTCGGAAAGGCTGTCGAAGTACTCGGCCGTGGAAATCTTTCCTTCCTTCAAGGATTGATTTAATTCCCGGTTCTTTTCAATGAGCGCGTCCATCTTTTCCTCTGCCATGCCGGTGTTGCCCAGCCCGTTTCCTTCGCCGTGCGACTCGTCGCCCTTGATGTTTTCCAATAGGCCGCCGTAGTTTTCAAGGTACGCGTTCCCGCCCATCTGGTTGTCAATGGCTCCTTCTTGTTGCTTCATGATGGCGTTCCAGTCGTCGAGCGCCTTTTGGTTTAACCGGTACTGGTCGCCGACCTTGGTGAGGTATTGGATATATTCCGGGTTTTCCTCCAGGATGGTTGCGACTTCCTCCTGCCCGAGACCGCCGGTCTCGCTGGACTCGAACTTATTAAAAAGAGAATCCAGGGAAGACTTGTCGGAGTTGATGTCGGCGAGCGTGCGTGACGGGGTCGTTTCTCCCATGGCTGCTTCCTTGCTTTTTAAATCTTCCAGTATGTCCATGTAATCTGCGACGGACAAAGCTGCCCCGTCAAGTGCATCTTTTCGTTTTTCCAACGCCTCCTCAAATGCGCCGGAATTTGCCAACTCCAGTTCCTTTTCCGTTAAGGTGTCTACCCAGTCATTGGTTTTTGCATTGAGTTCATCGCGGGTTTCTTTAGGCGTTCCCGCATCGTCATTGGCAAGCTTTTTTTTCAATCCGCCCACCATTCCCCTGGTCGTGTCGATGTCGAACCCGATGGAAATCATGAACTTCTTTTGTTCGCTTTCATCCGTAATTCCCATTGCTTCGCAAATGGTTTTCATGAACGCCTCGGCCTGGGTGGCGTATTCGTCCGCACTCAGGGTCGAGGAATCCAGTTCGAACAGCTTGTTCCACGCGTTTGACACGTCTCCGTTTTTGTTCGAAATAGAGGCGATGAGGTCGTTTACGAAGGCTTGTGCGTCGGCCTCCGTCGTTTTTCCGAGTGCCTTCCACGTGTCGGCGTTGATGGAGGACAGCATGGTGGTCACGCCATTCCTCTGCTCCTCCCCCATGGCCCAGAAGTTGTCGTTTGCGTAGGCGGTTTGGAGCAACCCGGCGGTAACGCCGCTCATGTCCACGTCGGTTTCATTTTGCATGCGTTGGATGTTGGACGCGATGGAGTCCTGAAGCACTTGGAATTCCTTGTCGGACATGTCCTGAATTTCGCCGGTAGTTGTCTCAAGGATGCTTTGGGCGATTGCCTTCGCGCGATTGCCTTCGGTCTGCATGTATTGGCCATTTGCGTCAAAGTCGACATCCTTTAGGAATGCAACGACTTCTTCCTTGGTCTTGCCTTGTAGCTCCTTCAATGTGCCAATCATGGTATCCACCGGCAGGTCATCCTCGTCATAGAAACCGAATGAATTTTTAATCGTGTTCCAAAAATTTTCACCGGTTCCCATCTCGCTGTTGTTGTTAAAGTTGTCGAGAGCGTCCTGGAACGTGTTCCCGTCCTCGTCGCCCTTTGTGACGAATTCCTTGGCCTGCGCCTGCATGTAGTTCTCGTATGATTTCGTCAGGTCGTCCAACTTTCCACTGGTAAAGGCGATGGCTTCCCCTTGCGAATTGAAGCGGGTCGCCATGCCTGGCATGATGTCGGACACCTGTCCGATGATTTCCTTGTATCGGGCGTATTGCTCGGCGGAGAGGGACACATTTTCTCCCAGGTTGTTCACGCCCTTTGCCAGGGACTGGTATTCCGCGTTGAGTCCGGCAATGGTGTTTGCATTGTTTGACATGTTCTGCATGGCGGTGCTGGCCGAGGCCGCGAAACCTTCCGCCTTTTCCTTGGCGATTTTGGAGGCGTTTGCCATCTCATAAAGTTTTTCTGTCGCGAACTGCAGAGCCGCTGACGCGACCCAGGAAATGAGCATGTTACCAGCCGTGGCAAGAGCTTGAAGACCCATGGAACCTAGTTTGGTAGAAAGTGAAAATTCTTCGTTATTTTTTATCGCGGATTTCACATATTTGTTATAATCATCAAATGAAGCTGGAACTTGCTTTTGCATACAGTCGACAAGATAAGAACGCATGGTTTTGTCCATTGCCTCAAATTGGTCACACCATTGCGATAAGGTTGAGAGGGATTCGGAGCCGTTCTGGTTGAAATCTTTAAAAAAGGTTTCTGTATCCCTTTCAAATAACACATCAAATTTAGAGGCTTCAATTGGTTTTATTTCATTTGTCTTTTGGGGAGAATGAAAAGCGGTCGAGAATGCTTCTTTGAATCCGCTAAGTCCTCTTCCGGCCTCGTTGAAAGACTGGCTTACTTGTGAACTCCATTCTGAAAAGCTTCGTTTATTAAATCCTATTTTACTGCTAAGGGTATCAACATCCGTTTCATATGTTTTGAATACCGTACTATGATTTCGTGATTGTGGAGTATCACGAAAGATGCTGAATGCTTTTATGAAAATAAAAAATAGGTTTATTTTTTTAGTGTTTTGTAGTAAACTGAAAATATATAAAAATAAGGAGATGATAAATTGGTACCAACAATGAAAATTTGTCCAAAGTGTGCAAGTTTCAAAGTGAATCGCATGTGTTCATTTTGTAAGGAACCGAGAATCGAGACTGAAATTACGCCGGAGGAGTCAATGGATATGTCTGATAAGCAAAAGGAGGAATTAATCAGTCACTACATTGAAACGCTTATCAAAGATACTTATGACCCTAAAATAAGAGAGGAACGTGAAGCGTGGGAAAAGAGCCAAGGCTCTCCATGGGCTAGCTATCAAGGGTCAGGAGCAAAATGTCCCACTTGTGGCAGCACGAATGTCCGTTCCATTTCCGGCGCGGAGCGCGGTGCGAGCATCCTAGGCCTTGGCATCTTTTCAAACAAGATTAACAAATCATTTAAATGCAATAGTTGCGGATACACATGGTAATCTTATCAATAGCGTGAGATTTCTTTTACTTTTGAATTTGCTTACATCATACATTGTTTTTTGAAATGCTTACTGAACCGTCAAATTATCCTGATGGTTCATTTTTATTTCATCGACTCCGTTGTACATCTCTTCTTTAATATATGGGGGTAATTCTTCTACCATCGCCCTCTTGTCCAGCGATGATGTTTCCACAATTGTGTGATCGTAGGAGACAAGATTCCTAACGTCAATTACTAACCGTCACACTCGGCAAAGTTTGGAGCACGCCTTGCAGCACCGGGAGTTTCACCCAACACCGCCCGCCCTGGTGCTCTCTGAGATTAGCACTCGTTCATCGAGGTTTCCATCCTTAAAAGGATTTCTGTACGTTACCGCACGCTGTCATCTGCTCGTTGTCATCAGGCTCCGCATTGTCACTGTGCCGTCCGTGTCACCACGTGGGGGAGTAGCGTTTCCTGTATACTGACTTTCAAGACCCTTAATTGCGAAAGGGTGCATCCATACTGTAGAGGGATGCCATATCTGCCATGCCCGTGTCGGGCATGCGGTGGTTGATTCCACACGGGATTCAATCGTGTATTTCACGAAGGACGCATGTAAAAACCCACCCTCTGGGTGGGAAACGCATGCATCGTGGGCATATTCGTTCATGAGGGGTCACGTTTCACCCTACCCACGTTTTTTAGTCCGGCAAATAATCCGGCTCCGATTCCGATGGTTCCGAGCGACCCGAGGTCTTCCGTGACCTTGTTGACGACGGAGAGGATGCCATTTAGGCCGTTTGTCACCGCGATGACGGCATCGGAATTGACGACGTTTGACACGGTGCTGGTCAATGTGTTGTAAAGCCGGTTCGACGCGCCCACCCATGAGTCGGCCAGTTTTTCTGCGTCCCTCGCCATCGAGCCGGCTCCGGACTTGTACTGACCGAGCATGGATTCATAAGTGGACCACTGGCCGAGCAACGCGTCCATCTGTGCCGCGGTCTGACCGCCGCCGAGGGAGTCCAACAAGTTTGTCTTGCGCGTGCTGGAGTCACTCAATTTGTTGTATGCGGCGGATAATTCGCCTAACACCTCCATCGGGTCGCGAAGTTCAACCACGCCGTCCTTTGTTTCCCTTAGCCTGACATTTAACGCGTTGCAGGCGCGTTCGTAGGCCGACAGCCCTTCCGTGTCAACGCCTTTTCCGATGTCGGACACTTGCCGGGTGTAAAGCAGGATTGTCTCTAGGGCGTTTGCCGCCTGCGAACTTTCCGCTTGTGTCGCCTCCATCATGGCTCCTAGCGCGGCGGCCGCCTCGCCCGCGTCCACCCCGAGGGATGCCGCCACCTGGCTGATGCTTGACAGTCCTTCGGAAAGTTCCGCCATGTTCACGTTGTTATTGTTCGATATCTGGTTCATGCCGTCGAGCACCTTGGTCAGGTTCGCGACGGAGCCGTTCATCTTGTAGGCCTTGTCAGTCGTGAGTATCATTCGTTCGGCCAGGTCGGCAGTCATGTTGCCCGCGTTCTGTGCCGCCAGGGAAAGCTCGGCGATGCTGGCCGCGTTTTCATGTCCCGCCCGCACCATCTTCTGCACGCTGGCCAGGTAGTCCGTGGCGGCTTTTCCGTACTTGCCCGCGATGCCAAAGGATTCCTTGCCAAGTTGGGCAAGCACCTTTTTCGAGAGCTTGTCGTTCTCCATGCGGATTTCCGTCAGCATGGAGTTGACCGCCTTCAGGTCGGATATCGCGCTCTGAATCTGCGAGACCAGTTGCTTGACGCCGGAGTTTAGGTTGAAACTCTTGCCGATGGTCTGCGAGGCCTCGGAGATCTCCTTGTTCAGCGCCTTTAGTAATTCGTCAATTGAGTTTTTCATGATTTTTTATCATCCTTTCTTTTTTTAGTTTTTGCTTCTTTTTTATTCCCATAGGCAATGAGCCAGGGTTCTGCAAGCATGACCCTGGCGATTGCCGCGGGATATTGCGTTACTCCTCGATTAAAACCAGGTCGAGGATGTTGTCGTCACCGTCGGCCAGGAGGTCGCAGGTGATCGTGATGCTGCCCGGGTCTCCCGAGTTGGAGAAGGAGAGCGACATGTTGCCCTGCGGGGCCGCCTTGTACGCGGTCAGCTTGTACGGAAGGAGGTCGTCGTCCTCGGTCTTCATCACCGTGTCGCCGTATACGGTGAGGTTCTTCGGGAAGCTCGTGGACTTGATGTTGATTCTCTCCACCTTGTCAGTCACTTCCTTCATGTAATACACGATGACCTTGTCACCACCCGTGACGGCGGTCGTCAGCGTGATGGCCTTGTCGGCAACGGTGCAGGCCAGTTCTTTGCCACAATCATCGCCATCCGCGTATACGACCACGCTTCCGGCCACCGGCGTGTCAGAAAGCGTGATTCCGGTTCCCGCGTCGTCAACGACGGCTTCCACCCTTGTCACGAATTTTGCGGACTTGCTCACCTCGCCGCCGGTAATCAGCTGCCACAGCTTGACCGTCTGTATCTGCGTTTCAATCGTCAGCGTGCCGCCGCGTTCTCCCGCGAACTGCACCCGCTTCGGGTGTCCCTTGCCGCCGTAGGCGAACACGGACTCGCCGGTAAGCTCCGTCGTGGTCACGTTTGCGAAGTCCAGGTTGAGAAAGGGCTTCCTTGTGGAATAGTCCACAAAAATGAGGTCACAGACCTCCCTGTTTACCATGTTTTTGTTGCTCATTTTTTTGTTCCTCCTTGTTTTGTGTTATGATAATTGTATATTCTAAGACCAAACGGTTGCGCCAAGATGGTTATTCATGTTTCCGCTTGTCGCAACCGTCATGGCCTGAATATCATGGATGGTATTGTTTGGTATAGGAATGCTTTTCTATATTCCCTACCATATAGGAAAATCTCAAGTTGCCAAGCATAGGTCTGGAACCCCTTGTAAATAGGGCGTTTCAAGGCTGTTTTTTAAAATTTCTAAAAGCTAACAAACGTTTTTTATCCTTCGCGCGTGAGTAGTTTGCGCATTATATTTTCTAAACAAACAAGGAACGGAATTTTTGGTGTCTTTGAAAAATTTGCCGGTACCTTCACGTACATCGTATTGTTTAATGATTTCAGGCGGCTGTTAATAAGGTTTTTGGAAGATTCCTGCCTTTTTTAAAGTTTTTTACACCATGCGTTCGCGTCGAAGTGGTCGTCTTTGCTTCCCCACGTCACGGCGGCCATGGCTTGCATGTCATATATGTTGTTGTTTAAAAGCCTTTGGAAGCAATCCCAAAGCTGGAAAATCGTCAAATCCCAGATGTTTATCATGTTGAGCGACGGACTTTTGTTTGCAACAGCGGATATGATGTTGGCGAGTTCCATGTTTTCATCCGTTTTTGTTTGTTTTGCGGTCTTTTTTCTTCCATTTTCCAGCTTTTGCATGATTTCCGCGGCCTTTTTGCTTTTGACCTTTGACGCGTCTTCCCGCATGGCGGCGGAATGCTTGATGCGTTGGCAGATGACATTGCATAATTCTGGATAGTTATCTAGCGTGATGGTTCCGACATTTGTGTCCTTGTTTTTGACGAAAAGTACCGGGTGATCCGGCAAGGAAACGACGTTTTCCTTGATAAAGAAGTTTAACACGGTCTGCAAAATGGCGCGGCCTTCCGTGGAGGAGAAAAGCGTTCTTGGCTCCATCGTCAAAATGTTCAGGCATTGCAGATAATTTAGGTGGCCGAGGGAAGAAACATCCCGCAATGTCGGACAGATGACGTGCCCTATGTCGGGCATCTGTATGGGTTCGGGTGACAACAATTCAAAATAACTTAGTTTCATAAATAACACCTGCTTTCTTGTTTTTGCTTGAAAGGATTTTCTATATCCATTACCATATAGAAAAATCTCAGTTTGTCGGCCGCAAGTCCCAGAACCCTTGTAAATAGGCCGTTTCAAGGTCGCTTTTTAAAATTTCTAAAAGCTAACGGCTGTTTTTGACTTTCCTTTATGATGCTTTTTTCGATTTTTTAGAAGGGGGCGGAGAAAAAGTGAAAACCCATGGACAAGAAAATGGGAATGATGTAAAATGATTTTGGATAATATAATATCCAGAATTATTTGTTTTTGGAGGAAATAGATAATATATTAGACAGAGAAGGGCTTGAAGAGAAAGTGGCGGCGTTCCATTTCGCAGGAAAAATTGAGCCGGATGAGCGGCGTAAGCTTAGGGTCGCTTAAGCGGTTTGAGTCGATGGGACAAATTTCCCTTTTGTTATTGACCAAACTTGCGATGGCCTTAGGGTGCGCGGACGAGATCCGGGATTTGTTTGGGCAGGTTCCTATAGGGACGCTGGTTCTGACGGCAGATAAAAAATCGTGTTTGCATACGAGGGAGGGATCCCATGAAACTTGACCGAATGATAGGAATCTTATCTATTTTATTACAGCGGGAGAAGGTGACCGCGCCATACCTTGCGGAGAAATTCGAGGTTTCACGCCGCACCATCAATAGGGACGTAGAGGCCCTTTGTATGGCGGGGATTCCGCTGGTGACGGAGCCGGGGCGAAATGGCGGCATTTCCATCATGGAGGGATACAAAATCGACCGCACGTGCTTAAGCACGTCGGACATGCAGGCCATTTTGGCAGGGCTTCGGAGTCTGGACAGCGTAAGCGGAACCAATCGTTACGCCCAGTTGATGGAGAAGTTGTCGGCGGGCGCGTCAGATTTGTTGAAGGGAGACGCGCATATTTTAATCGATTTGTCTTCCTGGTACAAGGCGTCTCTGGCTCCGAAGATTGAATTACTGCACGACGCGATTCTTTTTGGACGAAAGGTTTCTTTTACTTATTTTGCTCCCAAAGGGGAATCCAGACGAACCGTGGAACCATATAACCTGATATTCCAGTGGGCCAATTGGTACCTTTGGGGATGGTGCGAAAGCAGGGCGGATTTTCGGCTTTTTAAGCTGGGGAGGATGACGGACTTGCAGGCGGGCGAGGCGTTTGAAAAGCGTGCCGCCCCATTGCCGGAGCTTTCGGGGGAGCGGGTGTTTCCGACCGTGTACCAGGTGAAGGCCATCATAGGGGCGGAATATAAGTGGCGGCTTATCGAAGAATTTGGCATGGACAGCTTTACCACGCAGCCGGATGGGACGCTGCTTTTTTCCTTTGGATTTACGGACAAAATGAACATCGTCGGCTGGATTGCCTCTTTTGGGGACGGGGCGGAACTTTTGGAACCGGCGGAATTTCGCGGGGAGGTGCTGGCATTCGCGGAGGGAATTCGAAAAAGGTATTTAAAATCATGACCGTTGGATGGTTTAATCATGCAAGGAAACTTTTTGTGTTGACGTTTTATTCGCTTGTCTTTGGTGCTCGTGTATCGTCAAATAGGACGCGCATATAATCACGGCGACCATATAGAATGCGATCCACATAAATATTGCTTTCGCAGGCTCTATAAAAAACAAGATAATTTCCACATACAAGGAAACGGTAGTCACTGTCGGTGTCCGTTATTGAAGATAGGGGTGCTCCGGCATATGCGTGGTTTTTTAAAATGCGTATATTTTTTGTGATTTTTTTTACTGTGGCAAGAGCCGCATCAGGGTTCTCGAGTTCTTCTGTAATATAGGCTTTAATTTCCGCGAGGTCGTTTTGTGCCTCGTCGGATAAATACAAATTATTCATGGGTCAGCCCGAGGTTTTCCTCCACGGCTTCTAATGTCAGCCAGCCTTTCTCATCACCAGATTTTCGGCCTTTCGTGAGTTCTTTCATCAATCGGAGTGTCGCTTGTGTTTTTTCATAGTCTTGCATATCAACGATTGCATATTTGCCTCGACCGTTCTTTGTTAGGAAAACGGGTGCTCCAACCGCAACGTCATGCAGCACCTCGCTATAATTACGTAAATCAGAAATAGGTTTAATATTTGGCATGTCATTCGGCTCCCTTCTCTATTTTATTAATTGTTTCTATAATCATAGTATAGCTTGATTTGCTGTAAAATTCAATGATAAAATTTACAACGGATCTGGAAAAACTTCGCGGAGGGAATTCGAAAAAGGTATTTAAAATCATGACCGTTGGATGATTTAATCATGACATACAGTTGTCGTGGTTGTTTTGGTATAATTTATGAACACTTGGCTGACAAGTAAACAAAAGAAAGGACGGTCTTATTATGAATGGTAAAACGATAGAATCAAGATGTGGAATTTTATGTGGGGAATGTGCGTATCGCGAACAGATGGGATGTGCGGGCTGCGTACATATTCAAAAACCGTTTTGGGGCGAGGGTTGCCCGCTCAAGGACTGTTGTGAAGAAAGACAATTGGAGCATTGTGGACAGTGCGAGGAGTTTCCTTGCGACTTGCTGAACCAGTTTGCGTATGATGAAAGACAAGGTGATGATGGAAAACGAATCGAGCAGTGTAAATGTTGGCGTGAGGCTGCACTTTGACCGGGTTTGTGCACTGCGCTGACCGTGTGAAAACGTGTGGGAAAATGTTACTTGTGATGTTGTCATATAGGGAGGAAAAAAGAGATGGCGTTTGATTATAAGAAAGAATATAAAGAGTTTTATCTGCCGAAGAAAAAGCCACAGCTTGTGACTGTGCCGCCCATGAATTTTATCGCGGTGCGGGGAAAGGGGGATCCAAACATAGAGGGCGGTGCCTACAAGCAGTCGATTGGCCTTTTGTATGGAATTGCATTTACCATCAAGATGAGCAAGATGGGGAATCATCGGATGGAAGGGTATTTTGATTATGTCGTGCCGCCCTTGGAAGGCTTATGGTGGCAGGAGGGCGTAAAGGGGATTGATTATTCCCACAAGGAAAATTTCGAGTGGATTTCCATGATCCGGCTGCCGGAATTTGTGACGAAGGAAGAATTTGAATGGGCGGTGGCAGAAGCCACGGCAAAAAAGAAAACTGACTTTTCCAAGGTGGAATTTTTTACGTATGACGAAGGTTTGTGCGTACAGTGCATGCACGTCGGGCCGTATGACGACGAGCCCGCGACGATAGAGGCCATGGACGCGTTCGCTGGGGAGCAGGGGTGCGTTCCCGACATGGGCGGCATTCGCCGTCACCACGAGATTTATTTGAGCGACGCGCGAAAATGCAAGCCGGAAAATTTGAAGACGGTGATTCGGCATCCTCTGAGCCGGTTAGCACAGTGACTGACTTGGAGCTGAACAATAACTTGCCTCGAGCGCACGGTTTCACTGCTGTTTGGGCACCCCCGTGAAAAGGAACCATTTAAAGAGCTGTTTTGAGAAATGGATTGTGAAATAGGTGAAAAACAGTTATACTTTCTATAAAAGGGACGAAGCGTGCTTCTCATATGCGGCTTACGGCCGCGAAAGGTTAAAAACCACATGTCATGTGAGTGGAAAGCGAGGAAACTTTTATGGCGAGGACGGTGGCAATCGGGCATCAGAATTTTGAAATCATACGGGAAAATGATTTTTTTATATTGATAAAACGGACTTTATCCGCGAGTGGTGGGATGGTGGAGACAGTGTGACACTGATTATGCGACCCAGGCGTTTCGGAAAAACATTGACGATGAGCATGGTGGAGCAGTTTTTTTCCGTGGATTATTCCAATCGGGCGGATTTGTTTGAGGGATTGTCCATTTGGAGCGAGGAGCGGTATCGGATGATGCAAGGTACTTATCCGGTTATTAGCTTGTCCTTTGCCAATGTCAAGGAATCGGATTATAAGACGACACGGGAAAAGATTTGTCAGATTTTGGCAAATCTGTATGCGCAGCATAACTATTTGCTGGAAAGTGGCGTGCTGACGGAGCAGGAATGCGATTTCTTCAAAAGTATCCGGATGGGCATGGGGGAGGTCGAGGCGACAATGGCAATCCATCAGCTGTCAAATTATTTGGCACGTTATCATGGAAAGCGTGTCATTATTTTGCTGGATGAGTACGACACGCCGATGCAGGAAGCGTATGTGCACGGATATTGGGAAGAACTGGTATCTTTTATCAGGGGAATTTTCAATGCGTCATTTAAGACAAATCCTTATTTGGAACGTGCTCTTATGACCGGAATTACGCGCGTTAGCAAAGAGTCCATTTTTTCGGGTTTGAATAATCCGGAGGTGGTGACGGCCACGTCCGTGAAATATGCAGATGCATTTGGGTTTACGAGTGACGAGGTGGCAGACGCGTTATCAGAATTTGGCCTGGCAGATAAAGTGGGACAGGTGCGGGATTGGTATGACGGTTTTACATTTGGGAATTGTGCGGATATTTATAACCCATGGTCGATTTTAAACTATTTGGAGAAGCAAAGGTTTGCGGCATACTGGGCGAATTCTTCCAGCAATATTCTCGTGAGCAAGCTGCTTCGTGAGGGAAGCGCCAAAATAAAAGAGGAGTTTGAGGAACTGCTTCGTGGAAATGCCGTAGAAAAGGAATTGGACGAGCAGGTTGTCTTTAGTCAGCTTTCCAATAGAGAAAGCGCCGTATGGAGTCTTTTGCTGGCATGTGGGTATTTAAAAGTGAAACGACATGGGTTTGATGAATGGTCGGGACGGGAAAATTACATGCTGGCACTGACAAACAAGGAAGTTCGTATCATGTTTGCCGACGTGATTCGGGACTGGTTCGCGGAGGATGAAACGGTTTATGACAATTTTATCAAGGCATTATTGCTTGGTGATGTTGATGCCATGATATTGGAATTCAAGGTGCTGGATTCGAAAAGGGAAACATGCTTGGAAGACACGTTGAAGCGGGCACTCGTGCAAATTGAAGAGAAAAAATATGCGGCAGGCCTGGGGGCGAAGGGATTTTCCGAAGATAGGATTCGTAAATACGGATTCGCGTTCCAAGGGAAGAGGGTGCTGATTGGAGAGGAGTGAGCCTTTCCGGGAGCGATAATCACAAGGGCGAATGCAGGAAATGTCTTGCATTCGCCCTTGTTTGGCATTTGCTTCAAATGTCCACAAAAAAGTCGTTTGAAAAAGTTTAGAATAGGAATAAAAAGTTCTTTGAAAAAATGTAAGATTTCGTAAAAACACCCTTGAAAAAATTTACTTTTTTATGTATGCTTTAGCTTATAAGGAAAAGCAAATTTGCAATGGATTGAGGATGCGGGGATTATAACGTGGGACGGTTGGGGCAAGTGCTCACGCTCCTGTCGTATATGGCGTTTTTACTACGGGAATTTTAAGGAGCACATAGTGCGGAGTAATCCGTGGGCATTATGGGGTCAAAACATGTTTTGACCCTAACATCACCATTATGAAAAGGATGGAAAAAGGAACGCCCAGATTCCCCCGCTCATATATGAGGGAGAAATTTGGGTGTTGATGTGCCGAAAATATTTTTCCGGCGTTTTATGAGATTGCGGGAGAGCGGAATGGGACGCTCCATTCGCCCTTTCCCCCGAATAGTTCATCGTGGCTTTCGTCTGGCAGTTCTATACGGGCATGTACGCCGTCCGGTATCTCGACTTGCAACATAAATACATCACCGTCGCGTTTCCACTCGGAAACGATGGTTCCTTTGCAGCTTTCATATTCTGCCCTGGCAAACGTCAGGCTTCCGCCGGAAAATGGCCGGATTAACACCTCTTCAAATCCCGGCTTTAGCGGACGGATTCCGGCACAATGGGAAAATAGCCATGCCACCACGGCTCCGGGTGCGTAATGGTTATGGGAATCTACCGGCTCCCCTTTTTTTGTGATGCCTTCCCAGTTTTCCCAGACGGTGGTGGCACCCTTCGATACTGCATAAAGCCACCCGGGTTGTTTCGTGTTTTCAAGCATTCTATATGCGGTGTCTGCATAACCATAATCTGTCAATACTTGTAATACTTGCCAGGTGGTCAAAAACCTGGTGCCGATTTTATATTCTCCCGCGATACATATTTCATTTAGTTTGGCCGCAATCGTTTCTGCCGCGGTGCCATCGACGAGATGCATGGACAACGGCCGGACATACTTGCACTGTCTCTTGGAGGCGACGCGATCCTTTTTTAAAAAATGGTGTTTATATACCTCTTTTAATTTGCAGGACAATGCATGGAATTTTTGATAATCTTTTTCATGCCCTAAAATGGCGGCCATCTCCGCAAGCTGTGTCGTTGTTTTGAAAAACCATGCCGTCGTCACTTCCGTGTCAGGGTAAATCATGGCTTTCATGTAGTCTTGCAGCCATTTTGTCAAAAACTGTCTTGGATGTGTCAGATAGCAGGCGGTTTCGGCAAATACGGAAATGTCCGCCGTCCAGCCGACTCTTTCTCTGGTAGGGCAATCCGTGGGTATGTCCACGAAGTTTGATTTTTGACTCCATTTTACATTGCTTACAAGCTGATTGACCATTGGGTTTGAGCAGGTAAAGTTCCCGGCCTCGGGCAAGGCTGAATAAATGGCGATGGATATCCGTTTTTTGAAAAATGTACACAAGGTTCCTTATACCCAACGGGAATTCAAAAAACTTTTGGAGGATGCCCGGGAGTTATCAGAAAACACACGTGAGTACATGGATGCCAATTCAAAATACCAAATAAGTGGGAGGGTGGAAAACATCGCGTTCTGTCTTCCCGACACCATCTGTGCACATATGGGCTTCTTATTACAATTTTTCTGTGTAATAACTGCCGATGAAAAATATTTTACAAAAAGGTCGGATTACAATTCCTTTTTAATTCTCTACACTTATGACGGAAACGGCATCTTGGAATACGACGGAAAGAAATATTTTCTATCATCCGGCTGCGGATGGCGCACGCCAAATATTTACTTCAAAATACCAATCTTACCATCCGGGAGATTTGCGAAATGATAGGCATTGCGGATGAGAGCCACTTCGCCTCTTTATTCAAAAAGCGCGAGGGGACTACTCCCGGAAAATATCGAAAGGGATTCAGGACGGATAGTATAGTCCTCACTAATTAAGCAAAACATAAGGGGAATTAGTGTGGACTATACTAGTATACTGGTAGATTTACAGATAATTGATGGGGATGGCGCGGTCGTTTTCCTTAAGCGTGACGAGGCGGTCATATAGGCAGATGACCCCGCCCGCCCCGCGCTTTATCCCGGGAATCTTGTCCAGCAAATCGAAAGCCTCGATGTCTCGTTTTCTTGGATCGGCGTGTTTTTTCATTTCCAACGGATAAAGAGTCCCGCCGTCTTCAATCAGCAAGTCAATCTCGTTCATGTCCTTGTCCCGATAAAAATACAAGGGCGGCTCAACGATGCCTTTGTTATAATAGCTTTTAAGGATTTCCGAAATGACGAAGGTTTCAAAAAAGGCTCCTGCCATCGCGCCACTTTTTAGTACGTCCACGGTGTTCCATTTTGTTAAATATGCCGCAAGGCCGGTATCAAGGAAATATAATTTCGGAGTCTTGACCGCCCGCTTTGTGACATTATTGGAGTAGGGCCTTAACAAGTAAACGATGTTGGAGGCGACGAGGATGGAAAGCCACCGCTCTGCCGTCGGTTGGCTGACGCCCACGTCGCGTGCGAGGGACGCGACATTGACAAGCTGGCCGGTGGAAGCCGCGACCGCCGTCATGAAGCGTGCAAATTTGATGATGTCGCCCACCTCGGACAAATCGCGGACGTCCCGCTCAATATAGGTGCGGACGTACGCGCCGTAAAACATTTGCCAGTCAAAATCAGAATTTTCACAGAGCTCCGGCATGGAACCCCGGTGAATCATTTGCCAAACGTCATCATAGGAAATTTCAGGTAACGTCTTTTTGCGCTCTGCGAAATATTCGGCCGTGGGAAGAAACGGCGTGTTGTCGGTGACGCCGTATCGCTCGCGCAGGGAGAAACCAAGCAAGGTCAACAGTCCGACGCGGCCGGAAAGGGACTCGCTGACTCCTTGCATCATTTGAAATTGCTGTGAACCACACATAAAAAACTGCCCCTTTTTATGTTCCCGGTCAAGAATCATTTTAATTTGGGAAAATAATTCCGATGCCTTTTGGATTTCATCCACAAAAACCGGTGGCGGATTATCTTTGAAAAAGGTGTTGCCCTCCTCTTTGGCACTGGCCAAGAGTATCAGGTCATCGAGCGTGACGTAGTTTATCCCTGCGGTTAATTTCTGCAACATCGTCGTCTTGCCGACTTGCCTGGGACCCGCGACCAAAACTGCGCCAAACATGTTGGAAAGCTGTTGCACGGTGGATTCCGCGTGACGTTTTATATAGGATGTCAAGCTAATCACTCCTTTCGGCTAATTTAATACGTGATATTATTATAGCCAAAGCCAATAAGGAATACAAGAGTGATTCCCTTTTTTCGTTGAAAAGTAACATCAGGAGGTTACTTTTCACGGGGCTGTGCGCCTCGCCGCACAGCCTCCGTTCGATAAAGTGATGGTGTCGATTGGGCATTTCGGCCATTGCCATAGGCGATTTTAAATGGCCGAATGCCGTTACTATCGCGGCCGCAGGCCGTGAATAGTAACCATAAGGAGAGTTAAAGCACATATTTGTTGACCGCTTTTTCTAGGGATGATATAATTGACTCATGTAAAACTTACTAAGAAAAGAGGTGTAACAATTGAAAGATTTAAAACATTTCATCTACTTTGAGGATCTCCTGCGGGATGCCCGCAACGAGCTGGTCGCGCGGGCCGTGGAGGACGGAAAACGTGCGCTTGGGTATAATTGTTATTATATCCCGGAAGCACTGTTAAATCTCCCGGGCTGTTTTTCAAGCCGCCTGCGGGCTCCCGGCATGAGATCCACAAACATCGCCGACTATTACATGACCACCAGAAACTGCCCTTATGTCCGGGCCATTTTGGAACGCGCCATGGAAGGCGGATATCATTATCTTGACGCGCTTTTTGGCGCGGAGTGCTGTGCGGCCATGGAGCGCATGGAGGAGCACTTTTTCCTGCTAAGGCCCGTCAAGAACGATCGTTTTTTTGTCACAATTATTGACCCGCCCATGAAGGGAGACAAGACAAGCCTGGATTATTACAAATCCCAGCTGAAACTGAAGGTGGTGGATGAACTGCGTGACCGGTTTGGCATTGACGTTTCCGAGGATGCCATGCGCGAAGCCGTCCGGCTCCACAATGAAATCAGCCAGGTTATCACGGAAATCGGGAATTACCGCAAGCTCCCCAACCCGCCAATCACCGGGTACGAATTCCATGTGATTGAGCTGGTAAGCCAGGTGTGCCCGCACGCTCTGATATTACCTTACCTGAAAGATACGCTGGAGGAGCTTAAAAGCAGGGAGCCGGAACCTAAGTTCCCGTTTCGTGCCCGTGTCGTCCTGGCCGGCTCCGAGATTGATGACCCGGAGTTTACGAAACTAATCGAGATGTGCGGTGCCATGGTCGTTGCTGACCGCTACTGTTTTGGCAGTTTCCCCGGCCGTGAGCAAATCATCCTCCAAGAGGGTGAAAGCGCGTACGACGCGATTTGCCGTCATTATTTACAGTGGAATCAATGTGCCCGCTTTATGGACGGCGGCAAGATTGACCAGCGCCACGAAGAGGTGCGCCGCCTTGCCAAAGAATACGGTGCCGACGGCGTGATCTACGAGAACATGAAGTTCTGTGAATTCTGGAGTTATGAAAAGGTTCTGGCCTCCAACATTTTCACCAATGAGATGGGTATTCCGTGCTGCACCATTGAGAAGGAATACTCGCTGGGGAGCATCGAGCAGCTCCGTACCCGTTTCCAAGCATTTGTCGAAGCATTGGAAATTAAAAAAATCCCGGGAGGTGACAAGGCATGATTATGATAGACGGACTGGTTCAAAGAATTGACAAGAAACTGCAACGGTTCGACCCTCTCTGGCAGGCCAGGCGCGGTATTGGCGGGCTTAGAAGCCGTTATTATGATAAGACCGGCGTGGCCAAGTACCGGGAATGGCGCGGCATAAGGGACACGCTCTATGATTACGGCCAGTGGATGAAGAACCTGGGATCCATGACCGCCATGGTCGCGTCAGCCCCCATCCCTTGTCTGAAAGGCTTCTGGGAATATCGGTGGATGGGTTCTTACCTGGGAACCTTTATGTTCATTGACCGTTTGTTTGAAGGCTATCGGGGGTATGAACTGCGAATCGCGCACCACAACATGCATGCCATCGTGCAGAGCTTGACGAAGAAAATTGCCCTCGTGCTGTCCAATGACAAGCGTCTGGGCGGAGGCCCTTTGTCGGATCAAATGATTCCTTATGACGAGGTGCTGCCCCCATTGTTCCTGACCGGGTTCAAGGATTTGATTCCGATTCCCTTGCAGACGTTGCCGGAATTTATCATCTGTGACATTGACCAGCAACTGGAACCTTACTATATTGACGTGGCAGAGTCTTTCGGCCTTCCGGCGGATGTCTGTTCCCGTTGCGCGGCGGAGACGGGTGTGGCCATCGATGATGCTTTTCCAATCATCGGCAAGGCGTTCATTACCACCAACATGCCTTGTAACGCCAGCGAGGCGACTTCCATGTTCCAGCGTCGCCGGGTAGGGCTTCCGGACATGCCGGTCACCCTGGCCATGATCCATAATGAGCCTGGCGCGCATCCCTATTCCACCCAGATGCTGAAGGACACGATAGCCTTTATTGAAAAGGAATACGGCGTTACATATGATTGGGACGAGTTGTTCAAACACGCGAAGGAAATGAATGAGCAGAATGCCATTGAGCTTGAAAAATGGGAATTCATGAAGACGCCATACTGTGCGCTCGTGGGTATTGCCGAATCCTTGTACCGGCTATATTCCTGGGCTTCGGTCAATGGGCAGGATTCCTATTTCACGAAAACTGACCGCAAGGTGTTGAAGCTGATTACGAAAGCCTACAAGGAGAAATATGAGCCGTTTTCGGGAAAGACGCGCCATCGGGCATTTCTATGGGGACCGTCCGCGGTGTATTATACGGACTTTCCAACCTGGGTGGAAAACTGCTGGGGCATCAATATCGTGCTGAACATGGATTCCACGATGGGGTATAATCAAATCAACACCACGGATTCAGAAGAGGCCATCAAGGATCTGGCATTGCTCTCCGAAAAGGCCACCATGCGCCACCACGCGGTGGGAGGATGGGAAAATGTCAACGCAGTCTGGGAATGGGCGAAGAGGTTTAACT
The DNA here is from genome assembly GCA_948468385.1 of uncultured Faecalicatena sp. Lineage (GTDB taxonomy): Bacteria > Bacillota > Clostridia > Lachnospirales > Lachnospiraceae > Schaedlerella. The sequence continues at coordinate 18,937 of CAOKHZ010000035.1, read as the reverse complement.
GCGACATGGTAATTTTCAACGACAATGTCTCCTGCAAAGGAATGAATGGCGTTCATGCGATGATGGAAGAGCAGGCCAGAGATCTTGGCTTCCATTTTGTTTTCCTGGAGCATGACCTGGAGGACTGCCGCACGGTTTCACGCAGGGACATGCGCAAGCGCATCAGCGATTATATGTCCATAGTCCTAAACGAGCAACCACTGGATCCGACACTTGTTGATTTTGACGATTCCGAAGCTTATTAAGAAAGGCGGTGTTGACAGATGAAGAAAGTTCCGACGTTTTTGGTCAAAATAATTAAGACGCTTCTAATCACCGCGTTGGCCGGCTTTGCAGTGACATTTACCATTTACATGACGAATGCGGAAAACAAGCTGATTTATTATGTAATCCGACCATTGTTGAACAAGCATTATAATTCCCAGGTGCGCGACCGGCGCGTTTAGGAAAATAATCCGTCTGCTTGTTTTGCCGGACTTGCGAGGCCGGCAAAAAGCAAATGGAAACAGTGGTGTTTGAATATTTTTCATTAAAAAACACTGGAGCCGTCATTTACGGCATCCAGTGTTTTTCTCCTTGCGGATGACAAGGGTGTTGTTTTGTGTTTGTTTCTCCTGCCGGGGAAATGCGGCCATTATGGTCTTTATTTCTGAAAACTTATTTCTCCGCCCTTGCGTATGCAATCTGGAAATCTTTCTGGTCCGTGAAGATTTCCTGCTTATAAGGGTTCTTCTTCTGCTCGATGGAACGCTTGATGATAAATGCAAAGCATACTACGTTCGCCGCCAGCGCGAGGATGGCTACCACGCCTTGCATGGTCGGGTTTGCCGCCGTCGGGCGTACCGCCGCATCCATAAAGCCGTCCGCATAAAGTACCGGGATGGTCGTGAATTGGCTGTAATCCTGGAACATCGGGAATACTTGGGCAAACATGCACCACAAGGCCAACGTGTTGGCACGGTTTTGAATCCAACCGCCCTTGTTCCACAACATGTTGGCAAAGGTCGGGGCCAGTAACAAAGCCAAACCGCAGTACCAGGCGTGGGTCGGCAGGTTGTTGTACGTGTACTCGAAGTTCCACAAGTCATAGGCGATGATGAAGCACCAGGTCATGTCCGGCCACAGCATGTCTTTTTTGTCCTTGGAAGAATAAATTCCCCACCAGCCGGTCATACAGAGGATGTTTAAGATTCCGGCGATGCCGTTCACCCAGTTCCACCAGCCGCCGTACAGCCATACGTTTTCAGAGGACAGCCACCAGCGGTCACCAAATTGTTGCAGAGCCATCATTCCTTTGATGCCGGACTCAAAATCGCTGACCACCGCAATCAGGATGTTGATTGCCACGATGACGAACGGGAATACCTTGAACCATTCCGTCTTGCCGATGTTCCATTTGTACTTAAGCATCATGAAACCGATACATCCGGCGGTTGCCGCATACAGCTTCGCGTAATGGAACCAACTGTTCATATGGACGTAGGTCGGGTTATTTAAAGCCCAATCCATACCCATCGCGGCGCAGACGTAGATGGCGATGAAATACACCGTCAATACCGCCGGAAGCACGAAGAAGCAGATGATGCCGCCTTGCTTCGTGCGGCGGGCGAATTCGTTCGCCAGAATCAATCCTGCAAATACCAATACCCATCCGAACAGTTGCCAGCCGGCACCGTCCCCATAAACTTGAAATAACATAATAAATCCCTCTCTTTCCTTACTATGAGCACTTGGCACTCGTGCTTTGAGTGCCTACGTGCGAATGTACCCCGCATACCTTGGCGAGGTTCTTTCGAGCTTAGTTATGCGGAGTTTTCTTAATCTTTCTTTCCAAACTTGATTTTCAGCCCGCGTTTTATCGCGTATGGCAGTATTGCCTTGAATTTGTCTTCCGACCGGTACATGTTGCTGCATTCCGGATGTTCGCGGTACAAATGTATCGCGTCGAACTCACATTTCGTCGTACACACGCCGCAACCGATACAGCGGTTTTCATCCACGACGGAGGCTCCGCATCCTAAGCAGCGCGCCGTCTCGGTCTTGACCTGCTCTTCCGTAAATGGCTTGCGCGCGTCGCGGAAGGATTTCTTATGGTCAATGGATTCATCCATCGGCGGGATTTGACGCTCGGAGTGGTCGTAATCCTCCACCTTGATATTTTCCTTGTCAAGCTCGACAAACTGGCGGCGGTTGCGTCCAATCGTCAGGCTGCTGTGCGGCTGTACGAAGCGGTGGATGGAGACGGCCGCCTCTTTTCCGGCCGCGATGGCGTCAATCGCGAACTTCGGCCCGGTGTAAACGTCGCCGCCGACAAACACGTCCGGCTCGTTCGTCTGATAAGTAACCGGGTCTGCCACGGCCGCCCCGCCGCGTCCGAATTCTACCTTGGAGCCTTCTAGCAGGTCGCCCCAGACGATGCTCTGGCCGATGCTTAGGAACACGTGCTCGCACGGCACGGTAATCGTCTCGTCCTCGTTATATTTCGGGTCGAAACGGTGGCTGTTGTCAAATACGGAGACGCATTTCTTCAAAATGATGCCCGTTACCTTGCCGTCTTCTGTCAAGATTTCTTTCGGACCCCAACCGCAGTTGATGACGATGCCCTCTTCCTCCGCTTCGGCTATCTCGTCCTTGGAGGCGGGCATGATGTCGCGGCTTTCCAGGCAGAACATGGATACTTCCGGGGAGCCGCAGCGGCTGCTTGTGCGAGCCACGTCGATGGCCACGTTTCCGCCGCCGAGTACGACGCTTCTGCCCGGAACCTGATAGGACTCATCCGCGCCGACCGCTCTTAGGAAGTCAACGGCGGTCATCACGCCCGTGGCATCCTCGCCCTCGATACCGGCCTTTCTTCCGCCCTGGCAGCCGATGGCGATATAAAATGCCTGGTAGCCTTCTGCACGCAAATCATCGAGAGTCACGTCTTTGCCGACCTCGATACCGCAGCGGATATCCACGCCCATCTGCCGGATAATGTCAATTTCCGCGTCGACCACGTCTTTTTCTAGCTTGAAAGACGGGATTCCGTAAACAAGCATTCCGCCCGGCCTCTCATTTTTTTCGAAGACAGTCGGCTTGTAGCCCTTTTCTGCCAGATAGAACGCGCAGCTTAAACCGGCCGGGCCGCCTCCGATGATGGCAATTTGCTCCGAGAAACCGTCGTCGCTTGTCGATGGCGGGATAATCGGGGGCACGTACCTTGTCTCGGCCTCCAAGTCTTTCCGCGCGATAAATTTCTTTACTTCGTCAATGGCAATCGCCTGGTCTATCGTCCCTCTGGTACAAGCGTCTTCGCAGCGTCTGTTACAGACATTTCCGCAGACCGCCGGGAACGGATTTTCCTTCTTGATTAACGCCAGGGCTTCGGTATATCTTCCCTGCGCCGCCATCTTGAGATATCCTTGCACCGCGATATGCGCCGGACATGCGGTCTTACACGGCGCGGTTCCGGTATCATAACAATTGATACGGTTCTTGTCGCGGTAATCCTCCGTCCATTTGTCCGGCCCCCATTTGGCCGCATCCGGCAATTCTTGCTTCGGATATACCACCGGGCCGTCCTTGGTGCAAAGCTTCTGACCGAGCTTTACGGCTCCTGCCGGACAATATTCCACGCAACGGCCGCAGGCGACACAGTTTTCCGTCGTGGTCCTTGCCACGTATGCAGAGCGGGACATGTTCGGCGTGTTGAAAAGCTGGGACGTGCGCAGCGCGTAACAGACGTTGACGTTACAGTTGCAAATGGCGAAAATTTTGTCCTTGCCATCAATGTTCGTAATCTGGTGTACGAATCCATTGTCTTCGGCACGCTTTAATATCGCCAGGGCTTCTTCGTATGTAATGTAGCGTCCGCCTTTTTGGGTCTCCACGACGTAATCCGCCATGTCGCCGACCGCGATGCACCAATCTTCCGGGTCATCCGCGCAGCCCTCGTCGAAGGTCTGGCGGGAGTAACGGCAGGAACAAGGACTTGCCGCATATTTTCCGTCATATTTTTTTAACCAGTGTGAAATGTGCTCGACGTCAACGGACTGGTTTTCCGATTCGATGGCCTTTTCCACCGGAATGACGTGCATGCCGATGCCGGCTCCTCCTGGCGGCACCATCGGCGTTACTTTCTCAAGCGGGAGTCTGGACATTCGCTCGAAGAAACGTCCCAGTTCCGGGTGTTCCTCCAACTGCTTTTTGTTCATGTTGGTGAATTCGGCGCTGCCTGGCACGAACATCGGAAGCACGTACTGTTTGACGTGCTCTGGATTTTCCCAGTTGTACTCCAACAATCCCACGATGCACATTTCGTTTACGATGGGTTCGAGCACCTCTCGGCTCTTTCCGGTCGCTTTCATCAGTTGCTCGAACGTCAAAGGTTTGCGCACTTTCATTTTCAGCGCGATTTCGGCCATCTCGTCCGTTACGACGCAGGCCAGTCCCCAGTATTCCGGGTCGTCCACCGTCACCTTGTGCCCGATACGGTCGGTAATCATCTGGCCGAGTTTCAAGATGGACTCTCTTGGGGCTTCATTCGTTTTACTTCCACTCATAAGCCTCACTCCTTTTTGTTTTTTCTGTTTTGCCGAATGCGGTTTCCTATGCTGACGTGCGTGATTTTATCCTTTGGTGGATGCTCGCGCAATTCCCGGCTCCGCATGGCAAACGTTGGTTGTACCAAGAGTCCGATTCGGTTACATGGAAGTAGGAAAGCCGCTTCTTATAAGTCGCTTGATGAATGAATTTGACAACTTCCAGATAACTGTGAATCGGACTGTTTTAGTAATATTGCTGACATTATTTTAACATTGTCTGTATAAAGCGTCAACGTTTGATAAAATTTTTGTAAAAAATATATAAAATTTGTTGTCGTTTATCAGAAAAATGCACTACAAAAATTGGTTTTGGTATCTGGTACAACCAAATCCTGTTGAAATGTGGTTTGTTTTCATTTATACTGGAGAAACAGAATGATTATGCCGAAGGTTTCAGGTTGGATGGCGGGTTCATATCGGAGCTGGAAAAAGGATTTGGAAGGGAGTATATCATGGAATTCAAGAAGATTAGTTCTCCGACTTTGCGGGAACTGTTCGTTCAGCAGTTGGAAGACTTGATTTTGTCGGGGAAATTGAAAATTGGGGAGAAGCTGCCGACGGAACGGCAGTTGGCAGAGTCGATGCAGGTCAGCAGATCCGTGGTGAATAACGGCCTTGCAGATTTGGAAAAGAAAGGTTTCCTTGTCGTAAAACCGAGAAGCGGCACCTACGTGGAGGATTATCGCAAGAACGGGACGATTGACACGCTGATTTCGATTATGAAGTTTAATGGCGGGCGTTTGCGCAATGACGAGGTGAAATCGATACTTGAGGTGCGTATCGCGCTTGACACGCTGGCGGCCAGACTGTGCATTCCCGACATAACCGACGAGGAGGTCGAAGTGCTGCGCGGCGACGTGGAACGTATCCGCAAGGCGGGCGGTATCAGCGAGGCTTCGCAGGCGGCGTTTGATTTTCAACATGATTTCGCGCTGATTTCCAAAAACGCCTTGATTCCTCTGATTTTCCAGTCGTTTCGAACGCCGGTCTTTACCCTTTGGGAACATTTTTGTACGTTGTATGGCATTTCCGCGCTTTATGATAATAATTACACGTTGTGGACGTACATTCGTGACCGGGACACGGAAGGGGCCATTGCGTGGATTGAAAAGTCGATAAATGAAAGCATCCGGGGAAGCCGGAAGATTTATTATGATTGAATTTTTAGGGAGGTTATCGATGATAAAGGCACATGGTTTGAGGAAGTTATATGCAAACGGGGATAACACGCTGGCGGCCTTGGACGAGGTTTCGTTCGAGGTGGAACGGGGCGAGTTCATTGTCATTCTCGGCGCGTCGGGCAGCGGAAAGACGACGCTGCTCAATGTCATCAGCGGTTTGGAGAAGGCGGATCGGGGCTATATCGACGTAGACGGGGTGGAGTTGCAGACCTTGTCGGAGGAAGAGCGCACGCGGTTTCGCCGGGAGCATGTCGGAATCATTTTTCAGAAGTTCAACTTGATTCCCGAACTGAGCGTGTTTGACAATATTATTCTGCCGTCCAGGTTGGTGAACCGCGATGTCAGAGAAGAGGAAGTCTTGGAAATCGTGGACGAGCTGGGCATCAGGGAGAAGTTGTTTTTGATGCCTGGCATTCTGTCGGGCGGCGAGCAGCAGCGGGTGGCAATCGCGAGGGCGTTGTATACGCGTCCCTCAGTCATTCTGGCCGACGAGCCGACGGGAAACCTGGATTCAAAGAATGGCGAGGATGTCATTCGGCTGATGAAGTCTCTGGGCGAGCGTTATCATCAGACCATCCTTCTTGTGACGCATGACGAGCGTATCGCGCGGGTTGCCGATCGGATTTTCCACATGAAGGACGGGAAGCTAAGCATTTCCGATAGGGAGGCATTTTCCGTAATAGATAACGGGGAGGACGTTGTCATGAAGGAGGCGGGGAAACTTTCCGCGCCAGGGAGGGCGTTGTCATGAAGGGGACGGGGAAGCACCTTTCGGCGACGCGTTTGCTGGTGAGGGCGTACTGGCGGAAAAACAAGGTCTTCAATTTGATTTTATTGTGCACGGTGGCGATGGTTACCCTCAGTTCGTTCTGTGTGTTCAGCCTGGTTCAAGGAAAATTAAATGCGGACGTGAAAAGTTTTGTCTGTACCGCAGGAACGACGGCGGATGCCTACGTGGAGAACGGGACGGAAGACATAAGCGACGAAATCGAGGATCTTTCTTTCGCAAGCCATGTCGGGTATGAGAAGCGGGCGGGGAAGCTCTTTACGGAGGGAACCCCGTTTTGTGATTGCGTCATTTACGAGGCGGAGACGTTTCAGACGATGATTTTGCCCGCGTTGTTCCATATGGAAGGAGCCTACCCGCAAAAATGCGAGGAAATCATGTTGTCCACCAAGGTGTTGGAACGGCTTGGCGTTAACGAGCCAAAGATAGGGATGACGATTTCGTTGGAATTTTATTGGGACGATTTTACAATCGGAAAACTGGAGGGTGGACAGGAATTCGTGCTGTCGGGCTATTTTGAGGAGTACCCAAACGGCGTGGGCGGGCTTTCGAGGGCCTTCCTTGCAAAAGAACGTTTAAGCAAGGCGGGAATGACGCTTTTTCCTTGTAGGATTTTGTTGGAGACGGATCAGGATTATTTGAACGGGTCGCAGGTTAGCCAGCAGCTTACTTCCAAGATTCGTCTGAACGACGATCAGTATATCGTTGCCAATGATTCGGCGGGATACCGGGCGATGCGCGCCTCCATGGGAAGCTACGGCATGGCGGTCGTTTTTTGCGTGTTCCTCTTTCTGTTTTTGTTTTTCATACTTTATAATTTGAAACTGGTTTCGTTGGAGTCGGATGTCCGGGAGTTCGTTCTGTGGAAGTCATTTGGCGTGACGGACAAGGAAGTGGGACGGATTTACAAAAGGCAGGCGTGGGGCGTCTGGTTGGGGGGGACGGGCTTCGGCGTGGCGGTGGGAAATATTATCGTGTGCGGCTTGTTTCCGCGAATCATTGGCAAATTGTACCTTGGCGGGCTTACGAAAGCCGGTGGGGAAGTGATAGTGGTCTCCGCCTTTGATTTCAGGTGGCTGCTTATATCCGTTGCTTTGACGGGGGTTGCGATGGCCGTGGCCACGGGGGTCGCGTTGCAAAAGATGCAAAAGCTTTCGTTCCGGGAGGCGGTCGACTTTACCGATGGCAAGGCGGCGAAAAAGGTCAATCTTCACAAGCTGGTCGAGAAAAAGAGTAGAAGGAATGTGTTGTCAGAACTGGCGTGGATGAATGTGTTGCGTTCGAAGAAAAAATTCATTAGCATTGTGTGTTCACTCGTCTTGGGGTGGGAGATTATCCTTTGTGCCAGCGTGATTTCGAGCGGGATTGACAAGATGAATGAACTAGAGGCCAATCCAGATTTCGTGATTGGAATCAGGCAGAGCGCGGCGATGCGTGTGATTACGATGCCATGGGGGATGGAGGGAAGTGGGGTTTTTTCCGACCAGGGCGCAGGGGGAAGGAAATTTTTTTCTGACCAAGACGTGGAGGATTTGCTTGCACAGGTAAAGGTGACGGACAAGGTGGAAAAAATCAGGGGCTACATTCCCGCGTTGAGCGATGAGGGTCTGGCTAATATGGAGGTTCTGAATGGTTATAGGGACGCGTGGATTATCATACAAGTGTTTGACGGGGAGGACATGGGACAACTGCTTAAATATGCGGAAAAGTCCATGGGGAAGGAAGATTTGCAGGAAGTCATGCGAATGGGAAACGGTGCGTTTATTTTGCATAAAAATATGTTAAATGGCGAGGAGGAAAAGGTCGGGAAAAAAATCGGAAGCGAGTTCAGTGTCAGCGAGTTGGTCGTGGGCGTGCCGACAAGCCCGGAAGAAAGAGCCACGTTGGTCAATTGCGGGTACCTGAACGTGGAAGACGAGGCATTCCCGCGTCTGAGTCTGGCGTGGCCGGATGATGCGACGATTTGGCTGGCGGTGGGCGAGGAAACGTTTGACATGCTGGGGGAGCATATGACCGTGCAGAATTTTGCAATTCGCTTCAACGTGGAGGAGGGGCAGGAGCCGACGGCCAAGGAGGTGTTGAAAAATTGGATGAACCAGGCCAACATCGCGTTTCTGGAGACGGGACAGCCCTCCATGCTCGAATTGTTTTCCATTACCTGCAATTCGGACGCGATTGCGGAAAATGAAACTTACATTATCGGCAGCCGCATACTGATGTTTGTCGTCAGTCTGTTCCTGGTGTTTGCCGGAATCGTGAACTATACGAGCATGTCGATGGGAAACGCCACGTCGAGGCGGCGGGAGTTCGAGTTGCTGGGAAATATCGGGGTGACGAAGAAACAAATACGAGGGATGCTGGCTTTGGAAAGTCTGATTTATTTTGGGGTAAGCACCATTTTAATTCTCACGGTGGGAAATGGGCTGTTGTTTCTGTTGAAGGATTATATGGAGGGGAAGCTGTATTATTTTATGTTTCACTATCCGATCGAGGCGTGGCTTGGCATGTTCCTGCTTTTCGGGACGATTTCCATCTTATTGCCGCAGATGCTTTATCGAAGTAAGAAATCAGCCGATGTTGACGTGGCTCTGACGTTTGAGAAAAATTGAAATCTCGAATGAGGAGGATGGTGCATGATTTCAATTGTATGGATGCCAATGACATAAATTGAAAAAGGTCGAAAAAGGTCGAAAAAAGTCGATTGAAATCTCTTCGCCACCTTGGTACAATATTATAGGAAACGCATTAAATTTATGCGTTTCCTATAAATAGTGGGACGGAAAGCCTATGAAAACGGAGCAGGACGGTTTGCCTGACCGTTTTACTCCCATCCATGGGCGTGAAGGTTTTGTGAGTTCCCTAAAAACGGCGGTAATATACATGAGAAGAGGTACGGTTTTGGATGCGAAGAGAGTTCTGATTGTGGAGGACGAGGTGGAAGTCCGCGAAGAGTATAAAAGGCTGATGAAGGAGAGACATCCGGGATTATGCCTGGCGGGGGAGACGGATGATACGCGGGAGGCACTTCGGATTTTACAAGGCACGAGGGTGGACGCGGTCATACTTGACCTGGAATTGGGCGGAGATTTTGGAATCAGTTTTCTGGATGGTTTGAATGAATTGCAGGGGGGAAGGCCGTTTGTCGTGGTGGTTACCAAGGTTACGTGGAAAGACCTTTCAAAATCGCTTTATAATCGGGGAGCAAACTGCGTTTGCATTAAGGGAGGAAAAAATTTTACATTGGATAAACCTTTGACTTTTGTCGAGATGGTAGCTACGCGGTGGAAACCGAGAGAAGGCATGAATGTATATGCGGATAAGGTAAATTTGCAAACGCAGGGGAAAGTCTATAGGGAAGATATTCGGGTGACGTTGGAAGAAATGGGGTTTTCAGGCAGTGGATGCGGTACGGAGCAATGTGTGGAGGCTCTTCTTTACATTGTGCTGTCGGAGAAAAAGGATGTTAGTATCACGAAGGATGTGTACCCTTATGTGGCATATGTCTGTAAGACGAATGGCAGGAACGTGGAGATAAACATTCGAAAGAGTATCGAAAAGGTGTGGTTATGTGGGTATGAAAAGAAATTGCGAAAATTGTATCCGTATGAGTGGAGCCGTGAGAGCGGCAGGCCGACAAATGCGGAATTTCTTAGAAATATGGCAAAAAAATGGATAAGGTAACGGGCTTGTAAGAATAAGTCGAATTCCTCTGACCGGATTCGACGGACTTTTCTCTCTCCAAATAGTATGTTATGTGAAAACATGCAAGGGAGGGAAGAAGATGAGCTTTTGGGAATGGATGAAGTATTTCTTAGGACATCTGTAAAAGATAAAGGAATGGGCGATGCGGGAAGTGCCGTCCATTCCTTTTTTAGAAGGGAAGAGAAACAAATGATAATGCAATTAATTATAGGATGGATGAGGATTTTGGCAATGTTAATTGTTTTTTGGACATTGTCAGAAGAATGTCGTGTGAAAAGAGAATGGAAGTATCAAATTTTAACCATAACTACGGTGGGGGTGTGTATTGCAATAAGTGTTTTACCATTTTCGAATATAAGTGTTCGCTATCTGATTGAAATGGTAGTATTATATTTTTATACGATTCTTTATTGTAAAAAGAATATAGGACGGAATTTTATGTATTTAACAATGATTTGCGTGGCTATTGATGTGATAGGTGTTTTTACGGGAATGATGGCATATGTATTGCAAGGATGTTCTCCCGGGGAAAATTATCAATTTGTTGCACATGTGATGGCAATTTTAACATATATCATACTTTTGGGCGTTTTCCCGTTAATACAAAGAGGAAAATGGTTTGATTTTAGGAAAAATAATTCTTCGATTGCAGTTGCTGGCATGAGTTTCTGTTTACTGTTTGCGAAAGGTGTGGTGTTGGCATTTGTCGGAAGCGGAGACGAAAACAGTAACGTGTATTGGTTTCTGACTGCTTCGTTCTTATTTGCGTTAGGTGTCTGTGTATTGTGGGCGTTGAACAAAAAAGTAGAGGATGAAAGCAGGAAGGAATTAATCAGGTATCATCACCGTGAGAAAGAGGTGTTTCCCACGGTGGAAAGAGTTCTGGAAAAGATGAAGGATTTGTCGGGGGATTCAGAAGAATTGAATAAAACCATGGCGGAGTTGCAGGAACTTTGTCACACGGATGAAAAGCTAACAAGGGCGGAAGCGCTTGCCGCAAAGGCGTTTGTATCCACGGGAAGCCCTTTGCTGGACGACATGTTAGAGAGATATTTGTTGGAGGCGGCGCACAAGGAAATTGAGGTGGACATTATTGTGCAAGCTCCGATAAGCCCGCTCTTGAAAGGACAAAAAATAGAAATCGGATTGCTTTTGCGAATGTTTGGAGATATTTACCGTAATGCGGAGAAAGTGGTTTTGAAAAAAGGAGACGAGGGACAAGTCTTAATTTGTATGGGAAACAATCAGGATGGAGAGTATGAGATTTCCGTGTATGATAACGGGGCGGCTTTTCCGAGACATGTGTTGAAACGTCTGGGGCAACGAGGCGTGACGACGGATGGAACGGGGCATGGAATGGCAGATGTGTTTGAGGTTTTGGATAAGTATAAGATTAGTTACATGCTTGAACAACATTTTCCGAAAGGGCAAATGTTTACCAAAGTCGTACGGCTGATATTTGACGGCCAGGGAAGGCGGGTGATTTGCTGAGGGGTTGAGAAAGTTCGAGAAGGTTCGAAAGAGTTCGAAAAAGTTCGAAAAAGTTCGAAAAAATTTGAGAAAAGCTTGAAAATAAGGGAAATATGGGGGATGGTGGGAGTTCGAAAAGATTCGATTTATATTAAATGATTTTTCTCGCATAGTTCGTTACAATGATATGTAGGAGTAAGTGGAATATCTTTCCATTTGCTATTACATTTACAAAGGATACGAGGAGGAATGCCCTATGTTACGAAAGAGGAAAATCAGAAAACGATACCTTAAGACTTCCGTCGCCCTCCTGCTGGCGGCGATTCTGGCATTGCAGGGGACGGGCCCGCTTTTCGTTGAGGCGAAGGACGTGGTGGAGAACACCCCGCGGACGGTGGACTTTTCAAGGCCGGAGGCCTTGCAGTCACTGGAAGAGGCGGGCGTGACGGACGGCGCGTTACCAGAAGCGTCCGACGCGGATCATCCTGATGGCGCGGGTTCCGATAAGACGAATACGGACGCGAATACCAACGATGCCAATGCATCTGGCTCTGACACGGATGCCGACAATGCGGATGTTGACGTGTCTGGCCCTGACACGGATGCCGACAATGCGGTTGTTGACGTGTCTGGCTCTGACATGGATGCTGACGAGACAGATAAGGATGCCGATGCGACGGATAAGGAGGTCAACGAGACCGATGGCGACGCGACGGATAGGGATGCCGATACCGGCTTTGAGGATGGTTCCGACGCGGATGCCGATACGGCCGACGCCGATTCCGAAGAAGGCAAAATCCCCTCCGACCCAGAGGCCGAGCGCAGGGAACCCGAGGACTTTTATCCGATATCGGAGGAGCCGGAGGGCGAGCTGGTCAGCTTCGACGGCGGTTCCCGCACATACCGCACCGGGGACGGGCGGTACACGACCGTCATCGGTGGCTACGTGGGAACGTACCAGGACGACGAGGGCGAGTTCCAATTGGCCGACAACACGCTGGTGGAGACGGAGACAACGGCCTACGCGGCCAGCGCGGCGGCTTCGGGCGAAACGGACGAAGAGGACGGCACTAACGGCGGCCAGAACGACGCGGGCTTCGTGCACAACAAGCGGAACGACTACCTGGTCGTGCTCCCGAAGAACATCACCCCGGAGGCCGGGATGGTGCTCGTGCGCGGCGACGACATGATGGAAGTCGTGCCGCAGGGCGGCGACTTTTCCCACTCTGTGGTCAAGGACAACGCCATCCGTTACAATCAGGTGTATGATGGCATCGACGTGCAGTACACGGTTTTAAATGAGAATATCAAGGAAGACATCATTCTGCGAAAACCGATGGAGCAGGATGCATTTCGATATGAATTGAAGATTCCCGGCTTGAAGGCCGAGTTGATAGACAACCAGATTTACATTTACCCGGAGGATAAGGACGCGGGCGAGGCTCGTGAAGAGGCAAGGTTCATCCTCGAGGCCCCCTCGATGGAGGACGCGGCGGGCGAGGTGAGCATCCACATCGAGATGGGGCTGGTCGAAGAGGGGGACGGAAGGATCTTCCTCACGGTCACGCCGGACAAGGAATGGCTGTCCGATACGGCACGCCAGTACCCAGTGCGCATCGACCCGAGCACGGTCAACGTGGGCCGCGAGTCGTTCAGCATGATTGGCGTGGAGCAGGGCAGCCCCAACGTCAACATTGGCGACAACAACTATCCGTATGTCGGCTACGACGACGGCATCGTGTCCGGCAACATCGAGTTCGGCTCGATACACCGGATTTGCCGCACCTACATCAAAATCACCGGCGGGCTGGAGTCCATACCCGCCGACGTGAAGATTGACAGTGCGACGTTCTCCGTCAGCCAGCGGACGAATTTCAGCAACGGCGCGTCCCAGTTCGGCCTATACCGGGTGGACGATGCGTGGGACGGGGGCGTGACGTGGATGACGCAGCCGGCCAATCACACGTTCATCGACGTGCAAAACGCCAGCCCCAGGGCGAACCAGTACATCCAGTACAACGTGAAGGAGCTGGTCAACGACTGGGTGCAGGGGACGTACGCCAACAACGGCATGGTGTTAAAGGCCGTCGACGAGGCCTCCGGTCTGGACGCGGCCATGCAGTGCGAGGTATTGAACAACCGCAATTCCGTGTACGGGCCGACCCTGACCGTGGAGTGGTCCCCGGCAGAAGACCCATTCTTACGGGACTTGTCGCTCGACGACACGACGATCACGTTGCGGCCGATGACGGAAAAGGCGGTCGGCGGGAAACTGACGTTTGACGGCATTTTCGCGGACGGCTTGGCAAAGAGCGGGGCGACGGTGGAATATTACCTGGTTCCGGACGAGGAGGCGGCAGAGGCGCACCGCCAGACGAAGGCCGAGGGCTTGTACGCGTATCCGGACAGCACCGCCTACAACCTCATTTTCCCGCAGGCGAACAAATATTACGGGAAGGACAGCAACTGGCAGGGAACGCTTTACGCGGGGCTTGAGAAGGACAAGCTCTATACCATCAAGGCGCGGGCTTCGAAGGAGAACGCGGACGGCGAAATCGAGACGGGGAAAGAAGTGGCGAGCGACAGCTTCCTCATTTACGAAGTGAAGCAGTTCGACACGCTGCCGAAGATTGCCCGTTATTATGGCGTGCCGCTTGTTGACATCATGAGGGACAACCAGGTGCAGGACGCGCTGGTCATCGCGGGCAACACGCTCTTCATCCGCAACCCGCAGACGAATGTCCCGTATAGCCCGGGCGAGCTGACCGACATCGACAAGATGAAAATCGACGGCGCGCTGATGGGGCGCGGCCTGCATTGCGAATTCGGTTTTGAGCCGGTCAACTTAAACACCGGCAACTTCTACATGGAACAAGAGGACGCGGCACTGGCCGACCTGGGCGGCGAGTTCGCCCTCACGCGTAGCTACAACTCCAAGGGCGCGAACCAGGTAAGCATGTTCGGCCGTGGGTGGAGCTTCGAATACGAGCGGGGCCTTACGCAGATGGAGGACGGCGGCATTTTCTACACGCAGGGCGACGGCGGGTATTTGTACTTTGCCAGAAATGAGGACGGAAGCTATCGTGCGCCGGCCGGCCACGCGCTCGAACTGCACCCGGTGCATTATGAAGGAACGGACAAGGATCATATCGGATGGGAGTTGACGGACGGCGAGAAAAACGTGTGGTCGTTTGACAAATACGGCGTGCTGCGCTTTGTGACCGACCGCCTGGGCTTTCAGACGACGTTCGATTACGATGAAAATTATGGGCTGACGAAGATTACGCTTCCCTCGGGCAAGGCGTTCGCATTTGAGCAGGACGCGAGGGGGTTCGTGACGGGCGTGACCCGCCCCGACGGCGGAAAGCTGGCCTATGAATACGATGAAAACCACCGGCTCGTTGCCTACACGAACGCCAATGGCGGCAGGCGCACGTATCATTATGATGAAAATGGGCTGATGACCGCGTGGGAGGACGAGAACGGCAACACCGTGGTCACGAACACCTACGACGGGGAGGGGCGTGTCACGGCACAGACGGATGCCAATGGGAACACGGCCACGTTTGCCTACGGGGAGGGTCAGACGACCACGACCGACAACGAGGGAAACGTCACCGTCTACCATTATGACGAAATGTACCGCACGACCCTCGTCGAGTACCCCGATGGAACGACGAAGACGTGCGCCTATAACGGGCAGAACCAATTGGAATCCGAGACGACGGCGGGCGGCACGAGAACCTACGCCTATGACGGCGCGGGCAACGTCGTCACGATGACCCGCGAGGACGGGGCGGCGGCGCATTACACGTATAACGGGAAAAACCAGGTCACTTCCGTCACCAATTACAATGGCGGCGTGACCACGATGCAATATAACGAGGCGGGCGACCTCGTGCAAAGCACGGACGCGAACGGCAACACGACGGGCTATGAGTACGACGGCGCGCACCGCGTCATTGCCATGACCGATGGAAATGGAATCCGCACGATTTACGCCTACGACGGGGCGAACCTCGTCTCGTACACGGATGGAAATGGGAATGCGTGGGGCTTTGGATACAACGGGATGGGTCTGCCGACGAGCATGACCGACCCGCTGGGCTTTGCGACGGCCATTGCCTATGACATGGAAGGCAACAAGGTGTCGGAAACGGCGGCAGATGGCGGGACGACGAAGTATGGCCGCGACGCGGTAGGCAACATCACGTCCGTCACCGAGCCGAACGGCCAGACGACGACCTACACGTATGACGCGGGCTACCGCATGACGAGCCAGACATTGCCGGATGGCGGCACGACGACGTTTTCTTATGACAAGAACGGGAACCAGACGAAGCAGACCGACGCCTTGGGGAACGTGGTCACGACCGCTTACGATTCGATGGGGCGTGTCATAAGCCAAAGCAGTGAGGAGGCCGGGACGGTCACGTTCACCTATGACGCGGCGGGCAACCTGACCGCCATGACGGACGGCGCGGGAAATACCGCCACTTCCGAGTACGACGTGCTGGGGCGGCAGGTGCGCTACACCGACAGCACCGGCAACGTGTTGGAAAAATCTTATGATGCTCTAGGAAATGTGACCGAGACGCGTTATGCGGACGGCGGCGTTGAGCGTGCGATTTACGACGCGTTGGGAAACATGACGGCGAAAACGGACGTATTGGGCGCGACTTCGTACTATCAGTATGACGCGAAAGGGCAGGTTCTGTCCGAGACGGACGAGGGCGGGCGCGTTTGGAGTTACGCTTATGACAATAACGGGAACCTCGTATCCGTGACGAACCCGGAGGGCGGCGTGGTGTCGAGTGCATATGACGCAGCCAACCGGCAGGTCTTGGTGACGGACGAGGAAGGACGCACGGCCGCTTACGAATATGACGGCGCGGGGCGCGTTACCAGGGTGGCTTACGCCGACGGCTCGACCCAGACGATGAAGTATGACGCGAACGGAAACCTGGTCGAGAGCGTGGACGGGAACGGCAACACGAGCCGCTACACGTACAATGCCACGAACGAGATCAATTCCCTGACCGACGGAAACGGCAACCTGACGGCCTTGCAGTACGACGTGCTGGGAAATCTGGAAAAGACCGTCGACGCCTTGAAGGGCGAGACGCATTATGCCTATGATTCGCGCGGAAACGTGTTGGAAATGACGGACGCGTTGGGACGGAAGTATGCTTACGCCTATGACAAGACCGGCAACCACGTGAAGACGACGTACCCGACCGGGGACGTTTTGTCCATGGAATATGACGGCGAGGGACGGCTTACCAAGGTGACTGACGTGCAGGGCTTGTCCGTGGAATATACTTATGACGGCCTGGGGCGGACTTTGAGCGCGAAGGACAGCGAGGGACATTCGACCGCGTGGATGTATGACGCGGCGGGCAATGTGACGAGCCAGACCGACAGCCTGGGGCGTGTCACGTCCTATGCGTATGACAAATATGGCCGTCTGTTGCAGGTGACGGAGGCCGACGGGAGCGTCACGTCGTATGAATATGACGTGATGGATCGCCTGGCGGCGGTGACCGACGCGGAAGGCCGCCGCACGACATTTGCTTATGACAAGGCGGGCAACCTCGTTTCCATGTCCGAGGCGGACGGGGCGGTCTGGCAGTATGCCTATGACCAGATTAACCGGCTCGTCTCGCAGACGAACCCGTTGGGTGGCACGTTGGGTTACGTGTACGACGGCAATGGAAATCTGATCAAGTACACGGACGAGAACGGCGTGGTCTCTTCGTATACATATGATGGAAATGACAACCTGACGGGCGTGACGGACGGAAACGGCGGCACTTACACGTATGAGTATGACGAGATCGACCGTTTGATCAAGGAAGTTTCCGCCATGGGGCGCGTGCAGGAGTACCGCTATGACGCCCTTGGCAACCTGACGAAATACAAGGATTCGTTGGAATTGATCACGGAGTACGAGTACGACGCGGCGGGCAACCTGGTGAAGGAGATTTCCCCGAAGGGTCTGGAAACCCTCTATGGCTATGACAAGCACGGGAACGTGACCTCCGTCACCGACCCGATGGGCAACGTGACCGAGTATGGCGTGGACTTGAATGGGAACGTGACGAAAATCACGCTGCCGAACGGCGGCGAGTACCGTTACGCTTATGACAAGGCGGGCAGGATTACCAGGATGACGAGCCCGCTGGGCTATGAGAAGAAGCTTGGTTATGACCTGGCCGACAACGTGGTCAAGGAATCAGACAGCCTGGGGAGCGTCACGACCTATATCTACAACCGTGTGCACGACATCACGTCCATGACGAACGCGGTGGGCGGGACAAGCAGTTTTGGCTATGACGCGGCGGGCAATTTGACCTCTGTGACCGACCCATTGGGGCGCACCGATACGTACTCGTATGACTTGGCCGGAAGACTGGTGGCGTTGGCGGATCCGTTGGGTAAGGTGACATCTGTTACCTATGACCCGGCGGGTAACATTATTACGCTTACAAGGCCGGGCGGAAGAACGACCAGCTATGATTATGACAACAATTACAACCTGACCTCCGTGACCGACCCGATGGGCTACGTGGAACAAGCCCTCTATGACAAGGACGGCTGGATGACGCAGCGGACGGACGCGCTGGGTCAGAAGGAAAACTGGACGTACGACGCGGACGGGCGTGTCGTCGCCTACACGAACAAGAAGGGCGACACGAACGGCTACGAATATGACCCGCACGGCAACGTCATCACGCTGACCGACTTCACGGGCGTGAAGAGCCATTTCGAGTATGACGCGAACGACAATCTTGTCAAAGTCACCGACCCGCTGGGCAACGTGACCAAGTATGGCTACGACGTGATGGGTAATGTGACCTCCTACGAGGACGCGCGGGGGAAGGTGACGAAGTACACGTATGACTTGGAAGGCAATCTGACCTCAAGGGAAGACCCGGCCGGGCGTAAGGAGCAGTACGGCTATGACGAGATGGGGCGGCTCACCTCGTGGACGATGCCTACGGGAAAGAAGGTCAGATATGACTATGACAAGCTGAACAATCTGCTGGAGAAGTCGTATGAGGATGCCAAGGAGAGCGAAGGAAGCGGCGACGCGGGAAGTGACGGAAACGCCAGTGGTTCTGGAAAGGACGAGGCTTCTGGAAACAGCGACGGTACTGGAAACGCCAGTGGTTCTGGTAATGCGGGCGATGACGTGAAAGATGGCTTGCGCG